>JAZSOO010000030.1:0-59702 GCA_045536935.1 Eubacteriales bacterium | reverse complement strand
GAAAGAGCAGAATGTAAGCACGTCCGCTTCCACGATCTCAGGCACACCTTCGCTACAACCGCTCTTGCCAACGGTATGGATGTAAAAACGCTGTCGGCGATCATAGGTCACATTTCATCAGAAACGACTTTGAATATATATACCCATATCACCGACAATATGCAACGCAGTGCAGCAAACAAAATAGAGCAAGGCTTCGGGCGAAATGAGGGCAGTTTGAGCGAGGACAAGCAAACACCCGACCAAACGGTGAAAACGCCCGTGAGAGCGAAATTTGAGCCGAAACAGCCCAAAATTCGCCGCCCCGGTACTGGATGTATCACCGAGATCAACGACCACCTGTTCGAAGGTCGGTACTCGCCAACAAACGCATACGGAAAACGCACACCGAAAAATGTGTATGCCAAGACGAGAGAGGAATGCGAAGAAAAGCTTGCCGAACTGATAACGCAGATGAATGCCGAAATCGCCGCCGAGAAGGAACGGCTGGGGGCAGAACAATCGGCATAACACAGACGGCGGTAAGGGACAAAATCCTTACCGCCGTAGTTTTGTTGAAAAAGAGAGAATTATATGGTATAATCTATCCTATAAAATAAAATTTGACGAGGTGATTAAGATGATAGATATTACTGCTTGGACGAAAAATTTCTTGCAGACATTAAATGAGACTTTCGCAAACCGTGTATGGTTTGTTGGCTTGCAAGGCAGTTATGGTCGTGGCGAAGCAACAGAAACAAGCGACATTGATATTGTTGTAATTTTGGATGAATTATCTGCTGGGGACATTCAAACTTATAATAACATGCTGGACACCATGTCTCATAGGGAACTGATTTGTGGTTTCCTTTCAGGGAAAAAGGAAATTATGAATTGGGAGCCATCTGACTTGTTCCAGTTTTGCCATGACACCACGCCAATCAAGGGAAGCCTTGACGAAGTGATGGCAGTTATTGATGAAAGTGCTGTGCGCAGAGCAATCAAAATCGGTGCCTGTAATATATACCATGGCTGTATTCACAATATGCTCCATGAAAAAAGCGAAGCTATTTTACGAGGAGTGTATAAATCTGCTTCTTTTGTTGTGCACGCAATCGCTTTCAAGGAAACGGGAAACTATATCAGCCATCAAAAAGAATTGCTCCAAGTTGTGTCTTCCAATGAACAGGTCATTGTCGAAACATTTTTGAATTTGAAAAATGGTGGAACGGTAGATTTCGATTTGATGTCCGAAACATTGTTTGCTTGGTCAAAGAAATGGATTTCAGAAAACAGTTAAGCCAATTCCAATTTATAAGCGAGGTAAAATCGGTTGAATTACATAGAATACGGAAAAGAGCATAAAGAGGTAATCGTTCTCCTGCACGGAGGCGGTTTGTCGTGGTGGAATTATCGTGAAGTAGCAGAAAAGCTTTCGTCCGATTATCGTGTGATTCTTCCGATATTAGATGGGCATGCAAAAAGTAGCTGCGATTTCACAAGTATAGAAGAAAATGCGGTAAGAATAATCAAGTTTATTGACGAGCATCTTGGCGGTTCAGTCCTGTTGATCGGCGGTTTATCGCTCGGAGGACAAATAGTCCTCGAAATTCTATCGCAGAAAAAGGATATTTGTCAGTATGCATTGATTGAGAGTGCATTGGTTGTCCCGTCAAAATTTACATACGCTATGATTAAGCCCGCATTTGGAAGTTGCTATGGCTTAATAAAATACAGATGGTTCTCTAAACTCCAATTCAAATCACTAAAAATAAAGCAAGAACTTTTTGAAGAATACTTTCGAGATACTTGCGGTATTTCTAAATCGAACATGATTGCTTTTTTGGAAGCAAATGCTTTGTACGGCATAAAACCATCTCTTGCTGATTGCTCTGCAAAGACCTATGTATTTGTTGGCGAGAAGGAAAACAAAGCAATGCAAAAATCAGCAAAAATAATTCAGGAAACGCTGCAAGAAAGTTTATTGCAGGTTCTCCCCAAAATGTATCATGGGGAATTTTCTATAGATCACGCAGAAGACTATGCGGGCAAAATATTGGATATTATAGGAGAAAGATAAACTGGAATTTGACGAGGCAGACGATAATGGTTATTGAAACAGAACGTTTACTGTTAAGAGAAATGACAGATGATGATTTTCACGCACTTTACAAGGTGTTAGCGGATTCGGATATAATGCAACATTATCCCTATACATTTGATGAAAACAGGGTGAAAATCTGGATTGAGCGAAATATTGAACGATATCGGGTATTTGGTTTTGGAATGTGGGCCGTATGCTTGAAAGAGACGGGCGAAATGATAGGCGACTGCGGCTTGACAATGCAGCTGATCAACGGAGAAATAAAACCTGAAATCGGATACCATATCAGAGCTGACAAGCAGCGAAAAGGATATGCAAAAGAAGCGGCAATTGCTGTCAGAGATTGGACTTTTTACAACACTACTTTTAACATCGTTTATTCTTATATGAAGTATACCAATGAGCCATCAGCCAAAACTGCTATGTCATATGGCTGCAAACAAGTAGATGAGTTTTCTGATGAGATAAACGAAATTACAAGGGTATTTGCGATTTCAAGAGACGATTGGATTAACCGATAAATTCCAATTTATCGAACAGAGAAGTCATACTACTTGTACTTGCCTTTACCCGCGTTCTGTTCCGTTTGGATACTCTTTCGCACAAAACAAAAGACGTTACAACCTGCCCGTCTTTTGTTCATCTACATAGATTGCGTTGGCAAAGCACGTATTTCGACAATAAAACGGAAAAAACCTTATTGAATTTTTCCATAAAATAGGGTATAATAAATTAAGGTAAAAAAACCTAAAAACAACATATAGGAGGACGTATTATGGCAAACCGTTTCGTATCAAATCCGATATCCTATCACGGCAAAGGTGCAATCCAAGAGATTCCCGGAATCGTTTCAGCAAAAGGCTTTAAAAAAGCTTTTGTGGCAACCGACCCCGATCTCGTAAAATTCGGCGTAACTAAAAAAGTTACCGACATACTTGATGCTTCAAATATGGCTTACGAGATATATTCCGATATCAAACCCAACCCCACTATCGAAAACGTAAAGAACGGCGTTACGGCATATAAGGCTTCGGGCGCAGATTATATGATCGCCATCGGCGGCGGTTCTTCAATGGATACCGCAAAAGCGATAGGTATCATTATTAATAACCCCGAATTTGCAGACGTACGTTCTCTTGAAGGCGTTGCTCCGACGAAGAACCGTACCGTTTATACCATAGCGGTTCCCACAACGGCAGGTACAGCCGCAGAAGCAACGATAAACTACGTTATAACCGACGTCGAACGCAAGCGCAAATTCGTCTGCGTTGACGTTAACGATATTCCCGATGTTGCGGTCGTAGACCCTGATATGATGTCTACAATGCCAAAGGGCTTAACGGCGGCAACGGGCATGGATGCTCTCACTCACGCTATCGAAGGCTATACGACAAAAGGCGCTTGGGCTTTGCCAGATTGCCTTAACCTCGAAGCGATCCGCTTGATTGCAAAAAGCCTTCGCGGTGCTGTTAATAACGAGCCCGAAGGAAGAGAAGGCATGGCTCTCGGTCAGTTTGTAACGGGTATGGCGTTCTCTAACGTCGGATTGGGAATCGCCCATTCGGTAGCACATACGTTGGGCGCAGTTTACGATACCCCTCACGGCGTTGCTTGTGCAATGATGCTTCCTATCGTTATGGAATATAATGCAGATTGCACGGGCGAAAAGTATAAAGCTATCGCCGAAGCTATGGGTGTTGACACTGCGGGCATGGATACAGAAACCTACCGCAAGGCCGCTGTTGATGCTGTCCGTAAGCTTAGCGCCGACGTCGGAATTCCCGAAAAGCTTTCCGCATTAAAGGAAGAAGATATCGATTTCCTTGCAGAATCCGCATTCGCCGATGCTTGCGCTCCCGGCAACCCCAAGGAAGCTTCTCTTGAGGACATTAAAGGACTTATCCGTAAATTAATGTAATATAAACGAAGAGGTTGCCATATCGGCAACCTCTTTTTTTGCGGGGTGATTGTGCGGTGGTTTATTGAGCGTTTGTATATCTTTTGTAATAAGCCACGGCAAGGTCAACAACAAGTCCATAGCTTTTTGTTCCTGCGGTCTGCCCTTGCGACTGAAGATAGGCGTTGTTGATCGTACCCGAAACCTTGCTTGCCGTGCTTTCACGGTATTTATCAAAAAACTCTGAATATGCCGCAAACTCCAACTGCACGTTATAGGGAGTATACTTTTGAAACAGTTCCTTGCCTTTTTCTTTATCGCTCTTTCCGAGAGCGCTGTTGATATAATTGAGCATATTGGCATAACCGGAATAACGTATATATGCGTCGTCGCTGTAAGTGCAAACAAGGAATGCAACAAAATTCGCCTCGTCCTCACGGGCAATTCCTCGTTGATGTGCCATCTCGTGCGCGACCGTGAATGGAAGCAGAAAATCGGGATAGTTGATATTGATGTTTGCTTCGCCTGTCATATAGGTGTAAACGCCCGAAATGTGCGTATAAGTCATCGGCTCTGAAAGAGCAATGGGCTTTGGTGAAGAATCGAAATGTGAGATATAGTCCAAACCGTCGGTATATTTTCTGTATGCTTGATTCATCTTTTCGACAAGCACGTCAAACCCATAGGGCATAACAGATGCGCCTTCCGAATCAAAGTCGATCTCGCCGACGTCAAGATTAGTAAAGGCGGAAACAATAATTCCCGTCGCAAAAAGCTCGTCAACGCTAACGTCTTTTCTGTCAAGCTTAAGGTTTTGAGAGAGCGAATATCTTCCGTAAGCAGGGCCGAAAGCGGCAAAAAACAGCGTTAGTATAACAAGAATCACAGAAATGATGGGACGTAACCATTTATAGAAATTCTCTTTGGAATCATTTCTCTTTGTCGAAACAGAAACTCCAACAATAAATGCCGTGACCGTGATAGGAAGCGTAACAATAACAGTCTCTGCAAACGAGAAGGGGATCCAACCCGTAAGCTTTGCCAAAACCAAACGCATCAACTGCGCAGGATATCTGGTCCAGATCTCCGCAAAAGCAGGGACAAATCTCGATGCCGTATATATAATAATTGAAAGCACAAAAAGAGAAACCAAAATAATGAACGGGGCATTAAAGAGCTTTGCTCTTTTTTCTGTCTTCATTTCATCTTGGCTTTCTTCTTCAAGTCCTTCAATTTCGAAAGAAGCGGAATTGATTTCCGCTTCTTCAAAAAATACAGTTTCGTTATTGAATTTGTTGTTTATCTCTTGATTTCGTGACTCCATCCAAACTCATCTTTCTTATCACCAAACTGAATACCGGTGATTTCATCATAAAGCATCTGAGAGATTGCGCCGATTTCGTTGTTGTTGATCACAAGCTTTTCGCCGTTCCAATCAAGCAGACCGACGGGAGAAATAACTGCCGCTGTACCCGTGCCGAACATTTCTTTAAGAAGTCCGTTCTTGCCGGCTTCATAAACCTCGTCAATGGAAATTCTGCGTTCTTCAACGGTGTAGCCCTTAGCTTTAAGATAGTTGATAACAGAATCTCTTGTAACACCGGGAAGAATGTTACCCTCAAGCATAGGTGTAACCACCTTGTCGCCGATAACAAAGAAAACGTTCATCGCGCCGACTTCGTCGATGTATTTGTGCTCGATACCGTCAAGCCAAAGAACCTGAGCATAACCAAGCTGTTCTGCCTTTTCCTGACCTTTAAGCGAAGCAGCATAGTTACCGCCTACCTTTGCGTAACCCGTACCGCCCTTAACTGCACGTACGTATTCGTCTTCAACACAGATCTTAACAGGAGCAAGACCGCCTGCGTAGTAAGAACCGCTGGGAGAAAGAATGATCATAAACTTGTAGGTGTGCGAAGGATGAACTCCAAGGAAGGGGTCGGTAGCAATAATGAAGGGTCGAATGTAAAGCGAGGTGCCGGGCTCGGAGGGGATCCAATCGCTGTCAACCGAAACAAGTTCTTCAATAGCCTGAAGAACGTCATCGGGGTTAACTTCGGGAATACACATTCTGACGTTGGTGTTGTTCATACGTTCGATGTTCTTTTCGGGACGGAAAAGAAGTATTCTGCCGTCTTTAGCACGGTAAGCCTTCATACCCTCGAACATTTCCTGACCGTAATGGAATACCATACAAGCAGGGGAAAGGGAAATGTCGGCAAAGGGAACGATTCTCGCATCGTGCCAACCCTTTTCGGTGTTGTAATCCATAATAAACATATGGTCGGTAAATATTTTGCCGAAACCAAGCGTGCCAGTGGGCTTTGCTTTGGGTGCGGTAGTAAGTGTGCGTGTGATCTGCATTTTCATTATCCTTTCAGATATTGTTTATAATATACTGAATAATTATACAACCGCAAATTTGCTTTTTCAATACTTTTCTAAATAATTTATACTCAAAATCACGTTTTTTCTTATAAAAACCATACGCACAAAACGATAATGCGAAAAAATTTAACATATATTAACATACAGTTCATATTTATCGTTTATAATCGTATCGAATTTGGGCATTGGAGGTTAGTTTTTGGATATTATTTCAAAAAGTATTAAGTCCATACACAAAAATAAAATAACTGTTATAGCAATAACGGCGTTTGCTGTTGCACTTTGCTGTATATTCGCTTTTGTTGGCAACAGTTCCGGGCCTGTTGAAGTTATTTCGGACGTTGCTTCCGAAGAAAACGTTTCAACAGCACTTCTTTCCGGCGAAGCGATATATATTGACGGCGAATTCGTTGCAGCACTTAACAATAAGACTGATGCAGAAGAAGCAATAAAAACTGTTCTTGATGCACGTGTTTCTGCACTTTCGCTTAATGCAAACGCAGAAAACAGCTTTCTTAATAAGATCGATATCGTATCCGGCGAATATTCCGCAGATATGTTTGTCGATAAAACGAAAGCAGTTTCGCTCCTCTCGGGCGAAACGGTATATGACTATACCGATAAAACACTTGCAGTTAAGCTTTCTGTATCCTCGGTTATCAACGTTAGCGAAAACGTTGTTCTTGAGCATAATACCAAAACCGTTTATACCGATTCAATGCGTAACGGCGCAAAGAAGGTCGTAACAAAGGGTTATGACGGCGAAGGTAAAGAGATCTACCGTGTTGTTTCTGTTGACGGTATTGAAACCGAACGTACATTTGTAACACTTGAAGTTACCACAGAACCAGTTGACGAAGTAATTCGTGTCGGCGCTCGTTCAAACGGTTCAAACGTTGCATCTCTTAATAAGTTTATAAAGCCTTACGACGGTAACGTTACTTCTTATGTCGGTCCCAGATGGGGCAGGACCCATAACGGACTTGATATTTCAAAGCAGGGCTGTCACGGAGATCCCGTTGTAGCAGCATACGGCGGCACAGTTGTCAGAGCAGACGTTTATAACGGTTACGGTAATTGTGTTATTATCGACCACGGTGACGGAGTCGAAACACTTTATGCACACCTTAGTGCGTTTTCCGTTAAGGTCGGCGACGTTGTTTCCACAGGAGCAGAGATCGGTAAGATCGGTTCTACCGGCGTTTCCACAGGACCTCATCTCCATTTCGAAGTCCACGTTGACGGTGAGATCGTAAATCCGCTTATATTTGTTGACTACGATTAAAATTTGATAATATAAAAGAGGTTGTTCTTACAACCTCTTTTTTGTGTCTTTGATATGTAAAACCCCATCGTTTCGGTGGGGTTTAAACGTTTTTATTTACTTACGTCACCGGTTTCAACGGTTGCGTCAACAGGTTTATCGAACTGCTTGGGAGATTTGCAATCACCTGCAATAAGCAATATAAGTATCAACAAAACGTGAACGCAAAGATAGATCATACCGGTCTTAATGTCGGGCTTCTTGATTTTAATATTGAAGATATAACCGACAGCGAGAACCAAAAGGGCGATCCTGAACAACCAAACCATTACTTCGGGACCGATAAAAGTGGTAAGTACAAAGAGAATTGTAATAACGGCTGCAGAAGCAGGAATCGGAACACCCTTGAAATATTTCATAGGCTTGCCGGGCTTTTCGTTGGAAAGAGTGTTAAAGTACGCAAGTCTTATAACACCGCAAAGAATGAAGATACAATAGATGAGAACGTCAAGCCAACCGTCAAAACCGAAAGAAAAAGCGATAAAGCAGGGAACAAAACCAAAGCTTATTACATCGCAAAGACTGTCAAGCTGAACACCGTAGAACTTTTGTCTCGGAGATCTGTTTTTTTCTGCTCTTGCGATCTTTCCGTCAAAGCTGTCGCAGAGGAATGCAAAAAATAACATGAAAATAGCAAATTTAAAATTGCCGTTTGCAGCGAGGAAGCAGGAGGTCACGGCTGAGATCAAGCCGAACATCGTAACTGCGTTCGCTAAAGAATAATAACCTATAAACATAATAATCCTCCGATTTTATTTATATCTGTCGATATTTTTAAGCTCATCATAAAGCTTTTTATAACTTTCGTGTCTTGATGCTGCGATCTTGCCTTCCGAAACCGCATATACGATACCGCATTCGGCTTCTTTCGTATGTGTGCAATCCGCATATCTGCAATTATGCTTGTGCTCTTGAAATTCGGGGAAGAGAGCATCAAGCTCTTTGTGATCGATAGAACAGTAAAGCTCGGTGCTGACCGCTGTAAAGCCGGGCGTGTCGGCAAGATATGTACCGTTGCCGAAGGAAAACAGCTCGGTCGTGCGTGTGGTGTTCTTGCCACGGGCAATCTTCTGTGAAAGCTCACCCGTTTCCAAATTAAGGAAGGGGTATATCGAATTTATCAAAGTTGATTTACCAACACCGGAAGCACCGCATAAAACAGCAATCTTTCCGTTCAAAAGCTCTTTGGCTTCGTCGATACCAACCTTTGCGTTAGAGCTTGTTTGAACCGTTCTGAAAGGTGTTTTGCGATATACTTCGCAAATCTCGTCAGAATCCGCAATATCGTTTTTTGATATGATGATCGCACATTCAATACCGTTCTTCTCTGCGATAACGGTAAGAAGGTCTATATTATAGAGGTACGGCATCGGGTCTTTAGGTGCAACCACCATAGTGAGAAGGTCGATGTTTGCAACGGGCGGTCTTACAAGGAAATTCTTTCTCGGCAGAAGTGACGTTATAAATCCGTTCCCGTCACCGTTGTCACGGAAAACAACTCTGTCGCCTGCGAGGATCTTGCCCTCGAATTTCCTTACCTTTGTGCCCGAACGGCAAATGAATCGTGTTCCGCCGTGCTCGACGGTATATAATCCGTTTTTACCCGAAAGGACAAGTCCTTCCTTTTCAACTACACTCAAGGAGCAACCTCCGCACTTGAGTTGTTTGCGGTTGCATCGTCAGAAGCTTCGTTCGCAGAGTTGTCCGAAGTTTGTTCGGAATTGTCGGGAATTTCGGATACTGTAGGTTCGTCTGACGGTTCGTCGGAAGGTTCGGCAGAAGGTTCAGCCGACGGTTCTGCAGAAGGCTCGTCGGAAGGCTCTGCGGAAGGCTCGAGGGAAGGTTCGCTCGAAGGCTCATCCGAAGGCTCCGCAGAAGGTTCCGTAGAAGGTTCTGCAGAGGGTTCGTCGGAAGGTTCGCTCGAGGGTTCATCAGAAGGTTCGTCGGAAGGTTCGTCGGACGGCTCTTCGGGAACGTAATAACTTATCAAGATAAGGTCGATCCGTGTAATATCTTCCGTAAGAGGTGTGTTAAAGGGTACGCTTTGGTGAATGATCAAAGCGTTTTCGTCGGGTTCAAAGGAGGGAACACATCCGAGAGTTTCCAATGCATCCATACGGTCTTCGAAACCTGTGATCATTTCGGTTGCGGAAACAAGATCCTTAAGAGTTTCGTCTGCAGTATAGTAGGTCGTGAATATATCAAATTCTCTGCCCTGCAAAAGCACCTGAAGCTGTGTTTTGGCTTGTTCGTATGTAAGCCCCGTCAAATTCGGTGTCGGGGTAGCACTCTTGGGGATCGAAACCTCGATAACGACCTTTGTTCCAATTGAACTTACAACACCTGCGGGGATGCTTTGCGAGATAACTCTGCCGTTACCGCCTTCAACCTCGGTATATTTGACCTCAACGTCGTAGAGAGCATATACCTTTGCAAATCTAATAGCGTCTGCTTCGGTCATACCGATAAGCTTGGGCATTTTTGCAGTCTTGGAGGAAGCTTGGTTTTTGCAAATGAAAACTTCAACGGAATCACCGTTTTTAAGCTCAACACCTGCTTCGGGCTTCGTATAAATAACCTGATCGTCGAATCTGTAAGGATTCTCGGGGTCTGCGATTTCGGTGAATTTAACCTTCAATCCGAGGTTGGAAAGCAGGGTTTCCGCAGTATTCTTAGGATAGCCTTCCAATTCGGGAACGATGATCTTTTCAAAACGGTTAACGATGATTTGCGAAAAATGCAAAAATTCGTTGTTTTGAGGCTTTTTGCTGATGTGTCCGCCTCTGGGCTCGGTTTCTACGATTTGGTTCATAGCATATTCGGAATTACTGATATAAATGATCTCGTCAATAACTATGTTTGCGCTGTAACCGTAGTTGATACCGTTCTTAAGCTCGTTTACGAGCTTGTCGCTGTAGATCGTACCGTCTTTTGTAAGGTCGGGATAAATTACCTCGGTGTTTTTATCGTAAATTATTTCAGAAACGTCGCCGGAAACGTTGGTCGGATCGTTGGAATTATCGGCACCCGAATTTTCGTTGGGGTCACCGAAAAGACCGGGGAATACGATTTGGAGATAAGGCGTAAATACCTGAACCAAAACGATAACTGCGGTAAGCAGGAATGCAATAGCAACACCGTTGATTATAGGGAACATAGAACGGTTGATCTTGCGTTTCTTTTTCTTCTTTTTCGCCTTTCCTTTATCGGTGTTCGGCTGTTTTTGCGTATTTTGGGTAATAGGCTTCTTCACGCCGAGCGTTTGAGCGATATCGTCTTCTTCATAAGGCTGGATCTCGGCAGTATCGATCATTTCGATAGAAACAACACTCGCTCTGCCTGTCGGACTTTCGTCTGCGCTCGTAGAATCCATAGCGAATATAACGTCAGGGTTACGCAATACCCATTCAATAGCTTTGACCATGGTGTGCGCCGACTGGAATCTGTCAGAGGGCGATTTTTCCATAGCCTTAAGAATGATCTGTGAAACACCGACGGGTATATCAAGAACGATATCTCTCGGGTGAACGGGTTCGTCATTGACCTGCATCATCGCAACTTCCATAGGAGTTTCCGCAGTGAAGGGAAGAACACCCGTTACAGCTTCGTAAAGCATAATACCAACGGAATAAATATCGGAATAATAATCGGTCTCTTTTCCGCAAGCCTGCTCGGGAGAAATATAGTAAACCGTGCCGACAGCCTTTTCGTTGTTCTGCTCGGAAACGGAATTGGGCAGTTTAGCAATGCCAAAGTCGGTGACTTTTATATCACCGTTCTTCATAAGAATTATATTTTGGGGCTTAATGTCACGGTGGATGATACCCTTGCTGTGAGCGTGTTCAAGAGCACGAAGGATCTGCAAAACGTAAATGCAGGCTTCCTTCCAACCGATAACACCCTTGTTGTCGAGATATTCACGCAGTGTGATACCGTCAAGGTATTCCATAACGATATATTTAATATCGGGGTAGATCGCAACGTCGTAAACACCAACGATGTTTTTGTTGGAAAGCATAGCGACAGCTTTAGATTCGTCAATAAATCTTGCTTCTGCCTGCTCGTTGCCGTTGTATTCGTCATTAAGTATCTTAATAGCGACGACACGGTTCATAACAAGGTCCTGAGCCTTAAGGACACAAGCCATACCGCCCATGCCGATCAGCTCAAGTATTCTGTATCTGCCGTCCAGAACTTTTCCCACGAATTGTTCGTATTTATTCATATTAATTCCTTTCGCATATCGAAGTTTTCGGCTGAAAACTATTCGCTGCCCAATAAAACAGCCGTTATGTTGTCAAGGCCTCCGCCTTCGTTTGCTTCGGTAATAAGTTTTTCGGTTCTTGTTTTATAGGATGTTTCTTTTGTTGTATAAGTACCGGAAATGATTTCAGCGATCCGTTCGTTGTTGACGTGGTTTGTAAGCCCGTCTGTGCATAACAAAAGCCTGTCGTAATTGTCGATCCTGAAAAGATCGCATTCAACTCTTTCGTTAACGCCCAACGCACGAAGAATTATGTTTTTATTAGGGTGATTAACAGCCTGCTCGGGAGTTAATTCACCTTTTTCAATAAGATATTGAACAAAAGAATGGTCCGTCGATACCTGAGTTAAAACATTTTCTGTTTGCTTATAAAGCCTGCTGTCGCCGATGTTGACCGCAAAAGTACCGCAGAGACAAACGATTACTGCAACGAGAGTTGTACCCATACCTTCAAGGTCTGCGTTGGTCTTCGATTTTGAATATACTGCATAATTCGCTTGATCAACCGCAGATTTTAATAAGGATTTGATTTCGTTCTCGGTATAATCGTCGGGGTTTTTGGAAGAAAAAGCTTTTTTGACGACCGATGCAAAGGTCTTAACGGCAAGAGCACTCGCTACGTTACCGCCTTTTGCTCCGCCCATACCGTCACAAACGATAGCACAGAAATAACCTTCCTTGGCAAAAAGCGCAAAGCTGTCTTGGTTGTTCTTGCGTTTCATACCAACGTCGGTCTTACCGTTGCATATCATAGTTTTTTCTCCCTTCTTTCAGATTTTTATTGATTTCTGTCGTCAGCACGTAACTGCCCGCAGGATGCATTAATATCCGAGCCGAGCTTACGTCTGACCGTTACGTTTATTTTATATAATTCTATCGTTTCTGTAAATAGTTTTATAGCATTTTTTTCGCTTCTTTGGAAATTTTTTTCCTTAATAGGGTTAACGGGTATCAAATTAAGGTGACACAGCATACCTGATAACAGACGACCAAGCTCGTGAGCGTCTTCTTTACTGTCGTTAACACCCGAGATCAGCGCATATTCAAAGGAAATACGTCTGCCTGTCTTGTCAATATATCGCTTACAAGCATCAATAAGCTCTTTAACGCTGTATTTGTTTGCGATAGGCATGGTCTGCTTGCGCTTTTCGTCGTTAGGTGCGTGGAGCGAGACCGAAAGGGTAATAGGAAGACCTTCCTCCGCAAGACGGTCCATTTTATCGACAAGACCGCACGTCGAAAGCGATATATGACGCAAACCGATGTTAAGCCCTGAAACATTGTTGACAAGCTTTAAGAATTTTATAACGTTGTCATAGTTATCTAAAGGCTCGCCCATACCCATAAGCACGATGTTGGATACACGTTCGTTTAGATCACGTTCTGCTTCAAGGATCTGCAAAAGCATCTCGGACGGCATAAGTGAACGGACCAAGCCTGCCTTTGTCGAGGCACAGAAGGCACAGCCCATACGGCAACCGACCTGCGTTGAAATACACATTGTGTTACCGTGATGATAACGCATAAAAACACTTTCAACCGTTTCGCCGTCGTGCAATTCATAAAGATATTTAACCGTTCCGTCAATGGCGGAAACAAGCTTTCTTTTGATTTTTGCCGTGGGGATAAACGCATTTTCAACAAGCTTTTCACGAAAACCCTTCGGTAGCGTCGAAAACTCGTCAAACTCACGTTTTCCCTTATATAAACCTTCGAAAATCTGTTTTCCTCTGTATTTCGGCTGACCGAGTTGAACACAAAATTCAGCCAATTCTTCGGGAAACATCGAAAGAAGATCGGTTTTCATCTTATTTCTCCCGTATTATTTTTGCCGTATAAAACCCTTCAAATTCTTCACCGTAGGGAAGATAGGTCTTTTCTTCTATCAAACGGAAACCTTGATTGTTTTCCAAGAAATCTCTAACGTTGTCTTCGTTTTCGATCTTGTTGATAGAGCAGGTCGAATATACCATAATCCCGCCAACTTTAAGATATTTCGAAGCGGAATTGATAATAGCCTTTTGTGTGGGGTAAAGCCCCTTAAATTCATCGGGTGATTTGTATTTAATTTCGGGCTTACTGCCCATAACACCCGTACCGCTGCAGGGAACGTCGCAGATAACTCTGTCCGCAATACCGATAAGCGCATCGACCGTTTTTCTTGCATCGTTGACCTGCGTTTCAATTATAGAAATACCGAGCGTTTCTGCACTCTTTTGAATAAGCGGAAGCTTGTTTTTGTGCAGATCAAAAGAATAGATCTTACCCTTGTTCTGCATATCGATAGCCGCACCCAAGCTTTTTCCGCCGGGGCAGGCACAAACGTCAATAACAGTATGTCCCGGCTTTACATCAAGAAGTTTAACAGCCTTCTGTGAAGCAAGACCTTGAATGTAAAATTTGCCGTCCTTTATCTTTTCTATAACAGCCTGGCTGTTTTCGGCAACAACGGTGCTTTCCGAAATAACCGTACCGCAAATCTCGTCTGCAACCGATTCAGCATTTGTTTTAAGCGTATTAACTCTCAAAAACAAAGGCTTGTTTCCAAAGAAAGAATCAAAAATCTTCTCGGTATCGTCACCGTATTGGCTTTTTATAAGCTTGAAAAGCTCTTTGTTTGCCGAATACTTAATATATCCTTCGGAATTATCGAGGTTCTCCAAAATTTCCTGCTTGCTTCTTGCAACGTTTCTCAAAACTGCATTAACAAAGCCGGAATTCTTTCTGCCGAAAACCTCTTTTGCGATATTGACCGTTTCGTCGCAGGCTGCGCTGTCGGGAACTCTGTCCATATAGAGGATCTGATAGATCCCCGTCATAAGAAGATATAAGATGTTTTCGTCGGTCTGTTTTTTGACGTAACCGTTTAAAACCGTTTCAAGAGTGATCTTGCGTTCAAGCGTTCCGAGAGCAATTCTTTCCGCAAAAGCTCTGTCAAGTCCGTCCAAACCGTCAAATTCGGTAATAAGGTTTGAATACGCACCGCCGAATATTCGTTTAACGGCATTAAAAGCCGAAAGCCTTGCTTTATCGCTCATTAACTCTCGTTCCGTTCTCAATCTTGTGTCCGTTAAGATAACTGCTTGCGTCGCAAACACCCTTTCCTTCGGGACAAAGCTTTGTTATGATAATACTGCCTTCTGCGCAGGCGATCTCAATACCGCCCTTGTCGGTCGACAAAACCGTACCAAATTCGCCGCAACCGTTAGAAACAACGGCATAGCGAACCTTTATACGCTTTCCGTTAAGGAAGAAAAACGACCCGGGGAACGGGGAAAGCCCTCTGATTCTGTCACAAACCGCCTTTGCAGGCTCGTTAAATGTAAGATAAGCGTCGTCGTTACCTATCTTTGCCGCATAGGTCACAAGAGTTTCGTCTTGCTTCGTTCTCGGAATATTTCCGCTTTCCGCAAGAGTAAGAAACTCTTTAAGTGCATCCTTGCTGATCTCCGCAAGACTGTCGTGATATTCTTCCGCTGTCCACGATATCGGGATATCGATCTCCTTGGTAAGAACCATATCTCCCGTGTCCATACCCTCGTCCATAAACATAACCGTAACACCACCGACGGTATCGCCGTTCATAATTGCACGGTTTATCGGTGCCGCACCTCTAAGTGCAGGAAGCAGGGAAGCATGTATGTTAAAACAACCTATCTTCGGTATATCCAATATTCTTTTTGAAAGTATTCTGCCGTATGCCGTAACTATAAAAAGGTCGGCATTGGCGTTTATAAGCGTTTCAATAACGCTTTCGTCCTTAAGCGTTTCGGGAGAAATTACCTCTGTGCCCTTGGAAAGCGCATATTGCTTAACAGGCGAGGGGGTAAGAGTATATCCCCGTCCTTTAGGTCTGTCGGGCTGTGTAACGACAAGGACTACTTCGTGTCCCGATTCATAAAGGGCCTGAAGAGAAGACACCGCAAAATCCGGTGTTCCCATAAAAACTATTCTCATTCTCCGTCCTCGATTTCGTCGGGATTGTAAATTTCGTCGGCTTTGTCAATGTAAAGTGTGCCGTCAAGATGGTCAAGCTCGTGGCAGAAGCATCTTGCCATAAGACCTTCGCCTTCTGCTTCGTAAATATTACCGTTTCTGTCCATAGCACGAACTTTGACCCAAG
Organism: Eubacteriales bacterium; assembly: GCA_045536935.1. GTDB lineage: Bacteria > Bacillota > Clostridia > Oscillospirales > CAG-382 > Coliplasma. Next base: position 43,623 of record JAZSOO010000030.1, on the reverse strand, counting down.
CGGGACGCTTTACAAGTCCGTATTTTTCGGGAACGGACAAGCAAGCTTCAATTTCTTCCTGAACCCCTTTTGTTTCAATGATTTCGGGGTTTATCATTTCGTATTTAATGTCGTCTATCTCAACGATAACTATTCTTCTCAAAACACCGACCTGAGGTGCGGCAAGACCAACACCCTGCGCCTTATCAAGGGTTTCGTGCATATCGTCAAGCAAGGTGAGTATTCTGGGGGTAATCTGCTCAACGGGCCTGCATTTCTTGCGAAGGGTCTCGTCGCCTTCTTTTAATATGTTTAAAATCGCCATAATTGCCTCCTAAATAATGCTGGGATTAACGTCAAGGTCAAGTTTTACGTTCTTGGGCAGTGCAGAAAGACCTTCTGCATACAAAGCGGAAAGAAATCCTCTTGCCCTTGCGCCGTCCTTGTATTTAATAATAATACGCTGACGGAATTTTCCCATAACCTTATAAATACCGTTTTTAAACGGACCGAATTTTATAATTTTTATATCTTTATATTCCTTGTCGTAAAGCGATAGTAATATCGTGTTGAATTTTTTTGCGAAAGCTTCGCAGTCACTCTCCGAAACAGAAGCAAAGCCAAAAACCGCCATAGAGCAGAAGGGAGGGAAGACAACGGCTTTTCGTAAGCGTATCTCGCTTTCAAAAAAGTCCTCGTAATTCTGCGTTGCCGCCAGACAAAGTGTTTCGTTTTCGGGATTGTAGGTCTGTAATATCGCACGGCCTCTTTTTCCCGAACGTCCTGCACGTCCGACAAGCTGTGAAATGAGCGAAAAGGTTCGCTCGCTTGCACGGAAATCGTCCATATAAAGTGCACTGTCAACCGAAACTGCACCCGCAAGCTTGACGTTGGGGAAATCAAGCCCCTTGGAGATCATCTGTGTACCAATAAGTATATCGCTTTCGCCGTTTGCAAATTCTTCAATAAGCTTATCGTGCGAAAATTTTGCTTTCGTCGTGTCGGAATCCATTCGTGTGATCTTCAAATCGGGAAAATCACGTTCAAGCTCGTCTTGAAGCTTTTGTGTACCGAATCCCTTGTATCCGATATGCTCACTACCGCAAGCAGGACATTTATCGGGCAAAGCGCTCGTGTATCCGCAATAATGGCAGGACATTCGCTTTGCACTTCGTATATTACCTTCGTATGCGTGGTGTGTGAGCGAGACCGAACAGTTCGGACAGGCAAAAACATATCCGCACGCACGGCAGGATATATGTGAATTGTATCCACGTCTGTTGACAAAAAGAAGTGCTTGCTTGCCTTCTTCTTTTGCGTTCAAAAGCTCTTTCGAAAGCCTTTTACCGATAATCTTTTCCGTTGTGAAGGTCTCGTCTTCACGCATATCTTCAATTATAACCTCGGGCAATTCGGTACCGCCAAAGCGTTCCTTGAGCGTGAAAAGGGAATATGTTCCTGATTTTGCCTTTTGATAGCTTTCAATAGACGGTGTTGCCGAGGAGAGAAGCATCAAAGCTTTGGATTGACTGCATCTGAAACGTGCAATGTCGACAGCGTGGTATTTCGGTTGCATCTCACTTTTGTAGGTGTGCGCCTGCTCCTCGTCAATTGCGATAAGCCCGAGATTTTTAAAAGGAGCAAAAATAGCGCTTCTCGTGCCGATAACAACGTCAATGTCGCCTGCAAGTATCTTTCTGTATGTGTCCGTGCGTTCGCCTACCGATAGCATCGAATGTATCAAAGCCAAACGCTTGCCGAATGCTCTTGCATAAGCATTAACCGCTTGTGAAGCCAAACCGATTTCGGGAAGAAGGATTATAACCTGTCTTCCGCTTTCTATAACCGCTTTTGCGGTTTCTGTAATAACTCTTGTCTTTCCGCTTCCCGTAACACCAAAAAGCAAAGCAGCCTTTGCCTCATTTGTTTCAGAAAGCGCAATAAGCCCCGAAACGGCGTTTTGCTGTTCCTCGGAGAGAGAATATTCTCCTTCGGGCTCGATGTCGTCAAAGGAATATGCATCACGGAAAAACGAAGTTTCCTGCTTGTTGATAATCCCCTTTTTGATGAGTGCCGAAACGATAGCAGGCGAAAAACCGCCGATCTCTTCAATTTCGTGCATGGTAGCGGCAGGGTAATGAACGAGGAAAAGAAGTAAACCCTTTTGCTTCTCGGTCAAACCTTCGCCCGTTTCCGCAATTTCGTTTGCTTCTTCTTCGGTAATGTTAAGACTGTATGTGAAAAGATTCTTTTCATTAAGCTTTTCGGGCACTCTCGATTTTTTGATGAGAATACCGAGCCTGCAAAGTGAATTAAGAAGCGTTTTTGCTTCTTCGCCGTATTCGGAAATAATCTCACGCTCGCTGACTGTACCCTTAAGCGATACCGTCCTGAAAAGAACCTCACCCGCCGAGTTAAGCTTGCTTATATCAGCGTTCTCTGCGGGTTCATAGATGGTTTCGCTGTCAAGATTGACTCCCGGGGGAATAACCGTGCGGAAAGCACTCCCGAAAGTGCAGAAAAAGCGCTCCTTCATAAAGGTGCAGGTGTTGATAAGGTCTTCGGGCACGTCAAAAGGATAGCGCATAATGCTGTCGATGGGCTTAACGTGAGGGTATTCGCAACTCTCCGCAAAACCAACGACTATTGCGCTTCTTCTCTTATTTGCGTTTCCGAACGGAACAACAACTACCGAACCAACCTTAATTTCTTCACGTAATTCGAAAGGCACAAAATAAGAATATTTTCTGTCGATGCCGTAAGAAATATCGGTTATGTGTACGAAGGCATACGCTTTGTTCATTTCAATCAGTCAGTGATTATGGTATATTCGCCGTCATAAAGCTTCTGAACGGCAACGGAAACGGGCTTTTCGTTAAGGAGGGGGTCGTTATCGTATTTGCTGTCCTTGCTGAAACGGTCGGTCTCAAGTCTGCGCTGTTCTTCAAGCTCACGTTCTGCGTTTGCTTTGTCTATAATGTGACGCGCGCCCTTTGCGGTAGCAATAACAAGCTTGTAACGGTTAACTTTGTCGTTTGTAAGGTCCTGAACGTTGGGATAGAGCATCATAATGCATTTACCTCTCTTTTATAATGTTTCTGTGATGTTTTTAATAATAATTTCGGGTTCTTCCGAGGAACATATAATGTGGTCGCTGTCGGTAATAAGAACCGATTTTGTTTTCTTGCCGCAGCTTACGTCGATAAGACGGCCTGCGTTTTTTGCGTCCTGAATCAAACGTCTGATAGGGAGCGAATCGGGAGAAACGACCGAAATAAGCCTGTCGCAATTAACAAAATTGCCAAAACCTGCGTCAATAAGTTTCATTACGTTCTCCTATTCAATGTTTTGTATCTGTTCACGAATCTTTTCAACAAAGCTCTTTGCATCGATAACAAGCTTTGCAATCTCACCGTCGTTGCATTTTGAACCGATGGTGTTAACTTCACGGTTCATTTCCTGAACAAGAAAGTCAAGCTTTCTGCCGACGGGAACGGTTTCTTTGAGAATAGATTTAAACTGTGTGAAATGAGAATCAAGTCTTGCAAGCTCTTCGCTTATATCCGCCTTGTCTGCAAAAACAGCGCATTCAGTAAGAAGTCTTGCTTCGTCGTAATTCACGTTGTCCAAAAGCTCTTTGATTCTGGCTTTCATCTTTTCGTTGTTTTCTCTGACAGAATCGGGCGCACGGAGAACTATCTTGCTTCGAATATCTTCAAGCACCGTAAGATGAGAAAGAAGGTCGTTTTCAAGCTTTTCTCCTTCTGCTTGGCGCATAGCGGTAAAGGAATCGAAAGCCTTTTCCATAACCGCCGTAAGAGGAGCTTTGAGAGCTTCCATATCTTCATCGGGACGGGTTTGGACAAAAACTTCGTTTCTGCCTGCGACGGTATGTATGGAAACCTCACCGCCAAGCTCGTATTTAGCCTTTATTTCTCTTAATAAAGCAACGTAGCTTTCAAGAAACTTTTCGTTGACCGAAAGACCGTTGTCGTTGCCTTCTATGTTGTCGATAGAGATGTATATATCCATCTTACCTCTGGAAACACGGCTTGAAGCATATTGCTTAACCGTATCCTCAAGAGCGGTATACATACGACCGAGTTTGATGTTTGTGTCGAGATAACGGCTGTTGACCGATTTAACCTCGCATAATATGTCACGTCCGTCGATAACCTCACGGTGACGGCCGTAACCGGTCATGCTTTTTATCATTGCAAAACCTCCGTAAATAATATCATATAATTATAACATATATAGTATATAAAAGTCAATATCGCTTTCCGAAAAGTATGGGCTTTAACTTTCGAACGTAATAAACCGCAATTCTTTCCAAAGCAAGATCAAAAACAACAAAAGTCACGTTTGCGAGAACACAAATAACGGCTGTAAAACCGGCGAATTCTTCCTGCAGACCGAAAAATTCTTTTGCCAAATAGATTAAAACCGCAAGAAAGATATTAAAACAAGCTATCCTTGCCGTATATGAAAGCCAAATAGGTTTAATGCGGTTTAACGGCTCTTTAACTATCGGATAAAACCCTGCAAATGCGGCAAAGATCAACGCCGCAACCTTGTATGGAAGAATAAGCAGGGAAATAACCGAAACGGCTAAATAAACGCCAAAGCTCCAACCCTTGCCCAATTCGATAAAAGCAACAAGTATTATCAAACTTGCAAAAGCTGCGGCGCTCAAGTCAAGCGTTTGAAAAACCGACCCGACAAATAAAACGATAACCGACAATGCGGTGAATATGCTTGCGAGAGCAAGCTTTTTTGTTGATTTCATAGCCTTAACAGCAACGTATCAGGTCGCCGCCCATACATTCACAACAACAATCGGCACAAATAAGACCTTGACATATATCACAGCCCGAGCATTCGCCCGCACCGTTCGTGTTCATACCTGCATAAGGGCTTGAATATGCACCGCTGCTCATTCTCTGCTGGAACATACGGTATTCACGGTTGTAGGGGTCCATGTTGCAAGCAGTGTTGATCTCGTTTCTTGCGTCCTGAAGCCAACCCTTGCGGTAAAAAACAAGGCTCATAAGAAAATGCCATTCTGCATTTCTTTCGTTTTGTGCGATTCCGCCGAGAACAGTTTCCGCTTCGTTGATCCTATTGGAATTAATAAGCCTGCGAATACGTGTATATACGGTCTCTCCGCCGTATTGATTTGCAGACGAGCTTCCGTAAAAAACCCCTTGACTTCCGCCCGACGCACGCATTTTCTGGATAGAATCATAAGCATCGTTGATGCTCTTCATCTTTTCTGCCGCAAGGTCTTTGAGAGGATTGTCGACGTAGTTGTCGGGGTGGTATTGCTTTGCAAGCTTTCTGTATGCCTTTTTAATTTCTTCGTCCGATGCGTTTTCGGAAACGCCGAGTATTTCGTAAGGGTTGTTCATTTTGTTTTTCCTTTTCTTTCGCAAATGCGCTTAACGGCATCCCGTCCGCCAAGCTCTGTTATGTTAAAAATAAGTCTGTCTATCGCATTAAGGGGATTTTTTGCTGTAAGTGCGTAATAGTTCGAAAAAGCGTTAAGACTGTCAAAAAGAGTTTCTTTAATAACGTTTTCGTTGTTAAGTGCATTCTCTACACTGCCGTAAGCCATAATGAACGGATTGTAATTGCCGTTTGCTTCATCACTTTCAATGTCGTCAAATGCATCTGCAAGATATATATAACGTCCGATGTGATAACCGCAATTCTCTGCAACAAGTCTTTCATTCCCGTCAAGTCCGTAAGAAGCGATCCTCTTCATCATCGTTGCAAAACCGTCTGCGGCTTTGTCAATTGATGCACATTTCTTCTCTTCTGAATTCTGCGTTGCATCAAGCCCTTGTTGAATTATTTCCTTCAAACCGTCGTATTTATCGCATTTCTTCGCAATATGCGCAAATATAGGCTTGATAAGCTTTTTGACAAATCTCTTAAATCCCTTTTCGTCACGAATGTCGTCAAGTATCTTGCCGTATGTAAGCATACCGAAAACCGATATAACGTAATCATAGCTTCCGTTTGCACAAACGCAATTCTTTTTTCTTAGCTTGTATGGGCAAAGCTTCTTTTCTGCGCATATATTCTCGTCGGTAAGCGACATTCGCAATAGGGAAAGAAGCACGAAATCATAGTTAAGAAGCCAACGTGTCAAAAAAGAGATGTTTTTTCCGCCGTAATGGCAAAGGCCGCAATAAACGGCAGTATAAAATTCGCTGTCTTTAACAAGAAGCTCGCTCTTCAATGGGCGTACGTATCCGAACATTTCTTCTCCAAATACATAAAAATTCATTTTAATTATACCATCTTTTTCAAAAAAACACAATAGATTAAAATAAAAACAAATTATTAAATAAAAAAATCAGAGGTAAAAAAAGTAAATTGAATTTTTTATGCGTATATATAGTTAAATAGTGTTTTTACGAGGTTTTCGTAATGATAAGAAACAGAACGCTTGATTTTGAAGAATCTTTCTTGTGCGAAAGTGCATTTCACTCAAAAAATACAAAAGGCAGATTGCGCCCCGTTGAAGAATGTCCCTTAAGGACGGAGTTCCAACGTGACCGTGACCGTATCACCCATAGCAAGAGCTTTCGCCGTTTAATGCATAAAATGCAGGTCTTTCTTGCTCCCGAGGGAGACCATTACAGAACAAGATTAACTCATACTTTAGAGGTTGCCCAAATTGCACGTACCATAGCACGTGCACTCCGTCTTAATGAGGACCTTGCCGAAGCGTCTGCGCTCGGCCACGACCTTGGTCATACCCCCTTCGGCCATTCGGGCGAGAGGGCGCTTGACTATATCCTTCCGGAGGGCTTCCGCCATAACGAACAAAGCCTTCGTGTTGTCGATTATCTTGAGAATGAAGGAGAGGGACTTAACCTCACTTTCGAGGTCCGTGATGCAATACTTTGCCATACGGGTGACGAGCCTGCTTCAACGCTCGAAGGCAGAATAATCAAATATGCCGATAGAATTGCATACATAAACCACGATATCGACGATGCCACTCGTGCAGGACTGTTAAGAGCATCGGATATACCTAAAGAGCTTCAGGATATCCTCGGCAAGACCCATAGTGAAAGAATAACCTCGCTTGTAACCGCAGTTATCAAAAACGGTGTCGAAAACGGTATCGGTATGACCGAGCCGTATGGCAAAGCTATGGACGACCTTCGGGATTTTATGTTTGAGCGTGTCTACCGTAATAAGGTTGCAAAAAGCGAAGACGGAAAAGTATTAAATATGATAACGTTTCTCTATGAACATTTTTCCGCCCACCCCGAAAAGATACCTAACGAATATATGAAATATGCCGAACGTGACGGTATAAGCGTTGCAACTGCCGATTTTATCGCAGGTATGACCGACCGCTATGCACTCGGCTGCTTCACCGAATTGTTTGTGCCAAAGGTATGGCAGTATAAATAAATTCAAATACGGAGGTTTACGATGAAAAAATCCTTAAGATTTGTTATTTTTGTTTTCGCACTTTTAATGATGCTCTGCTCTTGTAACGGAGAAGTGGAGACCGTATCCAAAGACCCCGTATCCGATACTTCGGACGTAACTCAAACTCCTCAAAAGCTTTTGCTCTATCAGGAAAAGATATTTGATATGGAAACAGAAACGTATTATTACGATTCCTACGGAGTTTTAACAGAAAGCAAGATTGAAATTGCCGACGGACAAGTTTTGACCTGTAAATATGCATACGATGCTTCCGGCAATAAGATTTCCGAAACCACCTATAATGAAAACGGTGAAGTCCGTGAAGAAAGTAAATGGACTTATGACGAAAAAGGTCTTCTTGTTGAATTTGTTGACGGTCGTATGATGCAGACCACAAAATACACTTATGATGACCAAAACAGAATCTCAACGCATATAGAAAATGACAAATATCTCTATTATTATACCTACGACGAAGACGGCAACTATACTGTTCAACCCGATGGGTATATGGCGATGTTGTACTATACAAAAGACGGCGAACTTTACAAAATATACGACAATAACGGCGATTTGGGTACCGACTCCGAATTTGACGAAAACGGCAAAATAATCTCTCAAACAGACTATATTGATGGAGAAAAGCCGTACTTTGTCACAAAATATGAATATAATGAAAACAATCAAGTCACAAAGCAAACGCATTATTCCGACGATAAAATTTCCAACACAACAATTTTCGAATACGACGAATTCGGAAACTTATTGAAAGTTAAAGCTATCGACCCTTTGGGAAAAGAAACCGTAAGCAGAGAATATGTTTACAAATACTTTCCCGTTGAAGAAAAGGAATGATTGTGAGGATTAGAATTTGCCTTGTACTTCTCTCGCTGTCTTTTTTGCTTGTTTCCTGCCAAAACGAAGTGCAAGAAACCATTTCCGAAATTCCTTCCGAAATTTCGGATACCGAAAAAGAACCCACTGTAACAATAAAAGACCTCGGCGTACCCTTCGGTGAAAAATATTCCGCTCTTCCTGAAGCAATACGTCCTGCGGATATGATTGTTTTTGATGGCAATTTATATCTCGGTTGCGGGGATTATACCGGAAACCGTGGTCCGATAGATATGTGGAGATATTCGCTGTCTGAAAACGAATGGGAAATAAGCGGTGTTGTTCGTGATGAGGCAATACACAGATTCAACGTAATAAACGATGTCCTTATGGCTCCCGGAATCGACCCGAAAGACGCTTGGTCGATGGGTAATATCTATGTTCTTAAAAACGACGAATGGATAACAAAACGCACCGTAACAAGCAGCGTTCATTGTTTCGACCTTGAATCTTTCGACGGTAAGATATTTGCCGCAACTCATCTGTCAAACGGCTATCAATACGTCGCCGTTTCCCACGATAACGGCGAAACCTTCGCCAATATTCCGATGATGAAGAACGGTGAATACGTTACAGGCGATAACCATTATTACGACGTAATGACTATCGGTGGAAAGCTTTATGCTTTCTGCAATAACGAGCTTTATGAATATACCGAAAATGGCTTTGAATACGTAGAGTCTTTGTTTTACGGTATGCAAATGTCAGGACTTGGCATGCGTGCGTTCTGGCCTATATATGCAGACGAAGAAGTTAACGGAAAGCACTATTTCGCCACAGGCAATCTATATGCCTGCACCAATGTTGACGACCTTCACTATGTAAACGTTGACCAATCAATACGTATCCATGACCTTTATCAATATAACGGAGAACTTTTTGCTCTTTCCGTAACCAACAACAAAGGCAAATTTATAAATGCAGTATATAAAATCGTCGATGAAAGCTTGGAAAAGGTTTTCGAGTTTGAACACGATGCGTTGGCGTTGACGTTCGCTGTTTATGAAAATAGTTTTTATTTGGGTATGATGTCAAACGACTATCCAAATCCCAACGAAAACGACGGAAGAGTTCTTCAAGTAACGATTGAATAAAACTTGACAAAATAAAGCGGAAGGAGGAAGAAAATGGCTTTTACACGTGAATTTTTGGAAGAAATTAAATTACGTAACACTGTTGAAGACGTAATCGGCAGGGTAGTAACCTTAAAGCGTGCCGGCGGTAATTTGGTCGGACGTTGTCCGTTCCACAGCGAGCGAACCCCATCGTTTACCGTTTTCCCTTCAACAAGCAGTTATTATTGCTTCGGCTGCGGTGCAGGCGGCGACGTTGTAACCTTTGTTATGCAGACCGAAAATCTTGAATACCGTGACGCAGTCGAGCTTTTGGCAAAACGTGCGGGAATCAAGGTTGAGGAAACTTACGATAAGGACTATTCAAAACCAACCGTAAAACGTGACCGAGTTTTCGAGATAAACCGTGAAGCCGCACGCTTTTTCTATAAAGCACTCCTTTCTCCCGAAGGTTCGTTTGCCCGTGCCTACCTCGAAAAACGTAATTTCGAATCGATGACTGTAAAACGTTTCGGAATCGGTTTTGCACCTAATTCCCCCTACGGACAAGCTCCTCTTTGCGATCATTTAATGTCAAAAGGCTTCACGCCGCTTGAAATAAAGACAGCCTTCCTCGGCGGAGAGGGCAAAAACGGCAGAATGTACGATATGTTCCGAAACCGTATAATGTTCCCCGTTTTTGATGCAAACGGAGAAGTCGTAGCGTTCAGCGGCCGTAGATTGAACGAAAACGACGAGCGTAAATATATCAATACGTCGGATACCCCCGTGTTCAAAAAAAGCCGTATACTTTTCGGCTTGAATATCGCAAAAAATACAGAAACAGGCTCGTTTATTTTATGTGAAGGCTCTCCCGACTGTATTGCGCTTCACCAGGCAGGCTTTGATAACGCAATTGCAACGCTCGGAACTGCGATAACGTCCGAACACGCAAGAACGATTTCAAATTACGTTCGAACCGTTTACCTTGCATACGATATTGATGCCGCAGGCAGAAAAGCAACCCTAAAGGGTATCGAAATGCTCAATCAAGTCGGCGTTGATACCAAGATCATAAACCTCGGTACAGAAACGAAAGACCCCGATGAATTTATAAAGAAATTCGGCGCAAACGCATTCCGTGCAAAGCTTACGGGCTCGTCGGGACAGATAGATTACCGTATCGATGAGATAATCTCTCGTTACGATATAACTATTGCCGAAGAAAAACTCCGTGCAGTGCCAAAGATAACCGAATTTATCGCAACTCTGGCATCCCGCCCCGAACGTGAAGTTTATGCTTCCCGTGCGGCAGAAAAGCTTGGGTTGACCTCGGCTTCATTGCTTGAAGAGGTCGAAAGGATCTATAAAAAGAACGAAAAGAACCTTCACCGTGAGCAGGGACGTGCCGCATTGCGTGAGCAAAGTGGATTCGGCGGTAATGCAAACGGCGATAAGATAAAATTTTCGTCGGAAGCATCGCACGAGGAGGCAATAATCGGTCTTTTGCTGATAAGAAAGGATTTCGGTCCCGAAGCAGTTAAAAGGCTTACCGAAGATGATTTTGCAACCTCGCTTAATAAGAAAATATTCTCTCTTTTCCGTGATGATTTCGCAGAAGGAAGGGAAGTTGTCCTTTCAAAGGACGGCGTTTTAACGGCACGTGAGATTGGTGCTATGGAAAACTGCCGTGCATCAAGACTTCAGCTTGGCGATATCACGATAACTGCTCTTAATGCGCATATAGATGCTCTGAAAACACTCCGTGAACGTAACGAATACGATAAAAAGATCGAATCCGATCCTGCAGCGGCGTTGAGTGAGTATCTTAATATAATAAAAAATAAAAAGTCTAACATACAGGAGGATAATAATGGATAGAGATTTGTCCGGCTTTACCCAAGAAAAATTCGATGAAGCGAAAGAAAACGGAACCATAAAGGTTCTCGATGTGCTTGCGGCGCTTGCCGACACCGACGTTTCTATCGAAAAGCTCGAAAAAGCTTGCGAAGCTTTGGAAAAACACGGCATTGACGTTGCCGCAGAGCTTGCAAACAGCGTTTTCGATATGACCGATGAGGATATTGAAAACGAAGAATTCGAAGAGGTCACGGAAGACGTAGACACCCTTCTTTCGCAAGAAGGCGTTTCTATAGACGACCCCGTAAGAATGTATCTTAAAGAGATAGGTAAAGTTCCGCTTCTTTCTGCAGAAAAAGAGCTTGAACTTGCAAACAAAATGTCTCACGGAGACCTTTATGCAAAACAACAGCTTGTCGAAGCAAACCTTCGTCTTGTTGTAAGTATTGCGAAACGCTATGTAAACAGAGGTATGTTCTTCCTTGATCTTATTCAGGAAGGTAACCTTGGTCTTATGAAGGCGGCAGAAAAGTTTGACTACGGCAAGGGCTTTAAATTCTCCACGTATGCTACTTGGTGGATAAGACAGGCAATAACCCGTGCAATAGCCGACCAGGCAAGAACCATAAGAATCCCCGTTCATATGGTTGAAACCATCAATAAAGTTCTCCGTGTTTCCCGTCAGCTTCTTCAGGAAAAGGGAAGAGATCCTCTTGATGAAGAGATTGCAAAGGAAATGGATATGCCCGTCGATAAGGTTCGTGATATCTTGAAGATCGCTCAAGAACCCGTTTCTTTGGAAATGCCCATCGGCGAAGAAGAGGATTCCCATCTCGGCGATTTTATTGCCGACGATAATACACCTGCTCCTGCAGATGCCGCATCGTATCAGATGTTGAGAGAACACCTTTTGGAAGTTCTCCATACCTTGACCCCTCGAGAAGAATCGGTTCTCAAGCTTCGTTTCGGTCTTGAAGACGGCAGACCGAGAACTCTTGAAGAAGTCGGTAAGGTGTTTGATATAACCCGTGAACGTATTCGTCAGATAGAAGCTAAAGCATTAAGAAAGCTTCGTCATCCGAGCCGTTCCAAAAAATTGAAGGATTATCTTGAATAGGCAAGAAAGGCAATATAAATGAAACAGCAATTAGAACAAATCAGAACGACCGCAATAGCCGAAATTGCGGCTGCTGATACTTCCTTGGAAGAGATCAGAATCAAATATCTCGGCAAAAAGGGTGCATTGACGGCGATCCTTCGTGGAATGGGCTCGTTAACTCCCGAAGAACGTCCCATTATCGGGGCTGTCGCAAACGAAGTTAGAAACGATATCGAATCTGCTCTCGAAAAACGTGGCGCAGAGCTCAAAAAGCTTTCTCTTGCTCGCTCGCTTGTCGAGGAAAAGCTTGACGTTACTTATGATGCAATCGCTCCCAACGCTGGACATATCCACCCCATAACCCGTGCGCTTGAACGTATGACCGAGATCTTCATTGATATGGGCTTCTCTATAGTAGAAGGCCCCGAAGTTGAAACCGTCGGAAATAACTTCGATGCGCTCAATGCTCCTGCAGACCACCCCTCACGTGATTTTCAGGATACTTTTTACATCACGGAATCAACGTTGCTCCGTACCCAAACCTCTCCCGTACAGATACGTGCAATGCGTGGAATGACTCCGCCTATCCGTATCATTTCTCCCGGCAGAGTATATAGAAGCGACGTTGCGGATGCATCGCATTCACCTATGTTCCACCAGCTTGAAGGTCTTGTTATCGACAAGGGAATAACTATGGGCGACCTTAAGGGTATCCTTTCAAAATTCGCAAAGACTATGTTCGGTCCCGAAACTAAAACACGCTTCAGACCTCACAATTTCCCGTTCACAGAACCCTCTGCGGAAGTTGACGTTTCCTGCTTTGTTTGCGGAGGAAAAGGCTGCCGCTTGTGTAAGGGCGAAGGCTGGATGGAAATACTCGGTTCCGGTATGGTTCACCCCGAGGTTTTAAGAGCCGGCGGAATCGACCCCGACGTTTACACAGGCTTTGCTTTCGGTATGGGTGTTGAACGTGTTGCGATGGTTATGTCGGGTATCGACGACCTTCGTCTTATGTTCGAAAACGACGCTCGCTTCCTAAAGCAGTTTTAATCGGTAGGGAAGGAGAAAAAACAAATGGAAGTATCACTTAATTGGCTTAAAGATTATGTAAACGCTCCCGAGGATATAAAGACCTTCTGCGAGGCTATGACTATGACAGGCACAAAGGTTGAAGGCTATAAGGTTCTCGGAAGCGATATTGAAAAGGTTGTAGTTGGCAAAATTATGTCAACCGAACCCCACCTCGATTCCGACCATCTTATAATCTGTCAGATAGACGTCGGAAAAGAAGAAAAACTTCAAATAGTTACAGGTGCGCAAAACGTAAAAGCAGGCGATATTGTTCCCGTATGTCTTGACGGCGCACGTCTCCCCGGCGGAAAGACCATAAAGAACGGAAAACTCCGTGGTGTCGTATCTCAGGGTATGCTCTGCTCTCTCGGCGAGCTTGGCTTGACTGTCAACGATTTCCCTTATGCGATCGAAGACGGCATTTTCCTTCTTGAAGAAGAATGTAACCTCGGTGACGATATCCGTGACGTTTGTAAAATTAACGATACCGTCGTTGAATTCGAACTCACCTTCAACCGCCCCGACTGCCTTTCCTATATAGGAATCGCAAGAGAAGTTGCGGCAACCTTCGATGAAAAAACAACCTTGCCCGAACCCAAAGTTGTTGAAGTTAAAGACGGTGAAAAGGCGTCCGATTATATTAAGGTCAACGTTCTTAATAAAGAACTTTGTCCCCGCTATACCGCAAGAGTGGTTAAAAACGTTAAGATCGGTCCTTCTCCTCTCTGGTTGCGTGCAAAATTGCGTGCCGCAGGCGTAAGACCTATTAATAATATCGTTGATATTACAAACTTCGTAATGCTTGAATACGGTCAGCCGATGCACGCTTTCGACTATGAATATATCAAGAGCCGTGAAATTAACGTTCGTAATGCTTCGGAAGGTGAAGAAATCGTCACTCTCGACGGTGTAACACGTAAGCTCACCCCCGAAATGCTCGTTATTGCCGACGGTTCCCGTGCAGTTGCGCTTGCAGGCGTAATGGGCGGTGAAAACAGCGAAATCACCGATAATACCACGACCGTTGTTTTCGAAAGCGCAAATTTTGCCCGTGAAAGCATTAGAAAGACTTCTAAAGCTGTCGGTCTTCGTACCGATAGCTCTGCGAAGTTTGAAAAAGGTCTTCCTGCGTGCAACACTCTTCCTGCTGTTGACCGTGCGGCAGAGCTTGTAAATATGCTTTGCTGCGGTGACGTTGTTGAAGGTATTATAGATATCAATAATGCCGACGTTTCCGAAAGAGTCGTTGCTTACGATCGTGCAAAGATCAATGCACTTTTGGGAACAAATATTTCCGATGAAGAAATGGATGATCTTCTCGCCAAAGTCGAGCTTGTTGCCGACGGTAAGGGCGGACTTATCGTTCCTCCTTACAGAAGCGATATAATCAATACCGCTGATATCGCAGAAGAAGTTGTTCGTCTTTACGGCTTTGATAAGATCGAAGAAACGATGTTCAAGGGTGCGGCTGACCTCGGCGGAAGACTTCCTATCGAAGCTTTCCGTTATCAGATCAATCACGCAATGGCAGGCTTGGGATATTGCGAATCTTGCACGTATTCCTTCGTTTCTCCCTCTGCGCTTGATAAGATCAACGTATCTGCCGATAGCGAACTTCGTGATTTTATCCGCTTGATAAATCCGCTTGGCGAAGATACCTCGGTAATGCGTACCAACGCACTTCCTTCAATGCTCGAAGTCCTTTCGAGAAACGTAAACCGCAAGGTCGAAAAGTGCCGTATGTCTGAAATAATGACACTTTATTTCCGTGACGGCGATCTTTCTAACGAAAAGAAGATGCTTTGCTTTGCATTCACTCCCGATTGCGGCGGCTTCTACAATCTCAAGGCAGATGCAGAAGCATTGTTTATCAGACTCGGCATTGCTAAACGTGACTACGTTGCTGTTTTCGAAGATCCTTCCTTCCACCCCGGACGTTGTGCAGATATTCTTGTCGGCGGTAATAAAGTCGGCCGAATCGGCGAAGTACATCCTCTCGTTTGTGAAAATTACGATCTTCCCAGAGGAGTTTGTGCGGCTTTGATCTCTGTTGAAGAACTCTTCTCGGCAGTTAAGAACGAACGTGGATATATTCCGCTTCCCGTATATCCTTCTATGGAAAGAGATATTGCGCTCATCTGCGAAAAAGATCACGAAGCAGCAAAGCTTCTTTCGGATATCCGTTCTTATGCAGGAAAATCGCTTGAAGATGCCTATGTTTTCGATATTTATTGCGGAAAGGGCGTTGAAGAAGGCAAGAAGAGCGTTGCAGTTCGATTGGTATTCCGTCTTGCGGATAAGACTATGACCGACGAAGATGCAGACGCAGGCGTTAAGAAGATTCTTAAGAAGCTTGAAAGAGAAAACGGTATCGTTCTCCGTTCTTAATTTAAGATTATCGAAGCTGATGTTTCAACACGTCAGCTTCGAATAATAATAATATGTTTACAAAAAATACTTGCAAAGAACAGAAGTTTGGTGTATAATACATTCCAAACTACTGTTTGAAAAGATACAGGAGGGTAAATTATGTTGGATAAAAATAATAAAATGCTCGACAATAAGCAGAAAACACTTATGTTTTCCGTAAAGGAACAGCATAGGGAAGTTATGCGCGGAATGCTTCAGAGTGTTTATGAAGCTCTCGTTGAAAAAGGATATAATCCGATCAATCAGATTGTAGGATATATCATTTCCGAGGACCCTACCTATATCACCAACTATAACAATTCTCGTGCGATCATTTCCAAGATCGACCGTGATGAGCTCCTTCGTACGCTTGTAGAGGATTTCATCAATACGGACAGAAAGAAAGGTTGATTAATTCCGATGGGCGAAATCAAAACTCTTATGTATAAGGGCAAACCGCTTGTTCGACAGGGTCGTTTCATTTTTTACGGTTTTCCCGATGATAAGTATATTTTGTTTATGAATATACTCGATGCAAAAAAGGTCGGCGATATCGAAATCGCTACAAAGGTTCTTGTTCAGATCCAAAATACAGATGATGATATTTCTTTCAATGAAAAGGTTATCAAGCAATGCGAAAAGAAGAATTTCTACGAAGCATTCGATATCGGTACGATCTGGCTTGAAAGAGCATTAAAACAGAAATAAACCAAAAACGCTCCGATTCGTTCGGAGCGTTTAAATTTTTATGAAAAATCTGTTCATAAAGAGGCTAAAAACTGTTGAAATCAAATGCAGAATGTGGTAAAATACAATTTAATGTAAAATAGGTTTCTGTTTGCTGTTTTGGAGATTAAAAATGAGCTTTAAATTTGTTTTTTGGGATTGGAACGGAACGATTCTCAATGACGCAAGCGCCGCTTGCGATGCCGTGAACGTCATGCTTGAAAAACGTGACCGTAAAACGATAACGCTTGATGAATACCGTTCGCTGGTTGACGTTCCGATTGTAAAGTTTTACGAAAAGGTTTTGGATATGTCGAAGGAATCAATGAAATCGCTTTCCGACGAATTCAATCCGCTTTGCCATAAATTCACTCCCGAAAATCCCGTTTCAAACGAAACGATCGAATTGATCAAAACCTTAAACCAAAACGGCATAAAACAGTATATTTTTTCTTCAAGTCATAATAAATTTATAGAACCGTATCTTGATAAACTTGGTATATCCCGATATTTCGAAACCGTCCTCGGCGCAAAGGATTGCAACGTCGGCTCGAAGGTCGAAAGAACCCTTGAATATATAGAAAACAACAATATTGATAAAAAAGAGATCCTTTTTGTCGGCGATATGGTTCACGATAGCGAGGTTGCAACTGCAGTCGGCTCCGAATGTATACTTGTTTCTTCGGGACATCAATGCGAAGAAGCGCTTTTAAAAACGGGAAGAAGGGTAATTTCCTCGCTTTCCGAATTGATAGATATAATTAACTGTAAGAGGGTAGCGTTATGATGAAAATAGGCTTCGATTGTGAAAAATACGTGGAACTTCAAACACGTCATATCAGAGAGCGTATTGAAAAATTCGGAGGCAAGCTCTACCTTGAATTCGGCGGTAAGCTCTTTGACGATTACCACGCATCCCGTGTTCTCCCCGGATTTAAGCCCGGCATAAAGATAGATATGCTTACTGCGCTTAAGGACGAAGCAGAGATCGTCATCGTTATAAGCAGTAACGATATCGAAAAGAACAAAGTACGTGGAGACCTTGGTATTACATATGACCAAGACGTTTTGCGTCTTATAGATGCTTTCCGTTCCTGCGGACTTTATGTCGGCAGTGTCGTTTTGACACAGTATAATTCCCAACCCTCTGTCGTTGCCTTCCAAAAACGTCTTGAAGCGCTTGGGGTTACAACTTATAAGCATTATCATATAGAAGGTTATCCTTCCAACGTAAAGCATATCGTAAGCGATCAAGGCTACGGCAGAAACGATTTTATAGAAACCACAAGAAGCCTTGTCGTTATGACAGCTCCCGGCCCCGGCAGCGGTAAAATGGCAACCTGTTTGTCCCAGCTTTACCACGAGCATTTAAGAGGTGTCAAAGCAGGATATGCAAAATTCGAAACCTTCCCGATATGGAATCTTCCGTTAAACCACCCCGTAAATATTGCATACGAAGCGGCAACAGCCGATCTTGACGACCTAAACTGTATCGACCCGTTCCATTTGGATGCATACGGCGTAAAGACGGTAAACTATAACCGTGACGTTGAAATATTCCCCGTTCTTAATGCAATGTTCCAGCGTATTTTCGGAGAATCACCCTATAAATCTCCTACGGATATGGGTGTTAATATGGCAGGTAACGCAATCTGCGATGACGAAGCTTGCCGTTATGCCGCAAAGCAGGAGATAATCCGCCGTTATTACGAAGCTCTTTGCCAACAGCGTAAAGGTATGGGCGAAGAAAGCTCTGTTTCAAAGATCGAAATATTGATGAACCAATGCGGAATCACTCAGGACGAACGTCCCGTTGTTGCCGCAGCAAACGAAAGGGCAGAGGAAACGGGTGAACCCTGCGCCGCTATCGAGCTTCCCGACGGAAAGATCGTAACGGGCAAAACGAGTGCTTTATTGGGAGCATCAAGCGCTATGATGCTTAATGCTCTGAAATACCTTGCGGGCATTAAGGACGAAGTTCTCCTTATGGCTCCCTCGGTTATAGAGCCTATCCAGGAATTAAAGATCCAACACCTCGGTAACCATAACCCCCGCTTACATACCGATGAAATATTAATTGCACTTTCGGTTTGTGCCGTAACCGACGAAAATGCAAAGCTTGCTCTCGAACAGCTCAAAAAACTTAAGGGTTGTCAGATGCATTCCTCGGTTTTGCTTTCTCAGGTAGATGAAAAACTACTTAAAAAGCTTGGCATAAATCTGACCTGCGAACCTCGCTATCAAACCAAAAAACTTTATCATAACTAATTAAAAATGAAAATATCCAATCTGTATTCATCCGAGGGAATGTCACGCAAAATAAAAATTCACGGCGACATACCTCAAACAAAAAGTTTATATAAAGACTTTATGAAAATGGCTTGGCCTGCTATGGTCGAATCCATTTTGATGAGCCTTGTCAATCTTGTCGACTCGATAATGGTATCAAGCTGCGGTACAAATGCCGTTGCCGCAGTCGGATTGACAACTCAACCGAGAATGATTTTCTATGCGGTATTTTTTGCGTTGAGTATTGCAGTAACAGCAATAGTTTCCCGCCGTAAAGGGCAAAATGACCGTGAAGGCGCAAACGCCTGCCTTGCGCAATCGCTCGGCTTGGTTGCCGTCTTGGCGGTCGTGCTTTGCGGTACAGCGGTTATCGTTGCAAAACCTTTGTTGATATTCTCGGGTGCAAACAGCGATACTCTTGCCGATTCTATGACCTATTTCCGAATAACCATGATCGGCTTGATGTTCACCTCGTTCGGTATGATAATCAACGCCGCACAACGTGGATGCGGAAATACGAAAATTTCAATGCGTACCAACGTGGTCGCTAACTTAACGAATATCTTTTTCAACGCAATGTTGATAAACGGTATATGGATTTTCCCAAGATTGGGCGTGACCGGTGCCGCTGTTGCAACGCTGATAGGTAATATTGCATCTTTCGTCATGAGCGTATATTCGATCTGCGGTAAGAACAAATTTTTGCGTTTTGATCTTCCGGGAATGCTTCGTTGGGATATAAATATTCTAAAAACCATCTGGCGTGTTTCTCTCGGCGCAGGTACGGAACAGGTATTTATGCGTGTCGGCTTCTTCATCTATGCAAAATTGGTTGCCGACCTTGGAACTGCAGAATTTGCAACTCATACGATATGTATGAATATAACGACACTTTCTTTCGCTTGCGGTGACGGATTGAGCGTTGCGGCAAGCGCATTGATCGGACAAAATCTCGGTAAGCTCCGTCCCGATCTTGCAACTTTGTATTCAAAAGCCGGTCAACGTGTCGGTGTGATTTTGTCGGCGCTGTTGGTTTTGTTGATGATATTCGGCGGCAATTGGATGCTTGGCTTGTTTGCCGATCCTGCGGATATTAACTATCAATTCGTAATGGAAAAGGGAAAAATACTAACGTATATCATAGCCCTTGTTTCTCCCGGTCAGATATCGCAGGTTATCTACAACGGTGCACTTCGTGGTGCAGGCGATACAAAATACGTTGCGGTCACATCCGCAATATCCATAGGTATAATACGTCCTATAACTGCATACCTGTTCTGCTATCCGTTGGGATTCGGTCTTTACGGAGCTTGGATAAGCTTGCTTATCGACCAATATATGAGATTAGGTTTCTCTGCCTATCGCTTTATGAGCGGAAAATGGCAGCAAATTAGAATTTAAGAGGTTTGTTATGACAGTAAAAGAAGCTCTTGCTCAAATCGAAGCATTTGAAAATGCAAATTCCGCAATCAACCACGCTTGCGGTTTGTTGTATTACGACGGAGATACGATCGCTCCCTCGGGAAGCGTTGAGATACGTGCGTTAACTTTAGGTGAATTTTCCCGTATGAGCTATGAATTGATAACCTCGGAGAAGTTCATCGAAGCTCTCGAAACACTTAACGAAAATCTCGATTCTCTCTCCGAAATCGAACGCCGTAAGGTTACGGAACTCTACCGTGAATATGACGAAACAAGAAAGATTCCTATGCAGGAAATGATCGATTTCCAGATTCACTTGACCGAATCTTCATCGGTTTGGCATAAAGCAAAGGAAACAAACGATTTTGCGCTTTTCGAACCCTATTTGCAGAAAACGTTCGATACCTTAAAACGTTTTGCTCAATATACCGACCCCGATAAAGACCCCTATGACGTATGTCTTAATAAATACGAACGTGGATTAACAAAAGAACGCTGTGACGAATTTTTCACGGCTCTCCGTGCAAAGCTTGTTCCGTTGATTGCCCGTGTTTGTAATGCACAACAGATCGACGATTCAGTCCTCAAGCTCAATTATCCCAAAGCAAAACAAGAAAACTTCACGGAATATCTTGTTGACGTTATGGATATAAACCGTGATCATTTCACCGTCGGTGAAACCGAACACCCTTTCACTATAAGCTTCACAGGAAAAGACGTTCGTATTACAACCCATTATTTCGAGGATAACCTCGCAAGCTCGCTTTACAGCGTAGTTCACGAATGCGGTCACGCACTTTACGATATGAACTCCATGCCCGAGCTTTTCCGTTCTTCTCTTGAAGGCGGTGTATCTATGGCAATACACGAAAGCCAGTCCCGTTTCTATGAAAACATAATCGGCAGAAGCAGACCCTTCTGCGAGCTTATTCTTCCTTTCCTTA
This sequence comes from Eubacteriales bacterium, assembly GCA_045536935.1. Taxonomy (GTDB): domain Bacteria; phylum Bacillota; class Clostridia; order Oscillospirales; family CAG-382; genus Coliplasma. Next base: position 22,420 of record JAZSOO010000030.1, on the reverse strand, counting down.
AAAAGAAATTCCCCGAACAGCTCGGCAATGTTTCGGACGATGAATTCTACCGTATGATAAACCGCTCCGAGCCCTCTTTGATAAGAACCGAAGCAGACGAATTGACCTATGCATTGCACGTTATGGTTCGTTACGAGCTTGAAAAACGTATGATGTCGGGCGAAATCTGCGCTAAAGACCTTCCTTCCGAATGGAACAGACTTTATAAGGAATATCTCGGTGTTGACGTTCCCGACGATAAAAACGGTGTTCTTCAGGATAGCCATTGGTCGAACGCAAACGTCGGATATTTCCCCTCGTATGCGCTTGGCTCGGCTTACGGCGTTCAGATGCTTGAAGAAATGAAGAAGGATATTGACGTTGACGGTGCAATAAAAAGCGGAAAATTGACTGCAATCAACGATTGGCTTCGTGAGAAGATCTGGAAATTCGGTTGCTTGCATAATCCTACCGACCTTTTCAATATGGTTTGCGGTGAATTTGATCCCAACGCCTACGTTGAATATCTTGAAAATAAATTCTCCGAGGTGTATTCGCTGTGAGCTACCTTGTAGGAAACCTTGTTCTTGATTCGGGTGATAAGGTTATAATACGTTGGACGGACGGAACCGAAACCAAAGCCGTATATAAAGACACCTATGGCTATAATCACTTTTTCGATGCAATTCCGCCCACAGATAAAGAAATAAGACTTTCCAACCATTTTATGCGCTTGAAGGGTATAAAAATCAGAAAAGATGAAGAATAACGGATATATAGATCTCCATACACATTCAACCTGTTCTGACGGCTCTATGACACCGTCAGAATTGGTTTTTCATGCGTCACAAAGGGGATTAAAGGCAATTGCACTTTCCGACCACGATACCGTTGCAGGAATCGACGAAGCAATGGAAGCAGGGAAGAAGTACGGTGTTGAGATCGTACCTGCAATAGAGTTTTCGGTAATATCGTCAACAGAAACCCATATCCTCGGTTTTTATATCGACCACAAAAGCCCTCTTCTTGCTCAAGCGCTTGAAAATATAAATAAAGCAAGACATATCCGCAGTACGAACACCTGCAAGGCTCTTAATCAGCTTGGCTTTGACGTTACCTTGGAGGAAGCGTTTGCTATCGCTCCCTCGGGAATAGTCGGCAGAGCCCATTTTGCAAGACTTCTTGCCGAAAAAGGATATACCAAAAGCGTTAAAGAAGGCTTTGATAAATACCTTGCCAACGGCAAGCCTGCCTACGACGGAACACAGTATTTAGATGATAAATCAGCCGTCGAACTTATTAATTCAATCGGCGGAGTCAGCTTTGTTGCCCACCCGCATCTCATAAGACTTGATGACGATGCGCTTGAAAAGCTTTTGATAAGACTCAAATCCTACGGTCTTTGCGGAATTGAAGGTTATTATAACGAATATACTCCGGAAATGCAGGAAAAGTACCAAAGCCTCGCCCGTAAGCTCGGATTGGAAATATGCGGCGGCACGGACTTCCATGCAAAAATGAAACCGCATATAGAGATCGGAATAGGTCAAGGCGATATGAAAATACCCTATTCCGTACTTCAAAATATAAAAAATATTCTAAACATTAAAGGTTAATACTTTATGGAAACACTCAAAAAATGCCTTGCGTTGTTCAAAACGTTTTTTAAGATCGGTGCATTTACAATAGGCGGTGGATATGCAATGGTTCCGCTTATTCAGCACGAGGTTGCCGAAAAACGCAAATGGATAGAAGAATCGGATATGCTCGATATCGTTGCAATAGCCGAATCAACTCCCGGACCGATAGCTATAAATACCGCAACCTTTGTCGGCACAAAAACCTGTGGATTCTGGGGTGCTTTTTCCGCAACGCTCGGAACCGTTTTGCCGTCCTTCATAATAATATCAACGCTTTCCTATGTTTTAGAGGTGTTGCTCGATTACGAAATTGTAAAATTCGCATTTAACGGTATCCGTGCAGGCGTTATTGCGTTGATCGTAAAAGCACTTTGGGGTATGGCAAAGAAATGCCCTTGGAATATCCTTGCGTATGTAATTGCTGCCGTTGCATTCATTCTTGCAACGTTTACGGGATTGAACGTTTTGTATGTGATTTTGGGCGGTGCATTGGTGGGACTCTTTGCGGGTATCATCTCAAAAAGGGAGGTAAATAAATGATTTATCTCAACCTTTTTCTAACATTCCTCAAGATAGGTGCATTCACGTTTGGCGGCGGATACGCAATGTTGCCTCTTATGAAACAAGAAGTCCTTCTTAATGCTTGGATGAGCGAAGAACAGCTTCTCAACTTCATCGCCGTTGCAGAATCGACCCCCGGCCCCGTTGCAATCAATATGGCGACCTATATAGGTGTAGAAACAGGCGGACTTTTCGGCGCATTCGTTGCAACGTTGGGCGTTGTGCTTCCTTCGTTTATAATAATAATGCTCGTTGCAAAGTTTTACGAGAAATATAAAAACAGCTTTATCGTAAAGAATTGCTTGACCGGACTCCGTCCTGCCGTTATCGGATTGATGGCTTCTGCCGTAATAACTCTCGGCTTTGGCGTTTTGTTCCCTTCGGGGTTATTGGAAATAGCATTTGATTTCGGTTTCTTTGCATCTATTGTTGTATTTGCGATCATCGTCTATCTTGCATTTAAGAAAGTAAGCCCAATAAAACTGATAATGCTTTCTGCACTTTTAGGCATCGCTTTCGGCTATTCCGAAAAACTAATTTTTTAACGGAGATATAAATGTTATTAGTAGCAACCTGTCTTTTCGGCCTTGAAGGTATATTGGGCGAAGAGATAGATAAACTCGGATACAAAAGAATAGAAACCATCGACGGCAGAGTAACCTTCGAAGCACCCCTTGAAGCTATCGCAACCTGTAATATACGCCTTCGTACGGCAGAAAGATTGCTTATAAAGCTTGGCTCGTTCCGTGCCTATACCTTTGATGACCTCTTTGAAGGCACAAAAAAGCTCAACTGGAGCGACTATATCGGCAAAAACGATGCTTTCCCGGTAAAAGGTCATTCGATCCGTTCAAAGCTGTTTTCAATTCCCGACTGTCAAAAAATAATAAAGAAAGCAGTTGTAAATTCGCTTTCTGCTAAATATAATATCCGCATTTTCCCCGAAACGGGTGTGAAATATCAAATAGAGTTTTTCATACTTAACGATGTTGCAACGCTTATGATAGATACTTCGGGAGCAGGGCTTCATAAAAGAGGCTACCGTGCACTTTCGGGTATGGCACCCATAAGAGAAACTCTTGCAAGCACAATGGTAAAGCTCTCCCGTATGCGTGATAACGTAATAATCTGTGATCCCCTCTGCGGCAGCGGTACTATCGCAATCGAAGCGGCAATGCAGGCCTGCAATATTGCCCCCGGTATTAAACGTTTTTTTGCTGCAGAAGATTTTCCTATACTTGATAAAAACGTTTGGAGAAACGAAAGGGAAAGGGCAATATCCGAAATAACCGAACCGTTAACGAGAATATTCGGCTCGGATATAGATCCCGAAGCGGTCGAGCTTGCCCGTAATAACGCAAGAAAAGCCGGAGTGTCGCATTGTGTTGATTTTAAGGTGGCTGACGCACGTGAATTTACTTCTCCTATCGAAAATGCACGTGGCACGATAATAACGAACCCGCCTTACGGCGAACGTCTCGGCGAACTTTCGGAAGCACGGGAACTTTATAAAGCATTGGGAAGACATTTCGAAAAGAATATTCCGTCGTGGCAGATGTATATAATTACATCGGATGAACTCTTTGAACGCTATTTCGGTAGAAGAAGCGATAAGAAACGTGTTCTCTATAACGGTATGATAAAATGTAATCTCTATCAATTCTTCAAGCCGAAAAGATAGATTTTTAGGAAAATATTGCATTTTAAAGCGTTTTAATATATAATGTCATCTGTTATTGCATTTTATTGTTGTTTTGGCACTAAACTTGTCAGAGAAAAAACAAAAACACATTCTTCAAACAAAAATATTAGCACTCTTTATTCGCGATTGCTAAAACTTTACAAAAATGCATAAACTTGGTCTTAATTTGTTAATAAATAGAGTGTATAAACATATTTGTAAAATAAAAAGAACCTAATGGAGGTAAACTATGAAACTTAAACCCCTTTCCGACCGTGTAGTAGTTAAAATGGTCGAAGCGGAAGAAACAACAAAAAGCGGTATAATCCTCACCGGTGCCGCAAAAGAAAAGCCCCAGATCGCTCAGGTCGTTGAAGTCGGTCCCGGCGGACTTGTTGACGGCAAAGAAGTCGTTATGACCGTAAAGGTTGGCGATAAAGTAATCACAAGCAAATATTCCGGAACAGAAATCAAGCTTGACGGCGAAGAATATATCATCGTTCGTCAAAACGATATTCTTGCAATCGTAGAATAAGAAACGGAGGCAATTTACAATGGCAAAAGAAATCAGAAACGGCATCGAAGCACGTGAAGCGCTCATGCGGGGTATCGATAAGCTTGCTGATACCGTGAAAATAACCCTCGGTCCTAAGGGCCGTAACGCTGTTCTCGATAAGAAGTTCGGCGCACCCCTCATAACCAATGACGGTGTTACTATCGCAAAAGAAATTGAACTTGATGATGCATTCGAAAATATGGGTGCTGCTCTCGTAAGAGAAGTTGCAACCAAGACCAACGATGCCGCAGGTGACGGTACTACAACTGCAACACTTCTTGCGCAGGCAATAATTCGTGAAGGTATGAAGAACGTTGCTGCAGGCGCAAACCCTATGGTTATCAAGAAGGGTATTGCAAAGGCTGTTGAAACCGCTGTTGCTGCACTTAAGGAATCCTCTAAGAAGGTAAACGGCACCGAGGATATCGCTCGTGTAGGTACCGTTTCCGCTGCAGACGAAGTTGTCGGTCGCTTGATCGCAGACGCTATGGAAAAGGTTACTGCAGACGGTGTTATCACCGTTGAAGAAAGCAAAACTGCAGAAACTTCCTGCGAAGTTGTTGAAGGTATGCAGTTCGACCGTGGTTATATCACTCCCTATATGGTAACCGATACCGATAAAATGGAAGCTGTTATCGACGATGCTTCTATCCTCATTACCGATAAGAAGATCTCCAACGTTCAGGAAATCCTTCCCGTTCTCGAACAGGTCGTTCAAAACGGTATGAAGCTTGTTATCATCGCAGAAGACGTTGAAGGCGAAGCACTTTCCACCCTCATCGTTAATAAACTCCGTGGCACCTTCACTTGTGTTGCTGTTAAAGCTCCCGGCTTTGGTGACAGAAGAAAGGATATGCTCAAGGATATTGCAATTCTCACCGGCGGTGAAGTAATCTCCTCCGAGCTTGGTCTCGAGCTTAAAGAAGCCTCTCTTGCTCAGCTTGGCCGTGCAAGACAGGTTAAGATCAATAAAGAAAACACCATCATCGTCGGCGGAGCAGGCGATGTTAACGAAATCAAAAACCGCATCGCTCAGATCAAGGCTTCTATCGAAGTTTCTACAAGCGAATTCGATAAAGAAAAACTTCACGAACGTCTTGCAAAACTTTCGGGCGGCGTAGCGGTTATCAAGGTCGGTGCCGCAACCGCAACCGAAATGAAGGAAAAGAAGCTCCGTATCGAAGACGCTCTCAACGCAACCAAGGCTGCTGTTGAAGAAGGTATCGTTGCAGGCGGCGGTGTTGCTCTCTGCGACTGTATTCCCGCTGTTAAGGAGCTTGTAGATACCGTTGAAGGTGACGAAAAGACAGGTGTCAAGATCGTTCTCCGTGCTCTTGAAGAACCCGTTCGCCAGATTGCAGAAAACGCAGGCTTTGAAGGCTCTGTTATCGTTCAGCAGGTCAAGTCCGAACCCAAGGGTATCGGCTTTGATGCATATAACGAAACCTTCGTTGATATGATCGAAAACGGTATTGTAGACCCGACAAAGGTTACAAGAAGCGCACTTCAAAACGCTGCAAGCGTTGCTTCTATGGTTCTTACTACCGAAGCACTTGTTGCCGATAAGAAGGAAGACCCTGCAACTGCCGCAGCTAACGCAGCTGCTATGGCAGGCGGTATGGGCGGCGGAATGTATTAATCCCATAAATAATAAAAAATGCAGGTGTTTCACCTGCATTTTTTTATGGAAATTAAACTTAAAAACCAACCTATAATCAAACCGATTGATACGTGAAGAACAAAATCTCCAACGGTATGATAAAAGGGAAGTGATGAAATCGGGTTTACGCTCGAATAAACAATATCAACCGTCAAAGGCTCGCTTTGCTCTAATATCTTGCCATTTTCGTCAATAAAAGCCGAAACACCCGTGTTTGCCGCACGCATAACGTAGCGTCTGTTTTCTATCGCACGTATCTGTGAATGACGCAAATGTGTGTAAATGCCGTTGCTGTCGTTAAACCAACTGTCGTTTGTAACAACAGCAATAAGCTCTGCGCCGTTAGCAACTCCTTCATAAGCAAAATCCGTGAATATCGAATCAAAACAAACCAAAGGCGTGATTTTACCGTATTCGGTACCAAGCAGGATTGCCTCGTTTCCTTCAATAAACTCACTTGAGGTTTCATTAAATTCTGCTACAAAAGGGATAAGCTTTCCGAGTGTGTCTGCAAAAGGAATAAACTCACCAAACGGAACCAAATGCCGTTTGTCATATCTTTCTGTGAGTGTTCCGTCCGGTAGAATAGCAACGCAGGAATTCCATTCATCGCCGTTGTTGTAATACCTAACACCCGAAACGATCGTAACACCGTATTCGGTTGAAATTCGGGAGAGATTTTTGTGTATAGAACCGCCTTCGTAAAAAATCTGAGGGAATGCACTTTCGGGAAGTAAAATGATTTTTGCGCCGTTCTTTGCGGCTTCTTCTGTCATCGAAATATATCTGTCAAAAATCGAACCCGAATGGCTGCTGTTCCATTTTTCGTTCGACAAAGCGTTACCCTGTATAGCGGCAACCTTAAATTCGTTTCCTTTTTCGGTCGGGATATAGTAAAGAACCGTACCTAAAATAGTGTTTAAAACAAAAATTATCACCGCAACGTACGCAGAAAAACGAATTTTGTTGACTATTGCGTATGCAATAAGTGAACATATAGCAACGGTTATAAAAGTTATAAAGTATTTACCGAATAACGAAATCGTTTGAAGATAGGGAAGGAAACCCGTTAACGAAACCGAAATATTCCCCCAAGGGAAAGCCATGTTTCCTAACGATAATACCCATTCACCGATAACCCACAAAGCCGAATAACCGACAAAATAAACCGCATCTTCGGGGAAAAATTTTGAAATACACATAACTGCCGCTTCAACAAAAGCGTGCAACAGCGGTATTAAAATGCAGGAACATATAACGATAAAAATTGCTTGCGTTTCCGTAAATCCAAAGCGTTCATAAGGATATAATTCCGAAAGAAAAAAATAAAGAGGGAAATATAACCCTATAAAGTATGAAAAGAACAAAGAAAACGTCTTCTTCGTTTCTTTTCTTCTTGTAAACAATACGGTGAAAAATAAAACTAAAGAAACAAAAGTAAAGATAAACAGTTCTTCACAAAAATAGGGAAGCGCACCCAAAATACCTGCAATAATGCAGGTTAAATCTGAGGTGCGCTTTTTGTTTATGTATGAATTAAATCTATCGGATAGTTTTATCATTGATTAATGCTAACTCCAACAGCCTGACCTTCTTTGAAAAATCCCGTATAGGTTCTGCCTGTGGTAAATGTATAAATTGCAGTACTGCCGTGAACGAATTCTCCTCTTTCGTCAAGAACGAATTCACCGTTTTCGTCAACGTCTCTCGTGTCCATAAGGTTGTTTCTGAAAGTACCGTTGTAGCGTTCGCCGTTGGTCCAAAGATAAAGACCGTTTTCGCCGTGGCGCATATCGTCTTTAAAATAACCTTCGTAACGGTCGCCGTTTTCGTAGGTCATAACACCCTTGCCGTTTTTAAGGTCGTTTTTGAACTCACCTTCATACGAAGCACCCGAAGCCCATTTAAAAACACCCTTACCGCTTCTAACGTCGTTTTCATAATAGCCTTCATAGCTGTTTCCGTTGGAAGAGGTGAACTTTCCTTGACCGTGCTTTTGGGAGTTGTTAAAAGAACCCTCGTAAACGTCACCGTTGGAGTATTTAAAAACACCCGTGCCCGTAATTTGGTCGTTAGTAAACGTACCTTCATAAACGTCACCCGTTGCGGCAAAAGTCATAACGCCGTGTCCGTTTCGTAGACCGCCGTTGATCTCACCGACGTAAGTATCACCGTTTGCATAGGTTATTGTTTTATTAAAGAAATCAATAGTTGCTTCCGCACCGTTCTGGTATTTAATAGTACCCGAAACAGGCTGTCCGTTATCCCATTCGCCAAGGAACTTTGCACCGTTGTTGAGCGTGGTGAATCTACCGCCCATTAAGAGCAAAACCACAATGGTAACGATAACTGCAGCGGCAGCAGCGATGATAATTTTAAGAAGCGGATTAGAACGTTTTGTGTTCATATTACATAACCTCTTTACTTCCGAATATTTCAGAAAAACTTGCTTTGGTGCTTTCCAAAATGTCGGGGAAGATATATGTCAAAGCAAGCGCAACAAAAGCAAGAATGACCAAAATAAGCAATACAAAGACAATTGTGGTGTCTTTTCCACGGTATTTCATTTTTGCCAAACCCACTTTATCGGGCGCAATATAATATCTGTTATCCTCGGTCTTGATGACCGTTTGAGAAAATGCCGTACCCGGTTTTAATGCATTTTTAATTGCATAGGTCATTTTGATGCCCAATTCATCGGGAGTTAATGCACTTTCGGGGGAAGTGGCATCAATGTCAAGCAGAGCACGAACGAATTTTCCCAAGAAACGGCTGTTGTAATAAACAACGACCGTTGCGACCGCCGCACCGAGCATAAACATCCAGATAATAGTCGTAATATCCATCGTTTCTCCTATTTGATAATAGACTTACCAAGCATATAAGGTCTGAGAACTTCGGGGATATTAACACTTCCGTCCTCGTTAAGATTATTCTCAATAAATGCGATAAGCATTCTGGGAGGAGCAACAACGGTGTTGTTAAGAGTATGAGCAAAATATTTGCCGTTTTCGCCGTCAACACGGATCTTAAGTCTGCGAGCCTGAGCTTCACCGAGATTCGAGCAGGAACCGACTTCGAAATATTTATTCTGTCTGGGAGACCAAGCTTCAACGTCGACCGATTTAACCTTAAGGTCTGCAAGGTCGCCGGAACAGCATTCGATAGTACGAACGGGAATATCAAGCGAACGGAAAAGATCAACGGTGTTCTGCCAAAGCTTGTCAAACCACATCATGCTGTCTTCGGGCTTACAGATAACGATCATTTCCTGCTTTTCAAACTGGTGGATACGGTAGATACCACGTTCTTCAATGCCGTGTGCGCCCTTTTCTTTTCTAAAGCAGGGAGAATAGCTCGTAAGAGTCTTCGGAAGGGTCTTTTCGGGGATAATAGTATCGATATATCTGCCGATCATGGAATGTTCGCTGGTGCCGATAAGATAGAGGTCTTCGCCTTCGATCTTATACATCATAGCGTCCATTTCCGCAAAACTCATAACACCCGTAACAACGTTACTGCGTATCATAAAGGGAGGAATGCAGTATTCAAAACCACGCTGGATCATAAAATCACGGGCATAGGATATAACAGCGGAATGAAGCTGCGCAATATCGCCGGTAAGGTAATAGAAGCCGTTACCTGCAACCTTTCTTGCGCTGTCAAGGTCAAGACCGTTAAGTCTTTCGAGAATTTCTGCGTGATAAGGGATTTCAAAATCGGGAACCTTGGGTTCGCCGTAACGCTGAACCTCAACGTTTTCTTCGTCGCTTCTGCCGATCGGAACGCTGGGGTCGATAATGTTGGGAATACGCATCATGATCTGCGTGATCTTTTCTCCGACTTCCTTTTCTTCTGCGGAAAGAGCATCGATTCTGCTGCCTTCTTCCGCAATCTGCTTTTTGATTACTTCAGCTTCGTCACGCTTGCCCTGCGCCATAAGACCGCCGATCTGCTTGGAAGCCTTGTTGCGGTTCGCACGCAAAGCTTCAACTTCAACCTTTATCTCACGGTTGCGCTTGTCAAGAGCAATAACTTCGTCAACGAGAGGAAGCTTGTCATCTTGGAACTTCTTCTTGATATTTTCACGAACCGCATCGGGATTTTCTCTTAAAAATTTAATGTCGATCATTTCTGTATACTCTCCGTTAAATTAATCTTGATTATCAAAAAAATTATTACCGCAAATGTTGCGTATAAGCTGTTCAAGGTCTTCTGCACTTGAGAAGGAAAGAGAAAGCTTGCCTTTTCCGTCGATAGAACGTTTTATGGAAGCACGTCTGCCGAGAATATCGCTTATGTCATTTTCAATCTTTTTATAATAGGCTTTGCTCACCGCCGATTCTTCGTTCTTAACGGGAATATCGGGCTTTTCAATAAGCTGTTTTACAAGCTGTTCGGTCTGTCTGACCGATAATCCGTTCGAAACGATATGTTCGGCGTAATCTTTAATCGGTTTCTCATCATAATATTGAACAAGCGGAACCAAAGCTCTTGCGTGTCCGTATGAAAGCGATGAATCACGAACCAAAGCCAATACACTTTCGGGAAGCTTCAATATACGCAAAAGGTTTGCAACCGCAGTTCTCGATTTACCAACCTTTTCTGCGGCTTCTTCCTGTGTCAGGTCGAAGCTGTCCATGAGGTCTTTATAACCCAAAGCTTCTTCAACTGCATTGAGGTTTTCTCGCTGAAGGTTTTCAATAAGCGAAAGCTCGCTTGCGACCATATCGTCTGCTTCTTTGACGATTGCGGGTATCTCACGAAGCCCGGCAATTTTAGAAGCACGCCATCTGCGTTCGCCTGCGATTATTTCGTAAAAACCGTTGTCTTTTTTACGAACTGCGATAGGCTGAAGGATTCCGTGCCTGCCGATTGAATCTGCAAGCTCAAGCAAAGCCGTTTCATCAAATTGCTTTCTTGCCTGACCGCGGTTTGGTTCTATGTCCGATATTTTAATAACGGTGATCCCGTTCGGAGCTTTTTCGTCTATCGCATTGTCGGTAAGAAGAGCATCAAGCCCTCTTCCAAGTCCTTTTTTTGCCATAATTTCTCCTATCCTTCACACCTTTGAATTATTTCCAGCGCAACCGCCGAATATGCCGCAGCACCCTTGCCGTTGCGGTCGTATTCGGTAATAGCCAGACCGTGGCTCGGAGCTTCGCTGATCTTAACACTTCTCGGAATGGGCGTTCGGAACAGCTTGGTTGCAAAGTATTTTTTGATTTCTTCTAAAACGGCGATAGAAAGATTCAATCTGCCGTCGAACATATTGACCAAAACACCTAAAAGCTCAATATCGGGATTGTAAAGACGTTTGATCTGCTTTATCGTTGCCGTAAGCTGTGAAAGTCCTTCAAGAGAGTAATATTCACAAAGCACGGGGATAATAACGTATCTTGCCGCCGCAAGCGAATTGATAGTAAGTAAGCCAAGTGAGGGAGGGCAGTCGATGATGATATAGTCAAATTCTTCTTCTGCACCGGATATGGCTTTTTTAAGCTTGTATTGTCTGTCTTCTTCGTCAACAAGCTCAAGTTCTGCTCCGACGAGGTTCATGCTTGAAGGGATTATCGAAAGCCCCTTTACGTTGGTCTTCAATGCAACCTCGTCCCATTTAAGACGGCCGATGAGAAGATCGTATACGCTCGATTTAATATCACGTTTTTTTATACCGATACCGCTCGTTGCGTTACCTTGAGGATCGGAGTCTATAAAAAGAACTCTGCGACCGCTTCTCGCAAGACATGCGGCAATATTAAGTGCGCTTGTTGTTTTTCCGACTCCGCCTTTTTGGTTGGCGAAGCAAATAATCTTTGCCTTGTTCATAACAGCCTCTGAAAATTAATTACTTATATTATATCAAAGCCTGTCAAATAAGTCAATATAAAGGAGAGATTATGTCGTAAGTTTAAAGAAATTCGTTGACATATCTTTTGATATGGGTTAAAATGTTTTTAGAATATGTTTAGGAGGAATTTATCATGAATCAAATTCTTAATGATCTTTCTGCACAGGTAGTGCCTATTGCGAAAAGCCTTGTTGCGGCAATAATAGTTTTCATTGTCGGCTTCAAGCTTGTTAATTTTGCAATAAAGAAGATAAGAAACGGTAAAGTGTTCAAAAATATGGATGCTTCTGCATCGGGTTTTATTTGCAGTTTCATCTCTATTGCACTTAAAATCATCGTTATTATTTCGGTGATCTCAATTCTCGGCATTCCTATGACTTCCGTCATCACGCTTGTTGCTTCCGCCGGTGTTGCTGTCGGTCTTGCTGTTCAGGGTGCACTTTCGAACCTTGTCGGCGGTATGATGATACTTTTGTTCAAACCCTTCCGTTCGGGCGATTTTATCGAATCCCAGGCTGTTTCGGGAACAGTACGTGAAATTTCCGTTTTCTATACTGTGCTTGTAACTCCCGATAATAAGGTCATAACCGTTCCCAACGGCGGTTTGACCAACGCTATTGTTACCAACTATTCCGCAGAAGAACTCCGCCGTGTTGATATTGACTTCTCTGCAGATTACGATAACGATACCTCTGCGGTAAAAGCCGCAATGCTTGAAGTTGCGGCAAATTGCGAAAAGGCTCTTTCCGACCCCGAAGCAGTTGCGATCATAACCGACTGCGGTGATAACGGCATTCAGTATTGCCTTCGTGTATGGTGCAAGGGAAGTGACTATTGGGACGTACGCTTTGCGCTTATCGAAGGTGTCCGTAATAAGTTCAAGGATAAAGACATAAATATTCCTTATCCTCAGCTTGACGTACGCATAAAGAACGATAAATAATGAAAAGATTAGGCTTATGGGCGGTAATTTCGGTTATTACCGCCTTGATGCTCGTTGCAGCATTTATTCTTCCTGCATTTTTAGGTAATAACGAAGGTGAGATCTATTCCCCGATCGGTGTAAACAAGCCTTCTTCCGACCCCTTCACGCCGAAGGAACACGACCGTCCCGATAATTTCGATTCCTACGTTCTTTCCGTTCAGGACATTTTAAAACATAAAAACAATCTCGAAACCTCTTTTTCCGCCCGTGTCGACGAAGACTTCATCGAAAATATGAAGGATAAATTCGGGCAGGAAACCGTCGAAAAACTTGCAGAAGCGTTAGTAAACGGCAAGGTGTCGAGCGAAGAACTCATTAACGTTATAGGATTCAGCGAAAAGGCGTTTTTGTCAATACTCGACGATAATTTAAAACGTACCGAGGTTCTCGATAATACAAATAACGGAACGACCGATTTTGTATTTGTCGGCGATATAAATTTCGTCGACGGACTCAGTGTTATGAATTATTATAACTCCCGTAAAAAGGGCGTTGAGGGTATCGTTTCCGAGGAGGTTCTCGGAATAATGCGCTCGGCAACCGTTGCTATGGGTAATAACGAGTTTACGCTGACAAAACGTGGTTCGCCCATTCCCGATAAGAAATATACTTTCCGTGGAAATCCCGATAACGTTTCTATCTATCACGAAATGGGTATCGATATAGTGGGTCTTGCAAATAACCATGCTTTTGACTACGGCCCCGATTCATTGACAGATACTTTAGCGACTCTTGATAAAGCAGGTATTGCAAGAATCGGCGCAGGCGAGGATCTGCAAGAAGCTAAAGAAGCCTATTATTATATCGTCAACGGATATAAAATAGCTATCGTCGCAGGCTCGGCGATAGACCCGTACAGCACGAGAGGTGCTTCTGAAAACCAAAGCGGTGTTTTCCAAATTTTCAACACGTCATATATGACGAAAGAGATTGAAGCCGCAAAGGAAAAAGCCGATTTCGTTATCGTCTACGTTCATTGGGGATACGAAAGTACAACGATGATCACGGCTGATCAAAAAAATAAGGGAAAGGCATTTATCGATGCAGGCGCAGATGTCGTTGTCGGAATGCATTCCCATTGTATGCAGGGACTTGAATATTATAAAGGCAAGCTCATCGTATACAGCCTTGGTAATTTCACGTTTTCGAGTTACCCTCTGACTTGCGGTATGCTCAAGGTTGAGATCTCGCAAGAAGGTCAAATTAAAAACGTGTATTACCCGATGATGCAAAAAAATAATTTCACGTATATAAATTACGGAGAAGACGGCAAGAATCAGCTTGCGGAATTGCGCAATATTTCATACAATGCCAAAATCTCCGATGATTTTGTAGTAACCGAACCGTAAAAATAAATGAGCTGTTGTATTTCACAACAGCTCTTAATTTTATTCTTCATTTATAGCTTCAATAGCGTGTGCAACACAGTTATCGGCTTTTATAAGCTCAAAAGTGGCTTTTTCTCTGTCGCAACCCGTTTCTGTGCATATCATTCGTATCGCACGGTCCATAAGCTTTTTGCTTGAAGGAACCATATAGGTCATAAGGTTCTTTCGAACTCTGCCGTAACGTATCATAGCGCCCGTAGAAAGCGTATTTAATATCATTTTTTGCGCCGTTCCTGCTTTTAGGGAAGTATAACCGGCAATAACCTCGGGACCGACCTCGGCAACGATAGCAATATCTGCAAGAGCTTCAATCTCGCTGTCCTTGTTGCAGGTTATCGATATTGTGTAAGCGCCGCATTCTTTTGCATATTTGAATGCGCCTTTAACACAGTTTGCCGTTCCGCTTGCACTCAATCCAACGACAACGTCCTTTGCCTCGAAATGATGTCTGCGAAGTTCTTTTGCGAATATTTCGGGGTCGTCCTCGGCAAATTCAGGAGTGGAGAAAACGGCATCACGTCCGCCTGCGATAAGCGATGTGACAACGTCGGGATCAACACCGAAAACGTCGGCGCATTCGATAGAATCCAAAAGTCCAAGCCTTCCCGAAAATCCGGAACCGCAGTAGAAAATATGACCGCCGACTTTTAACGAGTTTGCGATTATTTCAATACCTTCCGCAATCTGCGGTAACGCCTTTTCAACGGCGAAAGCAATTGTCTTGTCTTCGTTATTAATAAGCTTTGCAATTTCAACAGAACTCATTTTATTTATATTAACGCTGTTTTCATTAACAGCTTCGGTCGTTAGGGTTTCGTAAACAGCCAAGATAGTGCCTCCAAATGATAGTAAAACAATTTTAACATATCGTTCCTTTGAAGTCAACAAGTGCAGAAAAAACAATTAGGCTTACTTGACAATCATTTTGCGGTATGCTAAAATATTTACACCAAATTGTATAAAAGGGAAGGAACAAAAATGAAAAGAGAACTTATAAGCGTTATCGTACCCTGCTATAACGAAGCTGAAGCGCTTCCGTATTTCTTCGAAGAACTTGATAAGGTCGTTGCTTCAATGCCCGATTATGATTTTGAGGCTATCTATGTTAACGACGGCTCAAAGGACGCAACTCTTTCCATAGCACGTGAAAGAGCACGTATTGACAAGAAAACAAGATACGTTTCTTTCTCCCGTAATTTCGGTAAAGAAGCAGCAATGCTTGCAGGCTTGCGCAGCGCAAGAGGTGATTATGCCGTTATTATGGATGCCGATCTTCAAGATCCTCCTTCTCTCCTTCCTCAGATGATGGCTCTTCTCAAAGAAAAGGGTGTCGACTCCGTCGGAACAAGACGTGGCAACCGCAAGGGTGAACCGCCTATAAGAAGCTTCTTTGCAAACTGTTTCTATAAGATCATCAATAAGATTTCTAAGGTTAAATTTGTTCCTGCTGCCCGTGACTACCGTCTTATGTCACGCAGAATGCTCGATGCAGTCCTTTCTATGAGCGAATATAACCGCTTCTCAAAGGGTATTTTCGAATGGGTCGGCTTTGAAACCGAATGGATAAGCTATTCCAATATCGAACGTGTTGCGGGTACGACAAAATGGTCCTTCTGGGGATTGTTCCGCTATTCGCTCGATTGCATACTTGCTTTCTCAACGGTTCCGCTTAATATAAGCTCGGTTGTCGGTGTCGGTATGTGCGGTGTTTCCTTGATCGGTGCGCTTGCGATCCTTATAAGAAAGCTGGTTTCGTCTGCTTCTTCCGTTTCCGGTTGGGCATCGTTGATTTGTATAATTCTTTTTGTAAGCGGTATCCAGCTTTTCTGTATCGGCGTTCTCGGTCAGTATTTGGCAAAGACCTATCTCGAAACCAAAAACAGACCCGATTTTATCGTTGCAGAAACCGAAGAAGATATAACCAGAGACTAATTTATGTTCAAATTCAAGAAAAAGCCCCCGAAGAATACGGATTCTCCCGAATTTCGCCGCTATATGTGCGAAAAGCTTGACGGACGTGCGCTTAAATACATTTTAGAGCGTGACCCCAAAAAAGGCGACCACGTTATCGGTAAAGGCGGAGTTTTAAGCCTTTATGAAGGCGATTTTACCGTTGTTTGCGGCGGTAAAGCACTGTTCGTTTGCAAGGCGGAAGAACTTCAAGCGTGGGAGTTTATGTCGCTTGACGGAGCAACCTTGACGGGAATTGATAAAGTGACGGGGAAAGAACGAACTATCTTAGCATATTATACGTACTACAGAGAATAGAAAAAGGCTGTTGCGATTTCGCAACAGCCTTTTGGCTTTTAAAGATTCTCTTTTGGTATAAATTCGGTCAGAATACCGTGTAAAACGTATCGTTCTTCTTCGTTTGAAGAAACGTTGGCACAGGTGATAAGCGTACATATTTTCGAATCCGTATTATATTTATTCTTAACGGCAAGTCTGTTAAGGGAAGTGATCTTGTCAAGATAGGAAACAAACGTTCCTTCAGAACCGAATTTGGTTTTCGAGAAAAAGTTCTCGTCGTTTCTGTAACCGCTTAAGACCTTATAAATATAAAGTCCGTCTTCGGTATATACCTCAATGTTCATTGTTTTGACAAGAGTGTTTCTGTTTGCGCTTTCCATAAAGGTCTTAAGCGTTCGGAACATAGTTCCGTTTTTCATACAGTGACCGTAGAAAACGTTGTTAAGGTTGGAATCATAGTCATCAGACATATTCGATTCCGCAGTAACACAGCCCGAAGAAGAGCTTGCGCCCGTGAAATTACGGTAGAGGTAGTAATCGGTATATTCACCCTTCATAACGGGATAGTCGATCTTTGTGTGGTTAACGTATAACCAAGCGTATGCGTCGGAATATTTATTTTTAAATTTAATATAATTTTTATAATAAGCCGAACGTCTTTGCTGGTCCTCAACAGAAACTATGTCACCGTTGTAATGAAGATATTCGTCACCCGAATCAAACATATCTTTCATAGTGAACATAGGGGAGGGCTCAGGCAAGACAGTCGACGGCTTAACTTCGGAAATGACGTTTTCGGGACGAACACTCTCGTAAAGCTCGTTAACTTCATCGGTTTCCATAGAGTTTTGAATGAGCATCGTGACCGAATATGCAAAAACCGAAAGACAAACCGATATAAGAAGGCAACGGACGGCAATATCCACAATGAAATTTTGCTTATTTTTGCGTTTTGATGCTGTAACGTCGTTTGAAGAAAACGCTTCGATCGACTTTTCGAATGGATTTTTGTTATCAAAAGCCATAACGCCTGCCTCCTTTCGCAGATATTATATACAAAGTTGCACTAAAAATCAACAAGCAAAGCTCTTTATTTCAAAAAAGGTTACAAAACCACCGAAAATAGGGAGAAATACCAAAAAAAGGTTGACTTTTCTGAAAATATATTTACAATGTATAATAGTTTATTATGATTTTCTGGAGGATTAGAAATGGCATCCATTAAAGCAAAAGAAATTGAAAAGAACAAATATGAATTTGAATTTCTTATCGAAAAGGAAGCGTTTGATGCCGAGGTAAATAAAGTATACCGCAAGAACGTTTCCAAAATGAACGTTCCCGGTTTCCGTAAGGGTAAAGCACCCAAGCACGTTATTGAAAAACTCTACGGCTCTGCTGTATTTTATGATGAAGCGCTTGATAACCTTCTTCCCGAAGCTTACGAAGCAGCACTTGCATCTACAAAGCTCGATGCTGTAAGCCGTCCCGAACTTGACGTTCTCGCTATCGACGATAAGGGTGTTAAGCTCAAGGCAGCAGTTTGGACAAAGCCTGCTGTAGAAATTTCCGAATATAAGGGTCTCAGCGTTGAAAGGGAAACTGTTGAAGTTTCCGATGAAGATATCATGAAGGATATCGATGCAACCCGTGAACGCAATTCCCGTATGCTCGCCGTTGAAGGCAGACCTGCTCAGAACGGTGACGAAGCTGTTATCGATTTTGAAGGCTTCCTTGACGGCGTTGCTTTTGAAGGCGGCAAGGGCGAAAAATATCCCCTCGGTCTCGGCAGCGGCAGCTTCATTCCCGGCTTTGAAGAACAGATCGTTGGCAAGAACGTCGGCGATGAGTTTGATATCGACGTAACCTTCCCCGAAGATTACGGCGCAGAAAACCTTGCAGGTAAGGCTGTTGTATTCAAGATCAAGCTTCACGAGCTTAAGGTTAAAGAACTTCCCGAGCTTGATGATGAATTTGTAAAAGACGTTTCCGAATTCAACACCGTTGACGAATACAAGGCAGACATCAAGGCAAAGCTCGAAGAAACAGTAAAGAAGCAGGCTGATTCCGCACTTGACAACACAATTTCCGAAAAGCTTGCTGAACTCCTCGTTGCTGAAGTTCCCGAAGCTATGTTCGAAAACAGAATTGCTGACATGCTCAGAGAATGGGAATACAGAAACAGATATGCAGGCATCACATTAGCTGACTACCTCAAGTATACAGGTCTTACAATTGACCAGTTCAAGGAGAACTTCAGAGCTCCCGCTGAAATTCAGGTTAAGCTCAGACTTGCTCTCGAAAAGATTGCAGAGCTTGAAAAGATTGAAATCGACGATGCAGCTCTCGAAGAACAGTACAAGAACCTTGCAGACGAACACAAGATGGACGTTGAAAAGGTTAAGGGCATTATCCCTGCTGAAAGCTTAAAGGCAGACCTCGCAGCTGAAAAGGCATTTGAACTTGTTAAGACAAACGCAGAAATCACAGAGGTTGAAGCTAAGGCTGAATAATTTTCCGAATACAATGTTCAGAGCTTCTGAAAGGGAAGCTCTGAATATTTCTATATGGGAAAAAGATGAAATATGGGATATAATGTCGAAACATCAGAAAGGAAGGCATAATTATGGACTTTATGAGCTTAGTACCAACCGTTATTGAACAGACAGGCAGAGGCGAACGCGCCTATGATATCTATTCAAGACTTTTAAATGACAGAATCGTTATGCTTAACGACGAAGTAAACCATGTGACAGCAGGACTTGTTGTAGCCCAGCTTCTTTTCCTTGAGGGACAGGACCCTGAAAAGGACATCTGCCTCTATATCAACAGCCCCGGCGGTTCTATCTCCGACGGCATGGCAATTTACGACACAATGAACTACATCAAGTGTGATGTTTCCACAATCTGCATGGGTATGGCTGCTTCTATGGGTTCATTCCTCCTTGCCGCAGGCGCAAAGGGCAAGCGTCTTGCTCTCCCCAACAGTGAAATCATGATTCACCAGCCTTTGGGCGGCACAGGCAGAGCACAGGCTTCCGATATTGAAATTCACGCAAACCACATTATCCGTATCAAGAACAAGATGAACACCCTGCTTTCCGAAATGACAGGTCAGCCCCTTGAAACAATTGAAAAGGACACTGACAGAGATAATTTCATGACACCTCAGCAGGCTCTTGAATACGGTCTTATTGACAAGATTATCGAAAAAAGATAAGGAGAGGCAAAAATGTTAAGATGCAATTTCTGCGGAAAGCCTGATGATAAGGTTGCCCGCATGTTATATTCCAGCAACGCTGCTATCTGCAACGAGTGCGTGCTTGCATCCTACCGTATGCTGCTTGAAGAGGGCGAGGTTGAAATCGAACCCCGCAACCGCCGTCAGGCAAAGCTTGAGGCTGAGCAGCGTGAGGAATTTACCAAAGACGGCGAGGCTGTTGTAAAGCCTGCCGATATAAAGGCAATCCTCGACCAGTACATTATCGGTCAGGAAGATGCCAAGAAAACTCTCTGCGTATCCGTCTACAATCACTACAAGCGTATCCTTGCCAACGACGACAAGAAGACACCTATTGAACTCCAGAAGAGTAATGTGCTTCTTCTTGGTCCTACAGGTGTAGGTAAGACAATGCTTGCACAGACTCTTGCAAAGGTGCTTCACGTTCCTTTTGCAATTGCCGACGCTACAACCCTTACACAGGCAGGTTATGTGGGCGAGGATGTTGAAAACGTATTACTCCGTCTGATTCAGGCGGCAGATTATGACATTGAAGCGGCTGAGCATGGTATTATCTATATCGACGAAATCGACAAGATTTCCCGTCGTTCCGAAAATACCTCCATTACCCGTGACGTAAGCGGTGAAGGCGTTCAGCAGGCACTTCTGAAAATCGTTGAAGGTACAGTTTCAAACGTTCCTCCTCAGGGCGGCAGAAAGCACCCCAATCAGGAATTTATCCAGATAAACACCAAGAACATCCTCTTTATCTGCGGCGGTGCATTTGACGGACTTGATAAGACAATTTCCGCACGTGTAAAGTCAGGTACTCTTGGCTTCGGTGCTGAAATCGGTGACAAGAAGGATATCTCCCTTACAGAAGCTTTCCATAAGGTAGAACCTGATGACCTTGTAAAGTATGGTATCATTCCTGAGCTTGTGGGCCGTCTTCCTGTTATTGCGGTTCTCGACGAGCTTGACGAGGACGCTCTTATCAAGATTCTTGTGGAACCCAAGAACGCAATTGTAAAGCAGTACAGCTACCTGTTCAGTCTCGACGGAATCGAGCTTGAGATTGAAACTGAAGCGCTCCGTGAGATTGCCAAGAAGTCAATCGAAAGAAAGACAGGCGCAAGAGGTCTTCGTACCATTCTCGAAGATATACTTAACGAAACAATGTTTGAAGCTCCCAGCGATGAGAAGCTTACCAAGGTAATCATCACCGCAGGCTGTGTTGCAGGAGATGAAAAGCCGCAGCTCATTCACGGAGAAAAAAAGAAGAAGACTTCTTCCAAGGCAACTGTAAAGAAAACTGAAGAAAATTAACCCAAAAACCGATTTGTGCAATTTGCACATATCGGTTTTTCTCTTTTCTGCTGTTTTTCTTTATATAACGACATTGTGAATCAGTTGTAAAATTATGGCAAAACTATACAAATTGCGCTGTTGAAATACGGTAATAACCATAATTTTTTACAAATACTATTGATTTATTAAGTTAAATATGGTACAATGGTTTTGTATAAGAATGCATTTGTATAAATTTACCATTTTTATGGTTTTACATAGGAAGGAGAGATTGCAATGGCAATAAAAGTCCCCGAAGAATACAGCGTTCCGCTGCATCTTTTCCACGAGGGCAACATTACCAAGGGCTATGAGTTTTTCGGCTCGCATCTTATTGAAAAGGACGGACAGAAGGGTGCTATTTTCCGCGTATGGGCGCCTGCGGCTGCAAGTGTCAGCGTAGTCGGAGATTTCAATAACTGGGACAGAACACGTAATTACATGAATAAGATAAGCGACGGCGGAATCTGGGAGCTTTTCGTTCCCGGCCTGAAGGTTTACGACGCTTATAAATACAGCATCGAAAGTGCTTACGGTCAGATAAAACTGAAGGCTGACCCGTACGGCTTCCATATGGAAACCCGTCCTGCAACCGCTACAAAAATCTACGATATTGAAGGCTATAAGTGGGGCGATGACAAGTGGCAGAAGGAACGCCTTACAAAGGATGTTTACTCTGCGCCCATGAATATTTATGAGGTTCATCTCAATTCATGGCAGCACAAGAATTACGAAGAAGAGCTGTTCAATTACATGGAATGCGCCAAGGAGCTTGTCCCCTATGTAAAGAAGATGGGCTACACACATATCGAAATGATGCCTATTGCTGAATTCCCCTTTGATGGCTCATGGGGCTATCAGCAGATTGATTATTTTACTCCTACATCACGTTTTGGCACACCTCATGATTTCATGCAGTTCATCGATTACTGCCACCAGAACGGCATCGGCGTAATTCTCGACTGGGTACCTGCTCACTTCCCCAAGGATGCTGCCGGTCTTTACGAATTTGACGGTCAGTGCTGTTATGAATATACCGACCCGTTGAAGAATGAACACCGCAACTGGGGTACAAGAGTATTTGACTGGGGTAAGCCTGAAGTACAGAGCTTCCTTATTTCCAACGCTACCTACTGGTTTGATAAGTATCACATTGACGGTCTGCGTGTTGACGCAGTGGCATCAATGCTTTATCTTGACTATGACCGCAAGGAATGGCGTCCCAACTGCTACGGCGGAAACGAAAACCTTGAAGCGGTTGCATTTTTACAGAAGCTCAATACGTCATTATTCGGACAGTTCCCG
>JAZSOO010000010.1:0-52577 GCA_045536935.1 Eubacteriales bacterium | reverse complement strand
TCACATTAATGCTTTGTAGTACACTTGTTGTTCAATTTTCAATGTCCGTTCGTGCCGTCTCTCTCGAGGACAGCTTGGCTATTCTATCATAACACAATCTCTTTGTCAATACCTTTTTTCAACTTTTTTTGAATTTTTTTGAAAAAGTTGAAAAGTGTTGATGTTGCAAGGGTTTTGGGCTGAAAAATAATTTTAATCTCTTATTTTTTCTATCTTTTTGAAAGCGTTATAGACGTCACCATACATATAGAGTGAGCCAAGCATTACAAGCGGCATATTTTGCGTTTTTGCCCTTTCATAAGCAGAGGCAACACCGCTTTCTATATCGTCAAAAGGCGTAGCATTTACGTTGAAATTGGCAAATACCTTCGCAAGCTCGTCGGATTTAAGCGCACGGGGAGAATTCGGCATTACTGTAAATGCACTCTCCGCAAGAGGCGCAAGCAGCGATACCATATCACGGTAATCCTTATCGGCAAGCACACCCATAAGCAATACCACCTTATCGTCACCGAAGAACTCTTTTATACTTCCGACCGCACCCGTTATACCCTGAAGGTTATGCGAGCCGTCGAAGATAACGACGGGGTCTGTTGAGAGAACCTCGAACCTTGCACGCCAGCGAGCGTTCTTCAAGCCGGCACGAAGTTGGTTTTCCGTAATTTCAAAACCACATTCTCTCAATGCACGTACGGTTTCTATAACCGTTGCGGCATTTTCGGGTTGATAGCTTCCGCAAAGAGATATTTCCAAATTATTGTAACCCGAATAATCAAAATTTATTCCCTCAATACCGACGGAATTTATTTTTATCGTATCGAGCTTTGTGCGTGTCAGTTCGGAACTGCATTCTTTTGCCTTTTCGGATATTACTTCAAAAGCGGAATCGTCCCTGCCGCCGTAGACAACAGGTCTTCCTTCTTTTATTATACCCGCCTTTTCAACGGCTATTTGAGGAACGGTCGTACCCAAAACGGCAATATGGTCAACTGCAACACCCGTTATTACCGAAACGAGAGGTGATTCTATCACGTTGGTCGAATCCAATCTTCCGCCCATTCCGACCTCGAGCACGACGACGTCGCAATTATGTCTTTTGAAATACAGAAACGACAATGCCGTTATAAGCTCGAACTCTGTCGGCTTATCTTCCATACTTTCGGCAAGGGGTTTTACTATTTCCGTCAGTTCGGCAAGCTCGTTATCGGAAATCGGCTCTCCGTTCACCTGCATACGCTCGTTGAAACGAACGATATACGGAGAAGTATAAAGTCCGACGTTACAGCCTGCTTCGATCAAAACCGAATTGAGCATAGAGCAGGTCGAGCCTTTTCCGTTAGTACCCGCCACGTGGACGAACTTAATATCCTTTTCGGGGTTGCCGAGAAGTTTTAAAAGTTCAACGGTTCTCGAAAGGCCGGGACGGGAACCCATCCACGCAACAGAATGGATATATTCAAGTGCTTCGTTGTAATTCATTTTCTGCCCAACAACCTTTCTATACCCGATCTTACGCCCGTATTTTTATTTATTATATATATAATGTAGGATTCCGTGACCGAGATGACGATATACAGCGGTATTCTGATCTGCATCAGCACCGCATAGCCGTACAACCAAAGTCCGTACGACTTTATTATTACCGAGCCGACGGTGTGCGCACAGACCGATATCATAAGATAGGAAAGAAAATTCTTTTTTTCTTTTATAACATAGGAAGAAAGAATACCCGAAACGATACCGACGAAAGCCGAGCCGACGGTTATTATCGGGTTTATCGAATATCCCGAAAGGAGCGCAGATATCACGTCCGACGATGCGCCGACGGCAAGACCGACGGCAGGCCCGAACCAGATACCCGAAAGTATTATCGGTATATTTTCAAAAGTAAGCCTTACAGAGCCGTCACCGAAAGTCAGATAGCTTTTACAGACCCAGCCGATAAGAACGCTTAACGCAACGGTGAAAGCCGATATTGCAAGAACCTTTGTGTTTCGAAGCGACGTTTTTTTCATAAAAAAATACCTCCTTATCCTGCGTTACATATAGCAAGAAAAGAAGGCTTTTACGCCGAAAACGACGGTGCCTATGTATTTTTGCCGTATGAAGCGGGATGCAAGGCCCAAACCGCAAACGAAATCCGTTTTTCGTCCGACTGACAACTCCCCGTTCTGTCGGCACTTCACGTATCGGCCTTTACTCTTCAATATGGGTGAAATTATAGCACCATCGCTGTTGGCTGTCAATATCTTTCGACTCTTTTTTCGATTTTTATCTCGCAAACATAAACCTCAACAACGGTTTTAAAAATTTTGGCGAACGAAAGCAATAAATCTTCATAAAAACACCTCTACTTAATAAAAAGCGCCGCACCTGCGCCGATTATCAGCGCAGCCTCTACACATACGAGCGCACCTGCCGGCAACACGAGGCAAAGTAAAACCCCTGCCCCGAACGTCAAAGCGGCAACACCAACGGTTTTTCCGAAATCATTATACATGTGCCTCACAGCCTTTCTCGATTGCAGTTTATTCATAAAACTTCCTTTGCGTTCATATATATTACCAAAAAAAACGAAAGGGTTCGATGAAAATGGCTATCTCCACCAACGAAATACTTATCCCGAAAAAGCTTTTGTCAACGAAGGTTGAAAAAGAGCTTGAATACGATTTCCCTCTCCCCGAATACTGTCCCGATATTGCAAGACTTATCAAGGTCGACTGCACACCGTTTGCGGAAAGCTGTTCTATCGAAGACGGCAAGGCGGTCGTTACGGGCAAGGCTTTGTTCGATATCCTCTATGAGACCGACTATAAAAGCCGTTTGAGATGCGTTAGCTTTGTTCAGGAGTTTTCACAATCGGTAAATCTCCCCCGTTCAAACGCAGAAAGCGTTACTGCGTTTTGCAAGGTGAACTGCGAGCGTATCGGTTGCAAGCTTTTAAGCACAAGAAGACTTGTCGCCAAAGCTACTATCGGCGCAAAATTTGATATCGAAGGCGAGATCTCGGTAAGCGCAGTCGCCGTCAACGAAGGAAACGGCATTTTCTTTAAGAAGAAGGATATCTCCCACAACGGCAAGACCGATCTTTTCGAAAACGAATATCGTTTTTCGGAATCTCTCCCTCTCAACCAAAGCGAAAAGCCTATCGGCGAGATCGTTTGCGGTAATATCTTCCTTCAAGAACCGCAAGTTACGGTTACGAACGGTCACGCAGACATAAAGACGGTTGCGAATATGCACGTTCTCTGCGAGGACGAAAACAACGAGGGCAGATATTATATGTCACAAAAAACTCTGCCGATCAACGTTGATTTTGAAAACGAAGTCATTGACAGCGAAAAACGTGTTTCGGTTTCGCTCGAGCCTTTAACACCCGAATTTACGCCCGAGCTTGACCAATACGGCGAAAGCAGAATCATCAAAGCCTCGTTTGCGGTAAAAGCCAAGGTCAAAGTCAACGGCAGGAACACTATAACCGTTGCCGACGACCTTTTCGAAAAGGAATTTGACAGTATCCCAAACGTTACAACCGCAACCCTTCCCCATTTCCATTCGCAAAGCGAGGTCAGCTTCTCAAGCGAGGGTAATATTGCACCCACAAGTCCCAAGGCGGAGAATATTCTTGATGCCGTTGTGCATGATTACGGCTCTACCGCAGAAAAAACCGAGGGCGGTGTCAACATCAGCGGTAATTTTGTCGTAACGCTCATAACCGAGACAGCCGACGGAATATACAGCCTCGACCATTCTGTTCCTTATAATCAATTCTTCCCGTTGGAGTTCCCCGAAGGTGAATCGACAGTTACCGCCGACAGCTATCCTATCGAAGTTACCTCGACCCTTCACCCCGACGGAAGCGTTACGGCAAGAGTCGTTGCGGGCGCAAAAATCTATATCTTCACCGAAACCGAAGAAAGCTTTGTTTCCGAAGTAAGCAAGCGAACTCCGAGAGAAAACATCGACGACGGTTCTGCATTGATCTATTTCTTCCCCGAAAAGGGCGAGGATATCTGGACGATATCAAAGCTTTACAGAGCAGACCCCGAAACGATATTGATCGCAAACGAGAATATGTTCTCCGACGAAGGCAAGCCTGTTGAATCGGGCAAGCCGATTTTGATAAAAGGCTGAACCCCAAACTATTCGCAGACATAAACTGAAAGCAGTTGACTGTATCGGAGGAAAAGCTATGAAAATTACGATAGCAGGCGGGGATCAGCGTATGAACACCGTTGCTGCAATGTTTGACGGATCGGGTCATGTCTGCGAAAGGATAGGCTTCAACGAAAAGAACATAGAAAACGCATTAAAAAACACATCGGCGGTGATCTTGCCGATACCGTATCGCAAAGGAAAAAATCTTAACGCTCCCTTTTCTGAGAGGGATATACCTTTAGACGAGATATTCTCTCTCGTCGGTAAAGAAGCCCTCCTGCTCGGCGGAAACCTTCCCGAAACAGCGGAAAACAGGATAGATTACGCCAAGAACGAAAATTTTTTGCATCAAAACGCAAGGATAACCGCCGAGGGTGCAATTTCGATTGCGATGAACGGCTTGAAAACAACTCTTTGCGGTGCAAACGCCGTTGTTTTGGGATACGGCAGGATAGGGATATATCTGACCGATCTTTTGCGGTCTTTGGGCGTTAACGTTTCTGTCGCTGCACGCAGAAGTTTGGCAAGGTTACGTGCAGAAATGTCGGGAGCAAGATCCACGGGCTTTGAAGATCTTGAAGCTTTGTTTTCGGAAGCCGACGTTATTTTTAACACCGTGCCAACGCCGATAGCCGATGAAAAGGCAATATCCGTATTAAAACAGAAGGCGGTATTTATCGACCTTGCGTCTCTCCCCGGCGGATTGACCGAAAAAGCAGAGAAGTTGCTCGAAGGAAGATATGTTCGTGCGCTTGGATTGCCCGGTAAATACGCTCCCGAAACGGCAGGCAGAGTTATTTTCGAAACGGTATTCGAGATCCTGCAAAAGAAGGGGGCTTTGATATGAAGATCTTATACGCAATGTGCGGTTCTTTCTGTACCCACAAAGCTTCTCTTGAAATATTAAATCAGATCTCCGTCGGAAACGAGATCATCCCCGCACTTTCCGAAGCATCACGTGATACCGATACACGGTTCGGCAGGGCTGATACGTTAAAGCAGACTATTGCCGGAATTACGGGCAACAGTCCCGTTCTTTCGATACGGTCGGCAGAAGAAACCGTCACACACGGCGGGTTCGATGCAGTTGTAGTTGCACCCTGCACGGGCAACACCCTTGCAAAGATTGCACACGGCATTACCGATTCCACGGTGACTATGTGCGTTAAGGCACAGATGAGGTGCAGAAAGCCCGTCATAATCGGTCTTGCAACGAACGACGGTCTTGGTGCAAACCTTTCCAACATTGCACTCACGCTTGAAAAGAAAAACGTTTTCTTCGTTCCCTTCGGGCAGGATTCACCGCTTGATAAGCCTTGCTCACTGATATGTGATTTTTCACTAATACCACTCACGCTTGAGCAGGCAATGCAAGGGAAGCAAATTCAACCTATTCTGCTTTAAAAAAGGTGCTGTTTTTCAACAGCGCCTTCTCTTTATAAATATATACATTTTTGCTTGACAAATCCGCTTTAGTTTATTATAATGATTTTACAATAAAAAAGGAGGTTTTCACATGAAAAAGTTTATTTCATTTGCGGTTGTTATAGCAATGTTGATAGTTATGATCCCCTTCGCTGCTTCCGCAACCGCAAAAACAATTACTGTCACCCGTGCAAATACTTACGTAGATCAAAATGACGTCATCATCTGGGCTTCTTACGATTCTACAAAAACCTTAGAAACCATGTATAACCCCGATGCGGCAGAAGGTGCCGTTACCTTTGGGTCTTGGAACAAGGCTCTTATTGAATATGATGCAGACATTGCACAGTATGTCGTTATCGCCGTTGACAAGATGGATAGATCCTATGTTGATTGGACTCTCGGCGTAAACAGATTCATCCTTATGAGCGCTCCCTTCTATGCAGACGGCAGAGATTCCAACGATGCTATCAGAGCTTTGGCTGTAGGC
This sequence comes from Eubacteriales bacterium, assembly GCA_045536935.1. Taxonomy (GTDB): domain Bacteria; phylum Bacillota; class Clostridia; order Oscillospirales; family CAG-382; genus Coliplasma. The sequence continues at coordinate 46,504 of JAZSOO010000010.1, read as the reverse complement.
GACGTTTTGTATTTCAAAGGTTCGTTTGATACTCTCGCAAACACCTTTGGTTCCGTTTCCGACGTTGCATTCTCTAACGAACCCTTCCCCGCAGACCCCAACATCTATCTTAACAACTGTTGCCCCAGAGGTTCGGCTCTCGAAGCAGATGAAGGATACCTCAACGGCACAAAGGCTTACTACTTCTATTACTCCTCAGGACCGCTTTGGCCTTCCATGACCTGGACCGAAGACAACATCGCTCCCGAACAGTTCCAGTATTGGCACAAGGTTCAGCTTACCTACAATACTTCCGCTGACTACTTCGTTGTTTCCAACACCGAAGCTGCAGGCGAAGGCAACATCGGATATGATGATTGGACCTACGGTATTAACGAACTTATCTTCGTTATCCACGAAAACAACCCCATTTATGCTACCGTAGCTGCTCTCGAAATCGGCGATGTACTCACCCTCAACGGCGGTACTCTTACCGACCTCGACGCAGACGGCGACCTCACAACCGAGATCTATTTCACCGCTACCGGCGAAACCGCCGATATCCCCGGTTCCGTTCCGTTGGTACCCACCGTTCCCGTAACTCCCACCGGCGCAGACATCAACGTTGGTGTCTCCAACCTTATGGGTGACCTCGCTCTTAACGTTCACGCATTTGCTTCCCTTAATTCCGCAAAGACCGTTGAATCTATCTACAATCCCGAATTTGACGGCACCCCCGAAAACGCAGTATTCACATGGTGCCACAAGGTACTTTTGGTTCTCGATACCGAAACCAACCTTTACAATGTCGAAGCTATTTCTACCCCCTCCGCTGCAGATTATCTTGATTGGGGTCTTGGCGAAGGCAGAATCGTTCTTCTCGGCCACGACAGCAACACTTCTGCCGACTACACCAATCTTGCAGCTCTCGCTATCGGCGATACCCTCACCTTGAACGTTCACCCTTACAACCTTCAGGACGTTTACACCACTGCTCTTACCGACGTTGCATTCAGCGTTGTTACCATTGGCGAAGACGTTTCCGAAGAACCTTCTGAAGAACCCAGCGAAGAACCTTCCGAAGAACCTTCCGAAGAGCCCTCCGAAGAACCCTCTGAAGAGCCTTCCGAAGAACCTTCTATCAACGTAACTCCCATCGGCAAGGACATCACCGTTACTTCCGCAAACCTTATGGTCGATTCCGCAACCGATATTATCGCTTGGTCCACCGTAAACTCTGCAAAGACCGTTGAAACCATGTATGCTCCCGAGGCAACAGAACTCGCATCGACGTTTACGTGGTGGAGCAAAGTGCTTCTCGAACTCAACGAAAACGGTCTTTACGAAGTAATTGCTTTCGATCCCATCAGCTATAACGGTTACATCTCTTGGACTCTCGGCGAAGGCAGAATCGTTATTATGGCACACGCTGAAAACGCTTCCGCAAGCGCTCAGAACATCTTCGACCTTAGAATCGGTGACCTTCTCACTCTCAACGTTGAAGAATCTGTAATTCAAGACGTTTATTCCTCCGTTGACGGAGTTGTATTCAGTCAAGTTACTATCAACGAAGAACCTTCTGAAGAACCTTCTGAAGAACCTTCTGAAGAACCTTCCGAAGAACCTTCCGAAGAGCCTTCCGAAGAACCCAGCGAAGAACCCTCTGAAGAGCCTTCCGACGCACCCGTTTACGTTCCTATCGGTGATACAGTTACTGTTGGCGCAGCTAACATCTATCCTTCCGTTACGATTCTTGCTTGGGCTACTGCAGATTCTACCAAGACTGTAGAAACTATCTACAATCCTGATGCAGCCGAAGGCACGACCAACTTTACTTGGTGGACTCACGTTCTTCTTGAACTCAATGAAGACGGCGTTTACGAAGTAATTGCATTTGACGGTTTCGGCGAGCCTGCAACCTACGCTTCTTGGACTCTCGGCGAAGGCAGAGTTATTCTTTCCGCTCATGCTGACGATGCTGATGCGAGCAGCAGAGAAGCCGTTAAAGCTCTTCAGGTTGGCGATTACCTCACCCTTACCGGCGAGATTGAAGACGTTTACTCTGAAGTTTCCGGCGTTGTATTCAGCATTGTTGAAAAAGTCGTTAACGACCCCTCCGAAGAACCTTCCGAAGAACCCTCCGAAGAGCCTTCCGAAGAACCCTCTGAAGAACCCTCTGAAGAACCCTCTGAAGAACCCTCCGAAGAACCTTCCGAAGAACCCTCTGAAGAACCTTCCGAAGAACCTTCCGAAGAACCCTCCGAAGAACCCTCTGAAGAACCCTCTGAAGAACCCTCTGAAGAGCCCTCTGAAGAGCCCTCTGAAGAACCCTCTGAAGAGCCTTCCGAAGATCCCAGCGAAGATCCCTCCGAAGAACCTTCCGAAGATCCCTCTGACGATCCTGTCGAACCCTCTGTCGCAGGTGACTTGAACGGAAACGGTGAACTTGATGCCTCCGACTATATTCTCGCAAAGCGTGCAGTTATGGGCACTCTCACTCTCGAAGACCCCTCTGTTGCAGATATCAACCGTAACGATGAGCTTGATATGCTTGACTATATCATGTTGAAGCGTGCGGTTATGGGCACTTACGTGTTTGAATAAAATCAAATAATTAATTCAAAAGCCTGCCTCAACGCAGGCTTTTGTTTTTTGTCGGGGTCCCCGAGAAGTCATTAGACTTCTTGGGGTGGTTTGTCGGGGTCCCCTTAATACTCCTACAAAACTTCGTTTTGCAGGAAACCTGTCGTTAGACTTCTTGGGGTGATTTGTCAAAATCCGCCATCACTCCCCTTTTGTTTAGCACTGCTTAATCATTTCTGATAAAAATATTAACAATTTGCAGGAAAATTTTTATTTTTGCGTATTGACAAACGTAAAAAACGGGATATAATAAGTTATAGATTAGCACACGTCGATTGCGAGTGCTAAAAACACAAAAGCGAGGTTTGCGGTATATGGAACTTAATGAACGCAAAAAAGCGATATTACGCTCTATCGTAGATGCATATATCGCTACCGGTGAACCCGTCGGTTCTAAATATCTTACGACCAAAGAAGAATTTAACGTTTCGAGCGCCACTATAAGAAATGAAATGAGCGACCTTGAAAGTATGGGCTATCTTGAACAGCCCCACACTTCCGCAGGCCGTGTCCCGACGGCAAAGGGATATCGAACCTACGTTGAAAACCTTATGGGCAGATATTATCTTGCCCTTGAAGAGGTTGAAGTGCTTGACGAGGTCATCACAAACAAGCTTGCCGAGGTTTCGACTCTTATGGAAGAAGCGAGCCATGCGCTGGGCGAGGTCACAAACTATACTTCTTTTGCCTTCATCGGCGGCAGCGGCGCAGAAGCAGACAGATATGAAACGGTCCTTATCGGCGAGCACGATTTTCTTCTCGTTATGATCTGCAAGGACGGCTCGGTTCGTTCAAGGCAGGTTAAAACGCAGGAACCGTTAAACAACGAGATTCTTGAAACAGCAAAGAATGCGCTTAATAAATCCTTCACGGGTATCACGCCCGAACAGGTCAATTTAAACACGGTTATCGAATTTGAAAACGCAATGGGCGAGCACAAAGCATTCTCGACGATGCTTTTAAGGGTAGTGAACGAGATGTTCAATTCCTTCGACAGCGAAAAGGTCCACATCGACGGCGTCACAAAGCTTCTTTCGCACCCCGAATTTTTCAACGTGGCAAAGGTACAAAGTGTTCTTTCGATGATAGAGGAAAGAAAGCGTTTTTCCGAGCTTATGAAAAAAGCTGTCCCCGGACAAACGAGCATAATCTTCGGCGAGGAAGCGCAGGATATTGCACCGCCCGGAACGGGATTTGTGTTCCACCCGATAAGCGTCGGCGGAAAGGTCGTCGGTGCTATCGGTGTTATCGGTCCCAAGCGTATGGACTATAAAAAGGTCATAGCCTCTCTCGATTATTTCGCAGAAGGCCTGACGGGACAGATCGATAAAGATATTACTTTTAACAACGGATTTATGATTGGAGATGGCAAAGATGGACAACGAGAAGATAAATAACGAAGAAGAAACAGTTACCGAAGCCGAAGAAACGGCAGAAGAAACGGTTTCCAAAAAAGAAGAAAAAGAGATCGAATCGCTCAAAAAAGAGCTTGCCGAATCGAACGACAAATATCTCCGCCTTGCGGCAGAATACGATAACTACCGCAAGCGCACGGCAAAGGAAAAGAGCGATGCATACACCGAAGCATACGCAGATGCGGTAAAGGCACTTCTTCCCGTTGCAGACAGCCTTGACAAAGCTCTTGAATTTTCCCCCGATGACGACGGAATCAAGGCTCTTTCAAAGCAGGTCATCGACATCTTCGCAAAGATAGGGGTTACGCCTATCGAATCCGACGGAAAAGAGTTCGACCCGAACCTTCACAATGCAATCATGCACGACGAAGACGAGAATTTCGGCGAGAACACGGTTTCCCAGACCTTCCAGCGAGGCTATATGCTCGGTGAAAAGGTTATAAGACACGCAATGGTCAAAGTTTCAAACTAAAAAACACTTAATTTGCATATAATTTCAATAATATAAAAAGGATGGTATTTAATTATGGCTAAAATTATCGGTATCGACCTTGGTACGACAAACTCCTGCGTAGCAGTATATGAAGGCGGCGAACCCGCCGTTATTCCCAACGCCGAAGGTAACAGAACAACTCCTTCCGTCGTTGCATTCTCCAAAACAGGCGAAAGAATGGTCGGTCAGGTCGCAAAAAGACAGGCTATCACAAACCCCGACAGAACCGTGATCTCTATTAAGAGAGAAATGGGTACAAACTTCAAGGTTGACATTGACGGCAAGAACTTCACTCCTCAGGAGATAAGCGCTATGATCCTTCAGAAGCTTAAGAGCGATGCAGAAGCATATCTCGGCACCACCGTTTCCCAGGCTGTTATCACCGTTCCCGCATACTTCTCCGACTCTCAGCGTCAGGCAACCAAGGATGCAGGTAAGATCGCAGGTCTTGAGGTTCTCCGTATAATCAACGAACCCACTGCGGCTGCACTTGCATACGGTCTTGATAAGGATATCGACCAAAAGGTTATGATCTACGACCTTGGCGGCGGTACCTTCGACGTTTCTATCCTCGACATCAGCGAAGGCGTTTTTGAAGTTCTTTCCACATCGGGCGATACACGTCTTGGCGGTGACGACTTTGACGAAAAGATCATGAACTGGATCGCAGAATCCTTCAAATCCGAGTCCGGCATCGACCTTCGCAACGACAAAATGGCTATGCAGCGTCTTAAGGAAGCTGCAGAAAAGGCAAAGATCGAGCTTTCCGGTATGATGAGCACAAACATCAACCTTCCCTTCATCACCGCAGACGCAACCGGTCCCAAGCACTTCGATGCAACTCTCACCCGTGCTAAATTTGACGAGCTTACAAGCGATCTCGTTCAGAAAACCATGACTCCCGTCAAGCAGGCTCTCCGTGATGCAGGTCTTCAGCCCAACCAGATCGACAAGGTTCTCCTCGTCGGCGGTTCTACCAGAATCCCTGCCGTTTACGATGCAGTTAAGAGCTTTATCGGCAAAGAACCCTTCAAGGGCATCAACCCCGACGAATGTGTTGCAGTTGGTGCAGCTATCCAGGGTGGTGTTCTCGGCGGCGACGTTAAGGACCTTCTCCTTCTCGACGTAACTCCCCTTTCCCTCGGTATCGAGACCCTCGGCGGTGTATTCACCAAGATAATCGACAGAAACTCCACCATTCCCACTCAGAAGAGCCAGATATTCTCCACTGCGGCGGACAATCAGCCCTCTGTTGAAATTCACGTTCTTCAGGGTGAAAGAGAAATGGCGGCAAACAATACAACGCTTGGCAGATTCAGCCTCGACGGAATCGCTCCCGCACCCAGAGGTGTTCCTCAGATCGAAGTTTCCTTCGACATCGACGCTAACGGTATAGTTAACGTTAAGGCTACCGACAAGGGCACGGGCAAGGAACAGCACATCACAATCCAGTCCTCCTCCAATATGAGCAAGGACGCAATCGATGCGGCTATCCGTGATGCAGAAATGCACGCAGAGGAAGACAAGAAGCGCAAGGAAGCCGTTGAAGCAAAGAATATGGCAGAAAGCCTTATCTTCCAGTGCGAAAAGACCATGAACGAAGCAGGCGACAAGCTTACCGACGCTGACAAACAGCCCGTTAACGATGCTATCGCAAAGCTTAAGGACAGCGTTGCGGCCGATGATACCGACAGGATCAAGGCAGATACCGATGCTCTCCAGAAGGCGATATACGACGTAAGCACAAAGCTTTATCAGCAGGCAAACCCCGAAAATGCACAGGGCTTTGACCCGAACGCAAACGGCGGTTTTGATGCAAACGGTGCAGGCGGTAACCAAGGCAGTAACGACTATTACGATGCCGACTTCACCGATAAATCCAACGGTTAAGAATCCAATCGAAAAGAGAGGAAGAAATTTCCTCTCTTTTCGTGGGTATATTGAGGTAACATATGGCAGATAAAAGAGATTGCTACGAGATACTCGGCATAAATAAATCCGCCACAGACGAAGAAATAAAAAAGGCTTTCCGAAGAAAAGCAAAGGAATTCCACCCCGACGCAAACCCCGGCGACAAGAGCGCCGAGGAAAAGTTTAAGGAAGTTAACGAAGCCTATTCTATCCTTTCCGACCCGAACAAAAAAGCAAATTACGACCGCTTCGGCTATGCAGGTGTTGACCCCTCTGCAGGCGGTGGCGGATTCGGCGGCGGTTTTTCGGGATTCGGCGGCGGTTTTGATATGGGCGATATCTTCGGTGCGTTCGGTGATATATTCGGCGGAGGCGGTCGAGGAAGCTATGCAAACGCACCCATGCAGGGTGACGACGTCGGACTTCGCATTACTATCGACTTTAACGACGCAATATTCGGCTGTAAGCGTGACGTTTCTTATACCAGGATCGAGCATTGTCACGAATGTAACGGCAGCGGTGCGGCAAAGGGTTCAACTGCGAACACCTGCCGTAAATGCGGCGGCAGAGGTACTATAACCGTTCAAAGACGCACACCGTTCGGTATGATGCAGAGCTCTGCGGAATGTGACGAATGCGGCGGTAAGGGCAAGACCATCGACAAACCTTGTAAGGAATGCCGTGGAAGCGGTAACGTTCGAAAGAACAAAACGCTCGAGGTCAATATCCCCGCAGGTATTGATAACGGTCAGAGAATTTCGCTTTCCGGTCAGGGTAATGCAGGCGTTAACGGCGGACCTAACGGCGACCTTATAATTCAGGTTATGGTTCGAAGCCACGAATTCTTCGTACGTGAGGGATATAATCTCCGTCTCGAGCTTCCCATAACTTTTGCAGATGCGGCTTTGGGCGCAAAAATTACGATTCCCACGCCCGACGGCAACGGAGAGCTTACCATTCCCGAGGGCACGCAAAGCGGTTCTACGTTTGCGGTCAAGGGCAAGGGTGTGCCCCGTATTAACGGCAGGGGCAGAGGTGATCTTCTCGTCACGGTCGTTATCGAAACACCGAAAGGTCTTTCGAAGAAGCAAAAAGAGCTGCTCACCGAATTCAACGAAAGCCTTAACGACAAAAACAACGCAAAACGCAAAAGCTTTTTCGATAAGTTTAAGAAATAAATATAAAGATTCCCGAAAATTCTTTCGGGAATTTTTTGTTGATATATGATTTTGGGTATGATATAATTACAAAAAGAAAATCAGGAGGCAGGTTATGAGCAATATAGATTCGAGCGCACTGTTTAAGATTGGTTACGGACTTTACGTCGTCACGTCAAACGACGGAATTAAGGACAACGGTGCGATCCTTAACACCGTCGTTCAGGTTACGAATACTCCCAACAAAATCGCCGTTACGATAAACAAAGCCAACTATTCCCACGACGTTATAAAGCTATCGGGCATTATGAATATAAACTGCCTCTCGACCGATGCACCCTTTTCTGTTTTCGAGAATTTCGGCTTTAAAAGCGGAAAGGACACCGATAAATTCGCAGGAACCGATTTCACTCGCTCGGAAAACGGGCTTTGTGTGCTTTCAAAGCATATAAATGCGTTTATGTCACTTAAAGTTGAACAATATATCGACCTCGGCACGCACGGTATGTTCATCTGTGCCCTTACCGAAGCACAGGTCATCTCCGACAAGGAAACGATGACCTACGATTACTACCACAAAAACGTAAAACCGAAACCCGAAGCAAAGAAAGCCAAAGGCTACGTCTGCAAAATTTGCGGTTACGTCTATGAAGGCGAGACTCTCCCCGAAGATTTCGTCTGTCCCCTTTGCAAGCACCCTGCTTCGGATTTTGAAGAGATTGAATAATTTCAAAGCACATAATCACCCCGCAAAAAAGGAACGTCGATTTTGACGTTCCTTTTGTTTGCGTTTAACCGCCCAATATTTTGTTTGTTTTGTGTCTTTGGAAGGCTCCGATAGCCGTGCCGATATTCATATCACGTCTTACCTTCGAAAGTCGCTTGTTGCTTTCTGCAAGGTTGTCAAGCATACCTTCGCTGATTTCGTTTCCACGCTCAAGCTCAGCATATATTGCACCAAGACCGTTTCTGAGATCACGGTTCATAGATTCAACCGATCTGCATACCATAGAACCTGCGGAAAGCGTTGCGGCACGCTGTCTGTCACGGTCAAGAAGCTCGGTTGCATATCTGATGTCGTGGTCGGAGGTGCTCATATCCTCGTATATCCATTCGAGCAATTCAAGATCTCTGTAAGAAGCAGAAACCAATTTTGTCGTATCGTAAAGTTTTTGCAACGTTTCTCTGTTGATACGTAGGTCTTCTTCCACAATTGCAATCTTCTTTTGCTGGATATTGCTCCACATTTCGGCTTCACGCTTATATTGGGGAACAATGATGCTGTCGTAATTTTCCTTATCTTGCTTATACTGTGCGTCGATGCGTTCCTGTTCGGCTTTAAGCTCTTCGTCAGCCTGCTTCTGCTGTTCTGCGGCAAGCTTATCGGCATCTTCGATAGCTTTTAAGTATTCGGGGCTTTCGGCAAGCTCTTGGTTAAGAGCAGATTTGACAGCCCAATAGCTCGTAACGAGCTTCCAACCGAAATAAAGCACTGTAAGCCAAAGTGCAACGCCGGGAAGTCCGCTCAACAGAGTGAATATTCCAAGTCCTGCACCCTTATCGTCCGAGCTTACGGTTATTATTATCGAAATCAATAAAAGTGCTACAAAAACCGAGCCTGCAATAATGAATTTCTTTTTGTGCTGTTTTATGAAATCATTTTTGTAACTCTTGAAATATTCCGAAAAAGTGAGGTTTGTCTTGGGACGAGGGGGATATTGCGGTTGGAAGAATTTCGTTTGCTGAAGCACCCTTCTTGTCGGTGCAGACGGCATCGGACGGAATCTTTGAGAACGTAATTCCTCAAGCTCGTCTTCCTCTTCTTCAATGGCAGCGGTAAGATGAACGGCATCACCGATTATCTCTGTTTGCTGGTCTTTTGTGTAATCGCTCATTGTTTTCTCCTTTGTAAGTATTTACCTCAACATTTTGGGCAAGATATACTATCTATATTCTTGCCGAAATTTGTCGTGATAGGCTATTTATAGTCTATATAGTATCATATATAGCCTACATTGTCAAGCGTTTTTGTTTACAATCTTTTCTATGAAACCACAAAAACGGAGGACGAAAATGAGCACCTACAACGAGGTAAAACACAGAATTTTACGGCTTTGCGAAGAAAAGCACATGACGATAAACAAGCTTGCCACCGAATCGGGCGTTGCGCCGTCGTCTATTAAGAATATTCTCTACGGAAAAAGCATCAATCCGGGAATTGTTACGATTAAAATGATATGCGACGGCTTTGGCATAAGCCTTACCGATTTTTTCGATACCCCCGAATTCCGCTCGCTCGAGCAGGATATTAAATAAAAAACGGAAAAAAGACAGATCTTTGCTATATATTTTGAATAAAATAAAAAATCTCCCGAACGTTAAAGTTTGGGAGATTTATTTTTTACGCGGATATGGTTGTTTAACGTCGGTCAAGCCGAGGATATAATCGACGGAAACACCGTAAATTTGGGACAGTTCAATCAAAACCTCAATCGGAATCTGCCTTTGTCCGTTTTCGTATTGGCTGTACGTGTTTTGTCGGATATGAAGCCTTTCAGCAAGTGCTTTCTGGGTTATATCAGAATCTTCTCGAAGATCTTTAAGTCTTTTCATAACACCCTCCTTTTCACATATATTATAGTTTATCTCGGTATGAGATATTGACAAATATCGCATTTTGTGATATTATTTGTAAGAACATACTTAAAACAAAGGATTAGTTGTATATGCAAAACAATCAAAAAGTTAATGAACCTTTCAAAAAAAAGAGCCCTTCAGCAAAGAATATCTCTTCGGCTCTATCTTCAACTGCATTCTTCATTCAAATCTTAATGTTCAAAAAGCCGTATATTTCTACTGATAGGTTCAGCGGAACTTCATTATTTAGGATGTGGAATATGTTTCTAAGCTTATACGAATCTGGTTCGGATCATCTTCCTCAAATGCTTACATTCCTAATTCTGTTTGCAATTACCGTTATTGCTCCCCTATGCACCACAAGAAAAATGCCTACATTAACGATTTTTTTGGCAATTGTAAACGCTTTAGCCGTTCACACCGTTTCGTTCTTTTGGGACGGAGTGTTTTATACTAACGGTTTAAAAGCGGAAAGCGGATATTATGGATATTTGATAGCGAATATTATCATCATCGTCAACGCTTGTATGTCTTATAAGAATCTCTACTCTGACAACTAAAGCGATGTTGTTATTGGCTGTTATTATTTATTAGATCAAATATTGCAGAAGTTAAATGCACTTGAGTCATTCTGCGTAGAGTTTACCTAAAATCCCTCGAACTGAGGGATTTTTTCATTAGTCGTATTTGCCTCTTCTTAATAATATAATTTATATAATATATTGATTTTTTATAATAATTGTGTTATATTATTAAATTGATAAAGAATCGATAACTATACCCTTTTATGGGCAAAAGGAGGTTGCACGGTGAAAAAACGGCTTATTGCTATCGACGGGCTTGATGCTTCGGGCAAGATGACACAGACCGAAATGTTAAAGGATCTGCTTGCCGAAAAGGGGATCCCGTACAGGTATCTTTCCTTCCCCACCTACGACAGCGAATATTCGGCGCACGTCAATATGTACCTCAAGGGCCGTTTCGGTGACGATCCCGAAGCCGTGAATGCTTTTGCCGCTTCGAGCTTCTTCGGTGCAGACAGATTTTGCTCGTATATGCTCGATTGGAAGAAGGATTACGACGACGGCGCAATAATTCTTGCAAACCGCTATACCTCGGCAAACGCAGTCCATCAGCTTTCAAAGCTTGATGAAAGCGAATACGATTCTTTCCTCACTTGGCTTACCGATTATGAATACAACAAGCTTGGTGTGCCAAAGCCCGATGCGGTGGTCTATCTCTGCCTGCCCCCCGAAATATCACAAAAGATGATCCAGCACAGATGTGACGAAACGGGCGCAGAAAAGGATATTCACGAAAGCAACAAGGCACATCTTGAAAACAGCTATAAAGCGGCTCTCTATTCCGCAGAAAAGCTTGGCTGGATAAAAATTGACTGTGACAAAAACGGCGAGATGCGTTCTCGTGAAGAAATACACAAAGAAATCATCGAAAAACTCAGAGATATCATTCCCGAACTTTCTCTCTGAGCCGAAAGGAAATTATAATGGCAAACGTAGTTATGCTCCTTGCAAAAGGATTTGAAGAAACAGAGGCTATCGTTCCTGCAGACCTGCTCAAGCGTGCAGGCGCAAACGTAACCTTGGTCTCCACGGAAGGCGAGCTTTCGGTTTCCGGCGCACACGATATTGCGGTTGCGGCGGATATAACGCTTGAAGAGCTTCGCAAGGAAGAAATGGACTGTCTTGTTCTCCCCGGCGGTGCGTTGGGTACCGAGCTTTTGGGTGAGAATCCCCAGGTTGTTTCTCTTATCGAATATGCCGCAAGCAAGGGTATTATCATTGCGGCGATATGTGCAGCTCCCTCGATTCTCGGCAATATGGGCCTTCTTGAAGGCAGAAATGCCGCTGTATATCCCGGTTTTGAAGAAAGTATGCAATCTGCGAACATCACGGGTAAGCAGGTCGAGCACGACGATATCTTCATCACAGCGGAAGGTATGGGCGTTGCTTTCGAATTCGGATTTAAGCTTGTAGAAGTACTTTTCGGCGCTGACAAGGTCACCGAGCTTCAATCGCAGACAAGATTCGCATAAGACACAAAAGAAATTCAGGAAAGGAGCGAGGATATGCTTTCTAAGATAAAAGACAAACTTAAATTACCGTATATCACCGCACCTTTGCTTGTTATCTTCGTTATAACCGCAATGCAGGTTTCGACAAGGTCGTTGACCTCGCTGAACAGCGAAACGAACATTTTCGTCGCTATCGGGGTTATCCAGCTTGTCGTGCTTGCGCTTCCCTCTATCGTATATTATCTCTTAAAGGGACGTAAGCTTGAAAGTCCTATGTATCTTGTTTCGAACAGAGCGCCCGACATTATTTTCGTTTTGTTCGCCGCACTGTTTTTCATCTGCGGAACGCTTCTTATCAAGTTTTTCTATTTTGTAAACGGCGGTTCGGTCGCCGCAATCACGAATTATTACAGCGATTTTTCGGGCAGCCAGGAAGGTTTCGGCCATCTTGAAATAATTCTTTCGCTTATAATCATTCCTGCGATATGCGAAGAATTCCTTTTCAGAGGAATCATCTTTAACGAATACAGAAAATACGGAACGGCAAACGCAGTTATCATTTCCGCACTCTGCTTTGCAATGCTCCATTTCTCTGTTGAGAGCTTTTTCGTCTATCTTTTCTCGGGACTTTTGCTCGGCTTCTGCGCCGCAATGACAAAATCCATATTGCCCTCTATCGCAATACATCTTTTAAGCAACACGCTTAGCATCTATGCAAGCGACGCATTCCTACGAATAACCGTCGTTAAGAACGGCGCATATTTCATCGGATTCGTTCTTGTCGTATTGACGGGTGTTTCCCTCTTGCTTTTGCTTTCAAAGATAGAGAATATGTGTTATTTCTATTCCGAAAGACCTCAGGAAGAGGCTATTCCGCCGAAAAGCATCGGCAATATTACAAAGCTGTTCCTATCCCCGACGTTTATTTTACTTATCATAGTTTTTATTCTCGTAACTGTATTTTAGGACAAAGGAGGTATTTCTTATGGCAGACAACAACGGAAGAAGCCGTGCCGACGAGCTTTTTGATATGCTTAACGAGCTTAACAGCGACACACCCGAGCAAAAGGTCAGCAAGGACCGTCAAGAAATTGACAGTCACGTTGACGAAATATTGGAAATACTTTCGAAAAACGAGCCTGCTCCCGAATACAAGCAGGAACGCAACGCCGTTTATTACGGCGACGGCGAGATTCCCGTTTCTATATTCGACCATTTGAGCGACAAGCCGAAGGCAGAAACTGCGCCTACACCTGCGCCGATACCTGCCCCCACGCCCAAGCCCGTGAACGAGCCTGCTCCGACTCCTGCGCCGAAGCCCGTAAACGAGCCGATCCCCGAAAAAGAGGAAATCATCGAAGCCCAAGAAACGATCTCAAGCCATTTTTCCTCTGCCGAAGAATATGAAAACATACCGCTTCCCGAAGAAGAAATGCCCGAAGAAGCCGAGGAAGAAGAAAGCAAGCTTGACAAGGTCGGCAACGTTATAGGCCGTATAAGCTTTCTCCCGAAGGCTTTGGTCTATATCCTCGCCGTAGTTATACTCTCTGCATATCTTTCTTATTATATAATCACCATCGGCAACGACGTTTTTGCCTTGGTTACAGATTCTAAAGAGGTTACAATAACTCTTGAAGAAGGTGTTACCGACGAAGAAGTCGCAAAAATGCTTCAGGACGAAGGTATTATCGAATACGGTTGGGTATATAAGCTTTATATGAACTACCGTGGAAGCGACGAAGAAGGCGAAAAAACCGAATATATCCCCGGCGAGCATACCCTTAATTTTGACTACAACTATTCACAGATCATAACCGCACTCACGTCCAAATACGCAAACCGTGAGATCAAGCGTGTTACTATCCCCGAAGGCTATACCGTAGACCAGATCATCGATCTGCTTCTCGAAAACGGTATCGGCGAACGTGATAAATATATCGAAGCAATAAACGAATATCCTTATAAATGGGAGTTTGTCCAGCTTTTAGGCGAGACGGGTTATTCGGAACACAGAAAATACCGTCTTGAAGGCTATCTCTATCCCGACACTTATGAATTTTACACCACCGAAAGCGAAGTTTTGGTTATAAACAAAATGCTCAACGCTTTCAACAACAAGTTCTGGAAGGAATTCAATACAAAGAACGCAAACGGCGAAAGCCACCGTGATATGGTTATGGAAGAATACGGAATGACCTTCGACGACATCGTGGTGCTTGCCTCTATGGTTCAAAGCGAAGGCGGTACGGCAGAGGATTTCTACTTCATCTCCTACGTTTTCCACAACCGTCTTTCCCACCCCTCCTCCTTCCCAAAGCTTGAAAGTGACGCTACGATCCAGTACGCACTTCCCGAACGTATAACCGATTCTTCACAGATCGATATCAGCTACGAAACAAGATACAATACCTATCTTTATAACGGCTTGCCTCCCGGAGCGATAAGCAATCCCGGTCTTGACGCACTCACGGCAACCGTATTCCCGACCGCACCCACAAGTTCAAGCGGAAGTACGATCAATGCATACTTCTTTGTTTCCAACGATGCAGGCAAGACCTATTATGCATCGACAAAATCGGGACACGCAACGAACAAGGAGCAGGTCAAGAAGGACAACGCCGCTATCGAGGCAGGAAAATATGAAGGATAAGATCATCAAAAAGCCGGAGCTTCTCTCTCCTGCAGGAAACCTTGAGAAGCTTAAATATGCCGTCAATTACGGCGCAGATGCAGTCTATTGTGCGCTTGACAGGTTCGGTATGCGTGCAGCGGCAGGTAATTTAACGCTTGACGAATTGAGCGAGGCGCTTGATTATGCGCACGACCGCAATTCAAAGGTCTATCTCACCTTAAACACAATGCCCCGTGATACCGAGCTTCAATCGCTTTCCGAATATGCAAAGCTTCTTTCGAAAGTAACTCCCGATGCATTCATAATAAGCGACCCGGGCGTTATGGATATTATTAAAGATGCCATCCCCGAAGCAGAGATTCATCTTTCCACCCAAGCTTCAACGGTAAATTCCGCCGCAATTAAGTTTTGGAACAGATGCGGTGTTTCGAGAGTGGTTCTCGCAAGAGAGCTTTCTCTTGAAGAAATCAAGCTTATACGGCAGAATATTCCCCAAAACGTAGAGCTTGAATGCTTCGTACACGGTGCAATGTGCGTTTCCTATTCGGGAAGGTGCCTGCTTTCAAACTATTTTATGAACCGCAACGCAAACAACGGTCAATGCGCTCAGCCCTGCCGTTGGAAATATTATCTCCGTGAAGAAAAACGCTCGGAAAATCTCTATGCAGAGCAGGACGAGCGCGGTACTTACGTGTTTTCTTCCCGTGATATGCGAATGATAGAGCATATCGGAGATCTTGTCGATGCAGGTATAGATTCCTTTAAGATCGAAGGCAGAATGAAGAGTGCATACTATACTGCGGCGATCACAAATGCATACCGTATTGCTATTGACGATTATTTTGCAGGAAAAGATTTTGACGAACGTTGCAGAATCGAGACCGAGAGCGTAAGCCACCGTGAATACGGCACGGGTTATTTCTATTCCTCTCCCGAGACTGATGCAAACGTCGTTGATGCAAACGAATATATTGCAGACAGACCTTTCCTTGCAACGGTTACGGAATTTGATGCCGAAAAGAAATTGGCAAAATGCTTCCAGCGCAATAAAATGTGCAAGGGCAATAAGGCAAACCTTCTTTCCCCGAATTCGTTCGGTTATGATTTTGTCATAGGCAATCTTTACGATTCCGAAATGAACCCGATAGAATCAACTCCCCATGCGGGAATGGAATTCTATCTTGAGATCGATTCCGCAAAAAGCGGAGATATAATCAGAGGCGCATAAATGACTTCCTTTAACGAGCTTGCAACAGAAAAAATAACGATAATTTCGGGTCCTTACGGTTCGGGCAAGACGAACGTCGCAGTCAATCTTGCAATGTCGCTTGCAGAAAGCGGACTTGAATGCCGTATTGCCGACCTTGATATTGTAAACCCCTATTTCCGAAGTGCGGATAACAAAGAGCTTTTGGAAAAAATGGGCGTTACGACCTTGGTCCCCGAATTTGCAAATACAAACGTTGATATTCCCGCACTTCCGCAGAATTATCAGCTTTTGTTCAACGGAAGCGGTAAATCCATTGCAGACGTCGGCGGTGACGGCGACGGTGCGGCGGTCTTGGGATTATCGCACGATGATTATATCGAGGCAGGTTATAAAATGTATTTCGTCTATAACCGCTATCGTTATATTACCGCAGAGCCGGAAGGAGCGCTTGAAGTTCTTGAAGAAATTAAAAGAGCTTCGGGACTTGACTTCCACGGCATCATCAACAACAGCAACCTCGGTCTTGAAACAGACGAGGAAGCAATATTAAATTCTATCCCTTATGCAAAAAAACTGTCAGAGATATCAAACCTTCCCCTGCTTTTTACAACGGCACCCGATTGGCTCGATATTGAAAACACAGTTAAAATAAAAGACATTACAAAAAAACTTTTTTAATCCAGAGGAAAAAGACAATGAACAAAGTTACTTTCAAAACAGACCTTTGTAAGGGTTGCGGACTTTGTGTTACCGCTTGCCCGAGAAAGATCGTTTTTCTCGACAAGAGCGTTCTTAACGCAAAGGGCTATCACCCTGCAACCGTTACCGAGCTTGACAAATGTATCGCTTGCGCTATGTGTGCGACGATGTGTCCCGACGTTGTTATAACCGTTGAAAGAGGTGACAAATAATGGCAGAAAAGCTTTTGATGAAGGGTAACGAAGCTATTGCAAAGGCTGCTATCCGTGCAGGCTGTAAGCTCTTCTTCGGTTATCCCATAACTCCCCAAACAGAGCTTGCCGAATATATGGCAAAGCAGATGCCCAAAAGAGGCGGTCTTTCGCTTCAGGCAGAAAGCGAAATTGCGGCTATCAATATGGTTCTCGGTGCTGCAAGCACGGGCGCAAGAGTTATTACAAGCTCGTCTTCTCCCGGAATCTCGCTTAAGAGCGAAGGTATATCCTACATAATCGGCTCCGACGTTCCCTGCGTTATCGTCAACGTACAGCGTGGCGGTCCCGGTCTTGGCGGTATCCAGCCCGCACAGAGCGACTATAACCAGGCAACCAAGGCTCTCGGTCACGGCGACGGACATGCTATCGTTCTTGCACCGAACTCGGTTCAGGAAATTGCAACGCTTGTCGGCGAAGCTTTTGACCTTGCAGACATCTACCGTATGCCCTGTATGATCCTTGCAGACGGCGCTCTCGGTCAGATGATGGAGCCGGTTGACTTTGAAGCAAAGCCCGCAAGAGAGATTCCCGAAAAGGACTGGGCTTGTAACGGTCACGGCGGTAAGCGTGTTCACAATATCGTAAACTCGCTTTATATCGAGCCCGAAAAGCTTGAAGAGATCGTTCTCGAACGCTTTGAAAGATATAAGAAGCTTGAAGAAAACGAAGTTAAATATGAAGAATATCTCACAGAAGATGCAGACATCGTTCTCGTTGCATACGGCATAACCGCAAGAATTGCAAAGACTGCCGTTCGTAACGCACGCAAGAAGGGTATTAAGGCAGGTCTTTTCCGTCCCATAACCCTTTATCCCTTCCCTGCAAAACAGCTTAACGAGCTTGCAGACAAGACAGGCTGCTTCCTTTCTGTTGAAATGAACATGGGCCAGATGGTCAACGATATTAAGATTGCGATCGATTGCAAAAAGAAGGTATACCATTACGGAAGAACGGGCGGTATGATCCCCACTCCCGAAGATATCCTTGCAAAAATCGAAGAATATTCGGGAGGAAACAAATAATGATAGTTTTTGAAAAGCCTCACGCTTTAACAGATACCCCCTTTCACTATTGCCCCGGCTGTACCCACGGTATAATCCACCGTCTTGTTGCCGAGGTTATCGACGAGCTTGGTCTTGAAGAAACCACCGTTGGTATTGCACCCGTCGGCTGCTCGGTTTTCGCATATAACTATTTCAACTGCGATATGATAGAAGCACCTCACGGCAGAGCACCTGCCGTTGCGACCGGTGTTAAGAGAGCAAATCCCGACCTTACCGTATTCACCTATCAGGGCGACGGCGACCTTGCCGCTATCGGTACTGCAGAAACAGTTCACGTCGGCGCAAGAGGTGAAAATATCACCATTATCTTCGTCAACAACGCAATTTACGGTATGACGGGCGGTCAGATGGCGCCCACGACCTTGCTCGGTCAGGTCTCCACGACTTCTCCCTACGGCAGAATCAAAGAGCTTCAGGGCAACCCCATTCGCGTTTGCGAAATGGTAAGCACCCTTGACGGCGTTGCTTATGCAGAACGTGTTTCGGTTGACTGCGTTAAGAACGTTGTAAACGCAAAGAAGGCAATCAAAAAAGGCTTTGAAATGCAGATGAACAAAAAAGGCCTTTCCATCATCGAGGTTCTCTCCACCTGCCCGACAAACTGGGGTCTTTCTCCCGAAAAGTCGCTTGAATGGCTCAGAGAAAATATGATGGCACACTACCCGTTGGGTGTTTATAAGGATATCACGAAGGAGGAAACGAAATGAGCGCAATTCTTTTGGCAGGATTCGGCGGACAGGGTATTCTTTTCGCCGGAAAACAGCTTGTCCTTGCAGGAATGAAGAATGACAAGCAGGTAAGCTGGCTTCCCTCCTACGGTCCCGAAATGAGAGGCGGTACTTGTAACTGCTCGGTCAACATCGACGACGAGCCCATCGGTTCTCCCCTTGTTACCACCCCCGATATTCTTATTGCTATGAACAAGCCTTCTCTTTTAAAGTTTGAAGACAGAGTTGCTGTCGGCGGTTCTATCGTTATCGACAGCTCGCTTATCGACGTAAAGACCTCGAGAGACGACGTTACCGCATACTATATTCCTGCAACCCAGATGGCAAACGATGCAGGGTTCCCCAAGCTTGCAAACGTTATAATCCTCGGTCATCTTATCAAGAAGACCGGTCTTTTCGATGCAGACTACTTTATGGAATGCATCAAGGCTTCTGCGCCCAAATCAAAGCCCGAGCTTGGCGAAATGAACGCAAAAGCGTTGCAGATGGGCTATGACTATATCGGCTGATAAGTCTATGTCGGGAAAAAAGGTTTGCGCCGTCATCGCCGCCGCAGGAAGCGGCAACCGTATGGGCGGTGTTTCAAAGCCGAATATCAAAATATTGGGAAGAACGCTTTTCGAATACGTTCTTTCTGCGATCGAAGACAGCTTTATCGACGAGATTGTCGTGGTTTGTTCTAAAGACAACGAAGAATCGTTAAAAGAGCTTGCAAAGAGCTTCAACAAGCCGATAAAGTTTGTTCTCGGCGGCAGTATGCGTGCAGAATCGATAAGAAACGGTGTTCTCGCATCGAGCGACGATACCGAAATTATCTGCGCTCACGATTGCGCCCGTCCCTTTGTTACAAGGGAGATTCTTGAAGACACGGTCAACCGTGCGATAGAAACGGGTGCTTCCTGCGTCTGCTCGCCCGTTACCGATACCGTTAAGTATAAAAACCCTCAAACCAATGAGGTTACAACGCTTGACAGAAGCAATATGTTTGCCGTTCAAACGCCTCAATGCTTTAATAAAAGGCTTTATCTTGACGCTGTTGAACACGCAAGCGATATTTACGGTAATTTCACGGACGAAACCTCACTTCTCGAGCATTTCGGCGCAAAGGTCGATTATATCGTCCGCACCGAGCCTAATATGAAATTAACTTCTCCGTCCGACGTTGCTTTGGCGGAGGCAATATTCAAACAAATTAACGTTCAAGGTGATTAAATTATGATCAGAATGGGTCACGGCTATGATGTCCACCGCCTCGTTGAAGGCAGAAAATTAATTCTCGGCGGAAAAGAGATTCCCTTTGAAAAGGGTCTTCTCGGTCATTCCGATGCCGACGTTTTAACCCACGCTATCTGCGATGCACTTTTGGGTGCGGCGGCTTTGGGTGATATCGGAAGAAGATTCCCCGATTCCGACGATAGATATAAGGGTATCAACTCCTTGGAATTGCTCAAAGAGGTTGGAAAGCTTCTTAAAACGATGGAATGTGAAATTAACAACATCGATGCGATCATCATTGCAGAAGCACCCAAATGCTCTCCTTATATCGATGAAATGCGCCGTAACATCGCAAACACGCTTGATATCAGCACGGGCGCTGTAAGCATTAAGGCTACTACCGAGGAAGGTCTTGGCTTTACGGGCAAGGGCGAAGGTATCGCAGCAAGCGCTGTTGCTGTTATCGACGAATAAGGACCTTAATGGAAATAAAAAATATTGCTTTGCAGGAAGGGGTATTTCTCTCTTCCTGCAAGACCGATAAGTTTAAATCCGCTTTGATGACGGTCAGTTTTGCGATCCCTCTTGAAGCCGAAACTGCATCGGGTTATTCGCTTTTAACAAACCTTCTTTCGCTTTCAACAGGGAAATATCCCTCGATGAAAGCCTTTTCTATCATTAAAGACGAGCTCTATGCATTGGGGTTGGATTCCTTTGTCCAACGCCGAGGCGAGCTTTTGTTGTTGCGTCTTGAGATAAGCACGGTTGCGGATTCGTTTGCTTTCGACGGAGAAAGAGTTTTGGAGCGTGCAACCGAATTGCTCGGCGATGCGATATTCAACCCGAATTTAGAAAACGGCGTTTTCCCAAAGAAAAGCGTCGAGACCGAAAAGGTATGCCTTATCGAAGAGATCGCATCGCTTATTGAAAACAAGCCGTCGTACGCTATGCTCCGTGCAAGACAAATTATGTGCGAGGGTGAACCTTTTGCCGTTGATGCGGCAGGCGATATCGAGCTTGTCTCCAAACTTGACGGCGAAAAACTCATGTCCTTTTACCGCAAGGCGATCAACGACTATCCCGTTTTTATAACCTATGCAGGCGAGGCAGAAGCAGAATACGTTGAATATTGCGTTCGTAAGAACCTTCCCTTCTCTCCGAGAAAAGCGTTGATTCCCAAGCCTTCACTTCATAAAAGCCGTGAAAATATCATTCGTGCTTTCGAAGCTCTTGATATGGAGCAAAGCGTTTTGATTCTCGGATTCACGCTTGATATGCCCGATACGGCAAAAAAACGTGTGATATTGACGGTCTATGACGAAATATTCGGCGGTTCTCCGGCAAGCAAGCTTTTTATGAACGTGCGTGAAAAGGAAGGGCTTTGCTATTATTGCTCAAGCTATCCGACAGCAGGCAAAAACGTGCTTTTCGTTTCCTGCGGAATAGAACCGAAGACAGAGGAAAAGGCAATCAACGCAATCTACCGTGAGATAAACGCAATGAAAAACGGTGATTTTACCGATTCGGACATACAAAACGCAAAAAATTCAATTCTGCGTAACCTTAACGGTGTCGGGGGAAGTCTTGGCTCGATAACGGGCTATCTTCTCGGCTTGAACCTCAATTCCGATGCCGTAACTATCGAAGAAAACAAAAAGCTCATCTCCGAAGTAACCCGTGAGGATATCATCTCCCTTGCAAACAGTGTCAAATCCGAGCTTGAATATATCCTTGGTCCGGAGGTTACGAAATGAGCTTTAATATAAAAGAAAACAAGGATTTTAAAGAAAAATACCTCTATACCACGCTTGATTCCGGTTTTTCGGTTTATATAATACCGAAGGACCTGCCGACATCTTATGCAATGGTGTGTTGCGATTTCGGCAACGCAGACAGAAAATATATCCTTGACGGAGAAGAATTTACTCTCCCCTCGGGAACGGCGCACTTTCTTGAGCACAAGATGTTTGAAAATGCCGACGGAAGCGACGCTTTTCTTGAATTTGACCGTTTCGGCGGTAACGCAAATGCGTTCACTTCATTTGAAAGCACCTGTTATTATTTTTCCTGCACCGAAAACTTTTTTGAGAATCTCGAAATATTATTGAAATCTGTTTCGAGTGTTAACTTCACCGATGAATCGATTGAAAAAGAGAAAAAAATAATCGCACGTGAGATCATGATGTACGAGGATTCGCCGACAAGTGCGATGATGCGTAACCTCTATAAAGCTCTTTATCATAACCACCCCATCGTTTCCCCGATATCGGGAACCTTGGAATCGATAAGCGAGATTACGAAGGAAACTCTTTTTAAGGCATATAACGATTTTTATATCCCTTCAAATATGTCGCTTTGCGTTTGCGGTAACGTCGATGAGGAAAGAGTTCTCTCCTTTGCGGAACGTTATTTCTCGAAAGAAACCCATAAACGCCCGAAAACACTTTATGCTGACGAACCGAGCGTGGTTTCGCAAAGCAAAACAGAAATTTCCGCCCCTATTGCAACACCGCTTTATTCCATAGGAATCAAATGTCCGCCTTTCGAAAAGCAAAACCTTAATGCTCAAAGGGTTGGTACGGCGATAAGGATCGCAATATCACTTATGCTTGGCAGGTCGAGCGATTTTTACTGTGATAACTACGAAAAGGGTATTATCAACGAGCGTTTCTATGCAGGATATACTCAATCACGCAATTCCGCACATATCGTCATTTCGGGCAGCGGTAACGATTTTGATACCGTAAAAAGGCTTGTTATCGACGAGATCGAAAAGAGAAAAGCTCTCCCCTTTACAGAGCAAGAGCTTCTTCGTGAAAAGCGTGCGGCTTATGCAGAATGTATTTCGCTTTTCGACAACGGCGAGGATATAGTTTCGGCTATGTCGGCGACGGCATTCTTGGGCTATGACGAATACGACTGTATCGAGCTTATCCGTGATATAACAAGCGACGAAATTATGTCTGCGCTCAACACGATAGACACAAATAACTGCTCTTTGAGCGTTGTTAATATAAAACAAGGAAAGGAAACAGAATGATGAACAGAATCGCTTTCCCCGAAATCGGTCTTGAATTTAATATTAACCCGACAGCGTTCACCGTCTTTGGAATCGAGATCCAATGGTACGGAATAATACTTTCGTTGGGTATCGTTTCGGCGTTTTTGCTTTTCTATTATCTTGCAACGAAAAAGGAACAGATCATCCTTGATACCGTTTATAACGTAACTCTGCTTGTCGTTCCGATTGCAATAATCGGCGCAAGATTCGTCTACGTTGCAACGAAATGGGAGGACTATAAGGGAAAAGGCTTCCTTAATATGATAAACATTCGCGCAGGCGGTATTGCAATCTACGGTGCGATCCTCTTTGGGCTTGCAACGGTACTTATCTATAACAAGATCAAAAGATCAAGCTCGCTTTCAATGCTCGATTCTCTCGCACCTGCGGTTATGCTCGGTCAGACTATCGGAAGATGGGGCAACTTTGTAAACGCAGAAGCTTATGGCTGGAGCGAAGGCATCGACAGCCTTCCTTGGCGTATGGAGATCGATTTTGCGAAAATTGACGGAGTTTATATAAACAATTCCTTCCCCCACACCGCAAACGTCCACCCAACCTTCCTTTATGAATCACTTTGGAACTTGCTCGGACTTGCGATAATTCTTCTCTTCCTCTACCGTAAAAAGAAGTTTGACGGCGAGATATTCTTTGCATATATGGGCTGGTACGGTCTTGGCAGAGCCTTTATCGAAACGCTCCGTGCCGACAGCTTGTACCTTTTCGGAAGCCTTAAATTCTCGGTTTTCGTTGGAATCGTCTGCGTTATCGCATCGGTCATAGGCGAAATTGTTCTTGCTATCCGTGCAAGGACCGAAATGACCGAGATGGCGGAATACAGATCCGAATTTGCAACCGTGAAAATGGCTCTCGCAAAGGAAGACGACGCTCTTGCAGAACCGAAATTTGAAAACGAAGAAGAGAACGAAGCCGAGCTTGAAGAACTTGGCGACGCTGACGAAGTAACTCTTGCCGAACAGGATTCCCTCGACGGCGATATAAATGAATTAGAATCCGAAGGAGAAAACCAATGAACATTATCGACGGAAAGGCAATATCCGCAAAATGCAAAGCGGAAACAGCCGAAGAAATAAAAGCACTTACGGCATCGGGCAGACGTGCTCCCTGCCTTGCGGTTATTCTTGTTGGAGAAGACCCCGCAAGCAAGGTCTACGTGCGCAACAAAAAGCTTGCCTGCGAAGCGGTTGGAATAACCAGCCTTGAATATCTTCTCTCTGCAGACGAGCCCGAGGAAAAGCTTCTTGAGCTTATCGATTTCCTCAACAAGGACGAAACCGTTGACGGCATCCTTGTTCAGATGCCCGTTCCCAAGCATATCGACCCCGACAAGGTTATCGATGCGATCAGTCCCGACAAGGACGTTGACGCTTTCCACGCATACAACGTCGGCAAGCTCTTTACGGGTGCACCCCGTTTCCAGCCCTGCACTCCCGCAGGCGTTATGAGATTGCTTAAGGAAGCAAACGTATCTGTTTCGGGCAAGAATTGTGTTGTTGTCGGCAGAAGCAACATCGTCGGCAAGCCTATGGGCGCACTTCTTCTTGCAGAAAACGGCACCGTTACGATATGCCATTCCCGCACGAACGACCTTCCCTCTGTTACACGCACGGCAGACATTCTTGTTGCGGCTTGCGGCAGACCGAAGATGATCACCGCAGATATGGTAAAAGAGGGTGCGGTGCTTATCGACGTTGGTATAAACCGTCTTGGCGACAAGCTTGTCGGTGATATCGATTTTGAAGGCTGTGCAGAAAAGGCATCGTATATCACCCCCGTTCCCGGCGGTGTAGGTCCTATGACTATTGCAATTTTGATGCAGAACACGCTTACTTCTTATAAGATGAGGTTTAATCTCGATTAAACATAAAAAAGCTTTCGGTAAAAACCGAAAGCTTTTATTTTTTCGTTTATTTCTTAAATATCCTCGCCTTAATACCCGACCACATAACTATTATGACCTGTCCGGGGATACCGATTATAAACAAAAGCCATTTGCTGTAATCGCCCAGAGAAAGGTATATCGAAGCGAGCAAGCTCCAAACGAGCAGAGAAATAAAAACAAAGTTAAGACGGGGCTTGCCCCATATTGAATTGAAAACGATCAATAAAATCGAACAAACGGGGATACAATAAACGTAGGCAAGCCAAAGCTTGTTAAGATCTGTGTAAAGCCCGAGTATTACGAAAGCAAGCGTCGCAATAAGAAAGACGAGCATACAGGAAAGCCCCGTTATCAGCAAACGGTTAATCTTCAGCTGACGGGGAACACTTTTCATCGTTGCTTTAAGGTCGTGAACATCTTCTAAAAGATAATCAACGGTAACGCCGAAAACGTCGGCGATCTGCTTAAGCACGATGACGTCGGGGATAGATTCGCCTCTTTCCCATTTAGAGACAGCCTTGTCCGAATAATTAAGCTTTTCTGCAAGCTCGGCTTGCGTAAGCGGAACTGCTTTTCGAAGCTCTGTAATATTATTTGCAATAATTCTCTTGAAATCGTCCAAGTTCACAACCTCCTTCCTTTTTTACATCATAACATCAAAAACCCGTCTTGTCAAGAGGCAAAACCCTTGCAATTGCTATGTTTTCTACTGTCGGTAGAACTGTAGAATTTTTTCTCTACTGCATCAACCCCCGTCTGTCGAGCCGAAAAAGCATACAGTAGGTGGACTTTTTGATGGGTTTGGGGTATAGTAATCACGAAATGTGCAAAACGCCGTTTCCGCCTTTACAAAGTAAAGGCGAGGCAACCATACAAACAAAAAAGAAGGTCTTGACATTGAAAAAAATCAAAATATACGGCGACTCTATTTTAAAGGGTGTTATGTTCAACGAGGAATTAAACCGCTACCGTTTGTTCGGTTATAAGTTCGACGAGCTTGCAGAAAACGGTATTGAGGTTGAGAATAACTGTAAGATGGGCGCAACCATCGAAAAGGGCTTTGAGATTATGAAGGACACCCTGCAGGACTGCGACGAGGACACCGTTGTTGTACTTGAATACGGCGGAAACGATTGCAACTATAACTGGGAAGACGTCTCCAACGACCCCGAAGGCGATTTTCTACCGAACACGCCTGCCGAAAAATTCAGCGAAATATATCTTAAGATGATAAACTACGTTCGTGAAAAGGGTGCAAAGGTTTGTATTTGCAACCTCGTTCCTATCGATTCCGAGCGTTTTATGAACTTTGTGTCGCAAGGGTTGAGCTATGACAACATTATGAAATGGATGGGCAACGTAAACCGTATTGCCCGTTGGCAGGAATATTACAGCCACCTTTCCGAGCGTGTTGCTGCTATTGCCGATTGCCCTATACTCGATCTGCGTTCCAGCTTTTTGACCCACGACAGAATGGAAAATATGATAGGCATCGACGGTATCCACCCCAGCGCAGAGGGGCACACGTTGATACGTGAAATATTCCAAAAAAACATTCTCCATACCGCAATATAACGTAAAAAAATCCTCTCACAGCACGGCTTTGAGGGGATTTTTTCTTGCAAAAATTTGGGTTTTTCGCTTGCTAAAATGTTAATTTTATGTTATAATATAGTAGATAATTTTTGTTTTCAGTTTTAATCAACCGTGTCGGTTTTTTCCGCAGCGGCGGCAAGAGAGGTTTGTACTATGAGGTTCGCAATCGGCGATTTAATTATATACGGAGAAACGGGAGTTTGCAGGGTTGAGGATATTCTTGAAAAAGAATTTCTCGATGGTTGCAAGGAATGCTACAAGCTTATGCCGGTCTATTCAAGCTGTGCTATCTTCACCCCGACCGATAATGCGAACGTCTACATACGTCCAATAGTCACCCATAGCGAGGCTGACGGTATCGTCAACACGTTCCGCACGATCGACCCCGAAGTTCACACGGCATCTTCCCCCCGTGAGCTTTCGGAGAAATACGACAGGATCATCAAGCTTCACGATTGTAACGCATTGGTCGAGCTTATCGTTTCTATCTACAAAAAACGTGATATTTTGATTGCTCAAAAGAAAAAGCTTTCCGCTATTGACGAACGTTTTCTTAAAAAGGCAGAGGATCTCCTCTTCGGCGAACTTGCCGTTGCACTTGAAATTGATAAAGCAAGCGTTAGAGAGTATCTTAATACGAAATAATATAAAAAGAGAGGTTTTCTCCTCTCTTTTTTTATTTTATCTTCACGGTCTTGGTTTTTTTCATTTTCACGGTGCAGGTCGGGTTTGAATCCCTGCGTCGTACCCGTGATACATAAGAATTTGTTGTTTCCCTTGTAGGGAGTAAGCGTCCTCGACGGTCCGTTCACCTTTATTAATTGAAACACATTATCTTTTTGTTGTTTGTTTCGTTTTGAATGTAGGGGAGGGTCTTGCACCCTCCCGAACTCAAAAGTTTTTGTTGTTTTTTATGTCAACGTTATATGCCTTTAAGTTTTATCCATAGACGATTTATACAACGGACAATTACGAGCACGGGAGGGTGCAAGACCCTCCCCTACACCGTTGGATTTTGTTATTTTACAGACGGAAGAAACAACAATATTTCATGTGCGGACCGTCGAGGACGCCGGTCCCTACATTTTTTTAACGTTTTGATTTCACACAGACGCAAAAAACAACAGATTCGAATGCAAACGGGAGGGGTTATTCCCCTCCCGTGTGGTTTATTATTTTTTATTCAACGTTACGGTGTTCGTTTTTTCGCTATTGCCGTATTTATCGGTGATTACGCAATATACTTGACGACCTGCACGTGCATCGGTCATCGTTACGTAGTAAGAATCACCCTTGAAGGAATTTGTAAGGCTGAACTTCGTTGCGCCCTTGTCCTTAAAGTACCATTTATAAGTTTTTCCTTCACCGGAAGCGGATACTGTTACCTTTGCTTGGCTTCCGTTTGCAACCTTGACCGAAACAGGCTGTTTCGTGATCTTAACTGCCATACCGAGAGTTACGGTATTAGTCTTAACGGAATTGCCGTATTTGTCGGTGATCACGCAGTAAATCTGTCTACCCGCACGGGTGCCGTTCATCTCAACGTAGTAGGAATCGCCCTTGAAGGAGTTTGTCAAGGTGAACTTGCTTGCACCCTTGTCTTTATAGTACCATTTATAGGTTTTTCCTTCACCCGAAGCTGAAACAGTCACCTTTGCTTGTTTACCGCTTTGAACCGAAACTGTGGTGGGCTGTTTGGTAATCTTAACTGCCATACCGAGCGTTACGGTGTTGGTTTTTAGTTCATTGCCGTATTTATCGGTAATCACGCAATAAACCTGACGACCTGCACGTGTTCCGTTCATTTCAACGTAGTAGGAATCACCCTTGAAGGAGTTTGTTAAGGTAAATTTGGTTGCGCCCTTGTCCTTGAAGTACCATTTATAGGTTTTTCCTTCACCCGAAGCCGTTACGGTTACCTTCGCCTGCTTACCGCTTTGAACTGCAATGTTTTTGGGTTGGGTGGTGATTTTAACGCTATTGGATTCATATCCCCAATGAACTGTGGCTTTAGCGCCATTTTCATCATAGAAATTCCAAGTTTCGTCCCAAGCTTCGGGCTGTGCGTCTGCCTCGCAGTAGATATCAGCGAGGTTTTCACAAGCGGCGAATGCACCCTCATCAATTTCAGTCACGGATTTTGGTATTATTACTGCTTCCAATCCGCTTAAAGCAAATGCAAACTCACCTATTTTTGTAACAGAATTGGGAATATTGATTTTTTTCAAGTTCAGACATCCGAAAAATGCTGCATCATCAATTATTTTCAAGGAATCGGGAAGATATACGTCGGTTAGATTCTCAAATTCACTGAATACTTCAGCACTTATAAATTCCGTTTTCGCATGAACATCAACCGAGGTGATATCCTTTGAAATTGCCGAAACTAATATTTTGTATGGATTGGATTCACTTCCAAGATATTTTGCGTTGTCGTATATATTGTATTTTAGATTATCGCATCCGTTGAAGGCATTACTGTTGGCTCCGCTTACGGACTCGCCGAGAATTACGTTTTCAAGGCTTGTGCAACCGTAAAAACAATTATCATCGATATATTTCACAGAATTGCCAATTATTACGCTTTTAAGGTTGGTACAGTGGCCAAATGCACTGGAACCGATTTTTTCTACGGAATCGGGGATTACGATGTTTTCAAGCTTTGGACACGGATTAAAGGCATATGCACCTATTGACTCCAAAGAATTACCAAACGTTACACTTTCAAGATTATCACAAGAGCCGAACGCAGCCGTACCTATTGATATTACCGAATCAGACAATGCAATATTCTTAAGGCTTGTGCATTTGTAAAATACATTAAATCCTATCGTTATTACAGAATCGGGAATTTCGATACTTACCAAATTTTGGCACGAAAAAAATGCAGTGTTTCCTATCTCTTTAACGGGCAAGCCTTCGTATTCCGACGGAATTACAACCTCAGTTGCTTCTCCTTCATAGCCCGAAACGATATAGTACGTTCCGTCTTCGCTTAAAGTATAAACCAAGCCGTCGGTACCCGACGTTGCAAACACCGTTAAGGGCATTATTGCAAGCAGAGATGCAATAATTAATGCCAATGAAATTAATTTTTTCATAAATTATAGCTCCTTTTTTGATTATTTTACAAAATTATAGTACAAATGTTTACTAATGTCAATAGTAAACTTCTTTACTTGGTATAATTACTATTGTAAAGGAGTTGAACATTTTTGAACGCTTATTATATCAAAAAATTACGTGACCTGCGGGAAGACAACGACAAAACGCAACAGGAGATTGCCGATATTCTTGGGACTTCGCAAACGATGTATGCACGTTACGAGCGCGGCGCAAACGAGCTCCCTATTCATCATCTTATAACGCTTTGCAAATTCTATAAGGTCAGCGCCGACGTGATTCTCGGCATTGACGAAAATTAAAAAGAACCGACGTTTTAATTTAAAAGTCGATTCTTTTTTTGTTTTTATTTTCACGGTGTTGGTTGGTTTTTGAATTTTTGCGTTGTACCCGTGAAACATAAGAATTTGTTGTTTTTGTTGTAGGGGAGGGTTTTACACCCTCCCGTGCTCGTGAACGTCAGTTGTATTAGATGTCTGTAAAAAAACCTCAAGGCATATAACACGGACAGAACAAACAACGATAGATTTTGAGTTCGGGAGGGTGCAAGACCCTCCCCTACACCGTTGGATTTTGTTATTTCACAGACGGAAGAAACAACCATGTGAGATTCTTCACTTTATCCCCAACGAAACAAGTTTCGTTGGGGACCCCGTCGTTCAGAATGACAGGTTGGTGGTTTGTTTTTTGTTTCAAGTGCTTATTACTTATGATACTTTTTACCGCCGTTGATTGTAAATGCCCTATACACCTGCTCGGCAAGCATAACACGGGCAAGCATGTGGGGGAAGGTCATTTTTGACATCGAAAGGCGAAGGTCACATTCACGTTTTAGCTTTTCATCAAGTCCGAATGACGAGCCGATTATAAAGCAAATGGGGCGTGATTCACGGGAAAAGACCTCTGCAAGCTCTATGCTTGAAAGCTGTTTTCCCTCTATGCACATTGCAATCTTCAATGCCTGCTTTGGTATTGCGTTGCGGATAGCTTCGGCTTCCTTTTCAAGCGCACGCAGAATTAACTTTTCGGAATCCTCGCCGAACGAGGATTCTTCTTTTATACAAACCGTTTTATAGTCGCAAAATGGGCGCAAACGGCGGATATATTCCTTCTCGGCTTCACGGAAATAGGTCTCCTTAAAGTCGCCGACGTGGATTATTGTTACGGAATTCATCTTTTCTTTGTGTTCCTCTTCTTTTTTCGTACCGAAAAACCAAAATCGCCTATCTTTTTGCCGAGCGAGAAATAGTCTCCGTGCGAATAGGACAAAAGACGTGCTTTCTCAAGCATCAATCTTCCCTTTTCGTCGATAAGTTCTTCATCTGCGCCGACAGCGACGATGTCTGCGATAAACATATCGTGCGAGCCGAGCTCTATCTTTCGGTTCACCTTACATTCAAGCGTTATCGGACATTCGGCAATGCTCGGACAGGAAAGCTCGAACGATTCCGTCTTTGTCAGCTTCATCTCTTTGAATTTATCGGTATCTCTGCCCGATCTAACACCGCAATAGTCAACGGCACGCACCAAGCTCTCGGGAGTTAGGTTAACGCAGAATTCACCGCTTTTATCGATCAAGTCATACGAAAAGCGTTCCTTACGGACCGAGATTGAAAGCATGGGCGGTTTTGTGCAGACTATACCCGTCCAAGCAACGGTAAAAACGTTGTCTATCTCTCTGTTTCCGCAGGAAACGAGCACAGCAGGCAGAGGGGACAACAGTGCTCCGCCCTTCCATTTTATCTTAGCCATTCTCGATTATCTCCGTTACTATCTCATAAGCCATTCTTATCCCTGCCGTTGCAGGCACAAAGCAAATACTTGACGGCGTTGCACGGCCGGTCTCCTCATTTCTGCCCTCGAAGCATTCTCCGGCAGGCTCGTCAGAGCAGACGACCTTTAGGTTTTGAACACCTCTTGCACGCAATTCCTTACGCATTACTCTTGCAAGCGGGTCGCCCTCGGTCTTGTAAATATCAAGCACCTTTATCCTCGACGGGTCCTTGCGGTTGCCCGTACCCATAGAGGAGATTATCGGGATATTTGCTTTTTTTGCATTGCAGATAAGCAAAAGCTTTGAGCTTACGGTATCTATACAATCGGCAACATAGTCGAATTCTGTTATATCAAGCTGTTCTGCCGTTTCTGCGGAATAGAAAAGGTTTATGCCCGTAACGTTACAATTTGGGTTAATATCCTTAAGTCTTTCGGCACATACCGACGCTTTTTCACGTCCGACGGTTGAAGTGAGTGCAATTATCTGGCGGTTGCGGTTAGTCTCGGACACGGTATCGCCGTCAACAACGGTAATATTGCCGACACCGCACCTGCAAAGCATCTCTGCGCAATACGAGCCGACACCGCCCACACCGAAAACCAAAACCCTGGATCTATTCAATTTTTCTGCGCCCTCTGTTCCTATAAGAGGGATCGAGCGTTCGATTAGACTCATTATTTCTTCTCTCTGTCAAAAGGGTTTTCTGCGTTTACAACGGCGCTGTAATATTTTTCGTAGGTCACAAAGCCGGGTGCACTGCCCGAGGGCTTTTTCAGGTTACGAACACGGGTATAATCCACCTCGACGTTTGCACTTCCCCGCTTTTCGCTGTAATATGCGGCAAGCATTGCGGATTCGGTATAGTCACGGTCGGAGGGTTCTTCGTTCCCGTTGGGGGACAGAATAACGTGAGAGCCGTGAAAGCCCTTGATGTGGAACCAAAGGTCGTTCCTCTCTGCATTGCCCGTGAGAAAATCGTTTTGCTTGTTATTTCTGCCGACACGAACGGTCAAGCCGTCGGTCGTCGTGAAGGAAAGGGGCTTTGATGCAGGGGTCTTCTTCTTTTTGCCCGTGGTTCTATCCGAAAGATAGCCGCCCTCGGCAAGCTCGGTCTTGATTTCCGCAAGCTCCTGCGGATTCGCCGCACGGTCGATAAAGCCGAGAACGCTTTCAAGATAGGAGCAGACCGATTCCGTCTTTTTGATCTGCTCGGCAAGCATGACCGAGGCACGCTTCATTTTTGCATATTTTTTATAATACTTCTGTGCGTTTTTCGAGGGTGAAAGCGAGATATCAAGCGGAACGGTTATTTCCATACCCGATTCGTAATCCATTCCCACAACTGCGTTATCACCCTGCTTTATGCGGTAGATATTCGCCGTGACAACGTCACCCTTGATACGCATTTCTTCCATAGAAGAGCAATCGTCAAGCTCGGCCTTTAGCGTAACGAGCTTTTTTCTTGTCCTTGCAAGATGAGTATTGACAGTTTTTACAAGCTCACGTGAATAACGCCCGATGTTTACGGCTTCCTCCTTCTTGCCGAAATATTCGGTCAGGAGGAGCGAAAAGCTATCATACTCACGTATCTCGTTCTTACTTCCGTATTGCGTGAGAGGTATGAAGGAATATTCAATACCGTTTGAATCTGCATCGAAGACAGCGTTCGGGGTGAAGGTCTTATTTTCAAGTACACCGACAAATTCTGCAAAGCTGTCATACAGCTTTTCTGAATTCGATTCCGAAAGGATAATATCAGTTTCACCAAGCGCACGGAACGCAATCTCTCTTGCCGTTACCGGCGAAAGACCAAGAAAGCTTTTCAAGAGAAAATCCGCACAGGGCATACCCTCTTTATCTCTGCAAAGCAAGAGAAATTCGGCTTTATCAATGTCGAAGACCGAGATCTTATCCTGCTTCGGCGGAAGCTCGTAGGGCATACCTGCCATAATTCTGCGTACGCTTGCGGTTATGTCCGAAAGCGAGGAAGCCGAAAGGATACGTCCGTTTTCTTCGGTGAGGATAATATTTGAATATTTCCCCATCATCTCGGCATAAATATATTTTCTTTTTATATACCCCATCTCGTCTGCAGAATCGAACGCAAAACGTATTATACGTTCGTTTTCAACCCAGTCAGAAGCCACGAACCTTGCGTTTTGAAGGTGCTTTCTGTAAAGCATACAGGTTGGTGTCGGGGTATCGGGACGGGCAACGGAATCGTCGGTTATTGCAAGGATAGGACGTGATGCCGACGCAGAAATAACGAAATTTGCACGTTTTCCGTCACGGTATATCTGGAAAAAGAAGCAGGTTTGCGAGCTTTGATATATCTTCTCAACTCTCGCACCTGCCCATAAATTCAATTCGTGCGCTACGCAAGCGCAAAAAAGACCGTCAAATGCCATATTCTTCTTCTCTTGTGAAATTAAATATCTCTGTATTCAAGCCAAGCTCTTTAACCGTTTTGCAAAGCATCGGAAGAACGATACGTTCGGTTGCGTAATGGGTTGCGCAAACAAGGTTCAAGCCAAGCTCCTTGCAATCTATCATGTGGTTATGCATGACCTCGCCCGTCAAAAACGTATCCGCCCCTGCTTTTATGCATTCTATAATCTCGTCCTTACCGCTACCCGAAACAAGCGCAACACGTTTTACTTTTTCGTTTGCCTTGACAAGAGCAAGATCAGAAACATTAAGACGTTCTTTAACAAGACTTGCGAATTCTTCAAAGCTTTGCTCGGCAACGTCGCCGATCCTTCCGTAAGGAAGGAAGGCTTCAACGTTTTGAAGCCCTATAATACCTGCAAGGCTGTCGTTAACACCGCCTTCCATACTGTCAAGACGGGTGTGATAGGAAAGAACGGCAATACCGTTTTTGATACATTCGATAACACGTTTTCCAACGCTGTCGCAAGCGCAAATATTCGATAACGGCTTGAAAATTATCGGGTGGTGGGTAATAATTACGTTTGCGCCGATAGCCTTTGCCTTTTCTATCGCAAGGCTTGTGCAATCGAGCGCACAAACAACGCCCGTAACCTCCATAGAAGGATTCGGGACAATCATTCTGCCGTCGTTATCCCAAACTTCCGACAATTCACGGGGGATTCTTTCGTCAAGCGCTTTTGCTAATTGTTCGACAGTCATTTTATCTCCATTCACAAAAAACCGCATAGCTTTGCGGTTTTTTTGTCATTATAATTTATTTGTTAAGAAGTGCTTTAACCTTTTCTGCAATGCCGTTTGCGGTGAGGTTATAATACTCGAGCAAAACGCCTGCAGGTGCACTTGTGCCGAAAACGTCGTTCACGCCAAGCTTTGCAACCTTTGCACAAGCACTTTCTGAAAGCGCAGAAATTACTGCATCGCCGAGACCGCCTATAACGTTATGCTCTTCTGCGGTTACGACGTAGCCCGTCTTTGCGGCATATTCCTTGATAAGCTCTTCATCAAGAGGCTTTATCGTATGAATATCTATAACAGCCGCATCGATGCCGTCGTTCTTAAGTGCCTCACGTGCTTCCATAGCCGCAGCAACCATAATACCTGTCGCTACGATAACAACGTCCTTACCTTCTGCAAGAACAATGCCCTTACCGAGCTTGAATTCACGCTCGCCCTTTTCATAGAACTGAGGAACGGCATATCTGCCCAATCTCATATAAACGGGGCCGTCAAACCTGAGTATCTCTTCAAGAAGCGCTTCTGTAGAAGCGGAATCGGCAGGACAAACAACGGTCATACCGGGGACAGCACGCATAATTGCAATATCTTCGCAGAACTGGTGGGTCGCACCGTCTTCACCAACGGTAACACCTGCGTGAGATGCGCAGATCTTAACGGGAAGCTGGGGATATGCAACCGAGTTTCTTATCTGCTCGAAAGCACGTCCGCAGGCAAACATCGCAAAGGACGATGCAAACGCAGGAACGCCGGTTGCGGCGATACCTGCCGCTACGGAGATCATATTTTCTTCCGCAATACCGCAGTTGAAGAAACGGTCGGGGAATTTTTTTGCAAAAACGCAGGTTTGTGTCGAACCCGAAAGGTCGGCATCGAGCACGTAAAAATCATTTTTTTCGCCAAGCTCGGCAAGTTTTCTGCCGTAGGCTGCTCTTGTTGCTTCTTTTTCAGCCATTGTTCAATTCCTCCGATGCTTTTTCCCATGCTTCTCTAAGCTCTTTTTCAGCAATGAGATATTCGTCTTCCTTCGGCGCTTTACCGTGCCAGTTATAGTTATTTTCCATATAGGAAACGCCCTTGCCCTTAACCGTCTTGCAGATGATAACGGAAGGCTTGTCGCTCTTTTCGGCGTTTGCAACGGCTTCTTCGATAGCCTCAAAATCGTGACCGTCGATAACCTGAGCATACCAGCCGAACGCACGGAACTTATCGTCAACGGGATGAGGGTTCATAACGTCTTCGATTGCACCGTCTATCTGATAACCGTTAAGGTCAACGAATGCGATAATATTATCAAGCTTATATTGGTTTGCGAACATTGCCGCTTCCCAAACCTGACCTTCTTCAATTTCACCGTCACCGAGAATGGTGAACACCTTCCAGGGAAGGCTCTTGCGTTTGCCGACAGCAGCCATACCGCAAGCGGCAGAGAAGCCCTGACCGAGAGAGCCGGTGGACATATCTACGCCGGGGATAAGCTTCATATCGGGGTGGCCCTGAAGCATAGCACCAAGCTTACGGAGCTTTTTAAGCTCTTCTACGTCAAAGAAGCCCTTCAACGCAAGCGCAGAATAAAGCGCAGGTGCACAGTGACCCTTCGAGAGAACGAATCTGTCACGGTTTTCGTCATCGGGGTTGTTTGCGTCAACGTTCATTTTGTTAAAATAAAGGTAGGTTACAAGCTCGGCGATAGAGAGCGAGCCGCCGGGGTGGCCGCTTTTTGCGCCGTAGACCGCTTCAACAGAAAGCATTCTGATTCTTGCGGCTTTTTCTTTCAGCATAAGGAGTGTTTTCTTTTCCATTTTCTTTGCGTTCCTTTCGAATTTCTAAAGCCCGGCACGAGCAAGCGCATCGCTGAAATACGCAGGTCTTGCCGCTTCAAAGGTCATCGTTTCGCCCGTTATAGGGTGAACGAAAGAAATATATTTTGCGAACAGACATTGACCTTCCATGCCAAGTCTGTAACGTGCGTTTCCGTATACCGTATCACCCGCAACGGGATGACCGATATGTGACATATGAACTCTTATCTGATGGGTCCTGCCCGTTTCGAGAGTGAGTTCAAGATGTGTATATTGCGTCCCCTCGGCAAGTACTTGCCAATGGGTCGTCGCTTCTTTTGAATTATGGTCGGTTACCGCCATCTTCTTGCGGTCGGTCTTGTGTCTGCCTATCGGCGCACATACAGTTCCGCTTTCTTCCTTAAAGCGTCCGCCGACAATTGCCTCGTACTTGCGAACAAAGGAATGTACGGCGATCTGCTCTGCCAATCCGTGATGTGCGCTATCCGTCTTTGCAACGATAAGCAGTCCCGAGGTATCTTTATCGATTCTATGCACAATACCCGGACGGATAACGCCGTTTATCGACGAAAGTCTGCCCTTGCAGTGATATAGCAAGGCATTCACCAAGGTTCCGTCGGGGTTGCCCGGTGCGGGGTGCACGACCATTCCACGGGGTTTATCGACGACAAGCAGATGCTCGTCTTCATAAACGATATCTATAGGAATATCCTGCGGTATTGCTTCTATCTCTTTTTCGGGCGGGAGTTCAACGTTAACAACGTCCCCTTCCGACAGCAAAAACTTTTTTTCGCATTTCTTGCCGTTTACGGTTATCAAGCCGTCGTTTATAAGCTCCTGCGCTCTTGAACGGCTTATTTCGCATACTTTTGATGCAAAGCTGTCCAATCGCAATTTTTCGGCAGAATTAAAAGCAGTTACGGTATAATCAATCATTTTCGTCTTTAACCTCAACCGATCCTTTTGCCTTTATTTCCGCATCGACCTTCGGTTCATAAAAGATAACGTAGACCGCCAAAAGTATTGCGCCGACGGTCACAAAGCAATCGGCAACGTTGAATATTGCAAAATCGATAAATTCGGTCTTGAAGAAATCGACAACGTAGCCCAAACGGACACGGTCTATCATATTACCTATACCGCCGCCAAGCACCATTGCAAGAGAAACCGTCATTAATCTATGACGCTTATATTCTTTAACGAGTAGTGCAGTTATTATTATCATCGAAATCACGGACATTACCATAAAGACCCAACGGCTATCGCTCAGCATTGAAAACGCTGCGCCCGTATTTCTCGTATGATAAAAGCTCATAAAGCCGTTTATAAACGGGACTGTTTCTTGGAGTCCGATATTCTGAATGACGAAATATTTAGACACTTGGTCGGCAACGACCGAAAGTATAACGATTATTGCGGCTAACATGTTGCTTTACGGCAACGTGCGCAGAGATGCTGACCGTCTTCGTCGGTGGTGCAATCGTCCTTAACCATCCAGCAACGTACGCATTTATCGCCTTCTGCAACGGATACCGAAACAGAAATACCGCTTTCTTCGTCCTTATATGCATTTTCGGGAGCGTTTTCGGAAGAAAGGTCGACCTTGCTGACGATGAATACTGTGGGAAGTATAGCTTCAAATTCTCTAAAGAGCTTCATTGCATCGCTTCCCTCTTCTGCATAGATAGTCAAGCTTGCTTCGAGCGATTTGCCGATAGCCTTTTCTGCACGTGCAAGCTCGAGAGCCTTCATAACGCCGTCACGGAGATTGAAGAGAGCTTCATATTTTTCTTCGATCTCTGCGAAGTTATAATCAGCATTAACTTCGGGCATCGAATTGCAGAATACGCTGTCAAGGTCGTCGGAATCAACGTGGCTCATAAAGCCCCAAGCTTCTTCCGCCGTGAAGGAAAGGATAGGCGCAAGGAGTCTTGTCAATGCGCTGACTATGATATACATTGCGGTCTGTGTTGCACGGCGTGTTGCGTCGTCCTTAGCTTCGCAATAGAGAATATCTTTTGTGATGTCGATATAAAGCTTCGACATATCTATCGAACAGAAGTTGTGGATATCGTGATAAACGATATGGAACTGATAATTGTCATAAGCGTTACGGACACGTTCGATAAGCTTATTAAGACGGGAAAGTGCCCATTTATCAATATCCCCGAGCTTTTCGGGAGCAACCATATCTTTGTTCGGGTCGAAATCGGTTTCGGGAGTGCCGAGGTTTGCAAGAAGGATACGCAAGGTATTTCTAAGCTTACGGTAGGATTCCGAAAGCTGTTTGAATATTTCCTTAGAGCAACGAACGTCGGCGTGGTAGTCCGATGATGCCGCCCAAAGACGAACGATATCCGAACCGAAATCCTTGATAAGATCTGCAGGGTCAACACCGTTGCCAAGGCTCTTATGCATTGCACGGCCCTGTCCGTCAACTACCCAACCGTGTGTTAATACCTGCTTGAAGGGAGCACCCTTGTCAAGCGCACCTACCGCAGTCAAAAGGCTGGATTGGAACCAACCGCGGTATTGGTCTGCGCCTTCAAGATATACGTCTGCAGGCCAAAGGTCGGGAGTGTCGTGCATAAGCGATGCAAAGTGAGTTGAACCCGAGTCGAACCAGCAGTCGAGCGTATCGGTTTCTTTTTCAAAGCTCTTGCCGTTGCAGTGCGGGCAGGAGAAGTTTTCGGGGATAAGCTCGCTTGCTTCTCTTTCAAACCATACGTTAGAGCCGTATTCGTCGAAGAGAGCAGATATTTTTGCAATAGATTCGGGAGTGGAAACAGGCTTTCCGCAGTCCTTACAGTAGAACACGGGAATGGGAAGACCCCAACGGCGCTGACGTGAAATACACCAATCGGCTCTTTCACGGATCATGCTGACCATTCTGTCCTCGCCCCAAGCGGGGAACCACTGAACGTTTTCTATCGCCTTTATTGCCTGTTCCTTGAAGGATTCAACAGAGCAGAACCATTGAGGAGTTGCACGGAAGATGACCGGTTTTTTGCAACGGTCGTGGTGAGGATAGGAGTGGATAATGCTTTCAGATGCAAAGAGTGCACCCGATTCCTTCATATCCTCAAGAATAACAGTATTGGATTCTTCTGTCTTAAGTCCTGCATATTTACCTGCATAATCGGTATGTCTGCCGTAATCGTCAACGGGAACAACCAAATCTATGCCGTATCTCATACAGGTCTGATAGTCGTCCGCACCAAAGCCGGGAGCCGTGTGAACACAGCCGGTACCGCTGTCCATGGTAACGTATTCCGCATAGACCAAACGGGAGGTTTTGTCAAGGAAGGGGTGCGAAGCCAACATATTTTCGAAGAATGCTCCGGGGAAGGTAGCAAGAACTTCGTAATTTTCAAATCCGCCCATCTTCATGGTCTTGTCGGCAAGAGCCTCTGCCATAATATAGGTTTCGCCGTTTTCTGCCTTTGCAAGCACGTAGCTTTCACGGGGGTTAAGGCAGATAGCCATATTGCCGGGAAGAGTCCATATTGTGGTGGTCCAAATGACAAAATAGGTATTATCAAGGTCAAAGCCGTTAAGCTTGCCTAAATCGTCCTTTATTTTGAATTTAACGTAAACCGAAGTACAGGGATCGTCGTGATATTCAATATCCGCTTCTGCAACCGCTGTAGCACAGAAGGGACACCAGCTTACGGGCTTCAATCCCTTATAGATAAAGCCCTTGTCGAACATTGCGCCGAAGATCTTAACCTCCTGCGCTTCGAAGTGCTTATCCATAGTGCGATAGGGCTTGTCCCAATCGCCTACAACACCGAGACGCTTAAAGCCGGACATCTGCTTTTGGATAAAGTCCTCTGCAAAATCCTCGCAAGCCTTTCTGAATTCGGGAACGGTCATATCCTTGTTGAGGTCTTTTTTGGTCTTTTCGATCGCTCTTTCGATAGGAAGACCGTGGTTATCCCAACCGGGAGTATAGGGGGTGTAATGACCGCTCATAGCCTTGGATTTTATAATAAAATCCTTAAGGACCTTGTTAAGCGCATGGCCCATGTGGATATAGCCGTTGGAAAAGGGAGGGCCGTCGTGAAGAATGAAGGGAGTTTTGCCTTCGTTCTTTTTAAGCATTTTCTGATAAAGCTCGTTTTCCTTCCAACGCTCGAGCATTTCGGGTTCTTTTGTGGGAAGGTTTGCTCTCATCGGGAATTCCGTAGAGGGCAAATTGAGTGTATCCTTATAGTCTTTCATTGGTTTTCGTAAATGCGATTCTGCAGATGATTACGAATCGCTTTCTCCCATCATAAATTTAAGATATTCGTCCTCCGCCTTCTTTGCTTCCTTGGAAAGCTCGGGCTGGGGAGCAGTTTTTTCGATTTCTGCAGCAGCTTCTGCCTGCGCTTCGGCAACAGCCTGCGCTTCGGCCTCCGCCTGGGCTTGTTCCTCTGCTATTTCCGCAACGTAAGGCGGTTCTTCGGTCTTAAGCTCACGCACGGTCTTTCTGCGTGCGGTCTCTTCCTCGATCCTGCCCTTAACGTCGTTGAAGATGTTGGCAACGAGCATATCGTCATCGGGAAGTACGATGTCTTCGATCTCGTTTACGCTAAGATTCTTAAGCTCTTCGATATGGGTTCCGTAAAGCTCGTAAAGCTGTTTTTTAAATTCGATTATACGGGTACGCATGACCCAAGCTTTTTCCTTTTCAGCCTGAAGCTGTTGACGGAATTCCGCAATAACGCCGTCGCAACGGTCCTTGATAGCACCCGTTATAACGTCTGCACGGTCGTTTGCGTCGGTAATGATCTTTTCTGCCATTTTCTGCGCAGAAATAAGCGTGCTTCTTATAGATTCCTCTTCGTCCTTTATCTCGTCGAGGTTTGTAACGACGATACGCAATTTGCGTTCAAGCTCGTTATTTTCACGGTAAAGCTCTGTATATTTTTCAAGAAGGAATTCAAGATATTCATCAACCTCTTGGGGGTTATAGCCCTTGAAGGTCTTTTGAAACTGTTTGTTTTTTAATTCGTGAGGTGCCAACATAGCCAAACGTTCCTTTCGGGATATTTATTATTAAGTCGATTAAAGACATTATAGACATTTTTAACGCCCAAAAGCACTACTTAAAAAATCCGTTTCGGCCCGCTAAAAAACGAGCGAGCCGACACAAATTTATATCGGTAGTGCAGATTGAACCAATATTATCAGCAAGCAGGTTGCCATAAAGGAAAAATCAATAGGAGATTCCGCAAACACGGGCACCCTTGAGAGCAACCCTCTCACAGGCGCAACAACGGGTTCCGTAACCACACAGCAAAACATAAATACCGGTGATTCCTCGTTGGAAAAGAAGCTTAAAAGCGCCCGTCCGAGCAAAAGCCACGATAATGCGCTTAAGAAAAACTGTACCGTGTGCGAAACTATAAAAAACAATTCTTCCAAGTGATCAAGCTCCGTTTTTTAGCGGAAAAGTTCTCTGGGTCTGCTCTGTTCTTCTTCAACAGCAGCTTCGGGCTGTTCGCCGGAAACGTCAACGTTCTTGGGAGTTACAACGTAAGTTGCGTTTGCAACCTTTTTAACCTGACCGTCGATTGCGAAAACAACACCGCAAAGGAAGTCGATAATTCTCTTTGTGGTTTCCTTGTTGGTTTCTTCGAGGTTAAGAACAACGGTACGTCTTGCAAGGAGATGTTCGCCGATAGTACGTACTTCGTCGAAACGTTCGGGCTTAACGACCTTCATTTCGAGTGCGGTGGAAGAGATGCTTCCGGTAGATCTGGAAACGGGAGCTGCTTTAGGTGCTGCAACAGGGGATTGAACAGCAACTTCCTCTTCGTCCTCGTATCCTTCAAATTCTTCGTTTTCGTCGTATTCTTCTTCACCCTTGAAGATGTCGTTCAAACGATCCATGATTCCCATAATTTGTTCCTCCTGATTATGTTATTCTAAATATTATAATTACGTTTTCCGAATATCGAACTGCCCACTCTTACGAGGTTCGAGCCGTTCTCTACTGCGGTTAAATAATCATCACTCATGCCGAGCGATAAAATATCCATACTACTATTATCTACATTTAGATGCGATATGTCAATAAATATTTTCTTCATTTTGCAAAAATATTCGGAATTATTTCCGCCTTCGACACATTTTGGCGGTATTGCCATCAATCCACGAAGTTTTATATGGGGTAACGACCCCAAAAATCTGCAAAATTCAATCGCATTCTCGGGTGCAGTACCCGATTTTGTGGCTTCGTTTCCGATATTTATCTCGGCAAGCACGGGCATTACAATACCCTTTTTCGCCGCCTGACGTTCAATCTCCAGAGCAAGCGATTCTCTATCCACCGATTGTATCATATCGACCTTGTCGATTATATATTTGACCTTATTCGTTTGCAATGCGCCGATGAAATGGATCTCCGTCTTGTTTCTGTTGATAAATTCATATTTATCCAAAAGCTCGTTCACACGGTTTTCACCGATGAGGTCTACCCCGCAGTCAAGCGCAAAATTTATCATTTCGTGCGGAACGGTCTTTGTTGCGGCAAGAAGCCTTGCTCTGCCGTCAAGCTCCGACAAAATTCTATTTATATTTTCTTCCACTTGTTTTTTATCG
Organism: Eubacteriales bacterium; assembly: GCA_045536935.1. GTDB lineage: Bacteria > Bacillota > Clostridia > Oscillospirales > CAG-382 > Coliplasma. Next base: position 3,393 of record JAZSOO010000010.1, on the reverse strand, counting down.
TTCATCAATGGACCCTCATACCGTCGTAAATATCTATACCGTTTATAACAACGGCATCGTGGAGAGAAAGCTTTGTTTTCGAAGAATATTCAATATCACGTCTGTTCGGATATGCAGGGTTTTTCGGAATTGCGCATACCGAATATCCGCCGTGGTTATAAAGCACCTCGGTCTCCTTGAACACGACCTTTGTGCCGACAACGACGTAAACGCCCGTCTTGCCGTCCTGCATACGCAAAGAGCTTGTGCTTATGCGGATACCCTCGTATTTTGCCTTCGGCAATTCAATGGTCTGACATCTTGAATAGTCAAATCCCGAGGGCATATCCTTGGAGCTGAAAACCAATATCGTCGTATCGGTATCGGTTCTTGCAATACGGCGTTCGAGCTTCATATTAAGCTGGGTATTGTTCGAATATTGGAAGGTTATCGGGTAGAAATTGCCGTCGCTGAAGTTTTCGGCAACACGTTTGTTTACACCGACGGCGATATACCATGTAGACGTCAAAACTATCTTGCCCGAAGAATTGTCGATAATGCTTTGGTCGGGAGAGGATTCCGCAAGATGTTCAAAATCCTCGCTCGTGAGATCTTCAAGCTTATCTATCGTAAAGATATTTTCATATCCGTCAACGTTGGAATAGAAATATCCGCTTTTCGGTGCAGTAGTCGTAGAGCTTACGCCCGAAAGCGATTCGACAAGCAATTTTCTCTCGTGCGTAAGGCTTGAAAGCTCGACAGTATAGCTGTGCGATTGTGTCAACGCCTGACGGCGGTTCATAAGAATCAAAAGCTCTTCACGTTTTCTTATAATCTTGTCAAATTCGTTATCGTCGGCACGGCGCACCATTTCAAGAACAAGCTTGTCAATACCGCTGTCTATCATCGTGATATTCGTTGTCGAAGCGCCCGTCGAAAGACTGCTCTTTTCGAGCACGTCGATCCTTTTGTCGATCTCGCTGATTCTTGCTTGTATCTTAACGTCCTCGGGGTCGGAATAGGTTATGGCAACGTTTTGGTCCTTACGAACCTTTTCGCCGTCGGAGGCAAGGAAGCAATCGGTGCCCGCCTCACGGGAAGGAATCAAAAATTCATCACGGAAAAGGAAGGCTTCAAGCTCTTGGCTGTCGGTAATATTAGCATAGGACGCAACCTCGGTATCGATAAGTGTACCGACGTTCAACATAAGCTGGAGGAAAACGTACGCAACGACAGAAACGGCAAGTATCGCCGTACCGAACTGCGCCAAGAAACGCTTTGATATCTTCAACAATCTCTTTCCGAGCGGTGTTTTTCTTTTAATCCCTCGTGTTTTCACCGCAACGGAATTTTCTTTCGTCTTTTTGTTGCCCATAGCTTTTCCTCCTTCCTGTCGTTATATATATATTATTTCGTCTGCTTCTTTTCTGTTAAACCAGGTTAATTGGCGTTTTGCGTAATGTCTCGTATTAAGACAGATATTCGTTTTTACGGTCTCAATATCGCAAAGGCCGTCGAAATAGGGATAAAACTCCTTATACCCGATAGCCTGCGAAGCTGTCGGGGTATCTCTTAAGCCCATTTTGTCGAGCATTTCAGCTTCTTCCAAAAGTCCAAGCTCGAACATCTTGTCAACACGCCTGTCGATCCGTTCATATATCGTTTCACGTTCTTTCGGAGTTATATAAACGGTATGCGGAGCATAGATGCTCTCCGTTTCCCTGCTTTTTTTATCAAGCTCGGTCTTTGTCATTCCCGTTTTTATAAACATCTCGAGCGCACGGACAACACGTTTTATATTATTGGGGTGGATACTTTCTGCAGATTCGGGGTCGACCTTTTTCAATCTCTCGTGCAAGGCTTCTGCGCCAAACTCTTCGGCTTCCTTGAAGAGAGAATCACGAAGAACAGGATCGTCCTCTGTTGCAGAAAGGCTTATGCCCGATATTAAAGTATCGATATAAAGTCCCGTTCCGCCTGCGATTATGGGAATTTTATTGCGTGAAACAATATCGTTTATTGCGTTTGACGCAAGTTCAACAAACCGTGCCGCAGAGAACGGCTCTGATATATCGGCAACGTCGATAAGGTGATGGGGTATTCCCTGCATCTCCTCAAGGCTCGGTTTTGCGGTACCGATATCCATTTTGCGGTATATCTGCATCGAATCACCGCTTATTATCTCTCCGCCAAGCTTTATTGCGCTGTTTATCGCATATTCACTTTTTCCGCTTGCCGTCGGTCCGACGACGACGATAACAGGTATTTTCTCCATATTTATCAACCGAAAAAACGTCGATTCGGGCGCAGAGCAATTCCGCTTCTGCGCCCGTTAATTATTATATCTGAAATATGTTAAAAACGCAATCCCTTTTTAAGAGTTCTTTTCATCTTTTTCACGAAGAACTTTTCTTCTGATCTTGCCCGAGATAGTCTTGGGAAGGCTTTCCACAAATTCAACCTTACGGGGATATTTATAAGGAGCAGTATGCGTTTTAACGTAGTTTTGGATCTCTTTTACAAGCTCGTCGCTGGGTTCTTTGTCCTTTGTGAGAACGATGGTAGCCTTAACGACCTGACCTCTCGTTTCGTCGGGAACACCCGTGATAGCACATTCGAGAACGTAGGGCAATTCCATGATAACGCTTTCGATCTCAAACGGGCCGATACGGTAACCGCTGGATTTGATGACGTCGTCAACACGGCCGACGTACCAGAAATTTCCGTCTTCATCACGCCAAGCGGTATCACCGGTATGGTAAACACCGTCGCAAAGAACGTTGTTGGTTGCTTCTTCGTTCTTGTAATATCCGAGGAAGAGACCGAAAGGTCTGCCCTTGTCGAGCTTTATAACAACTTCGCCTTCTTCGCCGACACCCGCCGAGGTTCCGTCCTCGAGAACGATATCAACGTCGTAAGCGGGGCTGGGTTTACCCATAGAGCCGGGCTTAGGCTCGTGACCGACAAGGTTACCGACGGTAAGAGTCGTTTCGGTCTGACCGAAGGCTTCCATAAGTTTAAGACCTGTTGCGTTATAGAACAGCTTGAATACTTCGGGGTTAAGCGCTTCGCCCGCAGTCGTCATGTGGTGGATTGACGACAAATCAAATTTAGAAAGGTCGCCACGTATAAGCATACGGAGCATTGTGGGTGGAGCACAGAAAGTAGTGATGTTATATTCTGCAAACATAGGAAGTATATCGTTTTCATCAAACCTATCAAAGTCGTATACGAAAACTGCAAGTCGGATCGTAGCCATGTCGTTCTGTGAGCCAAGGAGTTGATCATTTGGTTTGTCTTCCTAAGACCGCTTGGCCTCCGACTTGGAGCGTAGAAAGTAGTGATGTTATATTCTGCAAACATAGGAAGTATATCGTTTTCATCAAACCTATCAAAGTCGTATACGAAAACTGC
>JAZSOO010000013.1:0-2614 GCA_045536935.1 Eubacteriales bacterium | reverse complement strand
TCACATTAATGCTTTGTAGTACACTTGTTGTTCAATTTTCAATGTCCGTTCGTGCCGTCTCTCTCGAGGACAGCTTGGCTATTCTATCATAACACAATCTCTTTGTCAATACCTTTTTTCAACTTTTTTTGAATTTTTTTGGATTTTTTTATCTCGTTCCCGAAACCCCTTGCGGCACAAGCATTCCGAGGATTTGAATTCGTCGAAAAAGTTTTTCTTTTTTGTTTTTTTGACGATATTTAGGGAAAATAAAAATAACCTTTACAAAACTGTCGAAATATGTTATTATATAATATATAATGTAAATACGTTTCGAAAGGTTATGAAGTATGACTTTATTGGTTATGGCTGCAGGAATGGGCAGCAGATACGGCGGATTGAAACAGCTTGACCCTATCGGACCTCACGGCGAATTTATTCTTGACTATACCGTTTACGATGCGATGTGCGCAGGTTTTGACAAGGTTGTATTCGTTATAAAGGAAGAAAACCTTGACATCTTTAAAGAAACGGTCGGAAACAGGATCGGTTCTAAGATCGAAACCGCATACTGTTTCCAAAAGCTTGACGACCTTCCCGAAGGATATTCGGTTCCCGAGGGACGCACGAAGCAATGGGGCACGGCGCACGCTGTACTCGCTGCACGTGACGAAATTAAAGGTCCTTTTGCGGCAGTTAACGCAGATGACTTTTACGGACGTGAAAGCTTTAAGATCATTGCGGATTATATGAACGCAAACAACGGAAACGCTTGCTGTATGGCAGGTTTCGTTCTCAAAAACACTCTTACCGAAAACGGACACGTTTCGAGAGGTGAATGCAAGGTTGACAAAAGCGGTATGCTTTCCGATATTACCGAGCGCACAAAGATAATGCGTCTTGAAAACGGCAACACGGCATATTTTGAAAACGAAGAATGGAATGAGATCCCCGAAGACACCATAGTTTCTATGAACTGTTGGGGATTGCCCGAAGAATTCTTTGGATATGCTCAAAAGAGTCTTATTGAGTTTCTTGAAAGCGGCGGCGACGAGATGAAGAAAGAGTTTTATCTCCCCGAAGCTGTTAAGAAGTATCTTAAAGCAAGCGGTAAAGACGCAAAGGTTCTTCGCACCGACGCAAGATGGTACGGTGTTACTTATAAGGAAGACAGAGCTACCGTTGTTGAGCACATTAAGCGTTCGACCGAAGACGGCACTTATCCTGATAATCTTTGGGGTTGATTTGTTAATACAAAAAAGGAACTCGTTGAGTTCCTTTTTTTGTTTTAAATCTTGCACTTAACGATAGCTTCGGTTACGTCTTTCAAAACGATATCGCCGTTTTGGTTGAAAACGTCTATAGTAACTTCAGCAAGACCGTTTTTGGAGTTTCGTTTTGCAAGATTCGTTATAGTTGCTTTTCCTGTCAACACATCTTCCGCATATACGGGCTTGAGCCATTCGATCTTGGTTGATTTCCCTGCAAGTAATTCCTCGCCGAAAAAGTCCACCTCCAAATACTTTGCCCAAACCGACATAAACGACATTACTCCGGGCGCTATCAATTTCCCAAAGGGTGTTGATCTTGCATATTCCTCATCGGTATGGAGAGGAATATTATCATAATCGTGCGCAAAAGCCAACATCTTTTCTTTTGCTATAACGGCAGGAGCGATGTCTACCGTCATACCAACTTTTAAATCATCAAAATACATTATAATACCTTATTTCTTTAACCCGAGCATTTCGATGGATTCGTCACGCATCTTATATTTGAGTATCTTACCTGCGGCATTCATAGGAAATTCGTTTACGAAAATGAAATATCTCGGAACCTTATGTCTTGCGATCGATGCGTTTCCGTATTCCTTCATTTCATTTTCATCGGCGGTTTCGCCTTTTTGGAGAATCACCCACGCACAACATTCCTCGCCGTATCTTTCATCGGCAACGCCGACGACCTGAACGTCAGGGATTTTGAGATTTGTAAGATAAAATTCTTCGATTTCACGGGGATAGAGGTTTTCGCCGCCTCTGATGATCATATCCTTAAGTCTTCCCGTGACCTTATAATATCCATCAGGAGTACGGCAGCATATATCACCGGAATGCAACCAACCCTCTGAATCTATCGCCTGTGCGGTGGCTTCGGGCATTTTATAATAGCCCTTCATAATATTGAAGCCACGTGCGACAAATTCACCGCTTTCGCCGTCGGGAAGTTCATCGCCGGTCTCGGGGTCGATAATCTTACATTCGATACCGGGGAATGCACTGCCTACAGTTTCAACACGGTGATCGAGGTCTTCGTTGACCTCGCCCATAGTGCATCCGGGAGAAGCCTCGGTCTGTCCGTAAACCGAAATTATCTCTCGCATATTCATTTCTACGGCAGCACGACGCATTAGGTCTGCAGGGCAGTTTGCGCCTGCCATAATACCCGTTCTAATATGCGAAAAATCTGTTTTCGCAAAGTCGGCGTGATTGAACATTGCTATAAACATTGTCGGCACACCGTTAAAACAAGTTATTTTTTCGTCGTTAATACAAGCGAGTGACGATTTAGGCGAGAAGTACGGCATAGGACAAATTGTTCCGCCGTGCGTCATAAGGTTGGTCATTGATAATACCAT
>JAZSOO010000005.1:0-67110 GCA_045536935.1 Eubacteriales bacterium | reverse complement strand
ATTCACTTTCAATCATCACGCATAGGTCGGTGTAATAACATCGGCAGAGTCAGTGTCTTTAACAGCGAGGGTCCACCCGTTCCCATTCCGAACACGGAAGTTAAGCTCGTCTGTGCTCACAATACTTGGCTGGAGACGGCCTGGGAAGATAGGTCGATGCTGACATCTTAATATGTTGGATAAATCCCCCTTAAATGGGGGATGATTCCATTACGGGCCTTTAGCTCAGTTGGTTAGAGCAACCGGCTCATAACCGGTCGGTCCGGGGTTCGAGTCCCTGAAGGCCCACCACTTCAATTCAATAATATGCACCTTTAGCTCAGTTGGTAGAGCAACTGACTCTTAATCAGTGGGTCCTGGGTTCGAGTCCCCGAAGGTGCACCAACAGAAACATTGAATATCTATTCAATGTTTTTGTATATAGGGGTATAGCTCAGTTGGTAGAGTCGCGGTCTCCAAAACCGTTGGTCCTGGGTTCAAGTCCTAGTGCCCCTGCCAAAAATAACGGAGAGGATGTTTCCTCTCCGTTATTTTTTGTTGAAGTTTGGGTGTTTTTGGCTAGGACTTGAAGGGCGCATGTTGAATGACAGTCCGGGGGACTGTCAGATCGCGCACCGCTCCGACCGCAGTCGGGCAAGTCCTAGTGCCCCTGCCAGAAAAAAGCACTTCTTTCGAAGTGCTTTTTTCAACTAAGTGCGTCTTTCGGCGTGTGAAGTTTGCTTCGCAAGTTAAGTTGTCCTGTGGACAGTGAAGTTTCTGCGGAAATCAGGGCGCACTTAACTTCACTTTGTGCGAAGCACAAAACTTCACTATGGCGCAAGCCATAACTTCACATCGGCACAGCTGATACTTCACTAAAATCAAGCCTTTTAGCGGTTTCTATTTTTGTAGTGTAAGCCAAGAAAAAAAGCACTTCGAAAGAAGTGCTTTTTTCAACTAAGTGCGTCTTTCGGCGCATGAAGTTTGCTTCGCAAGTTAAGTTGTCCTGCGGACAGTGAACTTTCTGCGGAAATTAGGGCGCACTTAACTTCATTTTGCGTGATAGCGCAATACTTTACTATGCCGTGGGCATAACTTCACATCGGCGTTAGCCGATACTTCATAAAAATTTTTTGCTTGATTTTACGTACAGGATTTCTCTATTGAAAAGTAATGGAAACAGTTGTATAATGTTTTTGTACGAAAGATGACAAACCTTACAAATAAGAAATGTGGTATCGAAATGAATAATTATATTCCTGATGATTTAAAGAAATATGCAAGAAAATATTTATTGGTTAGGTTATGCTCTTGGATTATTTTATTGGCTATTCTCTTTGCTGGTTTGATATTATTCGGCGATCAAGTTTTTGATCCTGAAGATTCTTTGTATCGTATAAAAGAATTTATATGTATCGCACTAGTATTTATTATATGCTTTATCACGGGTGTGCCGATGAAACTTATCGATAGAACCTTTTTTGGTACTATTGAAAAGGTAACCGTAACCACCGGATACAATAGCAGAGCGACAGGCAAAAGACAATCGACGGTGAATTCCAAAACTGCATCATACAGAGGTTTTTATTCTATAATTACGATGGAGATTTCCATTAAGACTGCCGATGGCAAGAATCTTAAAAGAACAATAAGTTCTGCACCGCCGTCAAACGATAATAATTATGATGAAATTTTCAAGCAGGGCGACCGTGTCTTTCACTTATATGGCACCGATATTTATGTGAAGATTCCGGAAGACAAAAAGGAAAAGGTTGCCTGCCCTGTTTGTGGTTTGTTGAATGCTCAATCGAACTCACAATGTGAGAATTGTAATTATTCTATCATTACAAACTGAATAAAAAAGAAGGAGTTTCGTCATTTGAAACTCCTTCTTTGTCTATCCCGTACCAATTCTTTACACTTATATCGAGAACCCATCAGTTAAGCCATTCAACCTTGTCGTATTTTTCATACAATCCCCCTCGTCAATTCAATAAAAAAGATATTTGTTAAAAAAATCTCTTGACTTTACTATTTTAACGTGATATAATGCTCAACAATAAATCACAAAGGAGGCAGTTAAAATGATGAACAACAAGTTTTACTTTTATTATTTTAAAAAGGGCTGCCTGTCTTATGTGATTACCAAAGCATAAACGCTTTGAGGTAAATAAAACGGTCAGTCCGCATTCGTTATGCTTTTAAGGCATATTGGTGCGGATTTTTTATTTTTCAAAGCGATCCTGCATAAAAAGAGGTACAAGATCATGCAAATGAATTTCCACAGAAAACTCCCCATTCCCAAAGAAGTCAAAAAAGAATATCCGCTAACCGAGCGTATGGAGCAGGTCAAGGCAGAACGTGACGCAAGTATACGTGCGGTGTTTGACGGCAGTTTAGATAAATTTATACTCGTGGTAGGACCCTGCTCTGCAGACCATAGCGAACCCGTGCTTGAATATATATCACGCCTTCGCAGAATCGAAGAGCAGGTATCCGATAAGATAATCATTATCCCCCGTATCTATACTAACAAGCCGAGAACCACGGGACAGGGATATAAGGGTATGCTTCATCAACCCGACCCTGAAGCAAAACCCGATATGTATAAAGGTATTGTAGCCATTCGTGAGCTTCATTTGGCGGCACTTCGTGATTATGATTTTTCCTGTGCCGACGAAATGCTGTATCCCGAAAATTACCGTTACCTTTCCGATCTGCTTTCCTACGTTGCCATCGGCGCACGTTCGGTCGAAAACCAACAGCATAGACTTACCGCAAGCGGTATAGGCGCACCCGTTGGTATGAAGAACCCCACCGGCGGTGACCTAAGCGTTATGATGAACTCCATCGTAGCCGCACAGTCAAGCCATACCTTCATCTACCGTGGTTGGGAAGTCACCAGCGACGGCAACCCCTATGCACACGCAATTTTGCGTGGTTACCTCGACTATGCAGGCAGAAGCATATCTAACTATCATTACGAAGACTTGCTCAGAGTTGAAGAGCTTTACGAAAGATCCAACCTTACAAATCCTTCGGTTATCGTTGATACAAACCACAACAATTCGGGCAAGAAATATCTCGAACAGGTCCGTATCGCAAAGGATATCGTTCACAGCCGTAATCAAAATGCGGATATCAAACGTCTTGTCAAAGGCTTGATGATCGAAAGCTATCTTGAAGACGGCGCTTGCAAGGCAGAAGAACATATCTTTGGTAAATCCATCACCGACCCCTGCCTTGGCTGGGAAAAGACAGAAAGACTTATTTTCGATATCGCAGAAAAGCTTTAAAGGTGAAAAGAATGTCAAATAAATTGGAAGAAGCAAGAAAGATCATAAATTCGGTGGACGAGCAAATGGCGAAGCTGTTTGTTGAACGTATGAAAGCCGCCGAAACGGTCTATGAGCATAAAAAGGAATACGGACTTCCGATTCTCGACGAAAAACGTGAAAAAGAAGTCATAGAGCGGAATTCCGCATACGTCGAAGATGAAATATTAAAGGGATATTATATCGATTTTCTCAAAAATATAATGTCCATTTCCCGTGCATATCAACACCGTTTGCAAAACGGTTTGAAGGTCGCTTACAGCGGTGTGGAGGGAGCTTTTGCACATATTGCCGCAGGACGGATATTCCCAAACGGAAACCGTGTTTCCTACGGTGATTTCAAGGCGGCTTACGATTCTGTCGTCAAGGGTGAAAGCGACGTAGCGGTGCTCCCCATTGAAAACAGCTATGCAGGCGAAGTAGGGCAGACGATGGACCTTATCTTCTCGGGCGAGCTTTTCATTAACGGAATATACGAGCTGGAGATCCACCAAAATCTTCTTGGCGTTCAAGGTGCGACGGTAGAAGATATTAAAAAGGTAACAAGTCATCCGCAGGCACTAAGCCAGTGTCACGATTATATTGAAATGCGTGGGTTTGAAGCTGAAGAGTCCAACAATACTGCTCTTGCCGCAAAAACTGTTGCAGAGGCAAACGATAGATCTCTCGGTGCAATTGCAAGTATGGAGACTGCAGAGATCTTCGGTTTGAAGGTGCTTGAAGCAAATATCAACAAAAGCGGAGAAAATACAACACGATTTGCGGTTCTTTCAAAAGTGAGTGCAAAAGACTCAACACTTTCAAACACTGTTTTGATGTTGACGGTCAAGCACGAAGCAGGTTCGCTTGCGAATGCGGTCAGCATAATCGGTCAATACGGATACAATATGACAGCATTACGCAGCAGACCGATGAAAAAACATTCTTGGCAGTACTATTTCTATATTGAGATCGACGGCACGGTTAACAGCGACAACGGACAAAAAATGCTTGAAGATTTAAATAAGGTCTGTGATATAGTTAAAGTAGCAGGTGCTTTCGCACCTCATACCGAAATATAGGTGAAAAAATGACGATTCGTATGAATTTGGGCGAGGATAGCTACGACATAATCGTAGAAAGAGGTATCCTTTCAAATGCAAAAACACAATTAAATTTAAATAGAAACGTACTTATAGTAACCGATTCGGGCGTTCCCGAGGAATATGCCGTGACGGTTGCAGAACAAAGTAAAAATGCCGTTATCTGCAAAATAGAGCAGGGCGAAGCATCAAAAAGTATGGAAACGTTCGGAAAACTGCTTCAAACTATGCTTGATAACGGCTTTTCACGCAAGGATTGTGTTGTTGCAATCGGCGGCGGTGTTGTCGGAGATATTTCGGGATTTGCGGCATCTGCATATATGCGTGGTATAGATTTTTACAATATACCCACAACGCTTCTTTCTCAAATAGATTCCTCGATAGGCGGAAAGACCGCAATTAATTTCGGCGGAGTTAAAAATATCGTGGGTGCGTTCTATCAACCCAAAAAGGTTCTTATCGACCCCGATCTTTTGAAAACTCTTCCCGAAAGACAGCTCTCAAACGGCCTTGCCGAAGCTGTCAAAATGGCGCTTACCTCCGATAAAGAGCTTTTTGGCATTTTCGAAAATAAGGATATTGAGGACAATATAGATGAAATAATCGTTCGTTCGCTCAAAATCAAAAAAGATGTGGTCGAGCAGGATGAAAAGGAATCTGGACTTCGCAAGATACTCAACTTCGGCCATACCGTAGGACACGGTATAGAGAGCAGTGAGGGAATGAGCGAGCTCTATCACGGAGAATGCGTTGCGCTCGGAATGCTTCCTATGTGCGGAGAAGCAATTCGACCGAGAGTGATCAAGGTCTTGAAAAAGTGCAATTTATATCGTAAAATAAATTACGATTGGGATAAGATCACAAAAGCCGCATTCCATGATAAGAAGGCAAACGGCGATAGCGTGACCGTAACAACGGTAAACGAAATAGGTAGTTTTGAAATGAAAACAACAGGATGCCTTGAAGTGATCGAAACGGCAAAAAAAGTTTTGGAAGGGTTATCAGAATGAAAAATACGTTCGGAAACAGCGTAGCAGTAACTTTGTTCGGAGAAAGCCACGGAGAATATATCGGTGCGGTCATCGACGGAATTGCGCCCGGAATAGAAATCAACCACGACTATATCGCCCATCTTCTCACACTTCGCCGTCCCAACGGAGATATATCTACGCCAAGACAAGAAAAAGACGAATATAAGATCGTCAGCGGTGTGATAAACAATAAAACCACAGGAACACCCATAACTATCCTTATCCCCAACGAAAACGTCAAAAGCGGCGATTACTCGGAAATGAAAACCGTTGCCCGTCCGTCCCATGCAGACTATACCGCAGAATGTAAATATCACGGCTATCAGGATTCACGTGGAGGAGGACATTTCAGCGGAAGAATAACTGCCGCACTTGTCGCCGCAGGTGCAATATGTAAATATGCGTTGGAGCAAAAGGGAATCTATATCGGAACACACGTTAAAAAATGTGCAGGTGTTTCGGATAGGGAATTTAATGATTTGTCGGCAGATATAAACACGGTAAACGCAAAAACCTTTGCGGTGCTTGACGATAATATCGGAGAAAAAATGAAAGAAGCTATCGTCAAAGCTTCCTCCAACGGCGACAGCGTGGGCGGTATCCTCGAAACCGCAATCATCGGTGTACCCGAAGGCGTTGGCGAGCCTTGGTTCGATTCTGTAGAAGGTATGCTTTCGCATATGATGTTTTCTATCCCTGCGGTGAAGGGAATCGAATTCGGCGCAGGCTTTGCGATTGCCGATATGCGTGGCAGTATAGCAAACGACCCTATGCGTATGAATAACGGTAAGGTCATCACAACAACCAACAATAACGGCGGTATCAACGGAGGCATCACCAACGGTATGCCCATAATCTTCCGTACCGCAATCAAACCGACACCTACGATATTCAAACCGCAATCTACGATAGATTTCAAAACAATGACCGAAACTACCATAGAAGGAAAGGGAAGACACGACCCCGCAATCGTACACAGAGCAAGAGTGGTGCAGGATGCTGCCTCTGCAATTGTAATGTGCGATATGCTTTCAATGAGATTCGGCACGGATTGGATGAAATAAAATGAAAAAATACGGATGTATCGGCAAGAAGCTCACTCATAGCTTTTCAAAGGAAATTCATTCTCAGCTTGCCGATTATAAATACGAGCTTATCGAGCTTGCAGAGGAAGAAATACAGCCGTTCTTTGAGAAAAAGGAATTTGAAGCAATAAACGTGACCATTCCTTATAAGCAGACGGTCATACCGTATCTAAATTCGGTAAGTGACATCGCAAAGCGTATCGGAGCAGTTAACACCGTAGTAAACCGTAACGGCAGTCTTTACGGTTATAATACCGATTATTACGGAATGAAGGCTCTCATCGAGAGGGTGGGTATCGACCTTAAAGATAAAAAGGTTCTCATTCTCGGTACGGGCGGAACAAGCAAAACGGCTTTTGTCGTTGCAACCGATATGGGTGCTTCGCAGATATTAACGGTCAGCAGACGAAAGACCGACGAACATATAACCTATGAAGAAGCCGTAACGTTGCATTCCGATGCCAACGTTATCATAAATACCACACCGTCGGGAATGTATCCCGATTGCGAATCGAAGCCTATAGATATTTCTTCGTTTTCTCTCCTCGAGGGCGTAATCGACGTGGTTTATAACCCCCTCTGCACAAATCTTGTTTTAGATGCAAAGGCAAGAGGGATCAAGGCAGAAGGCGGACTTTATATGCTCGTAATGCAGGCGGTGGTTGCGGTAGAGAGATTTCTCGATACCAAAATCGAAAAGACCGTTGCCGACAAGGTGTTTGCATCGGTTCTTGCATCAAAGGAGAATATAGTACTTACCGGAATGCCCGGAAGCGGAAAAAGCACGGTGGGCAAGCTTTTAAATCTTGACGGATTTGAGTTTATCGACACCGATACCGAAATAGAAAAGCGTTGCGGATGCAGTATAAAAGAGCTTATTGAAACAAAAGGCGAAACCTACTTCCGAAATTTAGAAACCGAGGTCATCCGTGACGTATCCTCAAAAAACTGCAAGGTCATATCCACGGGCGGCGGTGCGGTTTTAAGAGAAGAAAACGTCAGAAGCCTAAAACGCAACGGCAAGCTGTTCTTCATCGATGCACGACCGTCAAGGCTTTGTGCAACAATTGACAGACCGCTTTCAAATACCGAAGATAAGCTCATAAAGCTATATAACGAAAGAATTAATATCTATAGATCGACCGCCGACGTAACCGTTCCCGATATGGAAACGCCCGATGCGGAAGCGGAATACATTTTAGCAAAAAGAACGGAGCAGATAGCGTGAAGATACTTGTCATAAACGGACCAAACCTGAATATGCTCGGCATTCGTGAACCCGACCATTACGGAAAAGAAACCTATGCCGACCTTGTGGCAAAAATAGAAAACCATTGCAAGCAGAAGAATATAGACGTTGAGCTGTTCCAATCCAACCACGAAGGCGACCTTGTGGATAAGATTCAAGGTGCATACGGTTCTGCCGACGGTATCGTTATAAATCCGGGTGCCTATACCCATACGAGCATCGCAATTCTTGATGCCGTAAAATCTGTCAATATCCCGACTGTTGAGGTTCATATCTCGAAAGTAGAGGAACGTGAGGATTTCCGTCAGATAAGCTACGTTCGCCTTGCTTGCGTTAAGACTATAACAGGACACGGCACCGACGGATACCTTGAAGCAATAGATTTTCTTATCGAGGAAAAATAAGATGACAGCAATATTCAAGCCAAGCATATTGAAAGGAACAATATCTGCACCGCCTTCCAAAAGTATGGCGCACAGATACCTTATCGGTGCGGCTTTGTCGGGGAATAAATGTGTTCTTTCGGGCGTTGATTACAGCGAGGATATTCTTGCAAGTATCGATTGCCTTAAAGCATTGGGGGCAAATATAACCGTCGATGAGGACAAGGTGACAGTAGATCCGCAAGGATTTATGCAGTCTGATGCTCCGATATTGGAATGCAGAGAAAGCGGAAGCACTCTTCGCTTTTTCATTCCTCTTGCCTTGTGCTTGGGCAAAACCGTTGTCCTTAAGGGCAGTGAAAGGCTTCTCGAACGACCGCTTGACGTATATGAAGCTCTTTGCCAAGAAAAAGGCTTTGCTTTTACCAAAGACAAAACTTCCGTAACACTTTGCGGAAATCTTGACAGCGGTTCATATAAGGTACGGGGAGATATAAGCAGTCAGTTTATTACGGGACTTATCTTTGCTCTTGTATATTTGAATAAAGATTCATCAATAGAGATTCTTCCGCCCTTTGAGAGCAGATCGTATATTGATTTGACAATATCTGCCCTCAGATCTTTCGGTGCGGAAGTATCGTTTGCCGACGAATACAGAATTGATATAAAACCTTCAAAGATGAACTCCTTTTCGGGCAAGATCGAGGGAGATTATTCCAATGCCGCATTCCTCGATGCATTCAATCATCTCGGCTCGGATATTCGGATAGGAAACCTGAAATCAGACAGCCTGCAGGGTGACAGAGTGTATTCGGATTATTTCGACCAAATCTCAAACGGCACACCAACGCTTGATATCTCCGATTGTCCCGACCTCGGGCCGATATTGTTTGCTCTTTCGGCAATGAAAAACGGTGCTACCTTCATAGGCACAGACCGATTAAAAGCAAAGGAAAGCGACAGAGGTCTTGCAATGCACGAAGAGCTTTCAAAGCTCGGTGGCGGATTGATTTTCGGAGATAATACAATAACCGTACCAAAGCAAAACCTTCAATATAAAGGGTTGGCACTCAACGGACACAACGACCACCGTATCGTAATGTCATTGTCGGTTGTCCTTTCAAAGATCGGCGGTACGATAGAGGGTATAGAAGCCGTAAGAAAAAGCTATCCGTCGTTTTTTGAGGATATAAAACAGCTTAAAGCAGAAGTGGAATTATTATGATAGTTGACGTAAGTAAGAAAATATTAATTGTCGGGCTCGGTCTTTTGGGCGGAAGCTATGCAAAGGTGTTAAAACGTTTCGGTTTTCATATCAGCGCAATTACTCTCGACCAAAGCTCGATAGACTATGCCATAAGAGAGGGCATGATCGACGAGGGCTCAACCGAGATCGATGAAGAGATTATCGGCAGTGCAGACCTTGTTATCTTTGCACTGTATCCGCACGTGTTCGTTGAATGGATAGAACAGAATCAAAGTCTTTTCAAAAGCGGAGCGCTCATTACCGACGTAACCGGTGTTAAGGGAAGTATCGTGTATAATATCCAAAATATGCTTCGTCCCGACGTGGAATTTATTGCGGCACACCCTATGGCAGGCCGTGAGGTCTCGGGTGTTGAAAACAGCACGGACAAAATGTTCATCGGTGCAAACTATATTGTAACTCCCACCGATAAAAACACTCCCGAAGCGATACAGACCTGTATGGAGCTTGGCAGACTGCTCGGTTTTTCAAACGTGACCAAACTCTCGCCCGAGGAGCATGACGAAATGATAGGCTTCCTTTCTCAGCTCACTCACTGTATCGCCGTAACTCTTATGACGTGTAACGATAAAGAAGATATGGAAAAGTTCACGGGCGACTCGTTCCGAGACCTTACAAGAATCGCACGCATCAACGATTTGATGTGGAGCGAGCTTTTCGTAGCCAACAAGGATATTTTGCTTGAACAAATGGATCTGTTCACGGCAAAATTCAACGAATTGAGAAGTATGCTCAAATCCGAGGATATTGACGGAATGAGAAAGATGATGCGCCACTCAACCGAACGCAGAGCACTTTTTGATAAGAAGTAAAAAATGAAACTTTACGCACCCGAATATTATAAAAACTTTATATGCATTGCGGATAAATGCGAACATAGCTGTTGTATCGGTTGGGAAATTGATATTGATGAATCGACCTTCGAAAAATATAAAAATCTAAAGAACAGCTATGCTCCAAATATCATAAACAGCATTTCTTTGCAGGAAACACCGCATTTCAAGCTTTGTGCACACGACAGATGTCCGCACCTTAATGAAAACGGATTGTGTAAGATCATTCTAAACGTAGGCGAGGATTACCTTTGCGATATCTGCCGAGAACACCCAAGGTTTTATAACTATACAAGAATTGCCGAGGTTGGACTTGGTATGTCCTGCCGTGAAGCTGCAAGGATAATTCTTTCTTCTCCGAATTACGATGTCTTTGAAGAGATCGGAGAGCTTACTGCCGATGAAGATGTAATTGCTTTGGACGGCATTTCCGAACGCACCAAGCTATATAAAACATTGCGTGATGAAAATATTGATTACAAAACAAAGCTCGAGCGAATCTACCGTGAATACGGAATTAACGTCGGCGATGACAGCGAATGGCTGAAAATAATCGATTCTTTGGAATACCTTGATAATACTCATAAAGAATTATTTATGACCTATTCATCGCAAACACGTCCTAACGGTAAAGACGAGTATTTGGAAAGAGCCTTGGCTTATTTTATCTACCGCCATTGTACGGAAGCCTTTGATGAAGAAGATTTTTGCTCTCGGTTAGCATTTTGCCTGTTCTGCGAAAGACTCTTGGCTTCGCTTATGAGTTCACAAAAGGCAGAGTCATTGCAGGAGATTGCCGTGCTTGCAAGTATAATTTCCGAAGAAATAGAATATTCAGAGGATAATACCGAATCCTTGATGTATTAAATAACGCACCGCCGAGAAAAAATCTCGGCGGTTCTTTTTGGGGTGATTGTCGGGGTGATTGTCGGGGTGATTGTATATCTTATCATATTCAAGGTATAATAAACCAAAGGATGTGATAATGTGAATTCAATTTGGACGGAAAATTCTAATAAACCGACTTTCCCGAAACTCAACAAAGATATAAAGACCGATGTGCTTATCATCGGAGGCGGAATTGCAGGGATACTGTGTGCGTATATGCTTAAAAAATCGGGCGTGGATTGCCTTTTGGTCGAAGAAAAGTCGATTTGCAACGGTGTGACCGAAAACACAACCGCAAAAATAACCCTTCAGCACGGTTTATTATACAATAAACTCATAAACCGCTTTGGGGCGAATACTGCACGGCTTTATTATAAAGCACAAAAGGACGCTTGCGATAAATATGCAGAGCTGTGCGCAAATATTGAATGTGATTTTGAATATAAGGATTCTTTCGTTTATTCGCTTGAAGATGAAGCAAAAATCAAAAAAGAATACTTGGCATTAAAAGCGCTCGGTATACAAACCGAATTTTATAGAAAAATCAACCTTCCGTTTGAAATTGCGGCGGCGGTGTCCGTAAAGAACCAAGCACAGTTCAACCCGTTAAAATTTTTGTATGAAATATCAAAAGAGCTTCCCATATATGAAAACACAAAGGTTTTAGAACTTCTGCCAAATAAAGCAATAACCAATCACGGCGAGATCGATTGCAATAGAATAATTATAGCAACGCATTTCCCGATGATAAATAAACACGGTTTGTATTTTTTAAAGCTCTATCAGCACCGTTCCTACGTTATTGCGCTTGAAAATGCAAATAACGTTGAGGGAATGTACGTTGACGAAAGCGATAAGGGGCTTTCCTTTCGTAACTATAAAAATCTGCTCTTGCTCGGCGGAGGCGGTCACCGCACTGGCAAACAAGGAGGTAACTGGAAAGAACTCATGGAATTTGCACGCAAGCATTACCCAACGGCAAAAATAGTTAATAAATGGGCAACGCAGGACTGTATGTCGTTGGACGGTGTTCCTTATATCGGCCAATATTCAAGAAACACCCCAAACTTGTTCGTCGCAACGGGATTTAATAAATGGGGTATGTCGTCGTCAATGCTGTCTGCTATGATACTTTCGGATCTCGTACAGGGAAAAGAAAATAAATATGCTCCGGTTTTCTCACCGTCAAGAACGGTTATAAGACCTCAATTAGCGGTCAATGCATTCGAATCAATTTTAGGTATTTTAACCCCAACCGTACCAAGATGCCCTCATCTTGGCTGTGCATTAAAATATAATTCCGCAGAACATTCCTGGGATTGTCCCTGCCACGGCTCCCGTTTTGATGAAAACGGTAATCTTTTGAATAACCCTGCAACCGACGATAAACAATTATAAAAAAAGGCACAAAAGGGAAGGGACCTCTTTTGTGCCTGCTTTGTATTTATTGTTAAAGCGCCGTACCGTCGGCTTTGAAAAGGGGAAGGACTTCAAGATATTTGATGTCTTCTCTGTCCTTGGCATCGCCTTCCGCAAGGATAGCCATTTTACCGACGATATTTCCGCCTGCACGTTTGACCAATTCCTCAATAGCACGGAGAGAATCTCCCGTACTTATAACGTCATCAACGATAAGAACTCTCTTTCCGTTCATAAATTCTGCATCCTTGCCGTCAAGGTAAAGTGTCTGCTTCTTGGCGGTGGTGATAGAGTTCACTTCGCAAGCAAAAGTATCGCTCATATAAAGTTTTTGCATCTTTCTTGCGAGAATATATCTGTTAACGCCTGCCTGACGTGCCATCTCGAAGATAAGCGGAATACCCTTGCTTTCAGAGGTTATCATCACGTCGTGCTCGGGCGCAATCTTCAAAAGCTCTCTTGCGCAAGCACTGGTAAGCTCTACGTCGCCGAAAATAACGAAAGCTGCAATAGAAAGCTCGTCGTTGAGAGGGCAGAGGGGAAGTTCTCTTTGAACTCCTGCAACGTTAAGTGTGTATGATTTTTTCATTTCAAATCTCCTGCGTTCCGAATTCGTTCTTTGTATATTTTAAATTGCTTTTCAATATATGTCAAGAAAAAACCAATAAATTAATATATATTGCACCAAAATGATAAAAAATATTGCATTTTATTATTTAACGATGTATAATATGCGTATATTTTTTATATAGGAGGAAATTTATGGACAAGTTTTTTAAGATCACCGAACGTGGCTCTAACTACCGTAAAGAGATCGTCGGCGGTCTAACGACCTTTTTTGCAATGGCGTACATTATCTTCGTCAACCCTGCTCAGGTTGCCGCTGAAGGCTCAAACGGCTGGCTTGCAGGTCTCGGTGCAGATCCCGTTGCTCTTGGCAAAATTTGGAACTCCGTTTTCATTGCGTCTGTCTTGATCGCTTTCATAGGCACGATGCTTTATGCATTTTATGCAAAACTCCCGTATGCTCAGGCGTGCGGTATGGGTCTTAACTCCTTCTTCTGCACTTGCTTCATTTCGGGTGCATATTTTGCAGGCGTTGACCTTATCGGCGGTTACCATTCGGGTATGGTAATCGTATTCCTTTCCGGTATCGTATTCCTTATTCTTTCGGTTACGGGCGCAAGAGAATATATAGCAAAAGCAATGCCCGAATGCCTTAAGAAGTCTATCCCTGCAGGTATCGGCTTGTTTATCGCTTTTATCGGCTTTAAAAACGCAGGACTTATTACTGCAAATCAGTATACCTTCGTTCAGTTCGTTGACATCAACGGTGCTTTCTCTCAGGAAGGAGTTACTGCGCTCGAAGCTTGGAGAACTGTTGCTCCTGCAGTAGTAACCTTTGTTGGTTTCATCATTATCGCTGTTCTCAATAAACTTAACGTAAAGGGTAACGTTCTTATCGGTGTCCTTTCCTCTGCTGTTCTTTACTACGTAGCAACCTGGCAGGTTCCCACGTTTGACCTTTCCTCTATCGGTCAGGCGTTCAAGGATTTCGGAGAGGTAGGTATCACAGGTCTCTTCAAGGGTGAATCTTGGGATCTTGCCTTCAACGGCGCACATATCGGCGGTATCTTCTCTGCGATCGTTCTCGTGATCTCCTTCTGTATCGTAGATATGTTCGATACCGTAGGAACTCTTTACGGCGCTGCTACCGAAGCAGGTATGCTTGACGAAAACGGCGACCCCATCGATATGAATAAAGCTATGATGTGTGACTCCGTTGCTACCGTTACCGGTGCTGCGATCGGCACTTCCACCTGCACCACCTTCGTTGAATGTGCTTCTGGCGTTGCTGCAGGCGCAAGAACTGGCTTTGCAAGCTTTGTTACCTCGCTTTGCTTCCTCGTATGCTTGTTCCTCACACCTCTTGCAAACATCGTCCCTTCCTGTGCGACCGCACCTGCGCTCATCTTCGTTGGTGTTCTTATGCTTAAGAACTTTGCAAACGTCGATATGAAAGATATGAGAAGTGCAGTTCCTGCGTTCCTCACACTCATTATGATGCCGCTCACCTATTCTATCTCCAACGGTATAGGTATAGGCTGTATCGCATACGTTCTTATCACTCTCTTCACCGGCAAATTCAAGAAGAACGATTTGATAGCAACTCTTATTGCCCTTATCTTCATCGCAAAATTTGCTTTCGTAACAATGTAATAACTACAAACCGTAAAAACACCGTCGATTGATTTCGGCGGTGTTTTTTTGCCCAAACGAACTATTGACAAACAGCTTTGAATGTTATATACTGAATTCGTATTGGTGCAACTATCGACTTGTATCTCGATATTGTTCGAAACGTTAAAAATACTTTATATTAAAGTTTTATGCTTACTATTAGGAGGCTACTTTCATGAAAACTAATTTCAAAAGGATCGTTTCGCTTTCTTTGGCGATGATTCTTGCGTTTTCTTCCTTGGCTATCACTGTTTCGGCGGATACGTTCACGTGGGATACCGTTCCTGAAAATTCAGACTATACTTCCAATAAATATTGGGCGGACTACTATACTTGGGGAAAATACTATGTGAATAAGAACCGCATTCCTCTTACAGGTGACGGCGCAAGAGACGCTGTTGCGGTTGCTTTGTCTCAGGTCGGCTATCTCGAAGGCGGATACTCTGGTGCCGAAGATGGTGTAACCGGTGGTGGCAACAACTACACCGAATACGGCGCATATACAAACGTCAACGGTTTGGCATGGTGTGCTTCCTTCTGTTCTTGGGTTATGTATACTTCAAAAGCGACTAGCGAAAGAACGTATATATATAATTTCACCGGCGGAGACGATGACGGTGATGCTCTTAATATGGCACGTGACGGTGAGTCCTATTGGGGCGAAAGTTATGTTCCTCACTGGAGTAATATGCTCTATAATAAAGGCAGATATAGATTTGCTGATTATTATATTCCTTCGTGGGCGCCTTCTCAAGCAAGCTATAAACCCCAACCCGGCGATTTGATTTTCTTTGTTGTTAGCTGGGAACCTCTCGATGAAGGCCATATCGGTCTTGTTGTGTATTCCGATGATACCTACGTTTATACCATCGAAGGTAACACTTCTTCCCAGACTGCCGTTGAAGACGACGGTGACGGCGTATTCTTCAAGAAATATGCGCTTGACAGCGATGAAATCGCAGGCTACGGTATTCTTCCCTACGAAACCGTTTCCAACCTTCCCGAAATTGATTACAGCGGTGCAAACCCCACCCTCGGTCTTTACATAAATCCGTTGGGTGCTAAAAGCGTTTATGCAAAGCGTGACGATGATGATGCGACTTGGACGCTTCCCATGTCTTCTATCTTCGAGGTTACAAAGATTGAAGAAGATAACTATGGCAATACAATGCTCTATTCCAAGTTTGAATTGGACGGCGAGACTCATTACGGTTGGATAATTCATACTTCTACAATTACCAGCACGGGCAGAACCCTCCAGATCTACGCTACTCCTAACGGAATGCCCGACCATTCCGACGAACTCGAATTCTCTAACGCAAGCCTTACCATAACCGACGATATTGCAGTCAACTTCAAAGCAAGCAAAACCGAATTGGACGGAAAGTCATACACGAACCCCTACGTTGTATTTGAGATGAACGGAGTTAAAACTACCGTGACCGACTATACGCTCGTTGGCGATGAATATGTATTCGACCTTCCCGATATCGCGCCTCATTTGATGAACGATACTATAACTGCAACTCTTTATGCTACTAAAGATGGCGAAGTTTGCCTCGGCGAAACCATTGATTACAGCATTAAGGACTATTGCTATAATACATTGGCTGATTATAGCGACAATGCAAAATTAAGAACTCTTATCGTAGACCTTCTCAACTACGGCGCAAAATCGCAGGAATATATGGGATATAAGACAAATTCCTACGTCAATGCTGACCTCACTTCAGCTCAAAAAGCATGGGCATCTTCCGATAGAACGCTCACTTCCGTTCTTGACGTTAATTATGCAACCGTTTCAAATCCTTCTGTAACTTGGAAGGGTGCAGGACTTAACCTTAAGGAATCTGTCGGTATGCGTTTCCGTTTTGAAGCAGATTCGCTCGAAGGCCTTACCGTTAAGGTAACAAGCGGAAATGAAGAATGGATTCTCGGTTCCGAAAGCTTCGAAACTAATATGTATGGCAATTACGTCTTCTTCGAAGGCTTGAGCGTTGCACAGATGAGCGACGAAGTTTATGTGACCGCATATAAGAACGGTGTTGCCGTAAGTAATACGCTTCGCTACAGCATTGAATCTTATGCGGAAGCAAAACTTGATAGCTCCGATTACGTTCTCGTTGATCTTGTAAAAGCAATGATGCGCTACGGCGATTCCGCAAAGGCTTATAACAACTAATAACATTAAAAATACCGCTGAACCTTTCAGCGGTATTTTTGTTTATTTCGTTAAAAGCTTTATGGCATATTCAGCGGCGTTGGAGATATATTGGTCTTTTCTGGTAACGATAGCAGGCTGTCTTAAATAATGGTCGTTTTTGATCTTAAAGGTCATCATATCGCCGTTTTTGTTTTTTTGTTCAACAAACTGCTTCGGCAGTATCGTAGCACCGATGCCCGAGCTTGCAACCTCCCATGCGGTCGTAAGTCCAACCACTTCTGCCGCAATGATAGGGTTAAATTGCGACGATGCGCAAAGCTTATCAAAAAGCTGTCGCATTTCCTGGGTTTTGCCGACGACTACAAAAGGAATATCCTTGCATTCTTCAAAATCGATCGCATTGTTCGAATTGAAATTGGTTTGTATAGCCTTCGGAACAGCCAAAACAAGCTCGTCGGATTCAAGTGTCTTAACGTCAAGGATAGAATCGTCAACAGGAAGGTTTACTACAGCAAAATCATATTTCCCCTCGGCAACTTCTTTTCGGAGTATCTCACTTCCTGCTTCGTTAAGTCTGACGGTGATCTTCGGGAACGCCTTCTTAACTTCTTTTATAACGTCGGTTATAAGATATGAACTGCGGAACGGAGTAATACCGATGACCAATTCGCCTGCGTCGCCCGATTTGAAATTTTCCATCGAACGAACAAGCTGTTCTTCTTTGTAAAGGATCTCTTTAGCTTCTCTGATAAAATAAACTCCTGCAGGAGTCAAAGCGATAGGGGAACAACTTCTGTCAAAAAGCTTGACGCCCAATTCACTTTCAAGATTAAGTATCTGCTTGCTTAATGCAGGCTGTGTGATATTCAGTTTTTCCGCAACGGTAGAGAAATTAAGCTCCTGCGATAATAATATCGCATATTGCAATTGACGTGAATTCAAGTAGATCACTCCTTTTTGTAACAGTATGATTTTACCCTATTGTAATAAAAAAAGCAATAGTAAATATTTTTTTAATCAACCCCTTGACAAATAAAAAAAACGTGATATAGTATTACTTGTCGGTTATCGAAATCATAACCGTGCAGAAATACCAAAAAGGAGAAATATAGTATGCCTTCTTCTCTTATCTATTTGGGAATCATGCTTCTTGTTATCGTAGTATGGTTCTCGCTTCTCAAACGTCCTATATACGAAGGCGTTCTCGTGAGCTTTTTGCTTTTGCTTACGATAACGGGTACTTGGGGTAACGTTTGGACCTATATTGACGATGCATTGTCAACCTCGTTGTTGTACACTATGGTTGCGTTTATTGCAATGTCGATAATCTTAACCGAAACAAAGATTATAGATAGCTGTATCGCAATAATTCTTTCGCTTGTCGGCCGTGTGACCGGCGGCGCAGGCTATGCTTCCGTAATCGCAAGTGCGTTTATGGGTGCTCTTTCCGGTTCCGGTCCCGGCAACGTTATGGCAACGGGTGCTATAACAATACCTTTGATGAAACGTACCGGATTCCCGCCCGAGCTTGCCGCTAATATCGAAAGCAACTCAAGCTATATGGGTAATATGATCCCTCCCTCTACTAACATCGTTGCTGCTTTGGGTGCGTTCCTTGCGCTCTATCCCGACAGCGGTATGACCAACGGTCAGTTTTGGATGATCCTTTGGGGTGTTTCATTCTGGTTTATTATCCAAAGATTGTCTATGGTTTGGGCTTTCTGTAAGTATTATAAGGTCAAGCCTATGGCAAAAGAAGATCTTCCTGATTTTAAGGAAACTCTCAAGACCGGTTGGAAAGGCTTGCTCCTTCCTTTTATAATCATCGTTCCCTTTATCCTCGACTATGCGCTCACCGACGGCTTCTTTACCGAACGTCTCGGCGCAGTCGGTGCGGGCTATTTCTCGAAATCCGTTCTTCTCTTCGTCGGCGGTATTGCAACGATCTATACCTGCCTTGTTACGAAGGATAAAAAGCTTGTCGGCTTTAACGGTATGTCCAAAATGTTCGCAAAGAGCGTTAAGACCATCGTTCCTTCTATCGCAGTTTGCGTATTCGGATATATGATAGGCTCCCTCTTCGGTGAACTCGACGTTGCAGGCGAAATGGGAGAAATAATCTCTGCTTGGAACTTCGGACATTTAGGAACTGTTGTTGCGATCTGTTTGATAACCTGCTTTATGGGCATGGTCGTTCCCGGTTCTTCTCTTACCGTAATCTTTGGCCCGATGTTTATAACGGTTCTTGCAAATGCAGGCTGCGATCCTATCCTTGCCGCTGCAATGCTTCCTTGTATCTGCGGCGTAATGTGCGGTATAACTCCGCCTCTCGGATTGGGTATGTATGCAGGTATGACTTTGGCGGAATCGGACTTCAAAAAGACCTTTAATAACAATTTGTGGTGGGTTGCTGCTCAGTTTATTCTTGAAGTTGTCGTTTTGATGGGCTGGCTCCCGATATTCGGAATGTAAGGAGATTGTTATGAAGAATATATGCAGTAAAATTTCAAACGTAATGAAAACCATCTTCGGTTACGGCGTAACTATCTGCCTTCTCGGCGGCGGTTTGACCTTCTTCGGATATATGGCGGCACTGATAATCGGCGGTGAGACCGCAACCGAGATTTGCACGGTCATCTATAAAACGATCTTCCCTTATATCATCAAAGCATCTGTAATTCTCGTTCTCTTCGGTCTTCTTGCTATGTATCTTAACGGAGAAATGGCACTTAATTCCGAGAAAAAGAAAAAATAATCGTTTCAGCCTGACGTTTAATCTCGTCAGGCTGTTTTTTGTCGGGGTCCTCAAGAAGTCGTTAGACTTCTTGGGGAGATTTATATTGAAATAGGGGAGTATAAGTGGTATAATGTCTTTGTATAAAACAAAAAGAGGTAAACTATGATTCCAAAGGATTATGTTGTAACAAAAATCGAGGGCGAATATGCCTATCTTCGTGAAATAAACGGCTCGAGTGACGACGAACTTTTTATTGCCCTTGCACTTCTTCCTCTCGGTGTCGATATAGGCACGAAACTGCATTATGAAATGCTTGAATATACGATTATCGACTAAAAAATTTGCATTAAATTATTGAAAATCGTATTCCGCTGTGTTATTATATCTTAAATTATTTTTAACTCCTACGGAGGAATTATAAAATGAGTATACGTATTGGTATTTACGGCTACGGCAACCTTGGAAGGGGTGTCGAATCCGCAATAAGACAAAATCCCGATTTAAAGCTTTCTGCGGTATTCACACGCCGTGCACCTGAAACTTTAAAAATAAGAACCGAAGGCGTTCCCGTTTATCATGTTGATAAAGCGCCCGAGCTTGTAAACGATATCGACGTTATGATACTTTGCGGTGGCAGTGCGACCGACCTTCCCGTTCAAACTCCTGCGCTTGTGAAATATTTTAACGTCGTTGACAGCTTTGATACCCACGCCCGTATCCCCGAGCATTTTGCGAACGTAGACGAATCTGCAAAAGAATCGGGTAAGGTCGGCATAATCTCCTGCGGTTGGGACCCCGGTATGTTCTCCCTTAACCGTTTGTATGCCTCTGCGATCCTTCCCGAAGGCAAGGACTATACCTTCTGGGGTAAGGGTGTTTCGCAAGGCCATTCCGATGCTATAAGACGTATCGAAGGCGTTCTTGATGCAAAACAGTATACAATTCCCGTCGACAGTGCTCTTGATGCTGTAAGAAGCGGAGTCAATCCCGAACTTACAACAAGAGAAAAACATATCCGTGAATGCTTCGTCGTTGCAGAAGAAGGCGCAGATAAGGCTCGTATTGAAAATGAGATCAAAACGATGCCCAACTATTTTGCCGATTACGATACGACGGTTCATTTCATAACGCTTGAGGAATTAAAACGTGACCATGGCGGAATCCCTCACGGCGGATTTGTAATAAGAAGCGGAAAGACGGGCTTTGATTCAGAAAACAGCCATATTATCGAATATAGCTTAAAATTGGATTCCAACCCCGAATTTACTGCATCGGTAATCGTTGCCTATGCCCGTGCGGCGTACCGCCTTAATAAAGAGGGTGCATCGGGCTGTAAGACCGTGTTCGATATTGCTCCTGCATATTTAAGTATGTCCACCCCCGAAGAACTTCGTGCAAAACTGCTTTAATGTAAAAAAATGATATGACATTTCGGATAAAATCTGTTGCTTTTGTTCGAAATGTCATATTGACAATATTTGAGTCGTATGTTATAATTTTTCAAATAAATACGCAAGGGTAAAATCTTGCGTTTTTTGTAAAAAAGAGGTACTGTATGTCTGCAACGTTCAAGCACAAATTCATCTCGTCTGCTACGCATCCTACGTTCGATGTTAACACCGAGGGTGTTTTTTCCTCTTTTTCTCATTTGCTCCCCGAAAATAATGAATATTGTATTTTTCCCGGCTTTTGCGATGTGCATGTGCATTTTCGTGAACCGGGTTTTTCTTATAAAGAGACGATTGCCTCGGGCTCTCGTTCGGCGGCTCGTGGCGGATATACCGCTGTCTGCACGATGCCGAACCTAAACCCTGTGCCCGACAGTAAAGAAAACCTTGCTTTGCAGCTTGAATTAATAGAACGTGATTCGGTAATAAACGTCTATCCCTATGCGGCAATAACCGTGAATGAAGCGGGTAACGAACTTTCGGATATGGAATCGCTGACAGATGCAATAGCCTTTTCCGATGACGGCAGGGGCGTGCAAAGCGATGAAATGATGCGTAATGCTATGATAAAAGCAAAATCGCTCGGCAAAATGATCGTCGCACATTGCGAAGTCAATTCTCTCCTTAAGGGCGGATATATCCACGACGGCGTTTATGCAAAAGAGCATAACCACCGTGGAATATGCTCGGCAAGCGAATACGAACAGATAATACGTGATATAAAACTTGCAAAAGAAACAGGGTGTAAATACCACGTCTGCCATATCTCAACAAAAGAAAGCGTCGAGGCAATAAGACAGGCAAAAAAAGACGGTGTTGATATAACCTGCGAGACTGCGCCTCACTATCTCGTTATGGATGATAGCGACCTTCAAGAGGACGGCAGATTCAAAATGAATCCTCCGCTTCGTGGCAAGGAAGACAGACTTGCGCTGATCGAAGGCATCTGCGACGGTACTATCGATATGATAGCGACCGACCACGCACCCCATTCTGCCGAAGAAAAATCCAAAGGACTCGAAAAGAGTGCCTTTGGTATCGTAGGCTTGGAAACGGCACTTCCTGTGCTTTATACTAAATTGGTAAAGACGAATATCATAACGCTCGAGAAATTGGTCGACCTTCTCTGCATTAATCCGAGAAAGAGGTTCGGTATTCCGATGGGCGACGATATAACCGTTTGGAATCTCAATAAGGAATTCACGGTAGATCCCGAAGAATTCCTTTCAAAAGGAAAAGCAACCCCCTTCCTCGGCGAAAAGCTTTTCGGCGTTTGCGAGCTTACCGTTTGCAACGGAAAAGTTGTCTATAAGAATGAAAATAATTAACTTTAAATAGGAGAAATAAAATGGCAAAGAGAACAGATTTAAAAAAGATTTTGATCATAGGCTCCGGCCCTATCGTAATCGGTCAGGCGGCTGAATTCGACTATGCGGGTACCCAAGCTTGCCTTGCTCTCAAAGAAGAGGGCTATGAAGTTGTACTCTGCACCTCCAACCCTGCAACCATTATGACGGATACTACTATCGCCGATAAGGTCTATATGGAACCGTTAACTCTTGAATATATCGCAAAGATATTGCGTTACGAACGTCCCGACGCAATACTTCCCGGTATCGGCGGTCAGACGGGTCTTAACCTTGCTATGCAGCTTGAAAAGAAGGGCGTGCTTAAGGAATGTGAAGTCGAACTTCTCGGAACAAGCAGCGAAAGTATCGAGAGGGCAGAGGACAGAGAGCTTTTCAAGGAGCTTTGCCAGTCTATCGGCGAACCTATCATTCCTTCCGAGATCACCTATAATATCGAAGAAGCAAAGAAGGCGGCTGCTGAGATCGGCTATCCCGTCGTTCTCCGTCCTGCATTCACTCTCGGCGGAACAGGCGGCGGCTTTGCATATAACGAAGAAGAACTTGTCGAAGTCGGCTTGAATGCATTCAAACTTTCTCCCGTTCATCAGGTTCTTATCGAAAAGAGCGTTAAGGGCTATAAAGAAATCGAGTTTGAGGTTATGCGTGACTCCAACGACCACGCAATAACGATATGCGGTATGGAAAATATTGACCCTGTCGGTGTTCATACCGGCGACTCTATCGTTGTCGCTCCTATAATGACCTTGAGCGAACACGACCAAAAGATGCTCAACGACAGCGCAATCAAGATAATCCGTGAGCTTAAGATCGAAGGCGGCTGTAACGTTCAGTTCGCTCTTGACCCCAACTCCAGCCAATATTATCTCATCGAAGTCAACCCCCGTGTTTCCCGTTCTTCCGCACTCGCTTCCAAAGCAAGCGGATACCCGATTGCACGTGTAACCGCAAAGATTGCCGTCGGTATGGCTCTCGAAGATATCGCAATCGCAAATACCAACGCTGCTTTCGAACCTGCGCTTGACTATATAATTGCAAAACTTCCTCGTTTCCCGTTCGATAAATTCGCAACAGCGCCTAATACTCTCGGTACACAGATGAAGGCAACCGGCGAAATCATGAGTATCGGCAGCAACCTCGAAGAATGTTTGCTCAAAGCGGTACGTTCTCTCGAAACGGGTGCAGACCATTACAGAATCCCGAAATTCATGAATATGTCCACCGACGAACTTCTTGAATATATCAAGGAATTCAAGGACGATAACGTTTTCGCAATCTGCGAACTTATCCGTAACGGCGTTTCTACCGACACGATTTTTGGAATCACAAAGATAACCAAATACTTCCTCGATGGCTTTGCGAATATCGTCGCAATGGAAAGCAAATTGTCCGATAATATCGGCAATCTCGAAGTTCTTGCCGAAGCAAAGAAAATGGGCTTCTGTGATAAGATCATCGCGAAACTCTGGAACAAGACCGAACTTGAAATTTTCGATATCAGAAAAGCAAACAAGCTTTTCCCTGTATATCGTATGGTTGATACCTGCCACACAGGTGCATATATCCCGTATTTCTATTCTTCCTATACGGGCGAAAACACTTCTATCGTCACCGATAAAGAAAAGATCATCGTTCTCGGTGCAGGTCCTATCCGTATCGGTCAGGGTGTTGAATTCGACTATTCGACCGTTCACGCTGTAACAACGATCAAAAATTCGGGCTATGAAGCAATTATCGTAAACAATAACCCCGAAACCGTTTCCACCGACTATACTACCGCAGATAAACTCTATTTCGAACCGCTCACTCCCGAAGATGTAATGAACATCATCGAACTCGAAAAACCCTTGGGAGTAATTGCATCTCTCGGCGGACAGACTGCAATCAATCTTGCAGAACCGTTGATGAAGAGAGGGGTCAAGATAATCGGTACCGATTGCGATGCGATCGAACGTGCAGAAAACCGTGACTCTTTCGAAAAGATTCTCGCTTCTCTCAACATTCCTCAGCCGAAGGGTAAGGCAGTTACAAAGATCGAAGACGGTATCGCTGCGGCTGCAGAAATCGGCTATCCCGTTCTCGTTCGTCCGAGCTTCGTTCTCGGCGGCAGAGCAATGCAGATCGTTGCAAACGAAGACCAGTTGAGAAAATATCTCCGTACCGCCGTTGAAATCGACGAAGATAAACCCGTTCTCGTTGATAAATATATAATGGGCAGAGAAGTCGAGGTTGACGCAATCTGCGACGGACGCGACGTTTTCGTTCCCGGTATTATGGAACTTGTTGAACGTACCGGTGTCCATAGCGGCGACTCTATCTCGGTATATCCTTCCTTCAGTATCTCCGATAAGGTCAAGGGCACTATCCTTCAGTACGCTAAAAAACTCGGCTTGGGTATCGGCATCGTTGGTCTTTACAATATCCAGTTTATCGTTGATGATAACGATAACGTTTATATCATCGAAGTCAACCCCCGATCTTCGAGAACCGTTCCGTTCTTGTCGAAGGCGACGGGTTACAGTCTTGCAGATATAGCAACCGAAGTTATTCTCGGTAAGAGCCTTAAGGAACAGGGAATATTCGATATCTATCCCGACGAAAAATCCCGTTGGTATGTAAAGGTTCCTGTCTTCTCCTTCAGCAAGATCCGTGGACTCGACGCATACCTCTCTCCCGAAATGAAGTCCACCGGTGAAGCTATCGGCTATGACGATACTATCAACCGTGCGCTTTATAAAGCACTTCAGGCATCGGGTATGCACTTGCAGAACTACGGTACCGTGTTCGTTACCGTTGCCGATAAGGATAAGGAAGAAGCACTTCCTCTCATCCGCCGTTTCTATAACCTCGGCTTTAATATTCAGGCAACCGCAGGCACCGCAAGCTTCTTGAAGAGCAACGGCATAAGAACCCACGTTCTCAAGAAGATCAGCGAAGATCCCAACGAAATTCCCGATGCGATCCGTCAGGGACATATCGCATACGTTATCAACACCCGTGACATCGGTGAAGATTCTCAGAATTACGACGGTTATGAAATACGCCGTTGCGCAACCGATAATAACGTAACTATCTTCACTGCTCTCGATACGGTTCGTGTTCTTCTTGATGTTCTTGAAGAAACAACGTTGACAATTTCTACTATTGATGCATAAAAGGCGGAAATTATGATTCAAAGCCTCTTTGAAATAATCGAAAATACAAAATTGACCGATACGGTAATGCGTATGCGCCTTAAAGGCGATACAAGCGCCGTTACCGCATCGGGACAGTTTGTAAATATCAAATTAGACGGACTTTTCCTTCGCCGTCCCATCTCTGTTTGCGATTGCGAGGGCGACGTTTTGACAATAATCTATAAGATCGTCGGCAAAGGCACCGAACAGATGTCGAAGATGCAATCGGGCACTCTTGACGTTCTTTCGGGCTTGGGCAACGGTTATAATCTTTCGCTTTCGGGCGATAGACCTCTGCTCATCGGCGGCGGGGTAGGCGTACCCCCTATGTACCTTCTTGCTAAAAAGCTTGTCGCAGAAGGCAAAAAGGTCTCGGTAATACTCGGCTTCAATACGAAGGACGAGGTATTTTATGAAGAAGAATTCAAGGCATTGGGCTGTGAAGTCGGCGTAACTACCGTTGACGGTACTCACGGAACAAAAGGATTCGTAACTGCACTTATGGAAAATGCAGATTATACTCATACCTTCTGTTGCGGTCCTGAACCTATGCTTAAGGCGGTCTATTCCGCATCCAAAACCTCTGGCCAGTATAGCTTCGAGGAAAGAATGGGCTGCGGCTTCGGTGCTTGTATGGGTTGCTCCTGCAAGACTATAACGGGCTATAAACGCATCTGCAAGGAAGGCCCCGTTCTTATGAAGGAGGAGATATTATGGGAAAAATGAACGTTGAACTCTGCGGAATAACGCTCGATAATCCTATTATCCCCGCAAGCGGAACCTTTGGATTCGGCTATGAATTTGCAGAACTTTACGATATAAATTTGCTTGGTACTTTTTCCTTCAAGGGTACTACAAAAGACCCCCGTTTCGGCAACCCCACACCCCGTATTGCAGAATGTGAAGCGGGAATGATAAACGCTGTCGGACTTCAAAATCCGGGCGTCGAAAAGGTGATCTCCGAAGAACTTCCGAAGCTTTCGAAATGCTTTAATAAAAAGGTTATGGCGAACGTAAGCGGTTTCTCTGTTGAGGACTATGCTTATACTTGCGAAAAGCTTGATAAATGTGATATTGTCGGCTGGCTGGAGGTTAACGTAAGCTGTCCGAACGTTCACGGCGGCGGTATGAGCTTCGGTACTTCGCCCGAAGCGGCGGCAGAAGTGACCCGTGCCGTAAAAGCCGTAACGACAAAACCCGTAATAATCAAACTTTCCCCCAACGTAACCGATATCGTTGCTATCGCAAAAGCTTGCGAAGAAGCGGGTGCGGACGGCATAAGCCTTATAAATACAATGCTCGGTATGCGTATCGACCTTCGTACCAAAAAGCCTGTAATCGCTAATAAAATGGGCGGTTTTTCGGGTAAGGCGATCTTC
This sequence comes from Eubacteriales bacterium, assembly GCA_045536935.1. Lineage (GTDB taxonomy): Bacteria > Bacillota > Clostridia > Oscillospirales > CAG-382 > Coliplasma. Next base: position 40,047 of record JAZSOO010000005.1, on the reverse strand, counting down.
CCGGTTGCGCTTCGTATGGTATATCAGGTGTCCCACGCCGTCAATATACCCGTTATCGGTATGGGCGGTGTAAGCACGGCAGAGGACGTTATCGAAATGATGCTCGCAGGTGCAACTGCGGTTGAAGTCGGTGCGGCAAATTTGGTTGATCCTTACGCTTGTAAAAAGATAATCGAGGATCTCCCGGAAGTAATGAAAAAATACAGAATCGAAAATCTAAAAGATATAATAGGAGTGGTTGAATAATGGGCAAGGACGTAATCATCGCTTGTGATTTTTCGAGCGCAGAACAGACCTTTGCGTTTCTCGATAAATTCACGGGCAAAAAACCTTTTGTAAAGATCGGTATGGAGCTTTTCTATGCTGAAGGACCTTCCATAGTTCGTGAGCTTAAAGCAAGAGGACATAAGATATTCCTCGATCTCAAGCTTCACGATATTCCCAATACCGTAAAAAAATCAATGGCGGTTCTTTCACGTCTTGACGTTGATATGACAAACCTTCACGCTGCAGGCACTTCCCGTATGATGCAGGGGGCGCTTGAAGGATTGACACGTCCCGACGGAACCCGTCCTCTTCTTATCGCAGTAACCCAGCTTACTTCCACCGATCAGGAAATTATGGAAAACGACCTTCTAATAAAAGAACCCATTGATAAGGTCGTAATGCACTATGCGGAGACCGCAAAGAATTCGGGTCTTGACGGTGTCGTTTGCTCTCCTCTTGAAGCGGGCAAGGTTCACGATACCTGCGGTAAGGATTTCCTCACCGTAACCCCCGGCGTTCGCTTTGCTGACGGCGATATCGGCGACCAAAAGCGTGTTATGACCCCTGCCGAAGCAAAACGTGTCGGCTCCGACTATATCGTTGTCGGCAGACCTATCACCGCAGCAGAGGATCCCGTTGCGGCGTATGAACGCTGCGTGGCTGAATTTGTTGATTAAGGAGAATTAAAATGCAAACATATAAAAGAGAGTTTATACAATTTTTGCAGAACGCAGGCGTTCTTAAATTCGGAGATTTTATCGCAAAAAGCGGTAGAAGAATACCTTATTTCATCAACGCAGGCGATATAAAAACGGGTGAGCAGATCGCAAAGCTCGGCGAATTTTATGCAAAAGCATATTCCGAAAAATTCGGAAATAAACGTACCGTTCTTTACGGACCCGCATATAAGGGTATCTCTATAGCGGTTTCTTCCTCTATTGCACTTTCCAAAGAAGGCCTTGACGTTCCCTTCTTCTTCAACCGTAAAGAAGCAAAGGACCATGGCGAAGGCGGTGTTTTTGTCGGCTATGTACCGAAAGCAGGCGATGAAGTCGTTATCGTAGAAGACGTTATCACCGCAGGTACTGCAATAAGAGAAAGCATGGCTATCCTTTCTTCTCTTGAAGGAGTTAAGGTTGCCGCAACCTTTGTTATGGTAGACAGAAAAGAAAAGGGCAAGACCGAAAAGTCTGCAATGCAAGAGGTTTCCGATGAGTTTGGATTCCCCGTGTATTCTGTTGTAGACGTTTATGATATAATCGAATACCTTGAAGAAGACGAAGCAAATAAAGAAAACGTTGACAGAATCAAAAAATACCTTGAGGTAAACGGAGCAAAAATATGAGAAGTCTTATCGATATCCTCGATCTAACCGTCGAAGAACTTGATGAACTTGTAAAAACTGCGTGCGATATTATCGAAAACCCGAAAAAATACAGCGAATGCTGTAAGGGTAAAAAGCTTGCGACCTTGTTTTTTGAACCCTCAACAAGAACACGTCTAAGCTTCGAAGCGGCAATGCTCGAGCTCGGCGGAAGCGTTATCGGCTTTTCCGATGCAAGAAACAGTTCTGCTTCAAAGGGTGAAACTATTGCCGATACCGCCCGTGTTGTAAGCTGCTATGCGGATATAATCGCAATGCGCCATCCTCTTGAAGGTGCACCTTACGTTGCATCGCTCAATTCGGAAGTTCCCGTGATCAATGCAGGTGACGGCGGTCACGCACATCCAACGCAAACCCTTGCCGATTTGGTGACGATTTACCGTGAAAAAGGCCGTTTTGATAATTTAACCGTCGGTTTTTGCGGTGACTTAAAGTACGGCAGACCCGTGCATTCGCTCATATCTGCACTTTCACGCTATACGGGAATAAAGATCGTTTTGATCTCCCCGAAAGAGCTCGCTCTTCCCGAATATATCAAGAGGGAAGTTATCGAAAAGAACGGCATTCCGTACGAAGAAAACGACAATCTCGAAACGGCTATACCCGATCTCGATATTTTGTACATGACCCGTATTCAGGAAGAACGCTTTGACGACCGTGAACAGTACGAGCGCCTTAAGGGCTGTTATATTCTCGACCCTGCGAGATTAGAGAACGCAAAGTCTGATATGATAATCCTTCATCCGCTTCCTCGTGTTGATGAAATCACCGTTGCTGTCGATTCCGACCCCCGTGCGTGCTATTTCAAGCAGGTTGCAAACGGTAAGAATGGAAGAAAAGCATTGATATTGAAATTGCTTGAAGAAGCAGAGAAGAATCCCAATAAATGCGTTGATGAAAGGGATACCGTTTCTATCGAACGTTGCCCCAATCAGCGTTGCATTTCGAATAACGAAAGGGAATTAATGCCCAAAGCCGTCAAGAACAAAGACGAAGAAGTATTGCATTGTGCATATTGCGAAGCAACAGTATAAAAATACGTTGTTTTTTCGATAAAAAACAAGGAAAAACGGCATGTTTCTTCTTGACACAAAAATGACGATGTGGTATACTTAAAAAGTCAATAAAGTTCTTTGCGACTGACGGGAATTTGTGGAGCACCACAAGGAAACAAAGAACTCGCTTTACGGAATGTAAAGCCTCGGAAAGGATATATTTCCGAGTATAAAAGCCGACCGTCTGGGCGCATTTGCTGTTAAGTAAGTGCGCCCTTTTATATTTTCAATTACAGGAGCTTGACGATCATGAAAAAAGTTGGAATCGTAATGGGAAGCGATAGCGACCTTCCTATCATCAAAAAAGCAACGGATATGTTAAAATCGTTGGATATTCCCTTTGAAGTCCACGTCTATTCTGCACACAGAACTCCCGAGCAGGCACGTGATTTTTCTGCCAATGCCCGTAAGAACGGCTTCGGCGTAATTATTGCGGCGGCAGGTATGGCGGCTCATTTGGCAGGTGCCGTTGCGGCAAATACAACTTTGCCCGTTATCGGCTTGCCTTGTAAGGGCCCCGTTCTTGACGGAATGGACGCATTGCTTGCAACCGTTCAAATGCCCACGGGTATCCCCGTAGCAACGGTTGCTATCAACGGCGGTGCAAATGCGGCGCTTCTTGCCGCACAGATCCTTGCTGTTGAGGATAAAGAATTGGCAGAAAAGCTTGATGCAAAACGTGTCAGCGATGCAAACGCAGTTCTTGAAAAAGACGCAAACATACTTGAAAAACTTTAAAAAAATAAAAATTTATTATAAATTCAGGAGAAATTAAAAATGAAACTTGTTTACACCGGAAAAACCAAAAATGTATTCGCTCTCGACAACGGCAACTACCTTCTCAAATTCAAAGATGACTGCACCGGCAAAGACGGCGTGTTCGATCCCGGCGAAAACTCTGTCGGCCTTACCATCGAAGGTGTCGGCGACGTAAATCTCCGTATGTCCATCTATTTCTTCGAAAAGGTTAATGCAGCAGGCATTAAGACTCACTATATCAGCGCAGACCTTGAAAATACAACTATGGAAGTTCTTCCCGCAAAAGCATTCGGCAAAGGACTTGAAGTAATCTGCCGTCATAAAGCAGTAGGCAGCTTCTACCGCCGTTACAGCGATTATATCGAAGAAGGCGCAGACCTTCCCGCATACGTTGAAACTACCTTCAAGAATGACGCAAAGGGTGACCCCCTTGTTACAAAAGACGGTCTTGTAGACCTTGGTGTTATGACTGCAAAGCAGTATGACGATATCAAGGAAATGACTCAGAAGATAACTCAGATCGTTGCTGACGACCTTCTTGAAAAAGGCCTCGTTCTTTACGATATTAAGTTCGAATTCGGTTACGACGCAGACGGCAACGTAATGCTTATCGATGAGATCGCATCGGGCAATATGCGTGTTTACAAAAACGGCGAATATATCGACCCGATGACTCTTTCGGAGCTCTTCTTCGCATAAGATTAAAATTAAAAAAAGCAAAACAGAAAGCAAGATTGAAAAATGGGAGCATTTTTTGGCGTAGCCTCAAAACGTGATTGCCTTGCCGACGTATTTTTCGGAGTTGACTACCATTCCCATCTCGGCACACGCCGTGCAGGTGTGGCGGCTTATGATAAAGAAATCGGCTTGCAACGCGTTATTCACAATATAGAAAATACACCGTTCAGAACAAAGTTTGATCACATATTGGGTGATATGAAGGGTGTTTCGGCAATCGGCTGTATCAGCGATTCCGAACCTCAACCTCTTCTCATCCGTTCTCGCTTGGGTACGTATGCAATATGCTTTGTCGGCGCAATCAATAATGCCGATGAACTTATCGATAAAGCACTTGAATCGGGCTCGGTCCATTTCGATGCGATGACGGGCGGTTCGGTCAATAATACCGAGCTTATCGCCGCACTCATAAATCAAAAGAACGATTTCGTTGAAGGTATCCGTTCGGTTCAGGAATCAATAGACGGCTCCGCTTCGATATTAATTCTCCGTGATAACGGCTCGATAATCGCTGCACGTGACAGATTGGGCAGGATTCCCGTTAATATCGGTAAGTGTGAAGACGGATACAGCGTTTCTTTTGAATCCTTCGCCTATAAAAAAATGGGCTACGAATTCGAAAAAGAACTCGGTCCCGGAGAAATTGTAGAACTTACAAGCGACGGTTTGACCCAGCTTAAAGCACCCGGCAAGGAAATGAAGATATGTGCTTTTCTTTGGTCGTATTACGGATATTCAACGTCTGATTACGAAGGCGTGAACGTAGAAATGATGCGTTACCGTAACGGCGAGATAATGGCTGAGAATGATATAGCATCGGGAAATAATTATGATATAGACTATGTCGGCGGTGTGCCCGATTCGGGAACTCCTCACGCAATCGGCTATGCAAACAAAAGCCACATCCCGTTTGCCCGTCCGTTTATAAAATATACACCCACGTGGACAAGAAGCTTTATGTCCTCTCGTCAGGCGGAACGTTGCAAGGTTGCAAAAATGAAGCAGATTCCGATTCACGATCTGATAATCGACAAAAGCCTTCTCTTTGTCGACGATTCGATAGTAAGGGGAACCCAGCTTAAAGAAACCGTAGATTTTCTTTACGAAAACGGCGCAAAGGCGGTCCACATGCGCTCCGCTTGTCCTCCGATAATGTACGGTTGTAAGTATTTAAACTTTTCACGCAATAACAACGATATGGAGCTTCTCGGCAGACGCACTATAATGGAGCTTGAAGGCGAAGAAGGCTTTAACTATATCGAGGAATACAGCGATTCCTCCACAGAACGTGGAAAGAGGTTCAGAAAAGCGATCTGCGAAAAGCTCGGATTTGCTTCTCTCGAATTCCAATCTCTCGAAGGAATAATAAAAGCAATAGGTGTTGACGAATCAAAGCTCTGCACGTATTGCTGGAACGGAAAGGAATAATCAATTATGCATAACGAATCAAGATCCGAAAGCTACGCAGCGGCAGGTGTAGATATAACTGCAGGCTATAAAGCAGTTGAACTTATGAAAAAACATATAGCGCGAACCCGTAACGAAGGTTGCCTTGACGATGTCGGCGGCTTCGGCGGTTGCTTCGGCTTGAATATCGCAGGTATGGAAGAGCCCGTTTTAGTTTCGGGTACCGACGGTGTCGGCACAAAGCTAAAGCTTGCGATCCTTATGGACAAGCACGATACTATCGGTATCGACTGTGTCGCAATGTGCGTTAACGACGTTGTCTGCGTCGGCGCAAAACCCCTTTTCTTCCTCGACTATATCGCTTGCGGTAAGAACTATCCCGAAAAGATAGCAGAGCTCGTTGCAGGTGTTGCGGAAGGCTGTGTTCAGTCGGGTGCGGCACTCATCGGCGGCGAAACCGCAGAACACCCCGGTATGATGCCTGCAGAAGAATATGACCTTGCAGGATTTACCGTCGGTGTTGTTGATAAGAAAAAGATCATTGATAACAAGAGAATGGCAGAAGGCGACGTTGTAATCGCTTTACCCTCTACGGGTATCCATTCCAACGGCTTCTCGCTTTGCCGTAAGGTTTTTGATATCGATAATAACAATCCCGAACTTTATAAACCCAACGAAGCTCTCGGCGGTGCTACCATCGCAGAAACTCTTCTTGTTCCTACTAAAATTTACGTAAAACCTGTTCTTGCGCTTCTCGAACAGGTTGACGTTAAGGGTATTTCCCATATAACCGGCGGCGGCTTCTATGAAAACATCCCGAGAAGCATTCCCGACGGATTGGGCGCAAAGATCGATAAAGCATCTGTCCGTATTCTTCCTATCTTCGACCTTATTGCAAAGACGGGCAATATCAGCGAACGTGATATGTTCAATACCTTCAATATGGGTGTAGGTATGAGCATAGTTGTTCCTCCTTCCGACGTTGAAAAGGCTATAGGCGTTCTTAAGGATAACGGTATTGATGCTTACGTCATCGGCGAAATCATCAAGTCCGAAAACAAAATTACCATTTGCTAAAATAACAATATTCTGAGCGAGTTTTGCGAAGTTATAATAAAAAATATCATTTTAAACCGAATTGAGTTCAACTCTTTTCGGCTATAACGAAAGGAAAGCAGTAATGTCCGATTCCAAGATAAAGATAGCCGTGCTCGTTTCGGGCGGCGGAACAAATCTTCAAGCGCTTATCGATGCTGAAGCTAACGGCATCATAAAAAGCGGTGCGATAGAACTTGTAATTTCCAACAACAAAGATGCTTTCGCTTTGACCCGTGCCGAAAGGGCAGGGATAAAGACCGAAACCGTTCTCAAAAAGGAATTGGGAAGTGCAGAAGCTTTTGAATCGAAGATAAAATCTCTGCTTTCCGAATATAAGATCGATATAATCGTCCTTGCAGGCTTTATGTCGATATTAAGTGAAGATTTCACAAAGGATTATCCCAAACGCATAATTAACGTTCACCCTGCATTGATTCCGTCGTTCTGCGGAAAGGGCTTTTACGGACTCCACGTTCACGAAGCTGCTCTTGCATACGGCGTAAAGGTCAGCGGTGCAACCGTTCATTTTGTTAACGAGATTCCCGACGGCGGCGAAATAATACTTCAAAAGGCTGTTGACGTTTTGGAGGATGACACCCCCGAAACTCTCCAAAAGCGTATTATGGAGCAGGCAGAATGGAAGATCCTTCCCGAGGCTGTCGAAAAAGTAGCTTATAACTTGAAAAAAGAAAGATAATAGGTGGAAATTATGGCATTGTACGATCTTAAGACTCTCCTCAGCGAAAATTCATATCCCGGCAGAGGTATCGTGATCGGTAAATCTGCAGACGGCAAAAACGCTATGATCGCATATTTTATAATGGGCAGAAGCGGAAATTCACGCAACCGTATCTTCGAAAGCTTTGAAGGCGGTATGCGTACCAAGGCTTTTGACGAAACCAAGCTCGAAGATCCGAGCCTTATCATCTATAACCCTTATCTTAAATTCGAAAACAGCGATATCATCACAAACGGCGACCAAACCAATACCGTTTACGATTTTCTCGTTGACGGCAAGGGATTTGAAGATGCACTATACACCCGTGAATTCGAGCCCGATGCTCCCAACTTCACTCCCAGAATCTCGGGTATCGTAAACTATAATTTCGCAGAAAACAATTTCTCCTATAAGCTTTCTATTTTGAAGAGCGCAAACGGCAGACCCGATGTTTGCAACCGTTTCTTCTATAACTATCTCCCCGAAAACGGTATCGGCCATTTCATTCATACCTATAAGTGCGACGGCAACCCCATTCCTTCCTTCTACGGCGAACCCGAAGAGGTTGCTCTTCCCAACACCGCTGAAGAATTGGCGGACCTCGTTTGGAACAACCTCAACGAAGATAACAAGGTTTCTCTCTTCGTTCGTTGCGTTCCGCTTGACGGCACAAACCCGACCGATATCATCATCAATAAGAATAAATAAGGAGCACCGTAACAATGAAAGAATTCGAACTTAAATACGGTTGTAACCCCAACCAAAAACCCTCAAAGATATATATGTATGACGGAAGCGATCTTCCCATTGAAATCCTCAACGGCAGACCCGGTTATATCAACTTCCTTGATGCATTCAACTCTTGGCAGCTTGTAAAGGAACTTAAAGAAGCTCTCGGCCTTCCTGCCGTAACTTCTTTCAAGCACGTAAGCCCCACTTCCGCTGCTGTCGGTGTTCCTCTTTCCGATAAACTCAAAAAAGCTTGCTTCGTTGACGATATCGAAGGCCTTGACGAATCCCCCTTGGCTTGCGCATACGCAAGAGCAAGAGGTACCGATAGAATGTGCTCTTTCGGCGACTGGGTCGCACTTTCCGACGTTTGCGACGTAACGACCGCAAAAATGATCGCACGTGAAGTTTCCGACGGTATCATCGCCCCCGGTTATGAACCCGAAGCACTTGAAATCTTGAAATCCAAGAGAAAAGGCAACTACAATATCGTCAAGATAGACGAAAATTACGTTCCTGCAGAAGCAGAACACAAACAGGTATACGGCATAACCTTCGAACAGGGAAGAAACAATTTTGTTATTAACAGAGAACTTCTCACCAATGTCGTTACCGCAAATAAAGAACTTCCCGAAAGCGCGATACGTGACCTTATAATTGCGCTCATCACCCTTAAATATACTCAGTCCAATTCCGTTTGCTACGCTGTTGACGGTCAGGCTATCGGCGTTGGCGCAGGCCAGCAATCCCGTATCCATTGTACCCGTCTTGCAGGTACAAAAGCAGATACTTGGTTCTTGCGTCAGCACGAAAAGGTATTAAACCTTCCTTTCCGTTCCGATATAAGCAGACCCGACAGAGATAACGTTATTGACGGATATATCAACAAAAACGAAGAAGACGTTTGTGCAGACGGTATTTGGGAAAAGTATTTCACTGTCAAGCCCGAACCTCTCACCGATAAAGAGATCCGTGAATATCTCGATAGCGTTGATAACGTTGCGCTCGGTTCCGATGCATTCTTCCCGTTCTTTGATAATATCGAACGTGCTAATAAGAGCGGTGTTAAGTATATCGCAGAACCCGGCGGATCGATCCGTGACGATTTGGTGATCGATTGCTGTAACAAATACAATATGACGATGGTGTTTACGGGAATGCGTCTCTTCCACCATTAATTCGGAGGAAAAATGAAAATACTTGTTGTCGGTGGTGGCGGTAGAGAACACGCTATCATCAAGAAGATAAAAGAAAACGAGAGCGTTGAAAAGATTTATGCTCTCCCCGGCAACGGCGGTATTGCCCGTGATGCCGAATGTGTAAATATCGGCGCAAAGGATATCGAAAATATCGTTGCTTTTGCCGTTGAAAATAATATTGACTATGCAATTGTTGCACCCGACGATCCGTTGGTGCTCGGCTGTGTAGATGCACTTGAAGCAAAGGGGATCCCTTGCTTCGGTCCCCGTGCAAACGCTGCCATAATCGAAGGCAGTAAGGTCTTTTCTAAGGAATTGATGAAAAAATACGGTATACCCACCGCCGCTTGCGAGGTGTTCGATAACGTAGATTCTGCTCTCGAATACATCGCAACCGCACCCATTCCTACGGTTATCAAGGCTGACGGATTGGCACTCGGTAAGGGTGTTATAATCGCATTCACCCGTGAAGAAGCGATCGATGCCGTAAAATCCATGATGTGCGATAAGGCTTTCGGTAAGAGCGGTGACAGAATCGTTGTCGAAGAATTCCTCGAAGGCCCCGAAGTATCCGTTCTCTCGTTTACCGACGGCAAAACCGTTGTTCCTATGATCTCCTCTATGGACCATAAGCGTATCGGCGAAGGCGATACAGGCTTGAATACCGGCGGTATGGGCACGATCGCACCCAACCCGTATTATACAGAAAAAGTTGCTGCTGAATGTATGGAAAAGATATTCCTTCCTACAATCAATGCAATGAACGCTGAAGGCCGAACATTTAAGGGTTGCTTGTATTTCGGTCTTATGCTCACAAAGGACGGCCCCAAGGTCATCGAATATAACTGCCGTTTCGGCGATCCCGAAACACAGGTTGTTCTTCCTCTCTTGGAAAGCGATTTGTTGACTGTTATGCAGGCGGTAACGAACGAGACCCTTTCCGAAACCGAAGTTAAGTTCAGTAATTCCAATGCTTGCTGTGTAATTATGGCATCGAAGGGCTATCCCGAAAGCTACGGAAAGGGATATCCTATATCTATTCCCGAAGAAACGCTTAAAAACGTTTACGTTGCGGGCGGTGCGCTTAAAGACGGAATGCTTGTAACGTCGGGCGGCAGAGTATTGGGCGTAACAGCAATCGCAAAGACTCTTCCCGAAGCGATAGATGCGTCTTATAAGCTCGTAGACACTATTAAATTTGAAAATTCCTATGTGCGCCGTGACATCGGTGCCCGTGCGTTAAAAGCACCGGAGGTGAAATAATGGTATACAGAGTATTTGTAGAAAAGAAAAAAGAACTTGCGCTCGAAGCAAAAGCGCTTCTCTCCGACGTTAGAACACTTCTCGGTATCGAAGCACTTACCGACGTACGCCTTTTCAACCGCTACGATGCGGAGAATATCTCGGAAGACCTCTTTGAATATTCAAAAAAGACCGTTTTTTCCGAACCTCAGCTTGATATAGTAACCGATAATATCGATTTTCTCGGTGACGCAGTCGTCTTTGCCGTTGAATACCTTCCCGGTCAGTTCGACCAGCGTGCAGACTCTGCGGCACAGTGTATTCAGATAATCTCTCAGGGCGACCGCCCCGTTATAAAGACCGCAAGAGTATATGCACTCTACGGAAACCTTACCGAATCCGACGTTGCCGCTATCAAGAAATACGTTATCAACCCCGTTGAATCCCGTGAAGCGGTTCTTGATAAACCTCAAACTCTTGCAACCGAATACGTAATTCCCACAACGGTACGCACTCTTGACGGATTTATAAAGCTTGATAAAGCAGGTCTTGAAGCGTTTATTAACGAATTCGGCCTTGCTATGGATATCGACGATATAATCTTCTGCCAGAAGTATTTCATCGAAGAACAGCGTGATCCCACCATCACCGAGATCAAGATGATCGATACCTATTGGTCTGACCATTGCCGTCATACGACCTTCCAAACGGTGATCGATAACGTTACCTTCGAAGACGAGCTTTTGAAGGAAGCATACGATAAATATATCGAGACCCGTAAAGAGCTTGGCAGAACCAAGCCCATCTGCTTGATGGATATTGCTACTCTCGCCGTTAGATATCTTAAGAAAAACGGCAAGCTTGATAAGCTTGACGAATCCGAAGAGATCAACGCTTGTACCGTAAAGCTCGATATCGAGGTTGACGGTGTAACAGAACCTTGGCTTCTTCTCTTCAAGAACGAAACCCATAACCACCCCACAGAGATCGAACCTTTCGGCGGTGCGGCAACCTGTATCGGCGGTGCGATCCGTGACCCGCTTTCCGGCCGTTCTTATGTTTACGGTGCAATGCGTGTTACCGGTGCGGCTGATCCCTTAAAGCCCGTTTCCGAAACCATCAAAGGCAAGCTTCCTCAGCGTAAGATAGTTACTACCGCTGCCGCAGGCTATTCCTCCTACGGCAACCAGATCGGTCTTGCAACGGGTATCGTTGACGAACTTTATCACCCCGGCTATGCCGCAAAACGTATGGAGATAGGTGCGGTTATCGCTGCTGCTCCTGCAGAAAACGTTCGCCGTGAACGTCCCGAAGCAGGCGATGCAGTTATCCTTCTCGGCGGCGCAACGGGTAGAGACGGTTGCGGCGGTGCAACAGGTTCCTCCAAATCGCATACGTCTAAATCTCTTGAAACCTGCGGTGCAGAGGTTCAAAAGGGTAACGCTCCCGAAGAACGCAAACTTCAGCGTCTTTTCCGTAACCCCGAAGCAAGCCGTCTTATCAAGCGTTGTAACGACTTCGGTGCAGGCGGTGTTTCGGTTGCTATCGGCGAACTTGCAGACGGCTTGTTGATCGACCTTAATGCTGTTCCAAAAAAGTACGAAGGCCTTGACGGTACCGAACTCGCAATAAGCGAATCTCAGGAACGTATGGCTGTCGTAGTTGAAGCTAAGGACGTAAAACGCTTCCTCGAGCTTGCATATACCGAAAACCTCAGCGCTGTCCAGGTTGCAACCGTTCAGGCAGAACCTCGTCTTGTTATGACTTGGAACGGCAATGAGATCGTTAACATCAGCCGTGAATTCCTCAATTCCAACGGCGCAGATAAACATATCGAGATCGAAACCGTAGAAGGTAAGCTTGCAAAGAAAGAAATTTCGGGCAGCTTTACCGAAAACTATAAATCTCTCGCTTCCGACCTTAACGTATGCTCGAAACGTGGACTTTCCGAACGTTTCGACTCTACGATAGGCGCAGGCACGGTCCTTATGCCCTTCGGCGGTATGTATCAGCATACTCCCATTCAGGCTATGGTCCAGAAGATCTCCGTTGAAAAGAAACATACCGATAACTGCTCGTTTATGTCTTGGGGCTATAACCCCTTCATAACCGAACAAAGCCCCTTCCACGGCGCATATCTCGCTGTTGTTGAATCTGTTGCAAAATTGATTGCAACGGGCGCAGAATTCAAGGACGTATATCTTACGTTCCAGGAATATTTCGAACGCCTCGGTAAGGATTCAAAACGTTGGGGCAAGCCCTTAAGCGCACTCCTCGGTGCTTTCAGAGCGCAAATGGAGCTCGGCATCGGCTCTATCGGCGGTAAAGACTCTATGAGCGGTTCGTTCGAAGACCTCGACGTTCCTCCCACACTCGTTTCCTTCGCTGTAACGGCAGGGAAGACAAGCGACGTCATTTCTCCCGAATTTAAGAAAGCTGGCAATAAGGTTATAATGCTTTCTCCCGAATTCGGCACCGACGGACTTCCCAAACCCGATTCTCTTGTAAATACCTTTAATAAAGTCACCGAACTTTTAAGAAGCGGCAAGGCTGTTTCCTGCTATACTCTCGGCATAGGCGGTGTTGCTGAAGCAGTAATGAAGATGTGCTTCGGTAATATGCTTGGATTTACTTATAATAACGAACTCACTCTCGAAGACCTCTTCGGCTATAACTACGGTTCGTTCATTCTTGAAGTAACCGAGTGTGCAGGTTGCGGTAAGCTTATCGGTGAAGTTACCGATAATAAAGCTATCGTCAAGGGTGACGAAAAGATCTGCCTTGACGAGATATTGGGTGTTTACGAGGATAAACTCGAAAGCGTATATTCCTGCAATATCGCTGACAGCGCAACCAACGTTTCTACCTTCAATTATGAAGCAACCGAACGTGTTGCACCCAAGATTAAATCCGCAAAACCCAAGGTTTTGATTCCTGCGTTCCCCGGCACAAACTGCGAATTCGATTCCGCAAAGGCCGTTCGTGATGCAGGCGCAGACCCCGAAATCATCGTTATAAATAACCTTTCTGCTTCGGGTATCCGTGAAAGCGTTGAACGCTTCGCTAACGAATTGAAGACCGCACAGATGATCTTCATTCCCGGCGGCTTCTCCGGCGGTGACGAACCCGACGGAAGCGGTAAATTCATTACTGCATTCTTCCGTAACGCAGAGATCAAGGACGGCGTGACCGACCTTCTCGAAAACCGTGACGGCTTGATGTGCGGTATCTGTAACGGCTTCCAGGCACTCATCAAGCTCGGCTTGGTGCCTTACGGCAAGATCATCGATACCGATGAAAATTGCCCCACTCTTACATTCAACACAATTGCCCGTCACCAATCGAGAATCGTTCGTACCCGTGTTGCTTCGAACAAATCTCCTTGGCTTGCTCTCACCAACGTCGGCGATGTTTATAACGTTCCGATATCTCACGGCGAAGGCAGATTCTTGGCAAGCGAAGAACTCATCAAAGAACTCGCCGCAAACGGTCAGATCGCAACCCAGTACGTTGACCTTAACGGTAACGCTACCGGTGATATTCACTATAACCCGAACGGCTCTATGTGCGCTATCGAGGGTATTACCTCTCCCGACGGCAGAGTGTTCGGTAAGATGGGTCACAGCGAACGTATAGGCGCAGGTCTTTATAAGAACGTTCCCGGCGAATACGACATAAAGATGTTCGAGGCGGCAGTACGTTATTTTAAATAAACAGGAGAGTTTGTTATGCAATATAAAACCGATATTGAAATCGCTCAAAGTTGCAAAATGAAGCCGATCCAAGAGATCGCAAGTGTTGCACACGTTGACGAAAAGTATATTGAACAATACGGAAGATATAAAGCAAAGATAGATCTGTCACTCCTAAAAGAAACAAAAAAAGAAGACGGAAAATTAATTCTCGTAACTGCAATAACACCCACCCCTGCGGGCGAAGGTAAAACAACGACAACAATAGGACTTGCCGATGGCTTAAAACGCATCGGCAAGGACGTTACCGTCGCTCTTCGTGAGCCGTCCCTCGGCCCTGTGTTCGGTGTTAAAGGCGGTGCGGCAGGCGGCGGCTATGCGCAGGTCGTACCTATGGAGGATATCAACCTTCATTTCACGGGCGACTTCCACGCAATCGGTGCGGCAAACAACCTTCTTGCCGCTATGCTCGATAACCATATCAAACAGGGTAACGAGCTTAATATTGATCCATGCCGTATAACCTGGAAACGTTGTGTCGATATGAACGACCGTCAGCTCCGCTACGTTGTCGACGGTATGGGCGGTGTCGCTAACGGTGTCCCCCGTGAAGACGGTTTTGATATAACCGTTGCGTCGGAAATTATGGCGATCTTCTGCCTATCCAATTCGATAACCGACCTTAAAAAACGTCTTTCCAATATAATCGTCGGCTATACCTATGACGATGAACCCGTAACCTGCGGTCAGCTTAAGGCAGAAGGTGCAATGACTGCGCTTTTGAAGGACGCATTAAAGCCGAACCTTGTCCAAACGCTCGAAGGCACTCCTGCGTTCGTTCACGGCGGTCCCTTTGCGAATATTGCCCACGGCTGTAATTCGGTTATTGCAACGAAGATGGCGCTCAAAATGGGTGACTATACCGTAACGGAAGCAGGCTTCGGCGCAGACCTCGGTGCAGAAAAGTTCCTCGATATCAAATGCCGTATGGCAGGACTAACACCCGATGCAGTCGTCATCGTTGCAACCGTACGTGCGCTTAAGATGCACGGAGGACTTGCAAAGAACGAACTTGCAACCGAGGATATAACTGCTCTCGAGCGTGGTATACCCAATTTGTTGCGTCACGTTTCCAATATCAAAAACGTTTACAAGCTCCCGTGTGTCGTTGCGGTAAACAGATTCCCGACAGACACCGATAACGAAATCGACTTCATCATCGCTAAATGTAAAGAACTTGGCGTTAATACCGTTCTTTCAACCGTCTGGGCAGACGGCGGAAAGGGTGGAGAAGCGCTCGCACACGAGGTTGTCAGACTTTGTGAAGAAGAACAGGGCGATTTCACCTTCTCCTATGAAGATGATTGCACTATTGAGCAGAAGATAGAATCTGTTGTTAAAAAGGTTTACGGAGGCAACGGAATAATCGTAACTCCTTCCGCAAAGAAACAGATCCAACGCTTGGAATCGCTCGGATTCGGAAATTGTCCCGTATGTATCGCAAAAACGCAGTATAGCTTCTCTGACGACCCTTCAAAGCTCGGAGCACCCGAAAACTTTGAAGTAACCGTTAGAAACGTAAAGGTTTCTGCAGGTGCAGGCTTTATAGTAGTCCTCACGGGCGATATAATGACAATGCCCGGACTTCCCAAAGCTCCCGCCGCAGAACGTATCGACGTTGACGAAAACGGCGTGATAAGCGGACTCTTTTAAAAATCAATAATTACAACAAAAAGCTGTTACGAAAGCTAAATCGTGACAGCTTTTTTCTTTTTGCATACTTTGTTTTTCGGTTGAAAATAAATATAAAAAGAAAGTATTGATAAAAAGACCTCGAAAATGAAGATAATCTTCTGCACAACGCCGAAAATGAATTGATATATTTCTCCAAACATCTTGATTTTCCAATGAAATAGGGCATTATTCCAAAACCCGAACATATGTTTGTTAACATAATCACAAAAATTTCACCACAGTACACCATATATCGACATATAATAACGTCGAAAACCGTTGCAATATAAGGAAAAACGTCATAGTCATAATGACGAAACGGTATCTGTAACTGCATTAAATAGTTTTCCCTTACTATTGCATTTTTTGGGGCTTTAGAGTATAATTAGACCATATTAGAGGCGTAAAGTGGAGCGCAAGGGAGCAAAATCCCATAAAAACCGCAAAAAACACTTCAAGAAAGGGGAAAAGACCGATGTTCTATGGTGAATACAGACATAATATAGACTCCAAGGGACGTCTGTTTATTCCCGCAAAGCTTCGTGATAAGCTCGGCGAAGAATTTATATTCTCTCGTGGACTTGATAAATGTATCTGCGTGTACCCTATGGAAGAATGGGAACGCTTCACAGCGAAGATCGAAGAGCTTCCCGTTGCAAGAGAACGTCATATACGCCGTTATTTCTATTCCGGTGCGTATGAAGGCTCGGTAGACTCTCAGGGCAGAGTAACCGTGTCGCAGGTCTACCGTGAATTGGCAGGCTTGGAAAAAGAAGTAGTGATCGTCGGCAACCGTTCCCATCTTGAACTTTGGTCTGCGGCCGAATGGGAAAAGGAACAACAGCTTATCGATAACGAAGAAGTTACTAACGAACTTATTGAATTGGGCTTCTGATTATGGAATTTAATCATATTTCGGTACTTCTTCACGAAACGGTCGATTCGCTTGAAGTCAAACCCGACGGTATCTACGTTGATTGCACTCTCGGCGGTGCAGGGCATACGTCCTTGATACTTTCAAAGCTCGGTGCAAACGGCAGAGTGATAGGCATCGACCGTGATGACGATGCATTGCAAAACGCAAAAGAAAAAATCAACGATGACCGCTTGATAACAGTAAAAGATAATTTCGAAAATATCGCTTCCGCTGTTGAATACGCAGGATTCGATAAAGTGGACGGCATATTGATGGACCTCGGTGTTTCGTCACACCAGCTTGACGTTGCGGAACGTGGTTTTTCGTATATGAAGGACGCTCCTCTCGATATGAGGATGGACCAAACGGCAGCGCTTAGTGCTTATGAAGTTGTAAATACGTACAGCGAACGTGAACTTTCAAGAATACTCAAAGAGTACGGCGAAGAACGCTTCGCAACAAAGATTGCTTCCCGCATCTGTACCAAAAGGCAAGAAGCTCCAATAAAAACAACACTTGAGCTTGCAGAAATAATAACCTCCGCAATACCTCAAAAATTCCGTTTTGACGGCGGAAACCCTGCAAAAAGAAGCTTTCAGGCAATAAGGATCGAAGTCAATTCCGAGCTTGAAGCAATTCCGAGAGCAATCGAGGCAGGTAACGAACTTCTAAACGTCGGCGGAAGAATGTCGATAATAACCTTCCATTCGTTAGAGGATAGATTGGTCAAAAACGCATTCCAAAAGTTAGAAAGACCCTGTACTTGCCCAACAGACTTTCCCGTTTGCGTTTGCGGAAAGAAACCTTCGGTTAAAATAATAACGAAAAAACCGATCCTCCCCACAGAAGAAGAATTGGAAATGAACAGCAGATCGCACAGCGCAAAATTGCGTGTATGCGAAAAGATATAGACAAAAGACATTAACAAAAAGAAAGGCGAAAAATGATGAACGAAATGCGAAACGTAACGAATTCTGCAGTAACAGTAAAGAAAACCTCGCAAACTGTCGCAAAAAAGGCAAAAAAACCGGCATCGAAGCAGGTCTCTAATCGCCATGCAGTTCGTGCACCTAAGGTCATCAACGTAAAGAAAAAAGACAAAGCGCCTTTCCCGTGGTCTGTTGTCGCTTCGGCAGTGATCCTCACGGCTCTCTTCCTCTTTATGATGATGAACTATGCAGAGGTTGATAAATACCGCAGCGAGATCACAGGTCTTAACAACAAAATCGCAACCTTGGAAAAAACTCAGGACGACCTTGAGGTAACTCTTTCCAATAAATACGATCTTGCAGATATAGAGCGTTATGCAACCGAATCTTTGGGCATGACTAAGAATATCCCCGAGAGCAACGTTCATATAATAACCACCGAGCAGAAGGACAAGACCGAAATGCATAAATATGACGACGGTGAAGAAGGCGGCTTCGGCTTCTTGCTCACAGGTCTCGGCGAGGTTATAAGAGATTTTATCGACTGATAAAATCAAAAAATGCATTAAATCTATGCTACCGAATATATTTATATAACGGGTAAAGAGGGTAAATTTCTCTTTACCCATTTCGGCTATAAAAAAGGAGATTTGTTTATGGCGAGCGCAAATAGAAAATATACCCCCTCCGGCAGCGGACGTATGACCGTTGCACGAAGCAGGGGAGCACTTGTTATAGTTTTGGTGCTTCTGTCACTGCTTTGTGTTCGCTTTGCCTATCTTCAGTTGTTCGACCCTAAAGACTACCGTACTCAGGCGCTTGACCAATATACAAGCTCTGTAACGATACCTGCAAAGCGCGGTGCTATCTATGCAAACGACGCTACGACCGAGCTTGCAGTAAGCGCGACCGTTTATAACTGCTTCATCTCTCCGTTTGATATCGAAGACGATGCACAGCTAAACAAAATAGCCGACGGTCTTTCGACGATTCTTTCGGTTGACCGTAACGAGATCATCGAAAAAGGCAACAAAAAGAAAACCAAATACCAGATAATCAAAAAGTTCCTTTCCGAAACCGAAGAACAGGCTGTCCGTGCTTTCATTTCCGAAAACGAATTTGTGGGAATAATCAACCTTGAAGAAACCACAAAGCGTTATTACCGCTACGGAAGCTTTGCGGCGCACCTTCTTGGCTTTACGGGCTCCGATAACCAAGGTCTTTCGGGCTTGGAATCAACCTATGACGAATACCTTGCAGGTGTCGACGGTAAATCCGTAAAAGCTGCCGATGCATACGGTAACGAGCTTGATTCGGGTGTCGGCTCAACGTATATTCCTGCAACCGACGGTATGAGCGTTGTAACAACTCTCGACTGGACTATACAAAATACCGTTGAAAAATATATCCGTCAGGCTTATGAAGAACATCAACCTAACGGCAGAGTTCAATGTCTTGTAATGGACGTAAATAACGGCGAATTACTTGCCAGCGCAATCTATCCGTCGTTTGACCTTAATAATTACAACAACCTTTCCGACCTTTATCAGCAAAAATACGATGCGTTCATCGGAACAGATGATGAACGTTCTGCATACAGAACCGAGCTTCTCTACGAGATGTGGAATAACGTAAATGCATCTCAGACCTACGAACCCGGTTCCACGTTCAAGATAATTACAAGTGCGATAGCACTTGAAGAAAACGCTGTAAGCTTCGAGACCTCGACCTTTAACTGCGTCGGTGCGTATACCGTGGCAGGAACCAAGATTCACTGCCATAAGATTGCAGGTCACGGCACACAAAGATTCAGCGAAGCACTTGTAAACTCCTGCAACCCTGCGTTTATACAGATCGGTACCGCAATCGGTACAACGACCTTTAAAAAATATTTCGATGAATTCGGATATACTCAGGTCACCGGAAGCGATATAGTCGGCGAAGCGTCTTCGATCTACTATGGAACGACGGGCGCACAGTTCCAAGCGCTTGAATTGGCGATATACTCCTTCGGTCAGACCTTTAAAGTAACACCGATACAGCATATCCGTGCCGTTTCTGCCGTTGCAAACGGCGGTCACCTCGTAATACCGCATGCGGTAAGATCTTTGGTGGATAAAGACGGTAACGTAGTTAAAACCTTTGAATACGAAAGCTCAAGACAGGTAATCTCAACCGATACCTGTAATAAGATAATTACTTCGCTCACAAACTCAACAAAGAACGCAAGTGTTTCGGGATATAATATCGTCTCAAAGACCGGTACTTCGGAAAAACGAGATACCGTCCGTGAAGACGACTATATAAGCTCGTGCGTGTCCTTCGCACCTGCCGAAGATCCTCAAATTGCAGTCCTTGTCCTTGTTGACGATCCCACAGGCGGCCAGCATTTCGGTTCTGCCGTAGCGGCACCGATAGTCGCAAATATCCTCGGCGAAACTCTCCCGCACCTCGGTATCACACCCAATAAGGACGAAGAGACAACGATAGCTCTTTCTGAATACCGTGAAATGAGCGTTGAAAAGGCAAAACAGAAGATAGAAGAGCTTGGACTTAAGTGCATCGTTCGTGGCAACGGCGAAACCGTCACCGAACAACTTCCTTCTGCGGGAACCGTAATCTCCAAAGACGGTGTTGTTATACTTTATACCGAAGGCGCAACGCCCGAAGTCAACGTCAAGGTTCCCAACGTTCTCAACTATTCACCCACAAATGCAATAAAAACGATCCTTAACAGCAACCTAAACGTTTCGGTAAAGGGTATCTTCAATAACGATTTCACAAACTGTAAGGTAATCTCGCAGTCTGTATCCGCAGGCGAAACCGTTCTTCCGGGTACCGTGATCGAACTTGAATTCTTGTATGAGGAAGCAATAGAATAATGAAAATGAATCTTGCATATATTGCCTCTGCGGTCGGCGGAAAGCTTTCAAAGACTGCCGATGCGGAGCGAATAGTAAACGGTTTTTTCTCGGATAGCAGAACCCCGTCGGAAGACAAACTCTTCTTGGCGCTTGTCGGCGAACGTGTTGACGGCAATACCTTCGTACCCGACCTTGTAAAGAACGGTTGTTGCGCTATCCTTGATAATGCCGAATATATGCCTGAATACGGAAGCTGTATTCTTGTTGATGACGTAAGAGAATCACTCCAAAAATTAGCACGTTTCTATAGAGAAAACGAGCTTAATGATATTCCCGTTGTCGGCATAACCGGCTCGGTAGGGAAGACAACGACCAAAGATATGGTTGCACTTGCTCTTTCCTCTTGTATGACGGTTCATAAAACGATAGGGAATTCCAACAGCCAGATTGGACTTCCGCAAACGGTTTTGGCAACCGAAACTAACGTTGATTGTGCGATTTTCGAGCTCGGAATGAGTATGCCCGGCGAAATGGAAAGAATCAGCCGTTGCGCCATGCCCGATATATCCATAGTGACAAATATCGGATATTCTCATCTCGAAAACCTCGGTTCACGTGAAGCAATTCGTGACGAAAAACTTAAAATCGCAAAATTTTCAAAAAAAGATTCAATTCTTTTGCTAAACGGCGATGAACCTCTGCTTCGAGATATTGAAAAATCCGATAAAAAGGTTTATTATATATCTGTTGACAATAATCAAAACAGCGATTGCTTTTCAAGCGATATTACAGAAACCGAAAACGGCATAAATTTCAAAGCCGTCATTTTCGGTAAGAAATATTCGGTCGAAATCCCTGCAAAGGGCAAGCATTTCGTGATGAATTCGCTTTTTGCTCTTGCAACTGCATCTCTTCTCGGCTGTGACGTAGAAAAATGTGCTTCTGCCTTGGCAAATTATGAAAGTGACGGCAGGCGTCAGTTCGTATATGAAAAAGACGGACATACCGTGATCTCGGATTGCTATAACGCCGCACCCGATTCTATGAAAGCTTCGCTTTCTGTCCTTGCAACCTATAAAAAGCGAAGACGTATTGCCGTGCTTGGCGATATGCTGGAGCTTGGAAAGGACACCGTTCTTCTTCATAAAGAAGTAGGAAAAACGGTCAAAGAATGTGCAGACGTTCTTATAACTTACGGTGAGCTTGCGGAAAATATCGCAATCTCTGCAGGTCTGCCCGAAACCTATGTTTTCAAGCCCGATGAAAAAGAAAAACTGAAAGAATTTTTACGATCATTCATAAAAGAAAACGATACCGTACTTTATAAAGCAAGTAACGGTATGAAACTCTCGGAAGTAATAGTATAATAGTGATAGTATAACAAAGGAGAACACGATGAATCTATATACCGTTTGTGCCATAGTGGCGGCCGTTGGATTTGTCCTCGGTACAATACTCTACAAAATATTTATCCCGCTTCTCCGTAAAGTAAAATTAGGTCAAAAGATCCTCGAGATTGGACCTTCTTGGCATAAATCAAAAGAAGGCACCCCCAACCTCGGCGGTGTAATATTCATAATTGCCTGCCTTGTTGCATTTGGTGTAGGCTTGATTTTCGTTGAAAATATCAGCAACTTCATTCAAATTGCCTTGGTTTTGGGACTTGCTCTCTCGCAAGGACTTATCGGTTTCGTTGACGACTACGTAAAACTCTTCAAAAAGCGTAATAAAGGCTTAAGTGCTTCTCAAAAGATGGTGCTTCAGTTTATAACCGCCGCAGGCTATCTTGCCTTCCGTGCATATTACGGAGCAGATACGATCATAGAATTCCCTTGGGGCGCAAGTATAGATCTCGGTATCTTCTACTATGTTGTAATGCTGTTGGTTATCGTATATATAATCAACTGCGCTAACCTCACAGACGGCATCGACGGTCTTGCAGGAAGTATTGCTTTGATAACAACAGTAATGTTCTTCTTGTTCGGTATCAACCACGAATTTGCAGGATTTTCCTTGACGTCTTCCGCACTTATCGGTGCATTGCTTGCCTTCCTTGTGTTCAATTTCTATCCCGCAAAGATATTTATGGGCGATACAGGCTCGCTCTTCTTGGGCGGATTTATCGTCGGAATGACGATGATGACGGGATACGAATTCCTTCTTCTCCTTGTCGGTATAATCTGGATAATCGAAGGCTTGTCGGTCGTGCTTCAGGTTCTTTCCTTCAAGCTCACGGGTAAACGTATCTTCAAAATGAGCCCCATACATCACCATTTCGAAAAATGCGGTTGGACGGAAGTAAAGATCGTTGCTGTCTTCTCTCTGATAACCGTAATCTTCTCAACACTTGCATATTATCTCTTAATAATATAAAATAAGGAATCGAGTAATTCATGGCTGCAAACGGTATTCAAAAAGCAAAAAGCTCTGCCGTAGCTCCGAAGAAAAGGAGTACGGGAGGTAGTCAAAACCGAATATACAGAATGATCGGCGAAGTCGACAGACCGCTTCTTATCGTTGTAATTGCACTTGTTTGTATCGGTTCGGTCATGATATTTTCTGCGTCCTATGCAGTCAGTGATTCCCGTTTTAACGACTCGTATTATTTCGCACGAAGCCAGATACGTTGGGTCATCATCGGTATTACGGCGATGATACTTCTCTCACGTATCGACTATGCATACTATAAACAGCTTGCATACCTCATCTACGGTGTCGTCTTGGCACTTAACTTCACCGTTCCGATATTCGGTGTCAACCATAAGGGTGCAACACGTTGGTTTAATATTATGGGTATGGAGTTCCAGCCCTCGGAATTGCTTAAATTTGCGCTCGTCTTGGCGATTGCAACCTATATAAGCGAGCACCCAAACCAAATGCGTGACTGGAAAAAAGGCGTTGTTCCCGTAATGCTTCTCACGGGCCCTGCCTGCCTTGCAACGTTCACACAGAACCACATGTCTGCAACCATCATTCTCTTCCTTCTCGGTATGATGATGCTTTGGCTTTCGGGTACAAAATCCTTCTATTTCGGCGTTTTGATAGGCTTCGTTGCAGTTATGGCAGTGTTTGCCTTCACCGTAGGCCGTCCTCTGCTTGAAAAATTCGTTCCGCAGGTCTTCACACGTCTTGAAATTTGGGAAGACCCCTTTGCGTATATGTCTTATGAGACCGGCGGCGCAGGCTGGCAGCCTGCCCAATCGCTCTATGCAATAAGCTCGGGCGGGTTCTGGGGCTTGGGCTTGGGCCAGAGCAACCAAAAGCACGGCTACCTTCCCGAACCTCAAAATGACTATATCTTCGCAATATTAAGTGAAGAACTCGGTTTCTTCGGCGTCCTCTGCGTAATCGTACTTTTTGCAGTACTTGCTTACAGAGGATACCACATCTCTAAAAACTCTCCGAACCGTTTCTGCTCACTTCTCTCTATGGGTATTGTAGCGCAGGTTATAATCCAGGTTATGTTGAATCTTGCGGTTGTGACGAATACCTTCCCCAGTACGGGTATAAGCCTTCCGTTCTTCAGTTACGGCGGCACTTCACTTTTGATATTGCTTGCTGAAATGGGCATAGTTCTTTCAATCTCACGCTATTCCTTCGTGGAACGTGGTTAAGAAATAGGTGTTAATATGAAAATAATCTTTTGCGGCGGCGGAACAAGCGGTCACGTCAATCCTGCAGTAAATATCGCCGAAACAATTAAAAAACGTGTTCCCGAAACCGAAATAATGTTTATCGGTACGAAACACGGCATAGAAAGCACGTTGATTCCCAAACTCGGTTATCCTATTGAGTTCGTTGAAGTGTCGGGTTTTTCACGTCGCTTAACGTTGAAAAATATAAAAGCCGCTTGGCATGCGTTTACGTCTGTCGGCGAGGCTAAAAAGATAATTAAGAAATTCTCCCCCGATATCGTCATCGGTACGGGCGGATATGCTTCGTGGCCGACAGTAAAAGCTGCGGCAAAGCTGGGTATCCCCACGTTGATCCACGAGCAGAATGCGTTCCCCGGCGTAACCACAAAGATGCTTTCCAAATATGCCGATAAGGTATGTATTTCCTTTGCAGGCAGCGAAAAGTATTTTGACGAAGAGGTCCGTGAAAAGCTTGTTTTGACTGGCAACCCCGTTATCGTTGACAATATGTCCCGTGAAGAAGCAAGAAAAGAGCTCAATCTTTCTGATGACGAGCCGTATATCCTCTCTTACGGCGGAAGTATGGGCGCAGATAAGGTGAACGAACTTGCCTTCTATCTTATGGAAAACCTCTCAAAACCTCAAAAGATTCGTCACGCACACGCAATCGGCAGAGTGGGCTTTGAAAGATTCTCGGCGATAGCAAAAGAAAAGGGCTTGGATAACTGCCCGAACATATCTATAAAAGAGTATATCTATAATATGCCGGTACATCAGGCAGCAGCAGACGTAATAATCTGCCGTGCAGGCGCAATGACGTTGTCAGAGCTTGCGATCCGTGGCAGAGCAACGGTGTTTATACCCAGCCCCAACGTAACGGCAGACCACCAGTATAAAAACGCAAAACTCCTTGCAGATGCAGGTGCGGCTGTCGTAATGCGTGAATCGGAAGTAAGCGGAAAGCTTCTGTTGGATACCGTGTCCGATCTGATCTCCAATCCCAATAAACGCAAACGTATGGAAGAAAGCGTAAAGAAGTTTGCAATGCCCGATTCGGTAGACCGTATTGCCGATGAAGTAATGAAATTGCTCGGATAAAACAAATTTTTCGTGAAGGGAAGTGAAAACACTTGGAACAGCAAAAATTTGTCCGTAAAAATACGGCAATATACGATAACCAGCTTCGTCAGGAACGAAAGCGTGCACGCAGAAAAGTGTTCTATGTGTTCTTGCTTTCATTCGTGTCTCTCGTGTTTCTCGCCGTCTGTGTTGCGGTATTCCTGAACGTTGAAGAGTTTAAGGTCAACGGAAGCGAACGTTACAGCGCAGAGCAGATAATAGAGCTGGTTTCGATAGAAAAGGGTGATAACATATTTTCCTTTAAGGCTTCGGAAATAGAGGAAGATATTAAACAAAACCTTCCGTACGTAAATTCGGTCGAGATCAAACGAGATCTTCCTACGACCGTCGAGATAAACATAGTTGAAGAGACCCCTTTTTACGCAACGAATATTGCAGGTTCAAGATATATAATATCACCGTATTTAAAGGTTTTGGAAAAGACCGATGATAAAGAAGCCTATTCGGAAATAACCGAATTAAGCCTTAATAACGTTCGCCGTTGCCTTGTAGGTAATCAGGTAGAATTTGTCGATTCAAGAACTTTGGATGCGGTTTTAACGTTATACGAAAGCTTTGAAGCGAATTATATCAAAGAAAAGATACGTTCTGTCGATATAAGATCACGTTTCGATATATATATCAACTACGATAACCGCTTTGAAGTATACCTCGGCGACATCGAAAACCTTGATATAAAGATACAGTTCCTCGTCGGAATTATCGGCGAACTCGATGAAAATTCAAAGGGAACGATAGACGTTTCAAACCATCAAGAAGCTTCCGTAGCGCTGACTTAACCGTAAAAATAGCAAAAAATGCGAAAAATCGTATTGATTTCAAAGAAAAACGAAAAAAACTCTTGCAATTCGTAATAAAAAATATTATAGTATATAATGAATGAAAATAAGATATGTCATTTGGAGGTAAAATATGCAAAACATAGTTGAAGATCCCAATAGAGTTGTAATTAAGGTTATCGGTGTCGGTGGCGGCGGCGGTAACGCAGTAAACCGTATGATCTCCTCTATCGATGCTGCAGACGTTGAATTTATTGCAGTTAACACCGATACTCAGAACCTTCTCAGCTCCAGTGCTCCTTCAAAGATCGCTATCGGCGACCGTATCACCAAGGGCCACGGCGCAGGCGCAAACCCTGAGCTCGGCGAAAAGGCTGCAGACGAATCTGTTGAAGAGATCACCGAAGCAATCAAAGGCGCTGATATGGTATTCATCACCGCCGGCATGGGTGGCGGTACCGGTACAGGTGCGGCTCCCGTAATCGCAAAGATTGCAAAATCTCTCGATATCCTTACCGTTGCAGTAGTAACAAAGCCCTTCCTTTTCGAAGGTAAGCGCCGTATGACTCAGGCTGAAGGCGGTATCGAAAAGCTCGCTTCTATCGTAGACTCTCTCATCGTTATCCCTAACGAAAGACTCAAACTTCTCACCGATAAGAAGATCACCTTCCTCAACGCATTCCAGGAAGCAGACGACGTTCTCCGTAAGGGTGTTCAGTCCATCTGCGAACTCATCACCGTTGAAGGTGTTATCAACCTCGACTTCGCTGACGTTTCTGCTGTTATGGCAAACGCAGGTCTCGCTCACATGGGTGTAGGCAGTGCGAAGGGCAAGGATAAAGCAGAACAGGCTGCAAAGATGGCAATGTCCAGCCCGCTTCTCGAAACCAATATCAGCGGTGCAAAGGGTATCGTAGTTCAGATCACCTCTTCGCCCGATATCGGACTTGATGAGATCGATTCTGCTGTTGCTATGATCACCAACGAAGCACAGCCCGATGCAACCATCATCTTCGGCGCTGCATTCGATAACACTCTCGAAGACGAAATGCGTATCACTCTTATCGCTACCGGTTTTGATGCTGATAAGAAGGGTGCTGACGTTCGCCGTCAGATGGCTCAGGCTGAAGCTGCTCAGAAGGCAACCGCTTCCGAAGAAGCTCCCAAGGAACCTTCCGACATCGACGATATCCTCAGCATGCTCAACAAGAGATAAAAACATAAAACAAAAACGCCAAGAATCAAATCTTGGCGTTTTTTTATTGTTACGGTTTATGTTCAATTAAATTTAAACGTGATTATAGCAAAACGTTTAAAACTTTGTTTGATATTCAAAATTACCTGCGTTTTCATATTCCGCAAGAAGGGAAGAGTCAAAATCAATATCGCCGTCAACGAGCGTTGCTTCAACGAGGTTTGCGTTTCCAATCTGGAAAGCAGAAAGCTTTGCGTGACCGCTTACAAGGTAATGAGCACCGTCTTTAAGTACGATAGAAAGCTCTTCGCCGTCATCGGTACCAAAGGGTTTTGTCGGATAAATAACGTAAGGCGATAGAAATACTTTTGTATGGCTGTATTTGCCCTCTGAATATTCGTTTGCTTCACGTATAATAGTTTCGGCTATCTGCTCGGGCGTTGCGGACGTAGAGTCGATTATGAGGTCGTAATTGTTGTAATCGAAATTATCAACACCGTAAATGCTCTTGTAACGTTTGTTTTCTTCCTTGCTGCGAGTGATAAGAAGCTCTTTTGCTTCTTCCACGGAAGAATACTTTTCAACGTTGCCTCTGTCTGCCGCAACAACTCTTTTTGCCGCAACGGTAGGGTCAACGTACATATAGATCTTAAAAGTATTTTCTGCAAAATGCCAAGCCATTCTCGAATCGAAAATAAGCTTTTCACCCTTGCGTTCACGAGAAATTTTTGTAACGGTGTCGTCAATAATGTGGTCAAGCTTAGGATCGCTCGCCATACGGACGTTAAGCTCAAGAGTGGTAATACCCATTTCCTCGGCAATCTTACGCTGAACCGTACCCGTGCTGTAAATTTCATAACCGTATTGCTCCTTCAAGATAGCGCATACGGTCGATTTTCCGCTTCCGAGTTTACCCGAAAAAGCAATTTGCATATCCTTCACCTCGTGTTAATAATTACTGCCGCTTGAAATCCAAGCGGCAGATTTTTTGTCGGGGTCCCCAAGAAGTCATAAGACTTCTTGGGGTGATTTTATAATTTCTTGCTCATCATAGCGTGCGGACAGCCTTCTTCGACGTCGGTCTCTCCGGTAAGAGTATATCCGATTCTTTCATAAAAAGGAACTGCCTGCATTTGCGCATGAATAAGAGCTTTGTTTCCGCCGTTTTCTTTTATAATATCTTCAGCAGCGTAAACTATCTTTGCGCCAAGACCACTCTTGCGATTAATTTTCAAAACGGCAATACGTCCTATCATATAGTCGGTATCGTTGTTTTTAATTATTCTGCTTGTTGCGACGGCTTTATCATCAATAAAACCGACCAAATGTATCGCAGTATGGTCTGCGCTGTCGAATTCTTCCGTGAATCCCTGTTCATCAACGAAAACTTCGGTCCGAATAGCTTTTGCTTCTTCGGGAAGCTTGTCGTAAACCTTGACTATCATCGGAATTATTCGTAAATGGGATGAGCGTTGCAAAGCTTTTCAACTTCGGCAATGATGTAATCCTTGCTGTTTTCAAAGTCGGTAGCAGTAAGCTTAATAAGCTTTGCGATAGTCTTCATATCTTCTTCCTTAAAGCCTCTGGAAGTAACAGCAGGAGTACCAACACGGATACCGCTGGTGATGGTGGGCTTCTGAGGATCGTCGGGGATAGCATTCTTGTTTGCGGTGATGTGAACTTCGTCGAGGTTGTGTTCGAGCTCCTTACCGGTAACACCCATACTGCGAAGGTCGATAAGGATAAGGTGGTTGTCGGTACCGCCGGAAACAAGGTCAAAGCCTTCTTCCTTCAAAGCAACTTCAAGAGCCTTTGCGTTGCGAACGACCTGAGCCTGATATTCCTTGAATTCATCGGAAAGAGCTTCGCCGAAAGCAACAGCCTTAGCGGCGATAATATGTTCAAGAGGACCGCCCTGTGTACCGGGGAATATAGCCTTGTCGATCTGCTTTGCATACTGTTCTTTGCAGAGGATAAGACCGCCTCTGGGACCACGGAGAGTCTTGTGAGTGGTGGTGGTAACAACGTCTGCATAGGGAACGGGGCTGGGATGCTGACCTGCAGCAACAAGACCTGCGATGTGCGCCATATCGACCATAAGGATTGCGCCAACCTTGTCAGCGATCTCACGGCAACGCTTAAAGTCGATGATTCTTGCGTATGCACTTGCACCGACAACGATCATCTTGGGCTGACATTCAAGAGCAATAGCTTCCATCTTGTCGTAATCTATCATCTGGGTTTCGGAGTCAACACCGTAGGGAACAACATTGAAGTATTTACCCGAAATATTAACGGGAGAACCGTGGGAAAGGTGTCCGCCGTGTGCAAGGTTCATACCCATAACGGTATCGCCGGGCTGAAGGAAAGCAAAGAATACGGCAAGGTTTGCGCTTGCACCGCAATGGGGCTGAACGTTAGCGTGTTCTGCACCGAAAAGCTTCTTTGCTCTTTCGATAGCAATGGTTTCAACCTTGTCAACTTCTTCGCAACCGCCGTAATATCTGCGTCCGGGATAGCCTTCTGCATATTTGTTGGTAAGGATAGTGCCTGCTGCAGCAAGAACGCTTTCACTAACGATATTTTCGCTTGCGATAAGCTCAATATTACGCTTCTGACGTTTAAGCTCGCTGTCAACAGCAGCTGCAACTTCGGAGTCAACTGTGTACAAATACTCAATGTTCTTCATAAAGTACCTCTCGTATTTCAAAATTTATATACAATAGAATACCATAAACGAAAAGGCAAGTTATGAACAATTTGTAAACAAACCGAATTTTTTGAATTTTCGGCAATAATAATAGATAATCAAGGGATATAAAGCGTTTTATTGTTGTATTTGTGTGACGTTTAGAAATGCCGTTTTCTCTTCCGTAATCAAATCATTGTCCTTGCCCGTTAAAGGGTCGTAAAACGAAGAATATGTAAAAACAGCAAAACCCGTCGCTTTCTCCGAACCGTAAATTTCTTCAACAGACCTTGAAAGAATATCCTTATTGTCACGCCATTCAAATTTTCCTTTTTCGCCTGCAAACTTGTCCTCCTTGCTAAGCGCACCGTCCACACATTTTGCCGCCGAAAGACCGATATAAAGCTTGATTTTTTCATTTGTGACTGCTTTTCCCCAATCTTCAAGAATCTTCTCAAAGGGACATACGGCGTTTTCAAAACCAAAATATAGCTGAGGTACGATATAATCGACATATCCGTCATTACTGCACCATTTATAAATATCGGCATACCACTTTTTCGGCAGGGAATAAATGTTACCTGCAGGCGAAACACCGAAAACCTTGCCTTCGTATTCGTGAACCGCATCGTAAAGAGCTTTCACGGTCCTTGAAATATTATCTCTGCGAAATTCACCCTTGTCTTTCAGACCTGAAGAAATAAACTCCTTCTCGTCGTCAAATTCAAATTCCGTAGGATAAAAATAATCGTCAATGTGTATCCCGTCAAAATCGTATTTATCAAGTATTTCTTTCGCACCGTCAACGATAAGCTCTGTTGCCTCTGCATAATAAGGGTCAAGGTATAACAATCCGTCGTCACCCTTTTTTATTCTTCTTCCTATATCATCTTTATACCATTGATAAAGCTTCCCAAACCCGCCGTTTTTCATTTCTTCTTCACTGCACAAACGAAAAGGATTTATCCAAGCGTGCACCGAAATTCCGCTTTCCTCCGCAATAGATAAAAATATCTCTATAACGTCGTAATCGATACTTCCTCCGTAAACGCCCGAAACGTATTTCGAATAGGGAAACAGCCTGCTCTCATACATACTGTCACCGTTCGGTCGTAATTGCAGAAAAACCGTATTGAACCCGTCACGTTTAAGATTTGAGATAAGAACCCTAACCTTTTGAGTATAGTCATCTTTGTCACGCTGTTTATTTCCGTCACGGTATATCGGCTTCATATCAAACTGCGAGACCCAAATAGCACGAACTTCCTCGTTATTATCGGTCTTGACTTCTTCTTTGTGATCGGAAACTACTTTAGAGACGTAAAAATCACGCTCAAGATAATGATTTTTGCTGTCTATTTCAATAGCGTTCGCCGTGCAGGACGATAAAATTATCCCGCATAAAACGATCAATAAAAACTTCCTCATATTTCTTCACCCGATACATTCTATTAACTTGTCCTCACCAAAATGCCTTGTTGCAATAAAAAAATAAATGTGGTATGATAAAAATGATAAGGAGGTGACTTTCTTGCAGATCAAGCTTGATGAAAATACAAGGTTTATAATTTCAAAACTCGAATCCAACGGCTTTTCCGCCTATGCGGTAGGCGGCGCATTGCGTGATATATTGCTTGGCAGGGAAGCCACCGATTACGATATAGCAACCTCGGCACTTCCCGAAGAAACGAAAAAGACCTTTGAAGATCACCGTGTGGTAGAAACGGGAATAGCTCACGGAACCGTAACGGTCATTCTGGACGGTATTCCTTATGAAATAACCACGTTTCGTACCGAATCGGAATATACCGATCACCGCCGTCCCGACAGTGTATCTTTTGTAACAGATATTAAAGAAGACCTTTCCCGCCGTGATTTTACGATAAATGCAATAGCCTATTCCGAAAAAGAAGGAATGATCGACCCCTTCGGCGGCGTCAGTGATATTGAAAGGAAACTGATAAAAACCGTCGGTGACCCGATAAAACGTTTCACGGAAGACGCTTTGCGTATAATACGTGCCCTTCGTTTTTCTTCGGTGCTTGGCTTCCAAATAGAAAAAAACACGTCGGACGCCATTTTTGCACTTGCAGATAACCTTTCAAAAATTGCACCCGAACGTATATATACCGAAATAAAAAAACTCCTTTGCTGCGATAACGCAAAAGAGGTTCTTTCGGTCTATCTTCCCGTTTTGAAAAAAATAATACCAATAAACGGCAATTTTTACGATATCGAAAAACTCCCCAAAGACTTCAAAATACGCATGACCTGCCTTTGCGGAGATTCCGTGACAGAAGCCTTAAATATCCTTCGTGCCGACAACGCAACGAAAACAATTTGTTCGTTCCTTGCAAATTCATCTAAAATCCCCGATGATGCTATAAGCCTAAAAAAATATATATCCTCTCTCGGCAGAGAAAATGCCTTGCTTGCGGCAAAGTACCGCCGTTGCCTTTATGGAGAGGATATGGAGGAGAATATCGAAAAAATCGTTGCAAGTGATAGTTGCCTTTTCGTAACCGAGCTTGCCATAAACGGAAACGACCTTAAAGAAATAGGCATTAACGGTAAAAAAATCGGCGAAACGTTAAAGATCCTTCTCGATTTGGTCATAACAGAAAAGCTGGATAACGAAAAAAACGCCTTGCTCTTAAGAGCAAAGCGTTTGATGTAATTAATCAGTCTTCGTTGTATTCGGCTATGTAGGGGAGATTTCTGAAATATTCACCGCAGTCAAGACCGTAACCGATAACAAAATGGTCGGGAATGGTGAACAGCGCTGTATCTGCTTGAAAATCAACAAGTCTTCTCGAAGGTTTGTCCAAAAGTGTAACGACCTTCAAAGAGATCGGGTTGCGTGATTTAAGAAGCTCAACCACGTCTTTAAGGGTTCTTCCGGTGTCGATAATATCTTCAACGATAACAACGTGATATTTGCTTATATCTTGATCAAGGTCCATCGTGATCTTAACGTCACCTGTCGAAACAGTGCCATTGTAATAGCTCTTGGCGCACATAAAACCAACCTCGCAGGGAACGGTAACGTTTCTCAAAAGGTCTGCCATAAATACAAAAGCACCCTTCAAAATACTAACCAAAAGAATCGGACGGCCGTCATATATGCCGTCTATTTCTTTTCCAAGCTTCTTTGTTGCTTCTCTGATCTCTTCTTCGGCAATAAGTATCTTGCTTATTCTTTTATTAAATTCGTTTACAGAGTCGATAGTCTTCATAAGAATCTCCTTCATAACGATCGTAAATTCATTATACAGAAATTTTCGCTGCTATTCAATATTATCCGACAAAATTTATATAAAAAATAATTTTGCCGCCAAAGCCATAATGATCAAGAACGCAAAATTGATAAGTGTGAACATCAAGAGGTATTTCTTGGTTCTTTCGGGATAAAGAATTTTAAATTCGCTGAAGGTTATCAAGCTTGCAAGAGAAGCAACAAGTGTACCCGTTCCGCCGATGTTGACACCCAAAAGAAGTGCGTGATAATCGTTTGTAAAGCGAGAAAGCAATATCGCCGAAGGTACGTTGCTTATCGCTTGGCAAGAAAATAGGGAAACGGTAAGCGTGTCCTTTTGTAAAAGCATCGAGAAGAAGGAATTTACCGCATCTATTCTTGCAAGGTTGCCTGCAAATATGAAAAAGAAGAAAAACGTACCCAAAAGGGGATAATCAACGGCACGCAAAGCTTCTTTATCTACAAAAAAGAGTACTAGCGGTATAGCTATTAAACCCACCAAAAAGGGAATAACTCTGAAAACAATAAGAATCGAAATAAGGAACAAAACGGTATAAAGAACCGTTTTTTTCTTATGTAGCTTTTCGGGAAATTCTTCGTTGATAGTAAGACGTTCGGATTTGACGAAAAGACAGCAAACAGCCAAAAGGGAAATTGCAAGTAAAAACGGGGGAAGCATGATAGCGCAAAATTCGCCCGTCGGAATGTTGAAATAGGAATAAAGATATAAATTCTGGGGATTGCCGAAAGGTGTAAGCATACCGCCCAAATTCGCAGAGATATTCTGCAGAATAAAGAGATATGCCGCATAATTTTCCTTCTTGGATGCCGAAAGAGCAAAATATCCAAGAGGCAGGAAGGTTATAAGTGCCATATCGTTCGCAATAAGCATAGAACCGATAAACGTAACGATTATCAACATCAAAAACAAGCTTCGAAGATTACCGGTTATCAGAACAAGCTTTCTTGCGAGAATCGTAAAGAATTTAATATTACGTAATGCGCAAACGACCGCCAAGGTGATAAATAAACAGGAAAGCGTGTTCCAATCAAAATAATCAAGATATTCCGCATCAGGCGGAACAAAAAAGCAGGTAATTACCGCAACCGCAAACGCAATAAAAAATACGGTGTGCTTTTTCAATAAACGAATGGCTGACATATAAAGACTCCAAAAAGAAATACATAGTGAAGTTTGGCTGCGCCAAGTGAAGTTATGCCTACGGCATAGTGAAGTTGCTCCTATAGAGCAGTGAAGTTAAGCGTTCCGAATAACGTCCCGAAGGGACACTTCACGCACGAAGTGCGCTTCACTTCCGAAGGAAACTTCACGTTCCGCAAAGCGGAACACTTAGTTGAAAAGAACCTACATTTGTTTATAAACAAATGTAGGTTCTTTTCTGGAGCTGGTGGAGGGATTTGAACCCTCGGCCTATTGATTACGAATCAATTGCGCTACCCCTGCGCCACACCAGCACAGCACCCACATCAGCAGGCGCAAAGCCGATTATATCATCGTTTGTATTAAAAGTCAATAGTTAAAAATGTCAGTTTTATAGTTCAACCGTGTTTAAAAATGTTATATTTATCAAACGTCGGGAACAAGATATTTCTTTTCATAAAGCATAAGCGCAATTGAATCGAGAATATCGTCTGTTTCTGCACGGACCGTGTGATAATGATAGCCGTCGGTAATGTTCATAAGCTCTGTCGATTTACCGCTTCTGACACCGTCAATAAAGGATTTTACACCTTCTTCGGTATATATATTCAATGCTGCGCTGATCTTGCCGTAGACCTTGTGTAATACGTAAACGTCAACGACAGTACCGCCAAGCTCGACAATAGCCATAAGCTCGTCGCTTGTGTCTTCTCTTGAATGTCTAACCTTGAATACACGTTCCTTAAGCGGACTCTTCTTTATAAGATAACCGTGATGGGTTGGAGCGATTTCATATCCGCTTTCACGAAGAACGGATATATCTTGAACAATGCTCTGTCTCGAAACACCGAATCTTTCGGCAAGCTCGTCACCCGAAATTGCTCTTTTCTCGGATAAGAGCAAAAACGATATAGCTTTTCTTCTTTCGTCTGCTTTCATAATAACACCTTAGATGGAATGTAAGTTTTTCAAGGAAAGGTCGAGGATAGGGGAGGAGTGAGTCAAAGCACCGCTGGAAATATAGTCAACGCCGATGTCAACAAGCCTTGCAATGTTTTCCTTGGTAACGTTACCGCTGCATTCGGTTTCCGCCTTGCCCTTCGTAAGCTTAACGGCTTCCTTCATATCTTCAACGCTCATGTTGTCAAGCATAATGATGTCTGCGCCTGCTTCAAGAGCTTCTTTGACCATATCAAGATTTTCAACCTCGATTTCGATCTTACGAACGAAAGGAGCATATTCCTTAGCCATCTGAATAGCTTCCTTAACACCGCCCGCAGCGCCGATGTGGTTGTCCTTAAGGAGAATACCGTCGCTGAGGTTGTATCTGTGGTTATATCCACCGCCGAGCTTAACCGCATATTTTTCAAAAATACGCATGTTGGGAGTTGTTTTTCTTGTATCAAGAAGCTTTGTTTTCGTGCCCTTAAGATATTTTGCAATAGAGTTTGTGTATGTAGCAATACCGCTCATTCTCTGGAGATAGTTAAGAGCGGTTCTTTCGCCGGAAAGCAAAACTCGAATGTCGCCTTTAATAACGGCAAGCTTGTCACCCTTCTTAACTTCATCGCCGTCTTTGCAGAAGAATTCGATTTCGGTTTTGTCGTCGAGAAGCTCAAAAACACGCTTAAATACGTCAAGACCTGCAATAATACCGTCTTGCTTGCAGATAAGGTCAACCTGACCGAGCTTATATTCGGGCATGACCGAGTTAGTCGAAATATCTTCGCTGGTAATATCTTCTTTAATTGCGCTGAGGATAAGCTCGTCAGCGTTAACTGTCATAGAGATCTTATTCATTCTTGTTTTTCTCCTTTTCAATAGCGTTTAAAACCGCATTTTTATATTCTTCTTGATAGTTGTCGTAATCAGCAATATTTATCTCAAAATCGGGAATATCGGAAGAAACCGTGTAGTTCTTTATAATGTTTTCCGCCGCCCTTCTTGCAAAAACAAGACTTTCCAAAAGCGAATTACTTGCCAATCTGTTCCTGCCGTGAACGTCGTTACAGGCGGTCTCTCCAACCGCATAAAGCCGTTTCATCGACGTCATTCCGTCGTAATCAATGTCAATACCGCCCATAAAATAATGCTGAGCAGGAACAACGGGAATGCTCTCTTTGGTTATATCATATCCTTCCTGAAGACATTTTTTATAAATGTTCGGGAAGTGAGTTGATATCTCGTCTTTTGGTATGGGTGCGAATGAAAGCCAAACGTGCTTTGTGCCTTCTTTTTTCATTTCAGCGTATATAGCATTGGCAACGACGTCTCTCGGAAACAATTCGTCAACGAAACGCTCGCCTTTAGAATTTAGAAGTATAGCTCCCTCGCCACGAACCGATTCCGAAATCAGAAAAGCTCGTTCGGGCTTTTCGGAATAAAGCGTTGTCGGGTGAATCTGTATATAATCAATGTGGCGCAGCTTAATATTATGCTTTAACGAGATCGCAAGCGCATCTGCCGTAAGATGCCTGAAGTTTGTCGAATGCTCGTAAATACCGCCGATACCGCCGGTTGCGAAAACCACGTAATCGGCAAATATCTTCGAAAATTCCTTGCTTTTACCGTGTCCGATAATACCCTTGCATTCATTTTCGGAAGATATAATATCAACCATAGTATATTCTTCAATAAGAGTAACGTTTGAAAGCTTGCGCACGGCGCTCAAAAGCTTTGACGTGATCTCCTTGCCCGTTTCGTCTTGATGATAAAGAATTCTCGGGAAGGAATGGGCTCCCTCTCTGGTGTAATCAAAACCGTCGCCGTCCTTGGCAAAGTCAACACCGAATCCAACAAGGTCAGCAATAACTTGACGAGAGGAACGGATCATGATCTCAACAGAGGTCTTGTCGTTTTCATAATGACCTGCACGTAACGTATCTTCAAAGAAAGAATCGTAATCGCTGTCCTTATGCCAAACACAAATTCCGCCCTGTGCAAGAAAAGAATCGCTTTCTTCACATTTTGATTTCGTGACGATAGTTATTTTTTTGTCCTTAGGAAGATTGAGTGCGCAGTAAAGACCTGCAACACCGCAACCGACAATAAGAATATCAGTTTTCATAATTATTTAGCAATTTCAAGCATTCTGTCGAGAGGAAGAAGTGCTCTTTCACGAACACTGTCTTCAACGAATATTTCGTTGGATTCGTTTTCAAGTACGTTTAAAACCTTCTCAAGTGTATTAAACTTCATATCGGCACAGCAAATACCCGATTTCGGGAAATAAAATTTCTTTTCGGGGTTGTCTGTTATAAGCTTGTATCCAACGCCCTGCTCGGTGCAAATTATAAACTCATCAATTTCGCTTTTACTAACAAAAGAGATTATTTCTGCCGTGCTTCCGATAAAATCGGAAAGAGCAAGGATGTCTTCTTCACATTCGGGATGTGAAAGAACGAGAGCATCTTTGTGAAGTTCTTTCTGCTCCTTAACCTGCATAGCGGAGATAGAAGCGTGTATCGGACAGCAACCGTCGTTAAGGATGACGTTCTTTTCGGGAACCTGCTCCTTAACAAATCTGCCGAGGTTTTTATCGGGAATGAAGAAAATGTTTTTGTTCGGCAATTTTTTTACAATATCAACGGCGTTCGACGATGTAACGCAAACGTCGCTGTGACATTTGAGAACGGCTGTCGAGTTTATATAACAAACAACTGCAAGGTCGTCAAATTCTTTCTTCATTTTTTCAATGTTTTCAATGGATGCCATGTGCGCCATAGCGCAATCGGCAGTAATGTCGGGCATCAAGACCTTTTTGTCGGGGTTAAGGATCTTTGCGCTCTCGCCCATAAACAAAACACCGCAGAAAACAATTATATCGGCAGCACTCTGCTTTGCGATCTTAGCAAGATAGAAGGAATCACCGACAAAATCGGCAATAGCCTGAACTTCGTCGGGGACGTAATAATGCGCAAGAATAACGGCGTTCTTTTCTGCCTTCAAGCGTTCAATTTCTTTTAAAATATCTTTGCTCATAATATACCCTTGCTCCATAAAAAACAAATATACTTAGTTTAGTATTATAGCAATAAATACAAAAATGTCAATAGAACTGTAAACAAAAAACAGCGGTAAAAACCGCCGTTTTTTGTCAAATAACTTATGCACTGTAAAACTCGTTGCCGTTTTTAGCCAACGGAACCTCAATTTCCTTATTTTTCAAGGGCAAGAGAATAGCAATAGCAACAATCAATACGATCGTAACGCTAAGACCGCCTTCCGGCCCGAAGTCACCGCCGTTGAATAAAACAGACGAACCTTCCTTGACTGTGTTGAATATAGAATCAAGTCCCGTATTTCCGCTAACGCTGCAACCGAAAAAGTTCCCTTGCATGAAGTTCCATGTTGAGTGTATCGCCGCAATCCCCCAAATGCTTCCTCTGCGGAGAAAATAAAGCGTAGCAAAAACACCGAAAAGGAAAAGGTTTATAATACCCAAAAGATTTATACCTGCATTTGCGTAATGTAAAAACGAGAAGAAAATGGAACTTAAAAACACGGCAAACGGCACGTTTTTGCTCGAAGCGGCCGAAACGAAAAGATAACCTCTGACCAAAATCTCTTCGCTGAATCCCTGAATAAGAAAACCGCCAAAGAAGAGAAGGATAATACCCCAATTTACGTTAACGTTAAATTCAGGCATAGACGTTTCTCCGCTTGCGAGAATCAAAGCAAAACACAACGAAAACATCAAAGCGCCGATCAACAAACCGCAAAGATAATCAAAAATTGCGTTCTTTTTGATAATACCAAGCGAGAACAAACGCTTTCCTTCAAACTTAACGGAATAGTAGAGAACAGCGAATATCATACCAAGCGTCGCAATAAGCGAGAAAGCATTGATCCAAGTAGGTAAAGCCTCGTTGATTATTGTGTATATAGCATCATCGGTCAAACTGTCGGGGTTTGATAATAATTCAGCAAAGGTATCGCTTTGCGAAAGGGAAATATAGGTCGGTATCGAAACTAAAAGACCGCTTAATAAAGAACCGATAAAATAAATAAGCAAACAGTTAAAAAGAATCGATGCAATTCCTTTTCTTTTCATAAAAAGAAAGCCCGAATTACTTCTTCTTGTTTCTTCAATAACCGCCGTAGTACCAAATAATTTATTCATCAATATAACCTCCGAAAAGAGTAAAATAATTCTAACACAGCAAAAAAGAAAAGTCAATTAAGGTAATATTGAAAAAAACACTTGCAAATGTAAAAAGTGTGTGATATAATATGCCTTGCGCAATGAAGAAGCGCAATAATAATTGCCGGAATGATGGAATTGGCAGACGTGCTGGACTCAAAATCCAGTGGTAGCGATACCGTGTGGGTTCGACCCCCACTTCCGGCACCAATAGAAAGTCCCTTTTGCATATCAGGCAAGAGGGACTTTCTCAATTATATGCTTTCGGCAAGCAGCAATAATGTTTGCTGAATTTGCAAGGATTTTTGCAAAACCTC
>JAZSOO010000014.1:0-62157 GCA_045536935.1 Eubacteriales bacterium | reverse complement strand
CGGCGGTTATTTTCGGCATAAATTTCGCTTTTTCTCTTGATATACGATAGTATATCTGCGCTCAAAATCAAAATTTCTTCTCGAAACTACCTCGCCGTAGGTTGTTTGAAATTGAACTTTTTGTTCAGAATGAGCAAGACGAGTGACGGAATACGGGCGTATTCCTAACGAGTATTGCGATATTATGGGCAAAAAGGATTTTTCAAACCATTGTGTGTTCGATTCTTTTATGCTATGGGAAGTTTATTGAATTTTCGTTGCTATTTTTTGAACCTTTTGTAAATTTCGCCAACCAACAGAGGACACATGGCAAGAGCAAAAGTTATACACCATTTATCAAGCGAAAGACCTGCAACGCCGAACAGCTCTGACGCTTTGGGTATTAAAACGACCGAGGTTTGCATTATAAGGCAAACGAAAAAGGCAAGATACACGAACGGATTCTTTTTCGTGGTACGTGAAAGAATACTTTTTTCGCTTCGAAGGTTTAAAGAATGGAAAAGCTGGGAGATTCCAAGCACCAAAAAGCTCATCGTGCGTCCGACCATAAAACCTCCCGTATTCGTACCTACCGTAAACGCAACTATGGAGAGTGTTCCGATAAGTATGCCCTCGAAAATCATTCTCATAACACGAGTTGCGGAAAAGAGAGGTGAATTTGGTTTTATCGGTGGTCTGTCCATAACTTCATCGGAGGTCTTTTCAAGTCCAAGCGCTATTGCAGGGAGAGAGTCTGTGGTGAGGTTCACCCACAAAAGCTGGATCGCCGAAAGCGGTGACGGGAGTGAGAGTATTATCGAGAAGAAAACCGTGAACAGCTCGCCGATATTGCAGGAAAGAAGAAAATGAACGGCACGTTTGATATTTTCATAAATACCTCTGCCCTCTTTTACGGCTTCGACGACGGTTGAAAAATTGTCGTCGGTCAATATCATATCCGCAGATTCCTTTGCAACCTCCGTTCCGCTAATACCCATAGCACAGCCGATATCGGCTTTTTTAAGGGCAGGAGCGTCGTTCACGCCGTCGCCCGTCATTGCAACGACGTAGCCTTTGGATTTTAACGCAGAAACGATACGAAGCTTGAAGTTCGGCGTTACTCTTGCAAAAACGTTACATTCGAGAACGGCGTTTGCAAATTCACGTTCGTTTAGCGAGGATATCTCTTTTTCGGTATAGACCCTTTTGTTTTTACCAAGCATACCAAGCTTTTCGGCTATTGCACGTGCGGTTTCGGGGTGGTCGCCGGTTATCATAACGGTTCTTATGCCTGCACGCTTGCAAAGCCTTACGGCTTCCTCGGCCTCGGGACGGGGCGGGTCGGAAATACCGCAAAGACCTATAAAATCAAACCTGCCCGAAAGAATATCCGTTGGGATATTTTGCGTTTCGTATTTTGCAAAGCACATAACACGAAGTGCGTTTGAGGTCATTTTTTCGGTGTTTTGGGATATTGTCAGTGATGCATTTTTGCAATATTTTGCAACAACGTCGGGGGCACCCTTGATATAAACAACAAACTTATTTTGGTCCTTATGAACCGTGACCATATATTTTTTTACGGAATCGAAGGGTATTTCTTTAATTCGTGGGTATTTTTCTTTTATGGGGTCTGTATCACCGACAAAGGTGGAAAGAGCAAGCTCTGTCGGTGAAGAATCGTTATTGCACAGCGCAAAGGCTTTTATCAATTCGTTTCTGTCACCGAAAATCTCGGAAACCGTCATTTTATTGCAGGTGAGCGTTCCCGTTTTATCGGAGCAGATCACCTGCGCACAGCCGAGAGTTTCAACGGCGGGAAGTCTTTTTACTATCGCACGGCGGCGTGCCATTGTTTGCACCCCAACCGAAAGAACGACGGTGACGATTGCAGGCAGTCCTTCGGGAATTGCGGCAACCGAGAGAGATACCGAGGTCATAAACATCTCGCCGACGTTCATTCCCTTTATCAACGAGAATCCGAAAATGAGAACGCATATCCCTATGGTTATATTACCAAGCAGAACGCTTAATTTTGCAAGACGCTTTTGCAGAGGAGTTTTTTCGGCTTCTATGCTTATCATACCTGCGATCTCGCCGACGCAGGTGGACATACCCGTTTTCACGGCAACGGCTTTTCCTCGTCCGGATATTACGTGTGACGACGTGAATACCGAATTTTTTGCTTCGGATATCGGGCATTTATCGGGGTTTGTTGCACGGTGGTCCTTCATAACGCCGACAGACTCACCCGTTAGTGCGGATTCGTCAAGGAGAAGCTCGTTTGATTCTATCAATCTTGCGTCGCAAGGGACAATATCTCCCTTTTCAAGAAGAAAAATATCGCCTGCTACAAGTTCGGAGCTATGTATTTTTTGCTCTTTTCCGTCACGTATGACCGTCGTTTCGGGCGAGGACATACGCTTTAATGCTTCAAGCGCTTTTTCGGTACGGCTTTCCTGAATTACGGCAATAAGTGCGTTTACGAGGACTATCACAAGAATTATTATCGGGTCGGCAAAGCTATCGCCTGCTATGTACGAGGTTATAAAGGACACAAGCGCCGCAATAAGCAATACCGCCGTCATTCTGTCCGACATTGCCGAAATAAACCGAAGGAAAAAGCCTTTTTTCTTGGTTGTTACAAGCTCGTTTTTGCCGTTTTGCAAAAGACGTTCTTGCGCTTCTTGAGAAGAAAGTCCAAAAGCGTTTGTTTTTAACGAGGAATATATTTCGTTCAAATCGTCGTGATACCACATATATCACACCATCCTTTCAATTTCTTTTCTGCATTTGAACAGCAAAAACATATTAGGAAACATCATACAAGCATTCAATATATCCGAAATCTCCCAAACGGCACTTTCCGAAAGGAAAAATCCGAACAATGCGCAGAGAGAAAACAATATACGGTAGACCGTCAATGCGGTCTTGTTCTTCGGGAACAGAAAAGACAGACAACATTCGGAATAGTAACACCAGCTTATAACCGAGGCAAACGCAAAAACGGCGATCAAACCGCCGAAGACCCAGCTTCCGGTATTCCCAAAAGAAAAAGAGAACATATCCGACGGGTTTGAAAATCCGCTTGAAAGCAGGCAAATCGCCGTTAACGTTGAAACAACAAAGGTATCGAAAAATATTTCGAATATGCCCCATTTTGCCTGTATGCAGGGGTTGGATATTTCGGCTGTTGCGTGGGCAAGCGGTGAAGAGCCCATACCCGCTTCGTTGGAAAAGAGGCTTCTTACAAAGCCTTCTCTTATAACGTGGGAAAGCATAGCACCCGAAAATCCTCCCGTTATTGCGGAAAAGCCGGAGGCTTCTTTGAAAATACTTTTAAAGGCAGGCAATATGCCTTCATGATTAAGTACCAACAGCGCAAGGCAGGCAATTAGATACAATGCAGAAGCAGAGGGTACTATAAACGAATTTATATCCGCTATCCTTCCCCGTCCTCCGAAAACGGCAAGCGCAATTATTAAAACGCAGACAGCACAGCCCACCGTTTCGGATATCCCCACAGAATCGAAAAAAGAAGCCATAGAGCCTATCTGTGTTAGATTCCCCGTACCGAAAGAAGCAAGCGCACAAAGAAGGCAAAAAACGACAGAGCTTTTCTTATACCCAAGCTTTTTTAACCTGAAAGGCGCACCGCCGAGAAAGATTCCGTCTTGCCGTTCACGGTCGGTTAAGGCGATCTTGACCTCGGCATACTTCAATCCCATTCCGAAAAAGGAGCATACCCACATCCAAAAAATACTCCCCGCACCGCCGACGGCAAGTCCGTAGCCGACACCGATTATGCTCCCGACACCGACAGTTCCGCCCAAAGCCGTCATCACGGCAGAAAACGGAGAAATTCCGTTTGAATCCTTCTTTTTGAGCGAAAACAACGTATCACGTACTATTGACTTTATCGCTTTTGGCCGATAGAAAGAGCTTTTCAGGGTAAAATAAATACCAAAGACGATAAGCAAGGCTAACGTCGGGACTCCCCAAACTATGTTTTTTAATTCTGAAATAATTGTCTTCAACCCCCGAAAATGCAGATATAAAGCCGAATATTGACATTTTGTATGTAATATGGTATATTTATAGTAATTATAGATATTTGTCGAAAGGACGGGTGA
Source organism: Eubacteriales bacterium (assembly GCA_045536935.1). Lineage (GTDB taxonomy): Bacteria > Bacillota > Clostridia > Oscillospirales > CAG-382 > Coliplasma. The sequence continues at coordinate 58,045 of JAZSOO010000014.1, read as the reverse complement.
CGGTCTTGGCTGAAACCTATTTCAAAAAATCCTTTAAGGGATACGACCCTCAACAGGTTGATGAATTTATAATCTCTCTCAGCGACACCTATGAAAAAAACGAAAAGGAACTGTCGGAGCAGATCCATGCCCTCGAATCGGAAACCGAAAGGCTGAAGGGCGAGATCGCTGAATTGAACCAAAACGCAGAGGATACTCTTAAAGAGCATCAAGCAGAGCTTTTGGAAAAGCAAAAGGAATATGACGAGCTTTGCGCCGAGATAGGTGAAAAGATGGTCGTTGCCGACAGCAGAGCCGCAGAAATCATTAAGAATGCAGAAAAGGAAGCTGCACTCATAACCTCTCTTGCCCGTCACAACAGCGAAAACGAAGCAAAAGCAATTCGCTTGAACGCAGAGGCAGAGGCAGAACGTATTATTCAGGAGACCCGTCAGAAATGCGACAGCATTGCCGCAGCGGCAGAAGAATTCCGTATCCGTCAGAACGAGATGACACGTTCCCTGTCGGAGACCGAATCTAAATTTGCTTCCGCTTTGAATAAACTTCGTGAGGACATTGGCGTTGAATAAAGAAAATATATACACACTTGCAAAAGAATATTTCGCACGTGAGGATATTCGTGCACAGGCAATTTCCGACCTTGCGGAAATTATTGCCATACCTTCCGTTGCTTCAGAAAGAGACGGAAATTTCCCATACGGAAAAGAATGTGCAAAGGCTCTTGACAAGGCAGAGGAATTGGCAAAGAAATACGGTTTTACCGTTGAAAATCACGAATACCATTGTATGAGCGTGCTTTTTGGTAATTCCGAAAAGGAAGTCGGCATCGTTTGCCATCTTGACGTCGTTCCCGCAGGTGAAGGCTGGAGTGTTGAACCCTACGGTCTTACTGTTGACGGCGAGCTTCTCTTGGGCAGAGGTACTCACGACGATAAAGGACCTTTCATCCAAGCACTTTATACTCTCCGTTTCTTCAAGGAAAACAATATAGATCTCCCCTTCTCCATCCGTCTTATTCTCGGCAGTGACGAAGAAGTCGGCAGTACAGACCTTGAATATTTCGTAACGGTTCGCAAACCGCCTATATTCTCCTTCACGCCCGATTCGGAATTTCCCGTTTGTATCGGCGAAAAGAGTATTCTTTCGATTGAAGCGGAATTTGACTTTGGATCCGATTCTATCAAAGAGATCGTCGGCGGTACGGTTGCAAATGCTGTTCCCGGAAGAGCTTATGCTATTATAGAAACCGAAAAAGAGCTTGCTTCTGCGGAGAATATTTCTGTATCAAAGACAGAAAACGGATTTAGGATCGAAGCGGAAGGCAAGGCTGCGCACGCCGCTATGCCCGAATCCGGCGTTAACGCAATATCACTTCTTCTTTCCTATCTTATCGAAAACGGCCTTGCAGAAGAAAATAGTCTGCTTGGTCTTATAAAGGATTCTACTTCCGAATATCTCGGAAAAACGCTTGGTATCAATGCCGAAAACGAAGATTTCGGTTACGTGACCTGCGTCGGCGGTGTTATTTCCGCAAAGGACGGCAAGCTTGTTCAATCCTACAATATCCGTCATCTTCCCGAAAACAAGCCTAAAGAGCTCATTTCGGCTATTGAAAAGGTTGTTTCCGATTTCGGCGGTAAGGTCAACACCGTTGCCGAATCCGAGGGTTATTTCGTTTCGGCAGACGATCCGAAGATAAAAGCACTTACAAGCGCTTGCGAGTCTGTCCTCGGTATCGAATGCGCTCCCTATACGATGGGCGGCGGAACCTATGCACGCTGGCTCCCGAACACCGTTGCTTTCGGTTCGGGCATTGAATCCGAACGAAAATTCCTCGGCGACGAGCGTGGAAACGCTCACCAGCGTGACGAATATATCTCGAAATATGAATTATTCGCAGGAATGGAAATATATTCCCGTGCAATATTCAATCTTTCCGACGTGATATAAGCTCGAAGGGAATCTCTTTAGCAATATCTTGTTTTAATACGGCGTCTGCTTTTAAAATGCAGATGCCGTTTTCTTTGTCCGTTTCGAAAACAGTCTTACAGGAAAGTACCTCTAAATCAAGCTCGCCGAGATAGTCGGCAAGTTCTTCACGGGCAAGGATCTCGGCTTCACTTTCATCAATACGCTCGGTTTGGGGTATATATTCGTGATATATAACACGGTATTCCTTTATCGGAAGCTCGATAAAGCCGAAAAGCTTTATTATCTTTTCGCTTGACACTGCATCGAAATATTCATAAGGGCTTTCTTTTGAAGAAAACGAAGGGATCTCTTTCCCAAGCACGTAGAAGATACGTTTCGTTTCGGTCTTGCCCGTATAGTATCTCGTTATGCGGTCAAGCGGAATTTTTGAAACAAAGCTTTCCTTGACGGCGGCATAGACTATCCCACGTGCGTGAGTCGGGCGGAAGCTTCCGTTCGTGCCTTCTATGAAGGAATTTATAAGCAATTCACCCTCGAAAACGGCATCGCCTTCTTTGACTTCCGGTGTGCCCTCGGCGGCATCGATATCAATAATCACGCCATCACGTGAAGCAACGACGTTATAATATCCGTTAACGTCGACTATATCGGGAATCTTTGTACGTTCGAGGACAGAAACGTTCATGTGCGTACCGTTAATGCCGATTGCAACAGACGAAAGCTCCTTGCAGTTCATCAGAATACTGTTTGCGTCCTGCATAACGTCGATATTCGGTATAAAGCTACCAACGGTTATACCGCAATCGTTAAGCGCACGTTCTATTTCGGTAACGCTCAGCTCGCTGTTTCCGCTAATTGTTATCTTCCAAACGAAAAGCTGTGAAACGAACATTATCAAAAGTCCTGCCGTCAATCCGGCAAAAAGTCCGTAACGCTTGCGATAGCGTGCAAAAATGAACGGAAGTCCCTTCTTTTGCAGTATTTTGATCCCAATGCCTGCCTCGTTTGCGGTTTCGATTATATTGTCCGCTTGGAATATCGAACAGCCCAAAATTACTTTATCGCCGTCGATACGGTTGTTCCAAAAATAAAGCTTACGCTCGGTCAGCAACGACGAAAGACGGGAGAAAGTTGAAAGGCTTGTTTCGAGAATGTATTCGCCAAATATATAATGAAGCGGTCTATATAAATTCAATGCCGTTTATCCTCCCCTTAACAGCCATTCGCTCGGTGCTTAAATGGCAGAGATTCAGGTCTTCGCCGAGAATCGAAACACGGTCAAATTCCGAAGAAAGTATGATCTTCGTTTCGGAATAGAGCTCGATTCGGCAATAGCCCTCCAAAAGAACGTTTTCTCTGCCACGAATCTCAACAAAAACGTCTTTTGTTTTTTTTATCAATTCGGATATTCGCTTCATAAATTCATTCACCGATTCAATATACTCAATCGGGAGTGATTTTATGAAGGCAAGAAAAATGATTTCGGTGTTTGCCGACTTTTTCTTTATTTTTCTTTTTGTATATTTATTGATTTTTCCGCAGTATGCTTCTGTCCCGACAAGGAATGCGCTCATATTTTGCGCAAGGACGCTTGTCCCCTCGCTTTTCATTTATATGGTGCTGTCAAAAATCATAATCTCACTTCCGATAACCGATATTTTGATAAAACGTGTCGGTATTGTGCCTATCATGCTTGTTATCGGCTCGCTTTGCGGTTGTCCGATAGGTGCAAAAAACGCTGTTTCGCTTTTCGAAAGCAAAAAGATCTCAAAAAGGTTTGCGGAATATCTCTGCTCGTTCACCAACAACGCAAGTATTTCCTTCGTTATCGGCTACGTCGGGGGCGAGCTGTTCGGTGATACGGCGGTTGGGCTTAAACTGTTCCTTTTTCAAATAATTGCTTCAATATTAACGGCAGTTATTATGAAAAAGCTTTTGTTTGGAAAAGAAAAGCTTCCAACGGTAATACCGTCAAAAGCCAAGAAAATCGGTTTGCGTGAGGCTGTATCGGACAGCGCAACAACAATGATAAACCTTTGCGCCTGCGCCGTGTTTTTCATCGTTTGCGGTGATGCGGTTTCGGGTATATTCAACATTAACGGTATCGGCATTGCGGTCTTGAAGTCGATACTCGAATTCTCTTCGGGGTGTGCAAGTGCATTGAATTGCGGTATTTATGCTTTACCGATAACAGCGTTTTCTATCGGATTTTGCGGGTTGTCGGTCGCTTTGCAGGTTAGAAGCGTTACGGCAGGAAGGTTGTCGATTCGACCTTTTATATACGGCAAAGTCATTTCTGCTTCGGTTATGACGGCATTGACAGTTATTTTCGGTTGACAAAACGGAGTTTATCGGGTATATTGTTATTAATAAGAAAAAAGAGGAGATACGGAATGAAAGACAGAATCGAAGAAACCGAAAAGATTTGTGCTTATTGTGAAAAAGCAGTCTTGGTTCGTGAATCGGAAATATGCATCTGCCGTTTGAACGGTGCAGTTCCGCAAAACGGCTCTTGCAAGAAGTTTGAGCTTGACCTTCTAAAGCTTGCGCCGACACCTCGCAAATTGCCCGACGATGAAACCGTATTTTTTGATATTTGATCTCTAATCACCCCAAGAAGTCTGACGACTTCTCGGGGACCCCACAAAAAATCTTTTTTTCGTTTTTTTAAAAAAACGCTTGACAAACAGAAATATTCGTGTATAATAGTTTTTGCGCTTTGAGCGATTCCCTCTTAAATTAGAGCGCAAAACTGAATATGCAGCTGTGGCGGAACTGGCAGACGCGCACGTTTGAGGGGCGTGTGGGCAACCGTATGGGTTCAAGTCCCATCAGCTGCACCAGAAAAAAACAGACACCCAATAGGGTGTCTGTTTTTTTCTGATTCCGCCGGGACTTGAAGGGCGAGGCGAAACAGTTCGGGGAACTGTTTCGCCCGCCACGGGTTTTCGAGCGAAGCACCGTGAGAAAAACGGAGTTTTTCGGCAAGGTGCGTAAGTGAGAAAAAAGTCCCATCAGCGGTATTTTTGTGTTGTTATTTCTTTCAAATATGGTATAATATACACATAAATCCTTGTGAAACAAGGATTTGGGCTTCGCCCATACCGCACAAGTGCGGTTGTGCTATTGACGACTTCGCAAAAATGCCCTTGCAAGCAAGCATTTTTGCTTCATGGTATAATATACACATAAATCCTTTAAAACAAACACGAGGTGTTTTATGAATATAAACAAGTCCCTCTTGACGAGATTTTCAAAAGCTGTTCTTGCAATACTTCTTGTATTTGCTTTTGCGTTATCGGCGGTTTCTTGCGTTGCACTTCCCGTTGATACGTCTTATGATCAAAACGATAAATCGGAAGACGTTTCCGACGTATCAAATACAACTTCGGATATTTCGGAAGAATCCTCGACCGAGCCTTCAAATGAACCTTCCACCGAGCCGTCCGAAGAGCCTTCTCAACCGCAAAAGAGCTCTCTTGAAGTGCATTTTATCGACGTCGGGCAGGCAGATTCTGCTTTAATTCTCTGTGACGGCAAGGCTATGCTTATCGACGGCGGTAATACGGGTGATTCAAGCGTACTTTACACCTATCTTAAAAAGCATAACATCAAGCATCTCGATTACGTTATCGGCACGCACGCTCACGAGGATCACATCGGCGGTATCCCCGGTGCATTGAATTTTGCAACGGTCGGAACGGCATATTCCCCCGTGACGGATTACGACAGCAGGGCTTTTGAAAACTTCAAAAAGGCTGTTGAAAAGCACAAAACCTCGCTTATTGTGCCTGATGTCGGAACAAGCTTTATGCTTGGAAGTGCAAAATGCAAGGTTTTGGCGGTCAACACCACCGACGACACGAACAATTCTTCAATCGTTTTGAGAATAACCTACGGAAGCACGTCTTTTGTCTTTACGGGCGATGCCGAAAGAGAGGTTGAGCAGGCGATAATCGACCGAGAAGGCGACCTTGAATCGACAGTGCTTAAGGTTGGTCATCACGGGTCCGAAACGTCGTCGAGCTATGTTTGGCTTCGTGAGGTCATGCCCGAATATGCCGTTATTTCGGTCGGCAAGGACAACACGTACGGACACCCTCACGATGAAGTTCTAAGCCGTTTGAAAGATGCAGGCGTTAAGACCTTTCGTACCGACCTTCAGGGAGATATTATATGTACTTCCGACGGCAAGACTGTTACTTTTAAGCCCTCAAAAAATGCTAATATTAACGTTTTCAATCCGCCGAGCAATGATCAATCAAACACGTCTAAACCCGATGAAAGCAAGGAACCTTCGCAATCGGAAGATAACGGTAAAGAAACAAAATATATTCTTAATACCAACAGCAAGAAATTCCATTATCCCGATTGTTCAAGCGCAAAGACCATAAGCGATAAAAACAAAAAAGAATTTACAGGCACACGAGAAGAGCTTATTAAACAAGGCTATGAACCCTGCGGAAGATGCGATCCTTGATTTTGGTATTGAAAAAAGACACCCGACGGGTGTCTTTTTGTGTTATTTAATTCTGTTTCTGGACGGTTTTATATTCGTCGTAGAAGCGGTAGTATTTACATCTGCCGTTACCGTTGGTCATAAAGGAGACCATTTCGTCCTCGTCAAAGACGTTTCCGCAGACCAGATCGCCCGTTTCGTCATCGATATAGGCAAACTCGCAGGTCTCGCAGAGGGCATCAATACTCATAATCAACGCAGGTGCGGCTTTCACGCACACCCTTCATAAATTCGCCGACAGCCTTATGGAGAGGATGAACGATATATTCGTCCAAGCCTTCCCAATCGTTATAATCGGCAAGAAGTATCATATCATAGTTGCTCTTTGCGGCTTTTTCATCGTTAAAGCGGACCTCGGACGCAACGAGCGTGGGTATCTTGCCCTGAAGGTCTTTAAGCATATTTGCGGCAATTTCGAGATTTTCTTTCTTTGTTCTTCCTTCTGCATTTTCAAGGAATTTGAACATAACGATATGTTTTACCATTTTTAAAACTTCCCTTCGAGATTCTTATTTATTTCTTCGTTTCCGCCCTTGACGACGCAATACCAAAGATAATTTTCCTTCTTTGTGAATTTTGCGGTCTTTAGGGCTTCTGTATCCATTGTGGGATAGGATTTTGCATTTTGTATCTTAAGGTCTATTCTTGCCTTGAGATAAAGCATAAAATCGTCGATATCCTTTTCGTCCTTAAACTTGAAAATACCGAATTCGCAAGGGTCAAGCGGTCTTGATTCATCAATATAAACGGCATATTCTTCTACCTTGCCGAAATCGGGCATAGATGCGGCATCGCCGTAATAGGCACGTATAAGGTCTTCGTCAAGATATTTACCGGGCTCCTGAGACTTTGAAGTAAAGCGGTTTCCGCCCGAAATTTCATATTTTGCGATGATTGCGTCTGCTTCTGCTTCAATATCAAGAGAAACTATCTCCTTTTGTTCCTCTTCATTCTCACAGCCGATGAGCGCAAAGACGGTTATAATACATAGTAAAAATGCAAAAATTCGTTTCATGTTTCGTTGCCCTTTCGTTTTTTATTATGATACCGCTTTTTCCTTTTTGTGTCAATGGATTTATTTTTAAAAAAATACTTTTCAAGAGGTTTATTTTGTGATAGAATACTTGCGTTATAATGAAAGGAGTTTTTAATATGGTTTTCTCATCGTTGATATTCATATTTGCATATCTTGCAATAACTCTTTTCGTTTATTACATAACTCCCCTGCGCTGGCGCAATCTTGTTTTATTTATCGTTTCCCTTGCATTTTACGGTTGGGGCGAGCCGAAATATATAATTTTGATGCTTGTTTCGATTATAAGCGCCTATGCTTTTGGGTTCGGTATCGAAAAATACCGTAAAGAGGATAAAACCGTCGCAAAATGGCTTTTATTTGTGTCTTTGGCGGTTAATCTTTCCTTCCTTTTGTTTTTTAAATATTACAATTTCTTTGCCGAAAACATCGGCTTTGATATGATAGAGGACCTTACGTTGCCTGTGGGCATATCCTTTTATACCTTCCAGATAATGTCATATTCGATAGACCTTTACCGTGGTGAAGTTCCCCTTGCGAAGAAGTTTGTTCCCTTCGGTACTTACGTAACGCTTTTCCCCCAGCTTATCGCAGGTCCTATCGTTCGTTACAAGGACGTTTGCGACCAGCTTGAAAACAGAAAAGAGACGGTTTCGAAGTTTGCATCGGGTGTTTCCCGTTTTGTTACGGGGCTTGGCAAAAAGCTGATATTAGGTGATGCTGCGGCGGCATTGGCAGAATATTTTGAAACGGCAGGCGGATTTGCTCCCACGGTTATCGGTTCTTGGGCGGTTATGATCTTCTACACCTTCCATATTTATTTCGATTTTTCGGGATATTCGGATATGGCAATCGGTCTTGGCAGAATGTTGGGATTTGAATTTGTAGAGAACTTTAATTACCCATACATCGCAAAAAGCATTACCGATTTTTGGAGAAGGTGGCACATCACCCTTTCAACGTGGTTCAGGGAATATATCTATATCCCCTTGGGCGGCAACCGTGTCGGCAAGGTAAGAGGATTTTTGAATCTCTTGACCGTTTGGCTTCTAACGGGATTTTGGCACGGTGCGGATTGGAATTATATAATCTGGGGGCTTTATTTCTGGGTGTTCCTCGTTATCGAGAAGGCGTTCCTCGGTAAGCTTTTAAAGAAAATCGCCCCGATTGCACATATCTATTCGCTTTTCATTATCGGTTTTGGCTGGATGATCTTCTTCCATAACGATATTAATGAAATTTGGATCTATCTCAAGCAGATCTTCGGTGTCGGCACGGCATTTTCAAGCTCTTCGGTTTGGAACGAGGTCATTCGTGTTCTTCCCTTTATTGCAGTTTGCATACTTGCCTGCACGCCGTTACCGAGAAAGCTGTTTGAGAAGGCTGAAGAAAAGTTTACGTTCATTACGGCATTAAAGCCGGTCATACTCGCTTTGCTGTTTATAGTATGTATTGCGTATATGGTCGATAACAGCTTTTCTCCCTTCCTTTATTACATCTTTTAAGGAGTAGACGATCATGAAAAAATACTCCGAAATTATTTCTATCATACTTTTCTGCGCTATAATTGCTTCCCTTTCGGTTGCGTTTGTTTTTTCGAAGGATATCGATTTTTCCGAGCAAGAAAACCGTGACCTCGCTCAAGCACCTAATCTCGACAAAGAATCTTTCTTCTCGGGCGAGTTTGGAAAAGAAATGAACCTCTATTTTTCCGACCAATTCCCTCTTCGTAATTTATTTGTCAACATTAAAAGCATGACAGAGCTTGCGTTCTTGAAGGGTGAAAACAACGGGGTTTTGTTCAGTCAAAACCAGCTTGCCGTTAAGAACTTTAATTCTTATCAATCACGCATTAACATCACCGAAAACACCGACCGTATATATCCCGAAACGATAAAGGCACAGTTTTTATCGGTCAACGCACTTTCCGAAAAGCTGAATATACCGCTTGTAACGGTTATACCGCCGAGAACTGTTGATATTGCCGATTCGGTCTTTAAATACGACCGTCCCGATGGCGATACCGCTTTCAATCTTATGAAGGATACTCTTTCCGATAAGACGGGATATATTAACACGTTGGACTTGCTTCGTCCCAAATACGAAAACGGTGAATACGTATATTACCGTACCGACCACCATTGGACAACGCTCGGCGCATATTATACCTATTGCGAGATCATGAAAAATCTTGGTCACGGTGAGAATATAATCCCTATAACCGATTTCAACATCGAGCAGATATCCGATTTTTCGGGTACTACGGCGGCAAGAGCAAGCTTTCCTTTCTATGAAAAGGACACTCTTGAGATTTGGCATCTTTCCGACGAAAATGATTACGAGGTGACCGTCGACGGAGAAAAGCTTGACAGCTTTTACAGCAGAGATTTCCTCGACAAAAGCGATAAATATTCCGTATTCCTCGACGGCACACACGATATTACCGAAATACGCAAAAAGGGAGAAGAACGCAAAACGCTTCTTATTGCAAAGGACTCGTTTGCAAACTGTCTTATTCCCTTCCTTGCACGTGAATTTGATATAATCGCATTGAATCTGCGAACCAACACGGCGATTTCGGCTTTTGCGGAAAACTATTCCGCCGATGCGGTTCTTATAGTTTTTAACACAGAAAATATTATTACTTCTGCCGATTTAGGCAATGTAAGATAATAAAAGGAGGACATAAAATGAAAAAGTATTTAATTTTCATCCTCGCAATGCTGTTTGTATTTACAACCTTCCTTGCGGCTTGCGGTGATGACAGCACTCCCGACAACTCCCAAACTAACGAAAGCTCGGTCGATAACGGTTCGAGCGCCGATGAAAGCGGATTCTTTGGCGAATCTTCTTCCGAAAGCCTTGATGCAAGCGAAGAAGGCAATGAAAGCTCGACCGATTCGAGCGACGTTTCCGAAGAGCCCGTGCAAAGCGATTCCGAGCAATCCGACGTAAGCAAAAACGAAGAATCGGAAAACGGCAAGGACGAAAGTGACGAACCTTCTAAAGAACCCAGCAAGGAACCCGGCAAAGAGCCTTCCGACGAACCCTCCAAAGAGCCTTCCGACGAGCCTTCAAAAGAGCCCTCTAAAGAACCTTCCAAAGAGCCCTCTGACGAACCTTCTGACGAACCTTCCGACGAACCTTCCGACGAACCTTCTGACGAACCTTCCGACGAACCTTCCGATGAACCCGATGTTTCCGAAGAACCCGAAGACCCCGTTAACGAAATTTCCGTATTCACCTGCCGTTACACCGAAGGACCCTATTTTGCATTGGTCGGCACTTGTGAAGACGGTGCTGTCGTAACAGGTGTCGGCAACGGCGAGACCGTAACCTCAAAATCCTACAAGGGTTGGTTCTCTCTCCGTATGAGCTGTGACGCTATGTCCGTTGACGTTAAATTAACGCAGAAGGTAAACGGCAAGCAGGTTGGTAAAACTCTTGAATATAACGCTGTTCCCCAATATCCCGGCAACGATATGTGGCCTATGGTGGTTGGCGGCGATTTCCAATTCTTCCTCCAATCTATGCTTCCCGACTTTGAAGGAACAAATATCCCCTCTTCCTATAACTTAAGCTCTTTGACAAGCAGAGTTGCTTCAAGAATTAATTCTCTCCGTCAATACAATCCCGATGCGGAAATCATCTATATGGTCGTTCCTTCGGCTATGACAATGTATCCCGAGCTTGTTCCCGAAGATTACGAACAAACCAACGGAAAGACCAAGCTCGACCTTACAATGCAAGCTCTTAAAGACGGCGGTGCAACCGTTATCGACCTCAAGACCGTGTTTGCAAAACACAAAAAGGACTCTATGCCCCTTTATTACAAGCTTGACAGCCATTGGTCCGATTACGGCGCATACGTTGCGTATACCGAGCTTTTCAACCACATCGCAACCAAATTCCCCGATGCAAAGCCCCGTCCTCAGAGTGATTTCAACTGGAACCCGAAATACTATCAAAGCGGTGATATGTCCTACTATCTCGCAAAGGACAAAAACGAGGCTTTGCAGTATCAGAACGATATTAAGGAATATTCCTATTTCCGTACCTTCAAGGTCAACGTTCCTTCGTCCGTTACGGCTTACGACAGATACGTTTCTGCCGACAAGCTCTCGTACAACAACAGTATGACCTACGCAAACACGATCCGTACCAACAACGAAAAGCTTCCCTCTTGTATCGTTATGCGTGACTCGTTCTCGACGCAGATCTATGACATTCTTGCGGAACGTATGAACGTAACCCATTATTACGGTATGTGGGATTATTCCTGGAACATCTCCACCATCGCAAGTGAGTCGCCCGATTACATCATCTATGTCCTTGCAGAATGGAATCTTGACGATATTATCCTTTACGGTTGAGATATCCCCAAAAAATGCATATTAAAAAGAGAGGTTTTTAAGCCTCTCTTTTTTGTATATTCTTCGTTATATCTGCATATAGTATCATATATCAACTTTTCGGGGTGAATTTTTATGAAAATACAATGGAAACAGCTTATTATTGCGGTTTTGATTCCGCTTGCTGTGGGATTGTTGTCGGGATTTATAAGCTCGGGGCAGATGGAAGCGTTCGAGGCTCTTAAGAAGCCGTTTTTGTCGCCGCCCGGCTGGCTTTTCCCCGTGGTTTGGACGATTCTTTATATTCTTATGGGTATTGCAAGCTACCGTATTTGGATCGCTCCCGCAACAGACGACAAAAAGAAGAGTGCGCTTTTCGTTTATGGGTTGCAGTTGGTATTTAACTTCTTTTGGTCGATAATCTTCTTTAATTTAGAGATGTATCTGTTTGCCTTTATTTGGCTTGTTGCGCTTTGGATCTTGATCTACATTACCTACAAGCGTTTTGGCAAGATCGACACGGTTGCCGAATATCTGCTTATACCCTATCTCGTTTGGGTTGCGTTTGCAGGATATTTGAATCTTTCGATTTGGCTTTTGAATTAAATCCTTGTGTCCCTGTCCGTTTGGGCGGGGACGTTTTTTCTAAATTTGCAATAAATCGAAAAAAAGGGTTGCAAAAAATCTTTTCCCGTGTTACAATACATCTTGCGGTTGCGTACCGCACTATATACGCAGAGGTATCGAAGCGGTCATAACGGGGCTGACTCGAAATCAGTTTGTGGGAAACCACACGAGGGTTCGAATCCCTCCCTCTGCGCCAAAAGAAAAAGGACACGATATGTGTCCTTTTTCTTTTGGTATCCGAGGGGATTCGAAGGGCGTGCAAAAACAGTTCGGGGAACTGTTTTTGCAGCCACAGGGGAGCAGACGTACGGCGGAAAAGGTGCAGAGCACCGTATGCAGCCGTGAAGTCTGCGGAGAATCCCGACACTTACGTGCCAAAACAAAACCAACCCGATTGGGTTGGTTTTGCTTTTATGTTTGTGTATTATCGTTTAATCCTCAATGTTGTATCTTGTTTCGAGGTCTTCGAGGTCAACGTCGGACAAGTAGCCGTAGCGATACGCATCTTCAAGCTCAAACACGGAATATCCCGTCCATACAATCGGAAGGTTTCCGTTCGGAAATTCCAAAGTACGTCCACCGAGTTGAAGCCAGGTTTCGCCTTCCGGATAGCCCAACTGTAAATTGAGAATCTGCACAACGTAAACGCCGGAATCGCCGTAAGGTCCGTATGTCTTCGCTTCATCAAGGTACACGTCGTCTTTAGTGAAGGTCTCCTCGGAATGTACCCTCGTTATATAGGTGAGATAGTCTTCTATTATATCAGAAATTTGTGCTTCGGTGAGTGCAGTCATCGGAAGTTGGATATTATAGGTATCCATAGCACTGCGTTTAGCAAGGATATAGTCGTATGTGTCAATATCGCCGTTGCCGTTAATGTCAGCAACAGCAGATGCTTCTTCCGAAAAAGTATATGTTCCGACAACAGCACGTTTTATGAGAGTATAGTCAGCGGTATCGTGAGCACCGTCGCCATTAACGTCACCGAGTTTATACACCGGTTCTTCAATAGGATCGTCAATAGTAATCTCGGCATTCTGCTCAACCGCAGTAACTACCGGGTTTGCTTTTAAAATTTCCATTGCAGCTTCGGTTTCTTCCTGAGAATTTGCACCCTCGGGAAGAATCAAAAGTAAACCCGTCTCGTCTTCATCATCAATTAATACTTCTGCCGAGGCAACGACAACGCCATAAAAATCGAAATTGCCGGAAGTCTCGGGAGCAGTATATTGTCCGGAAACAAATACAATTATTTCACCGGGGATATAATATACTCCTTCCGTAGCACTTACTACAGAAGAAAAGCATACAAATACAATGGCGAAACAAAGCAACAATGATAAAATTTTTCTTTTCATAGTTTGGTCTCCTTTCATACTTTTATCATAAATTAGAATATGTAAAATCTATTTTCTTTAGAACCGTTAAATAGCAATAAAATATGTTTTGACAACATGACGATTTATCGAAAGATAATCGACAGTAGTAACGTTACCGTCACCATTAATGTCTGCGGCGAAACTCTGCTGTTCCGTGGGCTGATACGTACCCATCGTGATTCTTCTGCACAATGTGTAGTCCGCAGCGGTAACATATCCATCGCCGTTTACGTCGCCTTTGGAATATACGGGGCGTTCAATCTCGAAGAGTGCATTCATGGCGTTATAGAAGGAAAGACGTGCGCCGGTGACACAATAGTCTTCCAACGCAGGTACGGGGTCTGCGGTATCATAAACCAATTCGACGACTTCTGCGGGAGTAAGATAGGAAGCATTCGCCATAATAACAGCGCACGTTGCAGCAACCTGCGGTGCAGCAAACGAAGTGCCGCTCAAAGACGAGTAACCTCCGCTATTATTCGTAGAATATATACTCGTACCGGGGGCAAACAAATCAACATAAATATTGTCATAATTAGAAGATTCTCTTTTTGTGTCGTCTTGATTAGATGCGCCGACAACTATAAAATTATCAAGATCATTCTTTTTACAATTTTCGTAGAGAGGTGATGCGCTAAGGTGAGCGCTATTATTACCTGCGGCTGTCACAAACACGCCGTCAAAGGTCGCAATCTTTTCAATCAATTTTGATGAATAGGTATGCATAGAGTAGCTCAAATTTATTACATCTGCCCCGTGTTCTATAGCATAGTCTATAGCTCTCATTATTACAGCCGTGGTTGATTTATGTGTAATATCATCGGATATTTTTATCGGCAATATTCTTACATCTTCACATATACCATTTATACCTTGCCCGTCTAAATCTGCACCAATAATACCCGCAATAATAGTTCCGTGTCCGTTATCGTGTAAGTCGGTAACATCTTGACTATCGGCATATGCATTGTAAGCATTTTCCATATCTATGTTATCTTCAAGATCTCTGTGAGGCGATATTCCGGTGTCAAGAATCGCTATGGTAATATCATCAGAACCGGAGAAGACTCCCGAAAACCATCCGTCATCAACGCCGATCTTTTCAAGATACCATTGGTTCTCTGCCAACGGGTCAAATTGTGTATCTTCCAACTCGATAATAGAGTTTTGTTCAACATATGTTATATCCGAACGTTGATTAAGCATTGCCAACGCTTCTTCCATATCGTCAGGGTCTGCTAATTTGAGCAAAAGCGCAATTTCTTCAACTTCCGACTCTTCGCCTTCAGATGCGGGTACCGCCGTTGCACCGCCACTCAACAGTTCTATAGACGATAGTTCAAGTCCATACACTTCAAGATTGTCTTCGGCTTCAGGACCGGGCGATATTTCCGGAAGTTCTTGTACAAAGATGATGATTTCATCGGGAATGAGGTAAGGATTTACTTCGGTATTATCTTCATCTACGCCTGCAACAGGCATTGAGAAGCAGAACAAAACCATTCCGCAAAGCAATAATGCAAGCGCTTTTTTTATTATCTTTTTCATAAATTTTACTTCCTTTCATAAATTCGAAAAATAACTTGTAATTATTCTGCAAAAACTATAGATAGCTCTTGAGGTTTTAGATGAGTTTCAGGAGATCTGCGCCCTTTATACGGTATTTGATGACTTTGCGAAGGAACACAGTAAGATCTTTATCGTTGTTTATGTAATCGGATATATCGTGCGGAAGAGTTCCGTCACGTTTGGTTTCTGCCGCAAGATCAAAGAATTGGATACATTCTTCCTCGGTCAGGTTTAATTCACGAGCTATTATCTCTTGCGTTTTCCCCGAAGGTGCGGGACGTTTTCCGCTTTCCATTTTACTGAAGAACGACGGTGAAACGGAGATCTTTTTTGACAAGGTTCTCATCGAAACGTTTTCCTGCCGACGTTTTGTGGTTATAAACTGTCCGAACGTTATTTCGTCTGACATATTATTTTGCTATCTCTTTTATTATATTTTTAAGAACAGCAGTTAATATATTTACTGTACAACAAGGTTGCTTTACTATAATCACAATCCTCGCAATATTCTATTTCATAAGTTTCTTGCAAACATCTAGGTTGCGCCGTTCTAACCTTGTGTTTAACAACGTTCGACGTGGTGTACTGCAGATCGTGACCGAACAAAACACATCCCAAACCGTAGGTCTGCGCACCGCCATCGTACAATCCGATCAATTTCTGTGCAATCATTTCCTGCTTTTCGGGAGATGCGTTTGTATCCATAAATTCAACGTTGTATTCGGTTCCGTCAATGGTATAAGTATATTCCGCTTTTTCGGAAGAAGCAGAAGCTACTACCACCGTAACGGACATTATTGCAAGCAAAGCCAATAAAAAAGAAAATGTTTTTCTCATTTTTTACTCCTTAAAACTTTTTATAATAGTTATTAGATCGTTATAATTTTCGGTTTTTATAGAATAGTGATTTCCTTTGTGATAACACATAGCGTAATTATCCACTATATAAAATGCATAATCATTCACGGGGACAATTTCGTCTGCATCTTCAACCACAAAGTCAGGTTCATAATTTACCGATATTACTATGAAGATATTTTTATCTGTAGTAGCAATTCCGATCTCTTTTTCGGAAACGATATCGTCCGCTACCGTAACCGTTTCTATATATACCCCGTCGGGTAATTTCGTCGGATACATAATATCTAAATTTTCTTTTTCCATCAGTTCTTCGATAGAAGAATATTTTTTCGATTCGCCGGTATTATAGAACGTGATACCGTCAACGGTTATCTGCGTTCCTACAGGTTCTCTTGCGATATCTGCCAAATATTTGAAAAAGTCAAAAATAACTCCGCACGAAACAAGAGCGCTTGCTATTATGGTTACAGCCAAAACAGCCGCAATCAAAGCTGTGCGCTTATTGATGCCTCTCTTTTTGGGAACCTTGTGTCTTACTGCTTCTTGAGAAACGACCGTAACATATTGTTCTTCTGTTTTGTCTATGATATTGATAAGATCTTCTCTTGTTATTTCGGGCGGGTCGAGTTCGTTCAACAAAAGTGCACACTGAGATACCAACTCTTCATCCCCATTGCCAAGACAAATCATATTGATTTCATAATCCATCAATTTCCTTAAAGCCGAGGCATTAAGTTTTTCTAATTCAATATTTTTCGCATAAATCATCTCCTTGATTTCTTGACCGGTAAGATTATCAAGTATGTTTTTATTCACCACTTTTTGCCTCCTAACTTATAAATGTCTTTACTTGGATAAATGTCTATAAATTTTTTAAAAAAATTTTAGAAAAGTTTTGTTTCGATCGCTGTTTTGATTTTTTTCTTTATGGTTGCGACGATATTTCTTATTGTACTGCCGCTTACACCTTTTATTTTTGCCACGTGTTTTTGAGGTATACCCTGTTTGTAGATCATATCGTATATTTCTTGTTCATACGGTGTTAAGGTATTAAGTAATTTTTCAATAGAACCGTTTTCTATCCATATATTGTAGAGTGCTTCTTCAAAGATATCGTCTTCTGTTTTGTGGTCTTTTATTTCTTCTTTGGTTGAATTTTTTAGAATCGTATTCTGCTTTCGTGCCATATTAAGTGCAACGTTTTTCGAAGCTACTATAATCCATCCTTTGGGGGATTTATGATTTTTTAGGATATCGATTTTTTTACAAGCGAGCAGATAAAGTTCGCTTATACAATCTTCGCCTATATCTTTATACTTGTCTTTTAATACCGTTTTTATTTGCGCTCTTATTATATGTTCGTTGCGCACGAGCAAATCTTTTATATATTCGGCTTCTTCTGACGTAAGCCGAAGTTTCGGCGTTTTTTCGATATTCAAAGCAATCCCCCTTTCTTGGAAATTTTTCTTGATTTATGTATAGCATAACTCATATTTTGCCAAAAATCAACGGGACAGCGTGAAATCCCGTTTGAATTTGGAAATATTCGGCGAAAATCATTGAATTTCAGCGAAAAACGTGATATATTGTTGACATATAGGTACACAGTGTAATATGTTCAGAGGTCATCAATGAAAACAAAGTTTTTTGCCGTATTTTTCATCACAATATTATGTTTTTCTTTAGCCGCATGCGATGATGCAAAACGCCCTATCGACAGTCCCGACACAAAATGGATTTGCGAGAGCGAAGGCATAAGTTTTTCGGTCTCCGAGGACGGAAAGATCACAAACGCCGTGATGACCGATAAAAACGGTGAAAAGATTGATATATCGCTTGTATTTTCCGATATGAGCGAAGGTAAGGTTTCGATTACCAACGCTGACGGAAGCGAAATATATATTTCGGGTACTTGTACTTATGAAAAGGACAAATTCACGCTTACGGTTACGGATATTTATAATACCAACATTTCCTTTTCTTCCCCGATGTTGATATTCAACAAAAAATAAAACAGACCTCTCGGTATAGAAACCGAGAGGTTTTTCGTTTATTTCTTCACGTTAAAGAATCTTGTTCTGTATTTTTTCAAGAAGCCTTGAAGCTGGGTCTTGTGACTGCAAAGCTTTTCTTGACAGTTGGAGCAATCAAGGCATTTATTCGTATTCGTTGCGAACCTTTCGGGGTGGAGCTTATAGGTTATCTCCCAGCGGAGAAGCAGTAAAAGTGAAAAGCCGAGAAGTGAATAGGTATAGACCGACGGGATAAAAACAAGCGGTGTGAACATCATCGCAAAGTCCCAGTTATATATCCTGCAGGTCGCACAGCAACGGTTTTTCATAAACCACGTTTGGAACGGGCAGAAAAAGAGGATACAGATTATATCGCAGACCGAATAGGCAATTGCGATAAGCACCAATATGCCTTCGTCTATCATATCTGCGAAATACAGCAGGCCGATAAGCCCGTTAAGCGCAAGCCAGACGACAGCAACGAGAAAGGTTCTCTTCCAGGATTGATTTTGCGGTTTAATATTATCCCCTATCGGTTCGTAGTTCCTTGCAAACTGCTTTTGACAGCCCATACTCTCTAATTTCGAAGGGAAAAAGCGGAAGATCATTTCAACAGTAAAGTAAATACAAACGCCGATAGGTATGGGGTGAAATTCCGTAAGTACTTCCATTTTGTCGAGGATATAATACACCAGCATCCACAAAAAAAGAATTGAGCGCACGACGAGTTTGACGTAGTGCAATATTGAAATTCGTGAGAGTTTTACTTTTGTTTTTTTCATTCTTTATACTCGAATAAATTGATTTGGCTTTCAGTATATCACGATTATCCCAAATTTTCAATAAATTACCCCAAGAAAACTATGTTTTCTCGGGGTGATTTTATTTATGCGATCTCCAAGCAGAGCTTTATCATATCGTCAAAGCCCATCTGGCGTTCTTCAACCGAAAGCTCTTCCTTTGTGAACATATGGTTGCTTACAGTGCAAACGCAGAGAGCTTTTTTGCCTGCCTTTGCCGCAATCATATAAAGTGCCGCTGCTTCCATTTCAACGCCCAGGATACCCATTTCCTTCCATTGTGCGTTGACTTCTTCGGGGGCATAGAAAACGTCGGTGGAATAGATATTACCGACTCTTACGGAAAGACCAAGCTCTTCTGCCTTTTTATCGGCAGCCTTGAGAAGGTCAAAATCGGCTATCGGAGCAAAGGTTCCGGGGAGCTTGTACTGCCAAGCAAAATTGCTGTCGTGGCAAACGCCCTGTGCAATAATTATATCACGAACGTTAACGCCCTCGCCGATACCGCCTGCGCTTCCTGCACGGATAATTTGTTTTACGCCGTAATGGTTATAAAGCTCGTAAGCATAGATGCCTATCGAAGCCATACCCATACCGTGTCCCATAACCGAAACACGTTTTCCGTTATAGTAACCCGTATAGCCAAGCATACCACGAACGTTATTAAAGCAGACAGCGTCCGTAAGATAGGTTTCGGCAATATATTTAATACGAAGCGGATCGCCGCACATTACGACGGATTCCGCAATATCGCCGATATTTGCTGTATTATGAGGAGTAGACATTGAAAAAACCTCCGGTTTTATTGTCACGGTGTAGGTTGGTTATCAGTGTTGCCAAGCACCAAGGTATTTTTTCTGATTCTCTGTAAGAGTATCTATCTTGCAACCCCAGAAAGCAAGCTTACGTCTTGCAACGTCTTCGTCAACCTCTCTCGGTACACGGAGAAGCTTTTCTGTAAGATTGCCCTTATTGTTAACCAAATGGAGCGCAGAAAGCGCCTGAATTGCAAAGGACATATCCATAATTTCTGCAGGGTGTCCGTCACCTGCGCAGATGTTTACAAGTCTGCCCTCTGCGATAACGTAAACGGTATTGCCGTTGGGGAGCTTGTAGCCGATGATATTATTACGTGCTTCGAAGGTCTCAACAGCATATTCACGGAGAGCCTTCATATCAACTTCAACGTCGAAATGACCTGCATTCGTGAGAATTGCGCCGTCCTTAAGCAAGGGGAAATGCTGTTTTGTGATGATTTCGCAGTTGCCCGTTACGGTACAGAAGAAATCACCGATCTTTGCGGCCTCGTCCATAGGCATAACGGCAAAGCCGTCCATTACCGCTTCCATAGCACGAATGGGGTCGACTTCGGTAACGACTACCGATGCACCCAAGCCCTTTGCACGCATTGCAACGCCCTTACCGCACCAGCCGTAGCCTGCGACAACGACCTTTTTGCCTGCAACGATGAGGTTTGTGGTTCTGTTGATACCGTCCCAAACGGACTGGCCCGTGCCGTAACGGTTATCGAAAAGATGCTTGCAGTCTGCATCGTTAACGAGAACCATGGGGAATTCGAGAATGCCTTCACGTGCCATAGCGTGCAATCTTATTATACCCGTTGTGGTTTCTTCGCATCCGCCGATGACGTTGGGAAGAAGCTCACGGTATTTGGTATGGATTAAGTTTACGAGGTCGCCGCCGTCATCGATGATGATATTGGGTTTGCCTTCCTCGATAACACGGGAGATGTGCATTTCATATTCTTCATCGGTGCATCCGTGCCAAGCATAAACGTTAAGACCGCCGTGAACGAGAGCCGCCGCAACGTCGTCCTGTGTGGACAAGGGGTTGGAGCCGGTGATATACATTTCTGCACCGCCCGATGCGAGCACACGGCAGAGATATGCCGTTTTTGCTTCAAGGTGAACAGAAAGCGCAACACGCAAACCATTAAACGGTTTTGTCTTTATAAATTCTTCTTCGATACCGCGAAGAAGGTCCATATTGCTTTTCACCCATTGAATTTTGGTTTCGCCGCTTTCCCAAAGGGAAATATCTTTGATATCGTATGACATTTTAACCTCCGTTAATCCGTTTCTTTAACGATTTTATTTATATTGTAATAAAGTTCTTCTTCGTCGATGGTGAGGAGCTTTTTATTCTTCATAACGACCTTACCGTCGAGGATAAGCGTGTCTGTTTCGCTTCCGTCGCAGCAATAGCAAACAGCGGCATAATAGTTACGAAGCGGTACCATCTGAGGTACGTTGGTGTCGAGAAGTGCGATATCTGCGATATAGCCGACTTCGAGCTTACCGAGATTGTCATAACCAAGAGCCTTTGCGCCGTTTACGGTAGCAAAATCGAGAGCTTTTTTAGCAGGGATAGCCGTGCTGTCATAGTTTGTACCCTTGTGGAGCAAGGTCATATAATTAAGCTCGGAGAACATATTAAGCGAATTATTCGAAGCGGCAGAGTCTGTACCGATACAAACGTTAACGCCTGCTTGGTCGAGCTGATAGATAGGTGCGATACCGTTGCCGAGTTTCAAATTACTCTTCGGGTTTGAAGCAACGCTTACACCACGTTTTGCAAGTATCGAAATATCGTTTTCGGTAAGCTGAACGCAATGCGCCGCAAGAGTCTTATTTTCGAAAAGACCAAGGCTTTCGCAATATTCGGTAGGAGTACAGCCGTTATCACGCAGGCAATCGCCGAATTCGGCCTTGCTTTCAGAAAGGTGGATATTAAGACCAAGTCCAAGACGTTTTGCTTCGCTTGATACCTTCAAAAGGAATTCCTTATCGCAGGTATATATTGCGTGGGGAGCAAGCATAAAGGAGATGTTTTTATGATCCTTCCATTCCTCTATCTCTGCATATTGCTCGTCTAATCTTCTTTGACCGCCGTCGCTTCCTGTTAAACCACGGCTTACAACGGCACGCATACCCGATTTGACCGCCGCTTTTGCGGAAGCACCGGGGAAAAGATGCATATCGCAGAACGTACCGCAACCACGCTTTATCATTTCTGCGCAGGCAAGGAGCGAGCCCCAATATGCCTGTTCGTTATTAAGCTTTTCTTCTCTGGGCATAACACCTTCGAAAAGCCAAGTCATAAAGGGAAGGTCGTCTGCCGCATTACGGAGAACCGACATATATGCGTGTGTATGTGCATTTACGAACGCAGGAATTGCAATTCTGCCCTCGCCTTCGATTATTTCGTCGGCAATAAAATTCTCGGGCGATGAACCGATACCGACGATAGTATCGTCCGAAACGTAAATATCGGAATACTTATAAGCATCGCCGTCGGGAAGAATGATATTTTTGATAAGAAGATTCATTTTGCTCCTCCTAATTATTTCTTCAACTTATATTATTATACAATGCAAACGTTGGAAAATCAATAGATTTTCGTTCGGTGTTATGCTTTATTATTAAGGCTTAAAACGTATTCCTCTGCGGAACGTACACCGTCGATGGCGGCGGAGATTATACCGCCTGCGTAGCCTGCACCTTCGCCGAGAGGATAAATGCCTTTAATATTGCTTTGTCTGTCGTCAAAGCGTTTTATGCGTATGGGAGAGCTTGTTCGGCTTTCGACGGCGGTTATGACTGCGTTTTCGTCGTCAAAGCCCTTGATCTTTCGTCCGAAATCGGCAAAAGCCTCTCGGAAGGAATCGTTTATCTCTTTTGAAAACAGCTTTGAAATATCGCAATACTTAACCCCTCTCGGATAAGTGGTTTCGATAGGTTCACTTCCCTTTTTGTTTCCGAGATATTCGCCAAGCGTCATTGCAGGTGCCGTGAAATCGTTTCCGCCAAGCTCAAAGGCAAGTCTTTCAAGCTTTTCTCTGTAATCATATCCTGCAAAAAGTCCTTCACCTATATCGGAATCGAGAATCTCGCAAAGTATCGCACTGTTTGCGTTTCTTCCGTCACGGGAATGATAGCTCATACCGTTGGTCACAAGTCTTTCCTGCTCGCTTGCCGCCGCAACGACAACACCGCCGGGGCACATACAAAAGCTGTAGACCGTTCTGCCCGTCTTGCAATGCTTGAATAATTTATATTCCGCAGGGGGAAGAAAACGAAGATGGTCGCCTTCGCCGTACTGCGAAGCATTTATTACGGATTGAGGGTGCTCAACACGGAATCCCACGGAAAAGGGTTTTCTTTCAAGCTCTGCGCCGTGTTTATAGAGCATTTCGGCAATTTCTCTTGCCGATTGTCCCGTTGCAAGGAAAAGTGTATCGGTCTTAATCTCACCGTTTGTAGTGACAACACCTTCAAGATTGCCGTTTTTATCGGTCTTTATATCCAAAAGCTTGGTCTGGAAGAGTATCTCACCGCCAAGCGAGATTATCTCTTCACGAAGATTCTTTACAACGTCACGCAGAAGGTCTGTTCCGACGTGGGGCTTTGAAATATACAGTATTTCCTTCGGTGCGCCCGATCTTACAAGCTCTTTTAAAACAAGTCTGCCACGGAAGGATTTATCCTTTATCAGCGTATTGAGCTTGCCGTCGGAAAATGCGCCTGCGCCGCCCTCGCCGTATTGAATGTTCGATTCGGGATCAAGCTTGCCTCCGCAGAAGAAGGTATCAACGTCTTTTTTGCGTTCTATCCCCTCTTTACCGCGTTCGATTACGATAGGCTTTAATCCGTTGCGTGCAAGCATCAGCGCAACGAAAATACCTGCAGGGCCGAATCCTGCAACAACGGGGCGGTTTTCGGGCATAAAAACAGAGGCGGGGAAGGAATATTCCTCCTCCGCCTTCATAATGCTTCCTTTGCATTTACGGGCAATCTTTTCTTCATTCCTTTGAACGAAAAGATCTATCGTATAAACGAACTTAACCCGATTCTTTCGTGCATCAAGCGATTTTTTTCTTATCTCGTAATCAAATCCGCCGATAGGCAAGCCTATTATGTCGGCGAGCTTTCCCTCAAGCGGAATTAAATCCTCTTTCGGGGTTCTTTCGAGCGTAAGTCTTATCATTATTTGTTAAGGTTATCGAGCCAAGCCTTATAATCGTTATAAAGCTGGATCGAGCCGGGGTGTCCGCAGAAAGCGGTGGTGCCGGGCTTGTTGAACATACCAAGATACTGATAAATGAGAATTTCGTCAACGTAGGGCGAGATGCTCTTTATCTGACGGTCGATTCTTTCCATAGCCGCAGGATAGAGTGCACTTCTGTATACGTCGCCTTCGAATTCGAAAACTTCCATATCTGCCCAAAGCTTGCTTCTGCCTGCTTTATCGTGTGCAGCCTTGAGGTTTGCAAAATATTCTGCGGTCTGTTCGGGAAGAGCCTTACGAACGCCAATCTCGTCCTGATATGCGATAATATCGCATTCGAGCTTTTCAAGGTTGCCCACAAAAGTGTCGTCTGCCTTCAAGCTGTTTGTTCCGTAAGGAGCGATGAGAACCTTGAGGTCCTTATTAAAGCTCTTACCGTGTCTGGTATAGAGGTTTGTATATTCGATAAAGTTATCGGGATAGTAGGGATAAATACCAAGCTCATCGGGCAAGTACCAGCCATAGAAGGACTTATGATGTCCGTAAAGCGCATAAAGCTGTTCCATAGCCTTGAAAGCACGTGCGGTAACCTCGGGGCTTGTCATATTATTGACGGTATCGGTCCAAAGTCCGTAGAAGCCGGTGCCTATGAATACCTTCATATCGAATTTATCTGCGGCACGGTACATTGCTTCCATAGGGTCTGCAGCAGCCATTTTCGCCATAGGGAAAATGTCGGTTTTGAAATATGCCTCGCTGTATTCCTCAT
Organism: Eubacteriales bacterium; assembly: GCA_045536935.1. Classification (GTDB taxonomy): domain Bacteria; phylum Bacillota; class Clostridia; order Oscillospirales; family CAG-382; genus Coliplasma. Next base: position 33,164 of record JAZSOO010000014.1, on the reverse strand, counting down.
AAACCAAAGCAGTGCCCATAAGCACAATATATTTCATGCCGAGAGATGCCATTTCCTCGATCTTGGTTTCCCATTGTTCTTCGGAAAAATGACGGCAGATTGGGTTCCAATATTTGCCCTCGGGAATGTTGTGATGATGGAATTCGAAAAACGAACCGGTTATAGGTTTAAGCATAGGTTTTTATTCCTTTCTCGCTTTTTATTATCTATATTGAGAATAACATTAAAAGGCAAATTTTTCAAGGTTTTTTCGAAAATTTCTTATGCAATATCGGAGAAACACGTTTATACACAAGCGCAGTTACCACAGAGCAGATAACTCCCTTGAAAAAATTGAAGGGAACGGTGGCAAAAAGTACAAGAGTTTTCAATCCGTCTATATTTGAATTGACCGCCGTGCCCATTGCAATTATCTTGTCCATAGACATAAAAAATCTCGAATATGCAGGCACGAGAACGTAATAGTTTATGAAAGCACCGATTACCGTTAACGAAACCGTTCCGACGGCCATTCCTATCAATGCACCCGAAAAGTTTTTCCTGTATTTATATATGATCGAAGCAGGAAGAACGAAGGAAACGCCGATAACGAAATTTGATATTTCACCGACGAAAGCCGTTGCGGTACTGTTCATAAGAAGGTTCAATGCAACCTTGAGAAGCTCGGTCAACACCCCTGCGACAGGGCCCAATGCAAATCCGGAGATCAAAACTGCGATCTCGCTTAGATCAAGCTGATAAAACCCGGGTGCAAACGGCAAAGGAAACTCCAAAAGCATTAACAATGCCGAAATTACCGCAAGCACGCTTATTTTGGTTATATATTCAACTCTTCCCTTTTTCATAGGTCCTCCAAAGTATAACAATAAAAAATCCCGAAGGGCATACTCCTTCGGGCATAAAGACGCAAAAAACTTCTCCTATCCGGACTTTACCGTTGGTTTCGGAATTACACCGAATCGTGCACGATTGTGCTTGCGGACTTTACCGCCAGTCGGGATTCTCACCCTGCCCCGAAGTATATTTTTATTATAACGGCACATTATAATATGTCAATATCAAAAATAATGAAAATTGTTGAAAAATTTTAAACCGTGTGTTATAATAGCTTTTATCCCAAATAAAATGGGGAGGATCTTTATGAAAATTATCATCGTAGGCTGCGGAAAGATCGGTACTTCTATTATATCGAGCCTTGTTGAAGAAGGCAACGACGTCGTTGCTATCGATAACAACCAAGCGGTCATCGACGAAATAGGTAATATATACGACGTTATGTGTGTTTGCGGTAACGGCGCAGACTGTGAAACTCTTGAAGAAGCAGGCGTTTCCAAAGCAGAGCTTTTTATTGCCGTGACCGCTTCTGACGAGCTTAATATGCTTTGCTGTTTTATGGCGGAGCGTATGGGTGCAAAGCATACTATCGCACGTATCCGTAATCCCGAATACAACTATAACAACCTTAACTTTATCCGCAAAAAGCTTGGCTTGACGGTTTCTATCAATCCCGAATGGATGACGGCGCAGGAGCTTTACAATATGCTCAAGCTTCCCGCCGCAGTTAAGATTGAAACCTTCTCGGGCGGTAACCTCGAAATGATCGAGCTTTTGTTAAAGCCCGATTCTGCTCTTGACGGAATGAGCCTTATTGACCTTCGCCGCAAATACAAGGGCAATTTCCTTATTTGCGCCGTTCAGCGTGAAGACCGGGTCTATATCCCCGACGGTAATTTTGTTTTGAAAAGCGGTGACAAAATTGGTCTTACCGCCGCACAGAACGAGATACAAAAGCTTTTAAAAACCCTTGGTATCGTTCAAAAATCCGCAAGAGACGTTGTTATCCTCGGTGCAAGCAGAATTGCATATTATCTCGCAAAACGCCTTGTATCAAGCGGAAACAGCGTTAAGGTCATCGACCACGACGAAAAGCGTTGCAAGGAATTTGCGGATATGCTCCCCGAAGCAATCGTCATCTGCGGTGACGGCGCAGAGCAGGAGCTTTTGCTTGAAGAAGGGATCGATTCTACCGATGCTTTCGTTGCATTGACCGGTACCGACGAGCTTAATATTCTTATTTCGATATTTGCCCATTCAAGAAACGTGCCGAAGGTCATTTCGAAAGTAAACCGCAACGAGCTTGCCCAAATGGCAATGCATTTCGGTCTTGACTGTATCGTTTCGCCCAAAAAGACGGTTTCGGACATCGTTTCGAGATACGCAAGAGCGCTACGTAACTCTGTCGGAAGCAATATTGAAACGTTATATAAGCTTATGGACGGCAGCGTTGAAGCTTTGGAATTTAACGTCAGCCCCGATTTTAAGGGTATGGAGATCCCCTTCAAAGACCTTTCTCTTAAGCCCGATATCCTTATCGCAGGTATTATCCGTGCAAGAAAAGCTATAATCCCCACCGGTAACGATATGATACTTCCCGGCGACAGAGTCGTTGTTATTGCGTCGGGACAGCAGATGCTTGACCTTTCGGATATTCTCAAATAAAGAAGGAAATCCTTCATGAACAAAAAATACGTGTTTTTCCTTTTCGGCCGTATTGCTCAGACTATTGCCGCTTTGATGCTTTTGCCTGCGCTTGTTGCCGTTATTTACAATGAATATAAATGCTTGTCGGCTTTTCTGATAACGGCAATCTTGTCGTTCCTTCTCGGAACTGTGATAGCTTTTTCCTGCCGTACCGACAACAGAGTTATTTATGCAAAAGAAGGTTTTGCTATCGTCGCCATTGCTTGGATAGGTCTTTCTGCAATAGGCGCCTTGCCGTTTGTTATAAGCGGTGAAATACCTTCTTACGTCGATGCACTTTTCGAAACGGTAAGCGGTTTTACAACAACGGGTTCTACCATATTGCGTGATGTTGAAGTTCTAAGCCGCAGCATGCTCTTCTGGCGAAGCTTTACCCACTGGGTCGGCGGTATGGGCGTTCTCGTTTTCGTTATGGCTATCGTTTCGAACTTAAGCGAACGCTCGATCCACATTATGCGTGCCGAAATGCCCGGCCCTGTTGTAGGTAAGATCGTTCCCAGAGTTCGCAACACCGCAAAAATACTTTATTTTATCTATATCGTTATGACCGTGATCGAGATAACACTTCTCAAACTCGGCGGTATGCCTTGGTTTGACAGTATCGTGCATACTTTCGGTACTGCGGGCACGGGCGGTTTCGGTATAAAAGGCGACAGTATCGGCGGTTACAGCAATTTCTGCCAGATCGTAATTGCCGTTGCAATGATATGCTTCGGCATCAATTTCAACCTTTACTATCTCTTGCTCATTCGCCGTTTCAAATCAATCACCAAAAGTACAGAGCTTTGGGCATATCTGGCAATCATAATCGTTTCGGTATCAGTTATAACTTTTAATATCTATCCTATTTATAACAATGCCGCAGATTCATTAAGACTTTCGTTTTTCCAAGTTTCTTCTATAATTACTACGACGGGATTTTCGACGGCGGATTTCAATTTATGGCCGTCTCTCTCAAAGTCGATCATTTTGCTACTGACGTGTTTCGGCGGTTGCGCAGGTTCAACGGCAGGCGGTTTGAAGATATCTCGTGTTGTTATTCTTTTCAAGCTTATTTTGAAGGAATTAAGACGTATGCTTCATCCACGTTCGGTAACTTCAGTTGAAGTTGACGGAAAGCCCGTTGACAACCAAACGTTGGGAAGTGTAGCTACGTATTTTGCGGTATACGTTCTATGTGTAGTCATTGCCTTTATTGCAATATCTTTTGAACCGTTCGGATTTGAAACAAACCTTTCCGCCACCTTGGCTACATTCAACAACGTCGGTCCCGGTTTTGGTGCTGTCGGTCCTATGGCAAGCTTTGCAAGCTATTCCGATTTCTCAAAAATAGTCTTTTCTGCCGCTATGCTTTTAGGCAGACTTGAAATATTCCCCCTTATTCTTGCTCTTTCTCCTTCTGTCTGGATGAAAAAGAGATAGACGAAAAGAATCAAACCCAATTAAGCTATAATCTATTGACATTTATTGGACTAAATGATATAATTCAAATTAGAAAAAATTTTTTCGGAGGATTGAAACAATGAGAGTAATTGTTTGTGAAAACGCTCAGGAAGTCGCAAAAGAAGCTGCGAAAATTTTTGCTGCACAGGTTTATATGAAGCCCAATTCCGTTCTCGGTCTTGCAACCGGTTCTACCCCCGTTGGTATGTACAAGATCCTTGCAGACATGAACAAAAACGGCGAAATCTCCTTCAAGGATTGCAAAAGCTTTAACCTTGACGAATATTATCCCCTCGCTCCTACCCATGATCAGAGCTACCGTTACTTTATGAACGTTAACTTCTTTGATCATATCGATATTGATAAGGCAAACACCCGTGTTCCCGACGGTCTTGCAGAAGATCCTGCTGCTATGGGCGCAGAATACGATGCTGCTATCGACGCTGCAGGCGGTGTTGATATTCAGGTTCTCGGTATCGGTCAGAACGGCCATATCGCTTTCAACGAACCCGATGAAAAGCTTGTTGCAGGTACTCACCTCACCTCGCTTACCGAAAGCACCATCAACGCTAATGCTCGTTTCTTCGAAAAGAAGGAAGACGTTCCCACTCAGGCAGTTACCATGGGTATGGCTTCTATCATGAAGGCAAAGACGATCATTCTTCTTGCTACCGGCAAGGCTAAGCATGATGCAGTTAAGGAACTTCTTGATGACAAGATCACCACTTCCAACCCTGCAACCCTTCTTAAGCTTCACCCTAACACCATCATCATTGCTGATAAAGACGCATACAACGGTTAAGGCGAAGCGTGTATTTGGCGTAGAACGCACGAAATACATATTTCTTAATAAGTTTTTAATGAAGGAAACGCAATAGCGTTTCCTTTGTTTTTTATTTTATATTTCGTGCTTTGCACAAACAGCCCCTCTCGCAGTAGATTTCTACAGCTTCGGGTGCTGTTTGCACAATCTACATCCAAATCCACGCTTCGAGATTTTCTTTTCCTCTTGGCGTAGAACGCACGAAATACATATTTCTTAATAAGTTTTTAATGAAGGAAACGCAACAGCGTTTCCTTTGTTTTTTATAACAAAAAGTTTTGAAAAGAGAGCCCGAGAGAAAAAGCTTTTTTCAAAAGTTTTTCTCTCGGAAAAGACAAAAAGCCGTTATTGACAGTATTTTGCGGTTATGGTAAAATGAAGTATAAATAAATTTTTCAAAAGGAGAATTTGTTATGACGGCAAAAAGAATTGTTTCAATCTTGCTTTGTATGCTTCTCTGTGTTTCGGCACTTCTCGTTTCTTGCGGAGAGGACAATAGCCCTGACACGAGCAACGCCTCGGACGAGGTTGTCGAGATCAACCCTGCGGCGGGATTCAAGGATTTTAACGATTTTACGGTTGCATATATTCCTCTTGACGACAGACCTGTTCAAACCGACAGAGTTAAATATCTTGCCGAAAGTGCGGGTATTACTCTTAAAATGCCCGTTGAAGACGATTACAGAACAATCCTTGATGCAATCAACGGTGTTGAAAACGCAAGAGGCGGTAACACCAAAAACCTTCTCAACTGGCTTAAAGAACAGGAACAGAACGGCGTTAATTGCTATATAATCTCGCTTGACCAGGTCTTCTCCGGCGGTCTTGTAAATTCACGTGTCGGCAACAACGGCAACACGAATCTCGATGAAAGCGAAACCGAGATCGCAAACTATCTCGCAGAGCTTGCAAAGAATAATTACGTTGTGTATCTTGATACGGTAATGCGTCTTGCTTCTACAAACGGTTATAAGGGTTATAACCTTAACGAATATTACGCAACACGTGCATACGGTTCTCAGCTCCGTGCAGTTATTCCCGAAGAAGAGCTTACCATTGAAAACATCGTTGCCGGTTATCGCTACGGCGCAAACGATATGGAAATTCCTCTTATGAACGTTTCTGTTGAAACGGGCGCATACTGCACCGCAACAGAAGAACAGATAAGTGAGCACCTTGCCGCAAGAGAACGCAAATTGAACATCATAACCTATCTTATAGAAAAAGCAGGCAAGGATATCGAGCATCTCATTGTCGGTGTTGACGATTCCTCGGCAAACGAGAATATCCAGTACAACGAACGTGCTTATATTGAAAAGATTGCTTCTTCCCTTCCCAAATTCAATCTTTTTGCAGGTGCAGACGAATTGGGAATGATGGGTATTGCAACGCTCACGTCAAGTCTTTATGCAAAAGACGGCGAAAAGGGCAATATCCCCGTTAACGTGGTTTATTACGGTATGGGACAAAACGAGGTTGCCGACCATTACGACTATTTAACTCTTAAGGAAACCGTTGACCGTCATTTAAGTGCAATCGGCGCAAAGCAGAGTGACGATACGGGCGCACTTCAGGTTCTTGTTCTCACTCGTCAAAGCTCTCTCGACAGTGCATTATTGCAAGACAATGCAAACAGGCTTGTTGAACAGCTTAAAAAGAATCTTGAAGCTAATATCCCCACCTGCGTTATCGATGCATCTAACGCAAACGGCGGTAATGCAAGAATTATTTCCGATTGTATCTTGAGTGCAGAAACGCCGATTCCCGTCGGCAAAGCGCTTGCTATCAGCTGTTGGAACACCGTTTCGAACACGGTTGGTATTGGTCTTTCGAACGCCGTTGCAAGATATAACTATATCAAGAACAGCGGCGACGTCAGCGATGCTTCTAACGTTGGATTCCTTAAAACTATGACCTTTGCGCTTATCAAGGACGCATCTTACAGAGGTCACGGCTCGACGATGAGCTTTGAATCCACCGCAAATTACGATGATCCGCTTAATATAATCAAGAATATCGAATCTTCGCAGATACTCGGCAAGGAAATCAAACCCATCGACCACGGCAAGAAGATCACCGTTTCGGACATCGTTCTTCCCTGGAACAGAGCCTTTGAATGTAGATTTACAATCAACGTTCAGTAATTAAGTATACAAAAAACGCTGTTGCGATTTGCAACAGCGTTTTATTTTTTGTTTATTCTTCAATGATGATATTTGCTTCGTCGGCATTTATCTCGACGGCGGTGACTTCGTCATCGCAAACGACGTCGTCGGTCTTTTTGAAGGAATCGAACACGCCCATGATCTTCGAGAAAAGGTCGGGCGCTTTATCGATAACACCGTTAATGCCGTCAAGCGCACGGTTTACGGGGTCTTTGGGGGAAGAATAGGTTATGGGGTTGCCAAGCTCGATAACACGTGCAGAGCCTTTTTCGACAATGATGAATCCGAGAGGAGTCATACTTACGCCTGCGCCGTTACCGCCTGCAAAATATGCTTTGCTGTCGGCTGTGGCATTCTTGCCGCCAAATTCGCTTCCGCCCGAAGCAAAGCCGACCGAAACACGGGAAAAGGGTATAACGGTCACTTCGCCGGGAAGGTTCATCGGTTCGCCGATAACGGTATTAACGTCAACGACCTCGCCGATCTTCGAGAGTGCGGATTCTATCATCTGCTTGAGGGGCATTTCGTTTGTATTATTGCTCATTGTTATTTCCCTTCTTCGTTAGTTTCTTTATTTTCTTCGCCGTTTTCCGAAAAGTCGATTGCGACCTGCTCAGCCGACATTGCAAGCTCGGTTTTGGGAAGGTCGTCAATGCTTTCAAGCCCGAAGCAACGCAGGAATGCATCGGTCGTGCCGAAAAGGATAGGTCTGCCGGGGGCATCAAGCGTTCCACGTTCGGCAACCAAGCCTTTATCAACCAGCGAAGTTACGATAGCCGAGCTGTCAACACCTCTTACCATTTCGATAAACGAACGGGTTACGGGTTGGTTATAAGCGATTATCGCCAAAACCTCGAGAGATGCTTTTGACAAAGGCGGAGCTTTACGCAGTTCGAGCGCTTTTTTAACGTACTCTGCGACGTAGGATTTTGTGCAGAGCTGATATGCGTCTTCAACGGTTATAAGCTGGATTCCGCTTTCTCTGTCATCGGAATATTTTTCTTTTAATATTGCCGCCGCTTCACGTAATCCCTCGGAGCTGACACCGAGTATTTCACAAAGTCGGTCGAACGCAACGGGAGCTCCGCAGGCAAAAAGTATTGCCTCCAATGCCGCCGGCGTTTCGTTATTAATATTCATCAAAGCCCTCCAAAACAATAGTTTCAGGTCTGTCCTCGGCAAGCGAGAGTTCGATATCGTCATCAACACGTTCAACATCTATCATTCCGTCACGTACAAGCTCCAGCAGTGCCATAAAAACAGCAACCGCTTCACTTCTGCTACGAACTCGCATAAATAAATCGTCAAAAAGGCAGTTTTGTTTTTGTTCAAGATAGGAGATTATCGCATCTGCTTTTTCTTCGACAGAATAATACCGTTCCTCGATACGCTTGAAAAGCTCGGGTTCGCCCTCGTCCTTCTTCGCCGCAATTCTGTCGGCAATACGGGAGAAGGCTTCTGTTAAAAGCTCGACAGCGTGGTCACGGGAATAATCGCTCTTTTCGGGCTCGCTTGCGGGTTTTGTGAAGGTATCAAAGTGGCCTGCGCTTTGCAATCTCAAGAATTCCGCCGCCGCTTTTGCACGTTGATGCTCCAAAAGGGCATCGACAAGCTGTGCTCTCGGGTCTTCGCTCTCCTCGTTACGGGGCAAGAGCATTTTGCTTTTGATAAGCATAAGTTCCGATGCCATAACGACAAACTCGCTCGTGACCTCCATATCCATTTCACGCATTGCGTCGAGATAGGCAATATACTGGTCGCATATCTCGGAGATCGGGATATCGAAAATATCTATTTTATGTTTTGAAATCAAGGCAAGCAATAGATCGAGAGGTCCCTCGTATTGCTCTATCTTAAGATTTATAGTTTCCATAAAACTCCGATTTATCCGAACATCGGTCCGAATATATTAATTGCAATTTCGAAAAAGAACTCGGTCATGGCGTTATTAAGCCAATCGAGAGGAAAAAACACGATATTGTTTATCATACTTAACGGATAGGGCAGCCAAGAGCTGATAATTAACACAAGAAAGATATATCTTGTGTAATATCTGATCTTTGAATACTGTGCCGCAAGTGTGTTCGGGAGAATACACATCAAGACGTTCGAACCGTCAAGCGGGGGTATCGGTATGAGATTGAACAATCCCAAACCGATATTGAACGCTATTGAATATTGCAATATAAGCAATATAACTTCAAAGGTTATGTCTGACGCTTCTGACGTTTCTATGAACGAAAAAACATAGAATGCCAAGACGAACAGCAGGGTTGAAACAAATGCAAGGATAAAGTTTGCTATCGGACCTGCAAGCGAGCACAATGCAAAATCACGCTTGGGCTTTTTAAAGCTTCTCGTATTGACGGGAACGGGCTTTGCCCAGCCGTATCCGACGAGCAAAAGCATCAGGCTTCCGTAAAGGTCGAGGTGATCCAACGGATTCAGCGAAAGTCTTCCGTCTGCCTTTGCCGTGCTGTCGCCCAATTTATAGGCAACGTATCCGTGCGCCCATTCGTGGAACGTGAGCGACGGAAGGAGAGCAATTATCGCAACGAGGAGATGCAATATCTTCTCACTTAATTCACCATTGCCCATCAAAACTCTGAAAAGCATCTGTTTCCTCCTTGTTTAGTAGAAAAGTCTATCGTTTATTATTTAATCTTTATCATGGATTTTTCCCACATTTCGGGAGCTTCATAACCCATCATTGTAACAACGGTCGCCGCAACGTTTGCAAGACCGAAATCGCCTTCTTCGAAGGTGTATTTATCGGAATAGAAGTTATCGTAGATATAGCAGGGAACGGGGTTGAGAGTATGGCTTGTTTTTGCCTTCTTCGAACCGTCGGAATTGAGCTTTGCTTTGCCGGTCTTCTTATCGATCTCATACATTTCGTCAGCGTTACCGTGGTCTGCGGTAATTATTGCAACACCGTTGACCTCGTCAACAGCCTTAAGAATTCTTGCAAGGCAAACGTCAAGCGCTTCAACGGAGATCTTTGCGGCAATGAACGAGCCTGTATGACCGACCATATCGCCGTTGGGGAAGTTTACACGGAGAAGTCCGAAACCGCCGTTCTTTATCTTTTCGATGAGCACGTCGGTAATTTCAGCACACTTCATCCAAGGTCTCTGCTCAAAAGGAACAACGTCGGAAGGAATTTCGATATATTCTTCAAGTTCTTCGGAGAATTTACCGCTTCTGTTGCCGTTCCAGAAATAGGTTACGTGGCCGTATTTCTGGGTTTCGCTGATAGCAAGCTGGCTTACACCCTTATTTACAAGGAATTCGCTCATGGTGTTGCTTATTTCGGGGGGAGAAACGAGATATCTGGAAGGAATATGAGCGTCTCCGTCATATTCAAGCATACCTGCATAAACAACGTTGGGAACACGGACTCTGTCAAATTTATCAAAGTCTGCGCCTGCTTCAAAGGTCTTGCTTATCTCGATAGCACGGTCGCCGCGGAAGTTGAAGAATACAACGCTGTCGCCGTCTTCAACAGTACCGACGGGCTTGCCGTCCTGAGCGATAACGAAAGGAGGAAGGTCCTGGTCGATTGCGCCGGTCTCCTTGCGGTAGGTCTCAACAGCTTCCTGTGCGGATGCAAACTGTCTGCCCTCGCCGAGAACGTGGGTCTGCCAGCCCTTTTCAACCATAGCCCAGTTTGCTTCGTAACGGTCCATGGTTATAACCATTCTTCCGCCGCCCGATGCGATGCAAACGTCGAAGTTATCATCACGGAGCGAAGAAAGAAATTCTTCAAAGGGACAAACGTATTCAAGTGCGCTGGTCTCGCCAACGTCTCTGCCGTCGAGAAGGATATGGATACGAACCTTTTTAAGTCCTTCTTCTTTAGCACGGATTATCATAGCCTTGAGATGGTCTATATGGGAATGTACGTTACCGTCGGAGAAGAGTCCGAGGAAATGGAGAGTGCCGTTCTTTGCGTTTTCAACGATATTCTTCCAAGAATCGCTTTCGAACATTCTGCCCGATTCGATAGCTTCGGAAACAAGCTTTGCGCCCTGTGCAAATACCTGACCTGCGCCGAGAGCGTTATGGCCTACTTCAGAGTTGCCCATATCGTCGTCGGAAGGAAGACCGACGGCGGTACCGTGCGCCTTAAGGCTGAAACAATGATATTTTTCGGCAAGCATATCAAGAGTGGGAGTATCTGCCGCTTTAACAGCATTGCCTTCCTCACGGTTGCATATACCTATACCGTCCATTACGATAGTGATTACGGGACGTTTTTCGCCCCCGAAAATTCCATTTGACATAGATCAATTCCCTTTCGGTTATAAAAATATATTTTAACAGTATAATTATACCGCAATTCCTCTGTATTTTCAAGAGATTTTACCAATTAATTTATCGTTATTTGTTTGACATACGGTAAAAGAAATGTTATAATATCGTGAATTATTATGTTTCATCACGAGGTAACGTATATGACAAGACGTGAATCACGAGCAGCAGCCATCGCTTTGCTTTTTGAACGCAGTTTCGATTACGACCGCACGCCCGAGGAAATAATAGGATCGGCTACGGAAGAAAGAGAAGAAAAGATAAGCTCGTTTGCAAAGGAACTTTTCCTGCGTGCCGATGAAAATCTCGGCGACATAAACGAAAAGCTCGAGCGTTGCTTGGATAATTGGCGTATCGACCGTGTTGACAGAGTTACGCTTACCGTACTTCGTATTGCGGCTTGCGAAATTGACTATTTCCCCGAAATCCCCGTCGAGATAAGCGTTAACGAGGCTCTCGAGCTTGCAAGATATTTCGGCGAAGAGGAATCTGTCGGGTTCATCAACGGTGTTCTCGGTAAATATGCAAAGGGTGTTGAAAAACCTCTTGCAAAGGCAAGACCGCTTTCCGCAGAGATCGAAGACGAAACCGAAAGTGAAGGCAATAACGAATGAGCGAGCTTAACGCACGTGCTCTTACTGTTGAACAGCTTAACACTTATATTAAAGATTTCCTAAGCGCATCTCCCCTGCTTTCCAACGTGACGGTCAAGGGAGAGCTTTCCAACGTCCGTGTTTACGGCGGTTCGGGCCATATATATTTCACCCTTAAGGACGAAAATTCCGCCATAGCAGGAACCATGTTCGGCGGTGCAGGCAAGCTTAAATTCAAGCCCGAAAACGGTATGAAGGTGATATGCTCGGGACGTGTTGCGGTCTTCGTGCGTGACGGGCAATACCGTCTTTATGCCGATTCTATCGAGCCCGACGGAATAGGTTCGCTTTATATTGCTTTTGAGCAATTAAAGGCAAAGCTTTCCGCAGACGGTCTTTTTGCTCCCGAGCACAAGAAAAGGATTCCGAAGATACCCTTCTCTATCGGCATTATAACAGCTCCCGGCGGTGCGGCTGTACGTGATATGATAAACGTAACACGCAGACGTTTCCCTGCGGCGAAATTATATCTCTATCCTTCCCTCGTTCAGGGCCCTTCCGCCCCTGCACAGCTTATCAACGCCGTTAAAACGCTTGATAACAGCGGTATTTGCGACGTTATAATAATCGGGCGCGGCGGCGGTTCTGCGGAAGACCTTTGGTGCTTTAACGACGAAGGACTTGCAAGAACGGTTTTCGATTGCAAAACCCCCATAATTTCCGCTGTCGGACACGAAACCGATTTTACTATATGCGATTTTGTTGCCGACCTCCGTGCTCCAACGCCGAGTGCGGCGGCAGAGCTTGCAGTCCCCGACGTGCGTGAGCTTAAAAAGCAGTTCGGAAACGTGCAAAAGAGGATAGACCAAAATCTTATCGCAAAAACAACTTTCCTCCGCCAACGGCTTTTAACTCTTTCCCAACGTCCCGTGCTTCAAAGCCCCAAAGGGTATTTTGACGAAAGACGTATGGTGTTGGCAAGAGAAGAAGAAAAGCTTTATTCTGCGTTTACAACGAGGATAGAGCGTGAAAAGATGAAATTATTTGCGCAAAACGAAAAATTAAAAAGCCTTAATCCTCTCTCCGTGCTCGGACGTGGTTTTTCGGTTGCCTTCGGTAATGACGGAAAGGCAATCAAGAGTGTTTCAGAGCTTCCCACGGGAACCGAATTTGAGCTTATGCTCGCTGACGGAAAGACAAAGGCTGTTTCCAAATAAAAACAAAGAAAAGGCATTCTTATGGCATCTATAATCAGAGCAATAACGAAAGACGGCTCGGCAAGAGCTATTATAATCGATGCACGTGACATTGTCGAACGTGCAAGACAGATACATAACACTACGCCCACCACCACAGCGGCTTTGGGCAGAACTCTTATTGCAGCCTCGCTTGCAGGATCAATGCTCGGCGAAGAGCAGGACGTTATAACCGTTCGTTTTGTCGGCAACGGTGTCGGCGGAACTATCATTGCAACGAGCGATTGGTGCGGTAACGTACGTGGTCTTATCGGCAATCCTCAAGCAGACCTTCCCCTTCGTTCCGACGGAAAGCTTGACGTTGGCGGTTGTGTCGGCCAGGGCGAGCTTTATATTCTACGTGACACCGGCGGAAGCGAGCCTTACGTTGGCGTTTCAAAGATCCAAACGGGTGAAATAGGCGACGATATCGCTTATTACTATGCAACGAGCGAGCAGGTACCCACGGTCTGTGCGCTTGGCGTTCTTATAGACCGTGACTATACCGTAAAAGAAGCAGGCGGTGCTTTGGTTCAGCTTCTTCCCTTTGCAGACGAAGAGGTTGCAGAAAAGCTTGAAGAAAACGCAAGAAGGATGCGTCCTGTTACCGAAATACTTTCGGAAGGCACGCTTGAAGACGTTTTGAATGCCGTTTTCGACGGTATCGAATACGACCTCTTTGATAAGATAGAATGCTCTTACAAATGCGTTTGCAGTCGTGAAAAGACCGACAAAGCGCTCATCTCTCTTGGCGAAAAAGAGATTACGGAAATGATAGAATCGGAAGACGAAACGGTTATGACCTGCGGATTTTGCGATTCTGTATATAAATATTCCAAGAGCGACCTTAAAAACATTTTGAAAAAGGCGAAAGCAAATGAACAATAAAAAGACCGCACTTGTAACGGGCGGTGCAAAGGGTATTGGAGAGGCGATCTGCCGTGCGCTGTCACGTGACGGATTCTATCTTTTGATACATTGCAACAGCAGTATCGAGGAAGCAAAAATGCTTTGCGACGAGCTTGGCAATGCAGAAATTATAAGAGCAGACCTTACAAGTCCCGAAGCTATTGATATTATCACAAAAGGCAGAAGCGCACCCGACGTTATAATCAACAACGCAGGAATACCGCTCGTTTCGCTTTTTGACGAGCCGAAGGACGATATACTTCGCAAGATGTACGAAATCAATCTTTTTGCGCCGATGAATATCGCAAGAAGGTTTCTGCCCGAGATGATAAGACGCAAAAGCGGTGTTATCATCAACATTTCCTCAATATTCGGTCAGGTCGGCGGTTCTTGTGAGGTTGATTATTCAACGGCAAAGGCAGGGCTTATCGGCTTTACAAAAGCTTTGGCGAAAGAGGTTGGACCTTCGGGAATACGTGTTAATTGCGTTTGTCCCGGTATTATCGATACCGATATGAACGGAAATCTCGATTTTGACGACATTGAAGCTATCTGTGACGAGATTCCGCTTTCCCGTATGGGAGAAGCAGACGAGGTTGCGGAATGTGTTTCCTTCCTTGTTTCCGACAAGGCGAAATATATTACCGGCTCGGTATTTGACGTGAACGGAGGTTGGAACGGATAATGGAACGTATTGCAGAATTTTTCAAGGTTTCGGAAAAGCAGTTTAACAGACCCGAATATGAAAATATTCTTCTTCCCAAGCGTGCAACGGCAGGATCAGCAGGATATGATTTTTATGCGCCCTACGATTTCACGCTTGAGCCGAATGAAGAAATTATTATCGACACGGGCATTCGTGCGAAGATAAACGACGGTTGGGTTCTTGTGATCCTTCCACGTTCGGGTTCGGGATTTAAATACGGTGTACGTCTCGCCAACACGGCTGGTGTTATCGATGCCGACTATTTCAATGCCGACAACGAGGGTCATATTAAAATTAAGCTCGTCGGCGGAACAAAGACCTATTCCGTAAAAGCAGGCGACGCTTTCGCACAGGGAATATTCCTTCCCTTCGGAATAACTGTTGACGATAATTGCAACGAATTACGCACGGGCGGATTCGGTTCTACTGATAAAAAATAAAAGAGGTATATTTATGATAACGACAAAGCAGAGAGCGTATCTTCGCTCGCTTGCAAACTCTATTGAGCCCACAACACAGATGGGTAAACTCGGTATTGGTGACACCTTCCTAAAGACCGTTTCCGATGCGCTTGAAGCGCACGAATTGATAAAGCTTTCGGTTCTTGAGACCTGCCCTCAAACACCCAAAGAGGTTATGGTTTCGCTTTGCGAGGCATTGAATTGCGAGCCTGTTCAGGTTATCGGCAGAAAGGTTGTAATCTACCGCCGTTCGAGCAAGCAGGAAAATCAAAAGATAGTTCTCCCGAGAAAGTAAATCACCCCAACAAAAAGGGTTTACGTTTTTTCGTAAACCCTTTGTTTTTTTATTCTCCCAAGAAGCCTTCGAGAATCTTTTCTTCGGCTTCTTCTTCGGTAAGACCAAGCGTCATAAGCTTTATAAGCTGGTCGCCTGCAATTCTTCCGATCGCCGCCTCGTGAACGAGGTTTGCATGGGTATGCTCTGCCGCAACAGCGGGAATAGAGCTTATTTTTGCGTTATCCATCAATATAGAATCGCAACGAACGTGGCCGAAGCATTCCGCTCTGCCCGTTATGCAGGGACGGAAGATCTGCTTTGAATCGTTCTGTGCAACCGAACGGGAGATTATTCTGCCGTTTGCGTTTTCGCCGTCGAGAATAAGGTCCATATCCGATTCTGCAATCTGGTCGCCGTGCGTTAAAAGCTTTTCGGTTACGACTGCATTGCCGTCCTTTGCAACGACTATCTTCGTTTTGCGGTAGGTTGAATCGATACCCTTTATCTGCGTGGTATCCATCTGCACCGTCGAGCCCTCGCCGATATACACGACGGTTTCGGGGTTCATGATCTTACCGCCCTTACCGTCTCCGTCGCCGTAATGACGTTCGGCATAGCGAACCACCGAATTTTTGCCGATATAGAAGGTATGGACACCGTCGTGACGGGATTCACCGTCGCCGCAGTTGTGTATACCGCAGCCTGCCATTATCGTAACGTCGCAATCGTCACCGATGAAGAAATCGTTATAGACGGTTTCCTGATAATCGGTCTCGGTTATAATAACGGGAATATGGACGGTTTCGCCCTTCGTTCCGCTTTTTATATTGATATTAATGCCTTCTTTATCGGTCTTCGATTCGATACGAACGTTGTCCGTAGAGAATCTGCTTTCCGAACCGCCGTTTTTGCGGATGTTATATGCTCCGTTGGGGATAGAATCCATAAGAGCAACTTCTTTTAACAGAGTAAAATCGAGTTTATCCATTATTAATTGCCCTTTCTCATATATTCACAGCCGATACCGTTACCGATAAGCTTGGGGAAAAGCTCGTCCTTCGGTCCACGTTCGGCGATCTTACCGCCCGAAACGACGGCAATCTCGTCTGCGAGCGAGATTATGCGTTCCTGGTGGGAGATGACGATTATCGTGGATTTTGAAGTATTATGAAGTTCACGGAAGGTTTCGGTGAGCTTTGCGAACGACCAGAGGTCGATACCTGCTTCGGGCTCATCAAAAATCATAAGTCCGCTTCCACGTGCAAGAATCGTTGCGATCTCGATTCTCTTAACCTCACCGCCGGAAAGCGACGTATCAACTTCTCTGTCAACGTAGTCTGCCGCACAAAGGCCGACTTTGTTAAGATAGTTACAGCAATCGATTCTCGAAAGCTTTCTTCCTCCCGATGCCAAGGAAAGAAGGTCGCCGACCTTCATACCCGTAAAGCGGGGAGGGTGCTGGAAACCGTAGCTTATGCCGAGATTTGCCCTGTCGGTTATCGACATATCGGTTATATCGGTTCCGTTCCAGAAGATCTTACCGCCCGTCGGCTGAACTATACCCGAAACGGCTTTTGCAAGAGTAGTTTTACCGCCGCCGTTGGGGCCCGTGAGCACCAAAAAAGTGCCGTCTTCGACAGTAAGGTCGATGTTTTTAAGTATATCGATTCGTTCTGCGCCGTCATCGGCAGAGAAACAAAGTCCTTTTATTTCAAGCATCATTCTGCTCCTTTTTATGTTATCCTTTATATTTTATCATATAATCGGTTATTGTCAACTATTTTTGTGATTAAAAGGAGTTTTCGTCGAACACGAAAACTCCTTCTTTATCAATACTCGTTATTACGGCTTCTTACAAACAATGCTACCAGCATTGCAAGCGATGACAAGGCAAGAAGCACAAAAGCAAACACTTCAAGCTCGTCGCCCGTTTGAGGTTTTTCGTTTTCGGGTTCGGATTCGGGATCACTGCTTTCGGCTTCGCTTGTATCTTCATCGGCAAAGACGGTTATTTCGTCGATGAAGGTCCATTCTGCTCTCTCGGGATTGCCGTCGGCATTTGTAAATTCTGCAAGCGGTGTTATGGTTATTCTGACGTATCTGCCCGAAAAACTCCTTGTTTCCACCGTATCGGCATAAGTCTGCGAAAGACCGCTTTCAGTTTCTTTTGCAGTCGTCAAGGTTCCTGCTTCGCTGTAACCTTCGGCACGGTCGTTTGAAATTTCAAAGCGAACGGTCTTTGGTGCATAGATACCGACGCTTGTTTCGTTAAGATAGCCAATACCCATTTTTGTTATATTCGTATATTCTTTTCCAAGGTCGAGAATTATGACGATATTGCCGTCGGCATCGACGTTTTCATCGGTAAAGCCGATATAAGCGTTGCTCGAATAATACCCCGTACCACCGTCGGGGATAGTACCGAAAACGCCGTCGGTAAGCTTCTTTCCGTCGTCGGCATAGGAAGCCGAGGGTGTTGTTATCAAGCTGTAAGACGAACCGTTTGATATAACACTTTCTTCCGCTAAAACGTTGACGGTAAATGAAATTAATAGCACTAATGCAATGGTTAATAACAAAAGTTTTTTCATATATTATCATTCCTTCCTTTTTCTGTAATAATAATTTTCACATTTTTTCTGTTGATTATTCGCAGATAAAATGGTAAAATCTTTAAAATTTATCGAAAGCGGTGGAATGATGAAAACGGGATTGGTGCTTGAAGGCGGCGGTTGCAGAGGTATTTATACCGCAGGCGTTCTTGACGTATTTTTGGAAAATAGAATCGAATTTGACGGCGTTATCGGTGTTTCGGCAGGTGCGGCACACGGTTGCTCTTTCGTTTCCAAACAAAAGGGCAGAAGCATTGATTATTACACAAAATACTGCAACGACCCCCGTTTTATGAGTATTCGAAGCTGGTTAAAGGAAGGCAACGTCGTTGGGGTTGATTTCAGCTATCACGAGCTTCCCGAAAAGCTTTGTCCCTATGATTACGACGCTTTTTTGAATTGTAATACAGAATTTTATTCCGTCGTCACTAACGTAGAAACCGCAAAAGCAGAATATATAAAAATAAACGATATGTTTGCCGACATCGATTATATTCGTGCATCGGCATCACTCCCCTATTTTTCACGTATCGTTGATATTAAGGGCAAGAAATATCTTGACGGAGGTTGTGCCGACAGCGTTCCTATTGATGCTTTTTTAGATATGGGGTTTGACAAAAACGTGGTTATCTTGACCCGTCCGAATTCATACCGTAAAAAGCCGGAACTTCGTTTTCTTGCAAAGGCTGTCTACCGCAAATATCCAGAATTTGCAAAGCTTCTTCTTAACCGTCACGATGAATACAACCGCAACATAGAGCACATTAACGAGCTTGAAAAGGAAGGCAAAATATTTGTTATCCGCCCGAAAGCCGACCTGCATCTCGGCAGGATAGAGCATAATGCAGAGAAAATTAAAAATGCATACAACAAAGGCGTTTTTGATGCAAAGGAATGTGTGTCAAAACTTATTGATTGGCTTAAATAAAGACAAAGAACTGTGTATTGCTACACAGTTCTTTTTGTTGTCGGGGTCCCCGAGAAGTCGTTAGACTTCTTGGGGTGATTTTAAAACAGCAAATATGCCAAAAGGACTATTACGCCCAATGCAAGTAGAGCCGCAGGGAGAAAAACGAGCAAAGCGGATGTGACCATAGCGAACATATCGCCCTTTTCGAGTCCTCCGTTTGCGTTTATCTCGTCACGGAGCGCTTTTTCCTTTTCGGGATCGAACTTTTTAAGACGCTTGAAAAGCATAATTATCTCGCTTCCAACGAATCTTTGGAAATATCAAAGAGATAGTTTCCTTCGGAATCGATCTTCTTATCAAGGAAGTGGCAGGCAACGAAATGTCCGGGGCTTACTTCCACCGTAGGAGGCGGAACACGCTTACATTTATCGCAAGCCATATAGCAACGGGTGTGGAATTTACATCCGTCCGGCGGTTTGATCGGGCTGGGGATATTACCCTCGAGAATGATGCGTTCCTTTTTAACTGCTTCGGTATCTGTTGTTGGAATAGAAGAAAGGAGTGCAACGGTATAGGGATGGCGGGGGTCAGCAAAAACTTCCTCTGCCGTGCCAAGCTCGACAATATTACCAAGATACATAACGCCGATTCTGTCGGAGATATATCTAACGACAGAAAGGTCGTGCGAGATGAAGAGATAGGTGAGGTTTTCCTTTTCCTTAAGCTCTTCAAGAAGGTTTATGATCTGCGACTGGATAGAAACGTCAAGCGCAGAAACACATTCGTCACAAACGATAAACTTAGGTTTGACCGCAAGCGCACGTGCAATACAGATACGCTGTCTTTGACCGCCGGAGAACTGGTGAGGATAGCGGTGAAGCATATAGTCCTGAAGACCGCATTGGTTCATAACGTCGAGGATATATTGCTTCATCTGGGGTGCGCCCGGCTTGAAGAATTTATGCGTTGTAAGACCTTCACCGATGATCTGACCAATGGTCATACGGGGGTTGAGAGAAGAATACGGGTCCTGGAAGATGATCTGAATATCCTTGCGGAGAATACGCATTTCGGAATACTTAAGACGGGAAAGGTCGATACCGTCGTCGAGCATATCCTCGTATTTCTTGAATTCTTCGTTACCCGCATATCTTGCACGGAGAGCATCAAGCTCGTTTTTAGCGTTATCGCATTCTGCCTTTGCAGATTCAACGTTAGGAAGGAAATTTTCCTTCTTTGCGGCAAATGATGCCGCTTTTTTGTTTGCCTTCTGAATCTTCTTGTCGGCATTCTTTATTGTGCCGTCAAGCTCAATTTCTTTTGCAAGTGCTTCAAAGAAAGCAATTTCACCTTCGATATTGCGAAGCTCTTCATTAAGCTTGCAAAGCTTTACGTTTGCTTTGTGGAGCTTCAAAAGTGCTTTTGCTCCTTCGGTGCAATCGTCAAGTGCGAAGAATCCGCCCAATACCTTAACGATATTCTGGAAAGCGGTTTCTGCTTCTGCAACAGCAAGGTTTTTGTTCTGGTGCTGGAAGAAGGTCGCTTCTTCGCCTGCAGCGTCACATTCGGCAACAAGAGCCTTTGCCTTGTCGTCCATCTTTTTCCATTTTGCGATAAGCTTGGTAGCGTTTTGAAGAGTTTTTCCAACGTATTTAGGAGCAAAATCGGAAAGAGTTCTGCCGTAATAGAGCGTGCTTCCTGCCGTTTGATCGTAAAGCTGAAGAATGGTACGTCCCAACGTAGATTTACCGCAGCCCGATTCACCAACCAAGCCGAAGGTCTCGCCGTTTTGGATATCTATCGTTATTTCCTCATTTGCGCGAACGTAAAGCTGTTGACGCTGAAAAATGCTCGATTTTGCAACAGGGAAATATTTTTTAAGATTCTTGATCGACAAGAGCGTGTTTGTGTTCTTCACTGCAACGCACCTCCTTTTCGGGATAATGGCAACGTATCTTCTGACCGGGCATTACTTCGAGAAGCTCGGGTTCGATGTCCAGACATTTTTGCGTTGCATATTTACATCTCGGAGCAAACTTACAGCCCTTCGGCAAAGCGAGGGGGTGAGGTACTGCGCCGGGGATAGGTTCAAGCTTTTTACCGACGTTATCCATTCGGGGGATCGAATGCATAAGTCCTTCGGTATAGGGGTGGCTCACGGGGCAATCCGTGAAGATCATCTTTGCAGAGGTCTGCTCAACGACCTGGCCGCAATACATAACTACAACGTCGTCTGCCATTTCGTTAATAACGCCGAGGTCGTGGGTTATAAAGATGATCGCAGTTCCGTTTTCACGCTGAAGATCGTTCATAAGGCGCAATATCTGTGCCTGGATAGTAACGTCGAGCGCTGTTGTAGGTTCGTCTGCAATAAGGATCTTCGGTTTGCAGGCAAGCGCCATAGCGATCATAACACGCTGACGCATACCGCCGGAAAGCTGGTGAGGATATTGGCGGAGAACCGCTTCGGGGTTCGGAATCTGAACCGCCGCAAGCATTTCAAGAGCTTTTGCTTCTGCTTCCTTCTTGTTCATGCCCTGATGGATCATAAACGGTTCGGAAAGCTGTTTTTTTATCGAGAAAACGGGGTTCAAGCTTGTCATCGGTTCCTGGAAGATAACCGATATCTTGTTACCACGGATCTCGTACATTTCCTGCTGAGAAAGCTTTGTCAATTCCTTGCCGTCGAAAATTATCTCGCCGTTTGCGATATATCCGTTACCGTCAAGCAACTGAAGAATACTCATTGCGGAAACCGATTTACCCGAGCCCGATTCTCCAACGATACCGATGGTCTTGCCGGGTTCGAGCGCATACGAAACGTCGTTAACTGCCTTAACAATACCTTTTCGTGTTTTGAAATAGGTATGAAGGTTTTTTACTTCTAATAAAGACATTATTCTACCTCCTACCCATTATTTCTCTTGACTGCTCTTGGGGTCGAGAATATCACGAAGAGCGTCGCCGATTATGTTGATACTGATAGTTGCGAGAGAAAGGAATATTGCGGGGAACACCCACTGCCACCAGTAGTTCTGGATAACGATGGAGTTATTTGCGCCGTTAAGCATATTACCCCAAGTAGGATTGGGCTGCTGAACACCGAAGCCGAGATAGGAAAGGCTGGATTCGGTAAGCAAGCATCCTGCAAAGTCGAGCGTTACGCTGACAAGTATTACCGAAATAACGTTGGGAAGAATGTGCTTAAACGCAATTCTGTTTTCCTTAACACCCATAGACTGTGCTGCGATAACGAATTCTTTTTCACGTTCTGCAAGCACCTGGGCACGAATCATTCTTGCAAGGCCGGTCCAGGAAAGAAGACCGAGCATTATCATTATGATTATAATTCTTGTCGTTTCGTCGATAGGATTCTTCTGTATTACGTAAGAAAGCATCATTGCGAAGGGCAGGAACGGGATCGACGAGAATATTTCCGTAATACGCATAAGAAGCATATCGATCCAACCGCCGAAATAACCCGAGATACAGCCGATGATGATAGCGATGATCGTGGAAACGATAACCGCAACCGCACCGACGGTCATAGTCATTCTGCCGCCGTAGATGATACGGCCGAAGATGTCACGACCGCTCTTATCGGTACCCATAAGGTAGCCTTTGAAGCCTGTCGAATAGGTAAGGTCGTCTTCTTCGTTTGCAAGGTAGGTCTGTTTAGAGCCTACGTAGATCTTCGCAGCGCTTTCGCCGTGAACTTCGGTCTGTTTACCGTCGTTATGGCCCCAAGCGTATGCGATATTCTTATCGGAAAGACCTACAAGGTGGTTTGTACCGCCGATAACGCTGACAAACTTTTCGCCGTTCTTAAGGACGGGAATTTCGTTTTCACCGAACTGAGATGCGCCCTGAACGAGCAATTCGCCGTCGTCACAGAGAACGGCAAAGCAGTTCTTCGTTGCGGTGATATCAATTACCTTCTTCTGACGGAGATGGGATTGAAGGTTGGAAACCTTTTTATTTTCCGCCATATTGGAATATGCGGACTGACGGTTGAACGTAAAGGTCGTACCGCCGGTTATTACAGAACCGTCTTCGAGAAGAGCGACTGCATAATAGTTGGAGATCGCAACCTTTTTGACGGGTTTGCTGTCTTCTTTTGCACTGTATGCGGCAAGGTCCTGCATATTGAGCATACCGCTGGGGTTACCCCAAACGTAAAGCTCGCCGTCATAAACGAGAGCAGTACACTGATAACCGCAGAGG
Source organism: Eubacteriales bacterium (assembly GCA_045536935.1). Lineage (GTDB taxonomy): Bacteria > Bacillota > Clostridia > Oscillospirales > CAG-382 > Coliplasma. The sequence goes on along the minus strand of JAZSOO010000014.1, from coordinate 9,951 downwards.
AGCTGTTCGACCTTCGAAGTATCGATAGTGCCTTCGATAAATTCGGCAGGCATTTGGAGATAGGGGTCTGCTTCGTTCGCCTTATAGCCGAACTGGCACTGATAATTTTTACCCCAACCGACGATCTTACCTTCGGTGGTGATCGCAATTATATGGTCAAGACCTGCGGAAGCGTAAAGAACGTTGCCTTCTTTGATCTCTTCGGGGAAATCGGAATATTCAACCTCACTCAATGCGTCGTAGGTGTTACCCCAGATATAAAGAGTGTTGTCGTTGCTCACACCTACGGTGAAATCCGCAAAACCGCTGATGCTCTTGATGTTATCTTCAAGATCGGAAGGAACGTCGAGCATCGAATAGCAGGGGGGAAGGTTTGCGAGGTTTGCGTCGGTATAGTTAACGTCCATCGGATAGAAGATAGGTCCGATGAAAACGAAGAGGAACAAACCGACCAACAATATCAAAGCACCGACCGCCAATTTTCTGCGGAAGAACGATTTTACTGCAAGCTTTGAAGGGCTTTCAAGCTTTTCAACAACAAATCTTTCGTCTTCGGCAAGAGTTTTGCTTGCGCCGAAGAACATACGGTAGAACCAACTGCCGATGGTTGCGAAAAAGCCTTTCTTTTCGGCAGTACCTTTTTTATTATTCTTATTAGACACAGATACCGCCTCCTTTACTTATTAACACGCACACGAGGATCGACAAGACCGTAGACAAGGTCTATGAAGAGGTTGCCGAACAACGAGATCGCTATGTAGAACATCTGAACTGCAAGGATGATTTCATTATCGTTTGCATTGAGCGCATCGAAATAAAGCTTGCCCATACCGTTAAGAGAGAAGATATTTTCGATCATAACCGAACCGCCGAAAATACCGATGAACCAACCGATTATGAGGGTTACGACGGGGAGAAGCGCATTACGCCAAGCGTGAGAATAAATAACCACCTTTTCACGCAAGCCCTTTGCACGGGCAGTACGAACGTAGTCCATACTCAATGCTTCTATCATAGCGGCACGTACGTAACGGGTCATACCGCCGAGAGAGGTGAAGGTCATAACGATAAGCGGAAGTGCCAAATGGTACATCTTATCCCAGAACTGATCCCACTTTGACCATTCGAGATAGCCTGCCGTCTGCATACCCGATACCGGGAATATATCAAGCATTACCGAGAATATCCATATAAACACTATCGCAATAATGAACGTCGGCAAGCTATATCCGATAAGTGTTCCGACCTGAACGCCGACGTCACGCTTACTTCCTCGTTTAACGGCACAGAAGATACCCAAAGGAATGGTGATTCCGAGAGCAAGTACCGTCGAGAATATGTTTATAAAAACAGTATTCTGCATCGGTTCGACAATTTCTTCCGAAACGAGCTTGCCCGATTGACGTGAAGTGCCGAGGTCGCCCGTGAAGATACCGTGAACAGAACCGTCGGAATAGGGATAGATACCCAACCAGCGGCCGTACTGTTCAAGCTTTGTGCCGTCGGTACCGTATTTTACCGACCAATATGCATACCGTTCGTTATAATTAAGATTTTTGTTTGCGGTTATTTCGGATCTTGCTGCTTCTGCCGCCTTATCGACGGGGAGCATACCGTAAACCATAAAGATAAGGAATGAGAGAAGAAAGAAAACGAGTACAATATACACGATTCTTTTCAATATATATTTTCCCATTGTTATCCTCCGTTTTTCTTCTTTAAATATGAAAATTCGCTTTGATTTGCAGAGCGAGGATGCACTCCCGAACGGAAGTATTTCCCCTTTCGGAAACACGTCCTCGCCTTACAATTCGTTTTTTTAACAAATGATTCAAAGGTGTTTAAGCCCACAATAGGAACGGCATAAAAATGCCGTTCCTATCGTGTTTATAGCTTTTAATTAACTACGTTTATATAATCTCAAAAAGAATTATTTGCTGTAGTTTTCGAAGAAGTCAGCTTCATCCATGAGGTAGTCATTGGAGTAATCCGAGAAGAATGCAGGATCGATGGTCCAATAGTAGTAGTAGTCATAGATGGTGCTGGTGAAGCCGGTAGCGAAGTTGATCGCTGTACACTTAGCAACGCCGTCCCAACCGTAATCTTCGATCTGGAGATATTCAGCATAAAGACCGCTGGTGAAATCGCAGGTGATATACTGGATATAAGCGCCGATATCGGTGGTAGCGGTAGAGTTGCTCGACCAAGCGGTGATGAGAAGGTCGGTAACTTCGTTGGGCTGAGTACCGTAGTAGTTGATAGCGAGAGGCATGTAGTATTCGCCGTTGATCTTAACGGTCTTGTACTTCTTATCAACAGTCTGGTACTGAAGGTTCTGCTTGGAGAGTTCGTAGCCGGAGAGCTTCTTGTAACGAACTGCGTCGGTACCTGCATCGAAGGGGTTACCGTTTTCATCATAGATCCAGCCGCCTGCTACGAGAGCGTCGATAGCGCTGTCCTTAGAATAGGTGTATTGGTTGAGGTTGATGTCGTCTTTAACTGCCTGGAATGCAGAGTAGCCGGTGTAGTAAGGACCGTGAACAACAGTACCGTAGCCGCCGGTGAAGGACTGTGCAAATTCGGGACGGTTGATGGTGTACATGATAGCCTGACGAACTTCAGTGAAGGTGGTAGGACCAAGGTCGCAACGGAATGCGAGCTTACCGTAACCTGCACGGTCGTAGTGAGTTTCAGCGTATTTATCGGGGTTTTCGTTTACAGATTTAAGAGCAGCTTCGGTTTCAGCAGCACCGGTAATACCTGCGATGATATCAACTTCACCCTTGAGGAATTTATCCATCTGGGTTTCGGTTTCAACCTTGATATAGGTGATGGTCTGAATGGAAGCTTTGCCGCGAGCGTCGTCACCGGGATAGTTGGGGTTGAGCTCGAGAGTAGCGATAAGAGCGGATTCGTCGTAGTTCTTAACAGTGTAAGGACCGGAGTAAGGAAGTTTGGAATCCCATTCGAGATTTTCCTTGATGGTCTTAACCATAGCATAGGTTTCTGCGCCGTCAACGGTAGCCTTCTTGTAGAAGCCGTCGGAGAGACCGCAAGAGCCGTCGTCAGCAACGACGATGTCGTTGTCGCCGAGGTAGAGAGCCATAGGATCGGGGCCGTAGCCTGCGTAGCTCATTACATAGTAGTAGGAAGCATATTCTGCTTTGAAGGTTACGGAGAAGGTGTAGTCGTCAACAAGCTTAACGCCCTTGAAGTACTTGGAAGCGGTAACTGCTGCTTCGCCTTCGCCTACGGTTGCGCCGTCGTTGGTGCCGTCGTAAGCCTTGAATGCTTCGTAGCCGTCATTGTAAAGACCGGAAGCGCCGGTGCCGCCTGCTGCAACTGCAACGGGGGTGGAGTTTGCAAGGAGGCTTGCAATGAAGTTCTTAGCGGTGATAGCAGAGCCATCGGAGAACTTAAGGTCGTTCTTAACCTTGATGGTGTAGGTAAGAGTACCGTCATCGTTAAGAGTCTTAACGGGTTCTTCTGCGAGAGCGGACATATTCCAGATCATGTTACCGGATTTATCGGTCATAACGGTCGAGTAACCGGAAACGAGGTTCTGAATATCAAGGTCAGAAGCGCCGGGGGAAGATTTGCCCCAAGAAGAATTACGGAATGCACCGGAAAGTTCGGTAGCAGAGCCGAGGATTACAGAGTTAGCTTCGCCTTCCTTAACGGTTGCTGCAACGATAGCGTCAGCAGGTGCCCAGTAAGGAGTGGTAACGAGGCCTTCGATCTTTGCATTGTAAAGGTCGAAGTACTGGTTGGAATAAAGGGGAACTTCGGGAGCGAGGTAGTTCCATCTCTGGATGTAGAGCTTCCACCATTCGTTGAAGGTAGCTTCATCGGGAGAGTTGTAAACCATTGCGCCGGAGAGGAAGTCCATACCGAGTTCATACTTAACGCCGTCAACGGTAGCGTATGCAAGGCCGGTATCTTCATCTTCTTCTACCATATCGATGGTAACTTTAGAGCCGATCTTTTCGAAAACGGAAGTGTAGTCCTTATGTTCTACTACATCGTTAAGATCGATTTCCTGATAGGTTGCGGGAAGCTGTTCTTGTTTGCTTTCTGCATCGCTTACAGGATTGCTATTGTCGTTGGGGGTGTTTTCGCAGCCTGCGAATGCACATACAACGAGAGCCATAGCGAGAACCAAAACTAAAATACGTTTGGTCATTTTCTTTTTCCTCTTTTCGTAAATATTTATATAACGGAGTTTGCTCCGCAATATATCGATTAAGATTGTTTCATAGAACGTCAAGACGTTCTATGAAAACAGGGGTACCCCTGTTTTGCCGTTTTCGATTTTTTACAATGCCTCGATTATATTTCTTATATAATAACCCAAACCGTCGATTTTGTCAACCTCTTTTCATCATTTTAACTCATTAAAATAAAAAAGAAAGCGTTCCGTTTGTCGAAAATATTTAAATTAAGGAGGTTTTTTGCCCTTTCTTTACTTTATTTCGGTAAATTGTTAAAATGATATTGCTTTTTTTGATTGGCTGTGATATAATGCTTTCATTGTTCGCTTAAAAAACAGTAAAGAAAGTGAGGATTTCCACCTTGAATTGGGAATTAATTGCATTAGTTATTTATTTTGTATGTATGCTTTCGGTCGGCATCATATTTTTCCTTCGTTCGAAGAGCAAGACCGATAAGGACTACTTCCTCGGCGGAAGAAGTATGGGTCCTTGGGTAACCGCTATGAGCGCACAGGCATCGGATATGAGTGCTTGGCTTGTTATGGGTCTGCCCGGAAGTATTCTTGCGTTTGGTCTCGGTCAGGCTTGGATAGGCATCGGTCTTGCGATCGGTACTGCGCTTAACTGGATACTTATTGCAAAGCGTCTCCGCCGTTTCTCGCAGGCTGCGAACGACTCTATCACGCTTCCCCAGTATCTCTCCAACAGATTTGCAACCAAGAGCAAATCGCTCCAGATCGTCTGCGCTGTCGTATTCCTCGTTTGCTTCACCCTCTACGTTGCTTCGGCTTTCGTTGCAGGCGCAAACGTATTTACTTCGTTGTTCGACATTGACAAGAGCACCGCAATGCTTATATTTGCGTTGATACTTATCGTTTACACCTTCCTCGGCGGTTATAAAGCAGTTTGCTGGACCGACTTCTTCCAGGGTATGCTTATGATCGTTGCGGTTCTTGCCGTTCCGATCATTATTGCCGTTACGAAAGAGCTTGACACTTCGCTTCTCGACACCGTCGTTTATTCCGCAAAGGACGGCTCGGCTTACAGCTTTGTCGGTGACATTTTCTCCGCTTCCCCCGCAGAGATCGCAAGCGGTCTTGCCTGGGGCTTGGGTTACTTCGGTATGCCTCATATTCTCGTTAGATTTATGTCTATCGAAAAGCCTTCGATGGTTAAGAAATCGGCTATCGTTGCTATCGTTTGGGTCGTTCTCGCTTTGGCGGCAGTTATCGTTATTGCTGTCTTCGGCAGAATGCTCGTAGGCGCAGAGCTTCTTGCAAACGACCAGCAGAGCATGGTATTTGTCGAGCTTTCAAGAGATCTCTTCCCTGCTTTCGTTGCAGGTATCCTTCTTTCCGCTATTATTGCGGCTTCGATGTCTACGGCAGACAGCCAGCTCCTCGTTGCTTCTTCCTCGTTCACTTCGGACATTTACAAGCCCATCATCAGAAAGAACGCTTCCGACAAGGAAACTCTTTGGGTCGGCAGAGGTATCGTTTTGGTGGTTGCAGTCATCGCTTACTTTATCGCAAGCAGTAAGGCAGAAGGCGCACAGGCTATTATGAACCTCGTTGAAAACGCTTGGGCAGGTTTCGGTTCTGCATTCGGTCCCGTTGTTATCCTCTCCGTATTCTGGAGAAGATTCACCTACAAGGGTGCGCTCGCAGGTGTTATTGCAGGTGCATTGACCGACGTACTTTGGTATATCTTCCTTTCTGCAAGCACGGGAATATACGAACTTATTCCCGGTTTTGCGGTAGGTATGATCGCTGCCGTTGTCGTTACTCTTCTTGATAAGAAGCCTTCCGAAGAGGTCGTTGCTATCTTTGACGAAGCAACCGCACCTATCGAAGAATAATATCGCTTACACCGTAACATAACCTTAAAACCCGAAGCGTTTTCCGTTTCGGGTTTTGCTTTTTTGGTTTTTATATGTTATAATGCTTCAAAATGTAAAAAGCAGGTTTCGAAATGCAAGGTAATTATTATTCGTTAAATGAATATTTAAAAAGCAGATTCGGCGAGAAGGTCTATAAGCTTTCTATCGACCTTGGGCTTACCTGCCCCAACCGTGACGGAACGCTTGACACGAGAGGCTGCATCTTCTGTCTTGAAGGCTCTTCGAGCTTTGCAATGCAGGTCGGTTCGGTTTCGGAGAGGATAGAAAACGCAAAGGCTCTTATTGCAAAAAAGACCGACGCAAGGAAGTTTATCGCCTATTTTCAAAGCTATACCAACACCTATGCGCCGACGGAATACTTAAAAAGTATATTTACCGAAGTTATTCTGCGTGACGATATTGTTGCGTTATCGATAGGAACACGACCTGATTGCATTTCCGACGATACCTTGGAAATGCTGTCCGAGCTTAACAAGATAAAACCTATTTGGGTCGAGCTTGGGCTTCAGACCTCAAACGAAAACAGCATTGAATATATCCGACGTTGCTATCCTAACGAGGTATACCGTAACACCGTTGCAAAGCTGAATTCCGTTGGTATTGACGTTATAACCCACATAATTCTCGGTCTGCCGAACGAAACGCTTGAGGATATGCTTGCTTCCGTGAAGTTTGCCGTTGAAGCAGGAACGAAGGGGATCAAGCTTCAGCTTTTACATATTCTGCGTGATACCGACCTTTATGAAGATTACAAAAACGGTAAATTTTCGGCTTTGACTCTTGATGAATATATTGACATTCTCTTTGAATGTATTAAAATAATACCGCAAGATACCGTCATTCACCGTATAACGGGCGATGCACCTAAATCCCATCTTGTCGCTCCGATCTGGAGTGCAGACAAGAAAACCGTTATGAACACGATAAACCGTGAATTGAAGTTACGAAATATAATACAAGGTTCGAACGTATGATAATCAACATAAAATCCGTCGGTTCTCACAGCAGAGAGCAATTAAAGCTTCTTGCCGAATCGCTTGACGTTGCTGCGATCTTGACCGACGAAAACACAAAACTCATAACAAAAAATGCCGCTTGCTCGAAAATCGTTTCCCGTTTAAGAAAAGGTTCAAAGTTGTCCCGTTTTCTTGAAGACGGTGTTGAAGAAACCGTCAAGGATATGCTTCCCCGTGAGGTTCTTTCGGCAAGATTCAAGACCGATGACGAGGAACACGGAATTATCATCATAAGCGGTTTTGATTGCAGACTTTTCGTCTTTAGCCCTCTGGGTTCGGGTATGTTTGCCCGCATTGAAGAATTATATTCACGTATGTCGGGGTTTGACAACGAAGAGATCGAATTTGGTACGGAAGAAGATACAAAAATCGGTTCGAGCGCAGGTTCACGCAAGATCGCAAAGCTTTTATCGGATATGCTTGACGGATTTAAAAAGGTTAGAAGCCTTCCCTTCTTCAACGCAAACGACGTGACCGATCTTATATGCGACACTATTGCAAAATCGGGTAAAACGGCAAAGCAACGTTTGGTTTCCGCCGTTTCTCACGGTGAAACGGTAACACAGGGCAATTCGCACGACCTTGCCTTGATCTTATCCTTTGCGATCTCGTTTTGTTTTGACCACGGGGAAGATTCCAAGATATTCGTCAATACCGAGCATATCGACGACGAAGCCGTGTTTACGGTTTCATCACGAACCTCGCTTTCGGTTTACGAATTGGCAAAAATCACCGCAATACACAAACTCACGAACGACACGAACGACAAAAACTTTTGGTTTTATATGATACGCCTGCTTGCCGATGCAAATCTTTGGAGCTTTGCCAGCGTTGCGGCAATCGACGGAACCGTTACCTTCACTCTAAAAACACCGCTTATACAAAACGTTGAGGAATATCTGCTTCGTGATCCTGCAGAAGAGGATATCATTTCTATCATCAATATGTTTTTATCCTTATAAAACGGAGGAATATTATGAACGATGAATGTTTGATTTGCGGAGCACCGCTTATATATTCGGAAGACGACGTGCAAACAGAATGTGCCGTCTGTCATAAGAAAGAACACAGCAAGACCGTTTGCAAAAACGGGCATTACGTCTGCAACGAATGCCATACATACGGTATCGACGCATTGATAGGTGTTTGTCTTGCAGAGGATTCCGAAAATCCGATAGAAATAATCCGCAAGCTGATGAATCTGCCGTTTTGCCATATGCACGGCCCGGAGCATCATATTATGGTCGGCTCGGCATTACTTACTGCCTATAAGAACGCAGGCGGAGAGATAGATCTTGAAAAAGCCCTTATTGAAATGCAATCCCGTGGCAGGAAAGTTCCCGGCGGAGCTTGCGGTTTTTGGGGTGCATGCGGAGCAGGTATCAGCGCAGGAATGTTTGTTTCGATCGTTACGGGCTCAACACCGCTCAAAAACAAAGAATGGGGTCTGTCAAACCGAATGACTTCCGAAGCGTTAAACGCAATTGCATCTTTGGGCGGACCTCGTTGCTGTAAACGGAATTCATATACGGCTATCATAAAAGCGGTCGAATTCGTAAAAACACATCTTGGTGTAGAAATGGAGCTTGATGAAATCAAGTGCACACATTCGAACCAAAACAACCAATGCATTAAAGAGAGGTGTCCGTTTCATTGAAAAAGAAGATAGCGTTTATCTGCGTACATAATTCCTGCCGAAGCCAGATCGCAGAAGCATTAGGCAAACATCTTGCAGGAGATAAGTACGACTTTTATTCGGCAGGAACAGAGACCAAGCCGAAGATCAATCAAGATGCCGTAAGAATTATGAAACAGCTTTACGGCATTGATATGGAGCAGACACAATACAGTAAGACTTTTGATAAGATCCCCTCTCCCGATATTGCAATCTCTATGGGCTGTGATGTCGGCTGCCCCTTCATCGGTAAAGCCTTTGACGATAATTGGGGTTTAAACGATCCTACGGGACATAGCGATGAAGTATTTATCGAGGTCATACGGCAGATAGAACAAAAGATAAAAAGTCTATAAATTCACGGCGGCAGGGAGATTAATTCTCTCTGCCGCTTTTCTTACGGGGTCCCCAAAAGTCGAATGACTTTTGGGGTTGTCTTTTACATCGATTTTACACGGACTTGATTACGGATTTTACACCCTTGCTGTAAAATAACGGCAAAACGCAGGCAAAAAGCGTTTGAAAAACAGATCATAAAGATACGAGGTTGTGTAAATGGACATTTTTGACGTATTAACGCTCATAGGCGGACTATGTTTGTTCCTTTTCGGAATGAACCTTATGGGCGGTGCTTTGGAACGAAGTGCAGGCAGTAAACTTGAAATTATGATCGGCAAGCTGACCACCGGTAAACTTGCCGGACTTCTCACCGGTCTTGGCGTAACCGCCGTTATTCAGAGTTCTTCGGCAACAACGGTTATGGTCGTCGGTTTTGTAAACTCAAAGCTGATGACCTTAAAGCAGGCAATTCACGTGATTATGGGTGCTAATATCGGTACAACCGTTACGGCGTGGATCTTGAGCCTCAGCGGTATTTCAGGAAGCAATATGTTCCTGAAACTGCTGAAGCCGTCTTCTTTTACGCCTATCCTCGCACTGATCGGTATTATCCTTGTAATGTTCACCAAGAGCAACAAGAAAAAGGATATCGGTGTGGTTCTCCTTGGCTTTGCAACCCTTATGTTCGGTATGGAAACAATGACCGATGCGGTTTCCGGTATTAGAGAAATTCCCGCATTCCAAGAGATGTTCCTTATGTTCAAGAATCCTATTCTTGGTGTGCTTGTCGGCGCTGTACTTACCGCCATC
>JAZSOO010000009.1:0-3472 GCA_045536935.1 Eubacteriales bacterium | reverse complement strand
AAAAGCGAAGCGGGAGAACCCGTTGGATATATATATTACTATCTTACCGAGCCAGAAGATATTGCGAAATATGCAAAGCTTGACGCAGAGCTGTTTCGCAAGGTGTATTCCCGCACCGATAAAATGGTCGGTAAAATTCAGTCGGTGGGACTTAAAGCAGAATATCGCGGCATCGGTTTTGCCGCACAAATGATAAACTTTATTTTGGAGAGGCTAAAAGAGCTTTCCATAGACGTTACTTTTATCGTTTGTTGGAAGCCGGGCGGCATCCTTCCGCTGGGCAAAGCTCTTTCGGAATGTAAATTCGCTTATTTATCCGAAGCAAAAAAGGTTTGGTATGACGATACCGAGCTGATATGCCCGATCTGCCACGGCAGATGCCTGTGTGATGCGGAGGTTTACTATAAACGACTTGGCGGGGAGACGAACAATGAAGCTTAAACTTAAACTTTTGCCTAAATTTATTATTTCACTTGGAATCGTCGGACTTGTTCTTACGATTGCCATTTCGCTCTTCAGCTACGCAACCTCGAAATCCTATCTTGAGGAGATGTATGCGGAAAGAGTTATGACGAATAGTAACGCCATAGCTGCTATGCTTGACGTTGAGAACGTGAAAACGATTCTTGCGGAAGGTGGCGACGGGACTCCCGAATATAAGGAGATGTACGATCTCTTCAATCAACTGAAAAAGGACGGAGATATCACCTTTCTCTCTCTTGTCGTTCCCGACGAGGACAGTGTTTGCTTCTATATTGACGCAATGGTGGAGGAAATGGGTGATGATCCCGCCAATCAGCTTCCTTACGGCAGTGATATTCTGTACGTAGACGCGGCAAACCCCGACGATCCCACTGATATGGAAAAATATATTACCATTTGGGAAAGATACAGAGATAATAAAGGAATTGACACTCCTCTCGTAACGGATAACGACTACGGATACAACTACACCGGTGTTTCGGTCATTCTTGACGAGAGCGGAACCGCAATCGCAGAAATTCAGTACATACTCGATATGAGTGAAGTGAGAGCATACCTTAACTCCTTCCTTATCAATATGCTGCTGATCTCCTTTGCGATTATCGGTATCACCATCATTCTGTATATCTTCTTTGTGAGAAAGATGGTTACAAAACCCGTTGGAAAGCTGACTGCTTTTACTCAGGAGATCACCGATAACGGCACCTTTGAAAATCAGCACATTGACATCAAAACCGGAGACGAAATTGAATCCCTGAGCGAATCCTTCAACTTCATGCTCGCGGAGCTTGAAAACTATATTGCAAATCTCTCCCGAGTAACTGCGGAAAAGGAAAGGATCGGTGCGGAGCTGGATATTGCAAAGCATATCCAAGCATCTATGCTTCCTTGTATCTTCCCGGCATTTCCCGAAAGAAAAGAATTTGATATTTACGCAACTATGGATCCTGCAAAAGAGGTTGGAGGCGACTTTTACGACTTCTTTATGGTTGACGAGCGACACCTCGCAATCGTTATGGCAGACGTTTCGGGCAAGGGCGTGCCCGCAGCACTCTTTATGGTGATCGGTAAGACGTTGATCAAAGACCATACCACACCCGACAGAGATCTCGGAAAGGTATTCACCGCAGTCAATAACCTGCTTTGCGAGGCGAACAGCGAAGGACTCTTTATCACTGCCTTCGAGGGCGTGCTCGACCTTGTAACAGGCGAATTCAGCTTTGTTAACGCAGGACACGAAATGCCCTTTATCAGTAAGGCGGGTGGTGATTTCGAGCCCTACAAGATCCGTCCCGGCTTCGTTCTTGCGGGTATGGAGGATATGAAGTATCGCGCAGGCTCTATGACGATTGAGCCCGGAGATAAGATTTTCCAATACACGGACGGCGTAACCGAAGCGACCAATCTCCAAAATGAACTTTATGGAATGAATAGACTCGGAGCAATTCTTAACAAGGTTAAGGACGGCACTCCGAACGATATTCTTCCCGCAGTGAAAACGGATATAGACGAATTTGTCGGCAAAGCCGACCAGTTCGACGATATCACGATGCTTTGTCTTGAGTACAAAGCGAGAATGGAAACTAATGCGGAGGATACCAAATGAAGGAGATAACCCTTGCTGCAACAGTTGAAAACATTGAGACCGTTACGGAGTTCGTCAATGCACAGCTTGAGTTGATAGATTGTCCCATCAAGGTTCAGATGCAAATTGATATTGCTATTGACGAGCTATTCGGAAACATTGCTCATTACGCCTATAACACCGAAGTTGGCAACGCAACTGTTCGGGTTGAGATAAGTGAGGCTCCGTTGGCTGTTATTATCACGTTTATTGATAATGGTGTTCCGTATGATCCGCTTGGAAAGGACGATCCGGATATTACGCTTTCCGCTGAAGAAAGAGAAATCGGTGGACTCGGTATCTATATGGTCAAGAAGAGTATGGATGAGATAACCTACGAATACAAAGACGGTCAAAACATTTTGAAGATCAAAAAGAACATCTGAGGATAATCTATCAGATTACATGCTATCAAGAGGACGAAAAGGAAAATTGCTTTGAAAAATTTTGATTATTACGTTGCTTTAATTACCGCTACCGCCACCGAGGAAGCAGGAGTTATGCATATGTACAAAGACTGGAAGTCTCTGAATTTAGAGGGCGACAGTCAGAAATATTACGAAACGGTGGTTGAGCGCAAGGAAAGCACTTAAAAATCGTAGCTGCAAGACAGGACGAAATGGGCATGACAGCTGCAGGTGTGTTGACTATGAAGCTGATAACTTTATTCAAGCCAAGATTTGTTTTTATGGTGGGAATAGCAGCGGGAGTAGCGCACAAGCAGTCTGTTGAGCAACTATACGGCGATATAGTGGTTCCCGACGTCGTATGGGATTATTCCTCTGGCAAATTTGTTTCTGCCAAAAGAGGAAGAGTATCTTTCGGAGAAGTGGGATTTGTTCCTCGCCCTCGCTTTGTAAACACAGACGAAAGCTTGCTTGCGCTTGTAGAGCGTGCGATGGAAAGCCCAGACAATGAATATCATGTACATATTGGCCCGATGGCTTGCGGTTCAACCGTCGTTGCAAATAGCGAGGTTGTTGATAAACAGATTCACTCTCAATACGGAAACACAGCGGCTTTGGATATGGAGTCATATGCCGTAATGTATGCAGTTGAGCAGGCTATGCTTCCCAAACCCAAAGGACTGATTATAAAAAGTGTTTGCGATTATGCCGATGAAGAAAAGTCGGATCAGTATCAGAAGTTTGCAGCATTCACAAGTTCTCAATTCGCAAAGTATCTGATTGAAAACTACTTGCCATGTTAGCTAAAGCAAAATAGGGTGCAGCAAAAGCGGAATAAACAATCAAAAGTGAGTGGCGAATAATATGAATGAACAGTTATTTAGAAAAAAGAGCATAGATCGGGTTTCTTCCCCCGAACAACTAAATGAGTATATCCGCGTGTCTAATCCCGGAGTAT
>JAZSOO010000006.1:0-7272 GCA_045536935.1 Eubacteriales bacterium | reverse complement strand
AAGACTTGACTTTTCTTTAATATAATTATAAAATAATATGGATAATGCAAGAGAATGCGAAAATGTGGTATTTTGCTCTCTTTTTAAATAGATTTTTATATAGATTTTATTTATGCATTATTACTGTTTTCTTGTGTAAGCTTTGCTGTACACATTTCCATATCCTAAAAATTCAACAGGAGGTGTAATTGATGGAAGTTTCGTTAATTGTTGCAATAGTTATTGCCGTTGTTGCTGCTGTTGTATTCGGTATCGCAGGCTTTGTTGCAGGCGGTATATACAGACGCAAGACAGCTGAAAAGGCAATAGGCTCTGCAACAGAAGAAGCAAAGAGAATTATCAGCAGTGCCCTTACAACTGCTGAGACCAAAAAGCGTGAAGCCATTCTTGAAGCCAAGGATGAGATTCATAAAGAAAGAACAGAACACGAAAAAGAGATTAAAGAGAGACGAAATGAAGTTCAGCGTCAGGAACGCAGAATGATTCAGAAGGAAGAATCTCTTGATAAGAAAACCGAAGCTCTCGAAAAGAAAGAAGAACTTCTTCAGAAGAAAATCAAAGATGCTGATGATAAGCTTGAAGAAGTAGAAGCACTCAAGAAAAGCCAGTTTGATATGCTTGAAAAGATTTCAGGCTATACCAAAGAGCAGGCTAAGGAGTACATCATTAAAAACCTTGAAGGTGACCTTATTCACGAAAAAGCGCTCAAGATTATGGAAATTGAGCAGCGTACCCGTGAAGAGGCTGACAACCTTGCAAAGGAAATTATCACAACTGCTATCCAGCGCTGTGCTGCAGACCACGCTGCAGAAGCTACCGTTGCAGTTGTAGATCTTCCCAATGATGAAATGAAGGGAAGAATCATCGGCCGTGAAGGCAGAAACATCAGAACACTTGAAAGCATCACAGGTGTTGATCTTATTATTGACGATACCCCCGAAGCAATCACAGTATCAAGCTTTGACCCTGTACGCCGCGAAGTAGCAAGACTTACCATTGAAAAGCTTATTACTGACGGCAGAATACATCCTTCAAGAATTGAAGAAATGTTTGAAAAGTCAAAGAAAGAGGTTGACGCAACCATCAAGGCAACCGGTGAAAGAGCTGCCATTGAAGCAGGTGTCAACGGTATCAACGGAGAGCTTATCAAGCTCCTCGGCAGACTTAAATACAGAACGAGCTACGGTCAGAACGTTCTTAAGCATTCTATTGAAGTTGCACATATCGCAGGCATGATCGCTTCCGAGCTTGGCGTTGACCCGATCCAAGCGAAGCGTGCAGGCTTGCTCCACGATATCGGTAAGGCAATGACACACGAAATCGACGGTTCTCACGTTCAGATCGGTGTCGACCTTGCCCGTAAGTACAAGGAAAGCCGTGAGATAGTTCACGCTATCGAAGCTCACCACGGCGACGTTGAACCTCAAACTCTTGTTGCTATGATAGTTCAGGCGGCAGACGCTGTTTCTGCGGCAAGACCCGGCGCAAGACGTGAAAACCTTGAAACCTATATCAAGCGTTTGCAGAAGCTTGAAGAGATTGCAACCTCCTTCAACGGTGTTGAAAAGTCCTTTGCGATCCAGGCGGGCAGAGAAGTCCGCATTATGGTCAAGCCCGACGAGGTCAGCGACGACGAAATGGTATTTATCGCAAGAGATATTGCCCGTAAGATCGAAGAAGAGCTTGAATATCCCGGACAGATCAAGGTCAACCTTATCCGTGAAATGCGTCAGGTGGATTACGCGAAGTAATTCCCCACAAAACAAGTTTTGCGGGGACCCCGAACGCTATCGCTCTCGATTGAAAACACACGGTTTTCAATCGGAATTTTGGAACATTGTGCGCTCGCGCCTCGCGCCTCATGCCGTAAACGGCATTCGACACTCGCAATGTTCAGAGGTATATTTTTCAAGGCGCATGTCCTTGAAAAATATGGGATTTTATTGTATGAATCGCTGACGCTCTCCATTAAAAATCTGTGATTTTTAATGGTTTTTTGTGAGGTTCGTTCATTCGCATCTCGCGCCTCGTGCGTTGCACTCGACACTCGCGAACCTCTAAGGTATAAAAATCGACGCACATGTCGCCGATTTTTATGAGATTTTATTGTATGAATCTTATGTCTGTGTGATAACGAAAGACGACAACGTAGGGGAGGGTCTTGTACCCTCCCGAACTCGTGATTGTTTGTTGTATGAAAAACATAAACGGAAGAAACAACAGAATGAGATTCTTCACTTGACACCCCACAAAACAAGTTTTGCGGGGACCCCGCCGTTCAGAATGACACATCTTTTTGCCAATGCGTTCAGAAAGACACTTTTGCACAAACAACAAATTTGATGTGTTTCGCGGTGGCGACGAAAAAAATTAAAAACCAACCCACTCCGCGAAGATGAAAAAAGAAGGGCATAGGGAATTTGGATAAGTCACATCGCGAAAATGAAAAAGAAAATGAAATAAAAATTCTTGCGGTCGGGGACGTTTTCGGGACTCCGGGTTTGGAGTTCGTGAGAAAGAACCTTCGCAGGATCAAGAATATCGAGGGTGCAGACCTCGTTATCGTCAACGCCGAAAACGTCTGTGACGGAAGCGGTCTTGACAAGAAAAGCGCAGACGTGCTCTTCGAAAGCGGTGCCGACGTTCTTACGGGTGGCAACCATTCCTTCCGCAGATATGCGATATTCGACCTTTTAGAGGACGAACCGAACGTTTTAAGACCCTTGAATTTTCCGCCGAGCTCTCCGGGCAACGGCTATTGCATTATCCCCGTGAAAAACGGATTGCGTGCTTTGGTCATCTCGGTCTGCGGTCAGGTATTTATGGACCCTGTCGATTCACCGTTTACTGCGGTCGAAAGAGTTCTTGAACGTGAAAAGGGCAATTACGATTTTGCGATATGCGATCTCCACGCCGAAGCCACAAGCGAAAAGCTTGCTTTTGCCCATATCTTCGACGGCAGATTGCAGATAATCTACGGCACGCACACCCACGTTCAGACCGCCGATGAAAGATTAACTGCCCGTGGCGGTGCATATATCAGCGATATCGGAATGTGCGGAAGCGAGGATTCGATAATCGGTGTTTCCTATGATACTGCGGTGTCAAGATTTACAAAAAACGTTCGTATGAAGGGTATTCCCGAAAGTAAAAACATCTCGCTTTGCGGTGCGGTTTTCACTATCGATGAAAAAACTCTTTATTGCAAAGACGTTAAAAGAATAAAATATAATGAAGGAAAATTGAAATGAAATTAAACACTTTAATGATGCTCCTTGAGGGAGAACAGCCTAATCCCACCGGCTCGATCTTCGGCTCGGTCCTTATGATCGCAATGTTCGGTATCGTTTTCTACTTTTTCCTCTACCGTCCCCAGAAGAAACAGGAAAAAGAAACTGCCGAAATGCGTAACTCCATCGAGCTTGGCGACGTTATCGTAACCTCGGGCGGTATAATCGGTATGGTCGTTAAGGTTAAGGACGATATGCTCCTTATCGAATCGAGCGGCGACAGAACCAAGATCCAGATTCAGAAATGGGCGGTTCATTCTATTATCGAACGTGCTAACGAAGGCATGGTCGAAGAAAAGAAATAAATAAAAAAGAGGCTGTTCTTTGGTTCAGCCTCGAATTTTTATCAGGGTCCCCGAGAAGTCGTTAGACTTTTTGGGGTGATTATAGGTGGTAATTATGAAAAAGTCGTTAATGAGAAAATACGCACGTCTTTTGGTAAAAAGCGGCGTTAATATCCAAAAAGGACAACAGCTTAATATTATGACCGACGTCGAGGCGGCGGATTTTGTTAATATCCTTGCAGAGGAAGCATACCGTGCAGGCGCAGGTAAGGTTCAGGTCGATTGGTCGTCAACCGAATTGACAAAGCTTGCATACCGTCACCGCACCGTTCGCTCGCTTTGCGAGGTGCCCGATTGGCAGGTTGAAAAGGCAAAGCACGAATCCGAGATACTTCCTGCAAGGATCCGTCTTATCTGCGAAGATCCCGACGGACTGAGAAAGGTCAATGCCGATAAGCTCCAGAAAGCAAACATTGCGGCATCGAAGCTTTTAAAGCCCTACCGTGACGCTATGGACAACAAGCATCAATGGCTTGTCTGTGCGATCCCCGGCAAGGCTTGGGCAAAGAAGATGTTCCCGTCGGATAGAACCTCTGTTGCCGTAGAAAAGCTCTGGGATGCAATATTGAAGACCGTTCTTTGCGATGAAAACAACGACCCTGTTGCCGAATGGAACAAAAAGAACGATAGCTTCCGTGAAAAATGCGAATGGCTTAACAAGATGAACTTTGATTATCTCCATTTCAAGTCCGCAAACGGTACGGACTTCAAGTGTGAGCTTATGAAGGAAAGCATTTGGTGCGGCGGCGGAGAAACAACTCTTAACGGGGTTTATTTCAACCCGAATATGCCCACAGAAGAGATATTCACAACTCCTATGAAGGGTAAATGCGAAGGCAGACTTGTTTCCGCAATGCCTCTTTCGGTTCGAGGAACGCTTATAGAGAATTTCTATATCGACTTTAAAGACGGTAAAGCTGTCGAATGGCACGCAGAGAAGGGTGAAGAAGCTCTCGGTAAGATAATCACCACCGACGAAGGCAGCAGAATGCTCGGCGAGCTTGCGCTCGTGCCGAAGGATTCGCCTATCGCCGAAAGCGGACTTATCTATTACAACACCCTTTTCGACGAAAACGCTTCCTGCCACGTTGCTCTCGGTATGGGCTACAGCAATTGTGTTAAGGGCTTTGAGAATATGACGGCGGACGAGCTTCACGAGCTTGGCGTTAACGATTCGATGATACACGTCGATTTTATGGTCGGCTCAAAGGATTTCACCGTTACGGGATATAAGGACGGGGTGGCAACGCCTATCTTCATCGACGGCAAGTGGGCGTAATTGATATGAGGCGATAGGTGAAATTTGTAGAACCTTATGTCTGTATGACAAACAAAATACAATGGTGTAGGGGAGGGTCTTGCACCCTCCCGCACCCGTAATTATTTGTTGTTTTTGATTTTTATGAATCAACCTTTAAGGTATATAACGCAGACATAATTAACAACGGCGGACTTTGAGTTCGGGAGGGTTTATTA
The DNA here is from genome assembly GCA_045536935.1 of Eubacteriales bacterium. GTDB lineage: Bacteria > Bacillota > Clostridia > Oscillospirales > CAG-382 > Coliplasma. Next base: position 2,162 of record JAZSOO010000006.1, on the reverse strand, counting down.
CCCCACAAAACAAGTTTTGCGGGGACCCCGTAGGCCCTCCCCTACGATATAATTTTTATAAACAACGAAAAACCAAAACGTTGCCGCAAAATCAAGGGGCGGACCGTCGAGGTGATAAGTCCCTACAAAGAAACCAACGCAAACAACAAATTCGATATGTATTATGGCGGTGTGGAGATTAATACCGTGAAAACAAAAAGGCACCAAACGGTGCTTTTTTTACTTTTTGCGTGCGGAAATGTCTTTTCAAATTGTTAACAAACTGTTAAATTTCGAAGCAACACAATCTATTGTGTTATGGCTGCGCAAGAGAACACAAAACCCCAAAATATTGCGAAAAAGGCTATGAAAATCAAGGAAAAATAAGGTTGAAAACTATTGAGAAAACTTGCGAAAAAGCCTTGACTTTGGAGATTATTTGGAGTATACTCATTTTGAATAGGTTTATCCTGATGATAGTGGGTGTATTATACCCAAAATGCAAAAAACCTGCTTGATAGGGGTGCCTTTTCGATAACTTTCGAAATAAAAAAAGATAACATAAAAAAGGAGCAATTACTGTGAAAAGAACACTTGCTTTAGTCTTGGCGATGATCATGATCTTGTGTATGATCCCTGCCTCGATGTTAACTGCGTTCGCTCGTGGCCGTGGTGTTTATATGAACGACATCACGAACCAAACGATCGAAAACGCACCCGGCCAGTATATTCCCGAAACCGTTGTTATTGACGGTGTTTTGGACGATACCGGCTGGAGAGAGGATGACTGGAAACGTGTCAATTCCGAATCCGGTACTTGGAACGTTCAGTATCCCGAAGATAAAAACGTTGGATTTGCTTATAAATACAACGTAAGAAAAGACTACTATTACCTTTACGGTGCGTTTGTCGTTCCTACGAACGAAGCGGGCCTTGTAAAGTTATGGCTTAACAACGACGCAAAGGGTCAGAACCGTTACAGCCATCTATTCACCTTCGACATCACCGGCAATATGGTCGGCAACACCGACGTTTATTCCGGCAACGGTACTTGGAAGCGTGAATCCGCAAACGGCGAAACCGTTAAGGACAAATCTTCGTACTATTTCGAAAAATCGAAGATAGTCTTCTCGAAAGACGGCGAATTCACAAATATCGAATTCAAGGTTCTTCTTGCGGACTTCTGTCCTGCGGCTAACCCTTCTATCGACTATTTTGTGTCTGTTGATACGAAGACCCCTGTTGAAAGCGACCCGAACGGCGAATTCGAGGCGCTTTATCACCCTGCCATCGAAATCGATGAAAATTTCGACCGTGATTCCTTCTTCCCCAGCATGACCAACTGGGATTCCAAATATGCGGGCGTGATCACGACCGTTGACCTTAACGGTCTCGGTGAACATTCCTTCCTCGGCGCTATCGATATCAACGGTGAATTTGACGAAGCAGAATGGGCACAGCATACCGACTTCTACAGCAGATGGTATGAAAGAACCAACGTTGTTGAATATAAAGACAACGTTAACTTTATGAAGCCCTATTCCAATCTCGTAAACAACAAGACGTTGTGGGATGCATCTCATGCTACTTCTGCAGAACACGACGTTCGTATCAGCGATAACTATATCTACGGTGCGGCACTCGTTTATTTCGGCAGCGGTTCTGCTGACGTTGTTGCTTTTTCGTTGTTCGACGTTAAGGCGGACGGTACCACCTACGACCAGATCTACATAAAGATCAACGGCGACGGATCGCTTAACCAGGCGATTTGCTATCCCAATGGTTCTGTTTCCGGCTCTTATGATATTTCCACCTACGTCAAATGCGGAAGAAGCGTTGTCGGTTCTCCCGGAATGTTCTCTTACGAATTCTCTGTAGACAGACGTTTCGGTTTTGGTTTTGATCCCTATTCGACGGATAAATCGGTCCTCGACAGAATTTATATCGAATCCGAAGAAAACTTCTTGCCCGAATATTACGATATCCGTCTTGGCAGCGACTCTAACCTTCGTTGGTCTATTGACACGTCTCATACTTCGACGTTGGCGACCGACTACAAATCTTCTCTTAAGGATTCCTACCATAAGGTCACCCATTTCAACAACCGTTTGGGTCTCGATGAGCTCGGTGCATACGATACTCCCGCAACCTATTACAACCCCTATACCCTTTACACTCCCGAC
>JAZSOO010000022.1:0-13242 GCA_045536935.1 Eubacteriales bacterium | reverse complement strand
AACCATACCCTCGCCCATCTTGGTTCGGTAATCGTATTTATCCGAACGTGCAAGGCGGATATTGCGCTCACATTCGTTCTTTGTCTCGCCGCAACTTACAAGGAAGGTTGCCCTTCCCCCTTCTGCATCGCTCGCACGGACCAGGCAAAGAGGGTCGATGCAGGGACCGACGTTATTATCGGTTTCGAGAGAAGCATAGTCAAAGGGTGTTTGGACCGAGCTTGCCGGGAGCTTTTCACGGTTTGTCAAAAACGAAAACTTTATATCCTTTTCCTTCGGTGCGACGGCAAGCGTGAAGATATACCGTCCGTCAAGACTGCTTCTGCGGTGGAAATAGAGTATTCTTTTTGTTTGGTCGTATTCGCTTTCGATGAAAAGACGTGAAAAAGCGATATGGGAAAGATATTTTTTCTCGGTTTCAAGCATCGGCTCGAAAGAGAAGGTTATATCATATTTTTTAAGGCTTTCGGCACGGGTGTTAACGACAAAGCAGTTTCCGTTTTTTGAAATACTGTATCTGACCCTGCCCGAAAATTCCTTGCCCGACGCTATATGAGATGCAAAACCGTTTCCGTGTTCGAACCCGTATTCATTACCACCATTTATTATAGGAACACAGCCGTAATTATTACCGTTGCGTGAAAACACAACGCAGGGAGAAAAACGGAAGGAATATTTGCAAAATTCGGTGTGGGCAAGCTTTCTTTCCCCTCGGCAAAGCCCGATATGACCGCTGCTTGAAATTAACGCAGTCATATCACCGTTTGAAAGAAGCCTTACCGACGGCGAATTCAGATCGACCTTTTCCTTTCGCTCGTGAGGGGTATATATCGGACGTTTGTTTCCCTTTTGCGAGGAATATTCGTCAGAAAAGATATGGGCATCGATGGGGATTTTTTCCTGCAGAAGCTCGTTTGCCGAATACATACGCATATCACGCATAAAACGGCGTACGAAAATATTGTCGTGTATCGCATTAACACAACCGATCATGCTCATACCGACGTGATGCGCCATATAGCTCTTAACGCTCAAACCGTTCGGATAGCTGTTCATATCAAGCGCTTCATAAAGACCGTATTTGCCGTACATTCCTCTGTTTTCAAAGGTTAGAATATTCTTTATTGCGGAATCGGGACAAACGCAGAGGGAAAGATAGGTTGAATAGGGCGAAACTATCTTTTCATCGTTGCCGATCCTGCGCAATGCCAATATCTTCAACCCGTTGGCTTTATATTGATAGTTCATATCGCTGTCAAAGGAATAAAAACCGCTTTCGCTCACACCCCAAGGTGATAGTGCGGAACGCTGGACCATCAACGCAAACGCAACGCTTTCAAAAAGAAAAGAATCTCGATAGAGAGGCAGGAAAAGCTGCGGCATCAGGTATTCGAAAGCCGTGCCCGACCAGCTCATCATTCCGATATATCCGTTTGAATGTGTCAACGTGCGTGACAGCGATTGCCAATGCTTTTTCGGCACGTTTGACGATGCAACGGCATAATACCCAAGCATTCTTGCTTCGCTCATAAGCAGGTCGTAGCAGTTGGAATCATATTTAACCCCTTCGGGCGTGACCGCAAGACCGATACGGAAAAGCGAACGTCTTTTATCGTAAAAAACGTTTATATCGGTTTGGTTTATAATGTTTTCAATGCGCTTTGCGAGAGGGGTTAGTCTTTCGTCTTCACTTGCATATTCAAGAATACCCTCTTTAAGCGCAACGAGCATAACGATAAAGTTACCGCTGTCGACCGAGGAAACGTAATTGTTACCTATCACAGACAGATTCTTTATATCGTACCAATTATAAAGGTTGCCGTTATATTTCGGGAGTTTTTCGATGGTATCAAGCGTTTTCGAAAGACTTTCGGCAAGGTCTTTGGTTGAAACTATATCCATATCCCTTGCCGACAGGAGCGAAACGAGATAGAACCCGATATTCGTCGGCGAGGTACGGTATGCCGTTGCAGAAACGGGAGAAAGCTGGATATTATCGGGCGGTAAGAAGTTTGTTTTTTCGTTTACGTTGTCGGAATAGAAGGAGAACATATCATAAACGTGCGCCGACAGCAATTTCTTTTGGCTTTCGGAAAGCTTTACCTTCACCTCTGCGCCGCCGTCGATATTCTTTGAAAGAACCGTGGAAACAAGCGGGTACACAAAATAGAGCAGACCTGCAAATTTGATGAACGGCGCTTTTGCAAATATCATTATCAAAATTCCTGCCAATACCGAAAATATGCTGTCGATAACGTATTTACCGAGCGACGAGGAAAGCTTTTCCGCCTGCGCCGCAGTAGTCCATTCAAGAGTTTTCTTGCGTGTGACAAGTCTTACCGATGCCAAGAAGAATGCATGTACCGTAAGGATCGCCTTTCTGCAGGAAGAGGAAAGCTCGAACATCAATCGTATAAAGGTTTGGGCAAGCATCGAATATGCCTTCGAGAAAAATCTTTTCACCGCAAAGGGTGCGCCCGAGAACGTAAATCCGCCGACGCTTACCAAGCAGGGCAGGAAAAATTCGGAATACGCAAACAAAAATACCAAAAATCCGCTTGTGTCACGGATAAAACAGCCGATCGTTATTGCAAGAAGTGAGAATATCGGCGACGAATGCTTTAATACCGTCAGCAATATCCTTGCTTTTGACAGAAGATTTAACGATCTGCTTTTGAGAAAATATAGGTTTTGAAAATCGCCACGTATCCAACGGTGCAGTCTTCGGAAGAAGGAAACGGTGTTGCCGGGTGTGGAATCGGTCAGGACTATGTCCGAAGCACAAAGCGTTCGCATTATACTCCCTTCGACAACGTCGTGGCTTAATACCAAGCCGTTAGGCAATTTGTCCGTAACGAGAGAATCGAAAAGCTCGACGTTTATCAAGCCTTTTCCGCAAAAGCTTCCGCAACCGAAAAGCGATTGCGCACGTCCGAAGGAAGCCGTTGCATAAACGTCCGTACCGCCCGCACCGGAGATCAAACGTGAAAATCCCGTTTTATATGCGCTTACAAGCTCGGTACGAACAGAGGGCTGGATTATGCCGTAGCCCGAAATGACCTTGCCGTCTTTTACGTTCGGACGGTTTACGGGGTGAAGTGCGATCGAAAGCATCTCTCGCACACTTCCGACGGAGAGGTTGGTATCCGAATCGAGCGTGAGGATATATTTAATTTCATTTATAAAATCTCCGCCGTAATAGCAAGCACTGCCGCCCTTTCGGATATGGGACACAAGCTCGCACACGGCACCACGTTTGCGCTCCCAACCGCCGAAACGGTTTTCGCTTTCGTTCAAAACACGTTTTCTGAAGAAAAGGCAAAAACGGTTGCCGTGAAGCGAATTCAGCTCGTCGATCCTGCGTTTTGCGGATTCGATGATTTCGTCATCGCCCTTTTCTTCCTGTTTGTCGGAATCGGGCAGGTCTGCAAGCAGGCAGAAATATATATTTTCGTCGGGATTCATATACCGAAAGCGTGCAAGCGATTCAAAAACCTTTTCGTCACCCTTGCTTCCCGTCATAAGCGAGGCTATAGTGACAAGAGTTTTTGCGTTTTCGGGAATTGATTCAAACTTCATTCTCGGTGCTCTGTGCGCAGGGGCAAAGAAGGCAATAAAATAATCTGCTATGCCCGAGCAAGCAATTCCGAAAGGAACGATAAAAAGCAAAGTGAACGCCCCTACCGTAAAGGAAGACAAGAGCACCAGAGAAACGAAAAGGACAGTCCAAAGCAAGCACCAAGCGAGGATATATCTTTTTTTCGGGCGGAAAAGCAGGCTTCCGAGCGTTGTATTCTGCTTTTTTGCCCGTTCGGCAAGGTTTTCTATAGCGGTCTTTTCGCTCGTGCAGTTTTCATAGGCAAAAGACGAGATAAGCGAACGGTATTGGGTCTTCGTTTCGGGTTCGAAATCGACATATTCGGGTTCAAGCTCCGACAACAACCTTTCCCCTTCCCAGACGGTCGGTATTATATCGTCAAATTCGGGATTTGAAAGGCTGTAAAGCAGTTTTATGATCTTCGGGAGCGTGTTCGCCATTCCTTTTCGGTTTGAAACTATCTCTGCGATCTTGTTTATCGCACATATCGCAAGAAGGTTTTTCAACGACGAAAGCTCGTAAAAGCCGAAATCACGTTTTTCGCACAAAAGATAATTCGACAGCGTTTTCGGCGTGAGAGTATAATCGCAATCCTCGCAAAAACGGTTTAAATATTCATATAATAAGTCACAGCGCAAAGCCTTTTTGTCGGATATCGAAAATCGGTAATAACGGTCTATTAAATAAAAATTGTCGTAAAGCCATTCCGAAACGTCACGCTCGTTAAGCTCTTTTTTTATTGCGGAATAGGATCTCTTCAATCTGTTTTTCAATCCCGATGCCATAATAATCCCTTTTCTCCCATTCATTTGATGTATTTTGCGGTTATTATCGGCATTTTCGGGAATTATTATTCTATATAACACGACACGAATATGCCGAAAGGAAATTTTTATGGACAACGAAAAAATTTATGACGATACAAACGAAAAAGAACCCGATATGAACGTTGTCACGTCGGAATGCGGAATATGTATTCATTCAATGGTCATCGCAGGGCAGATCGAAGGTCATTTTGCCGCCTCGCCGGAATCTAAATCGACGAAATACGAGCAATGTATTCCCTCTCTCGTTGCAGTTGAAGAAAATGACGACATAGACGGACTTTTGCTTCTTTTAAATACGATAGGCGGTGATATCGAAGCAGGTCTTGCCATAGCCGAGCTTATTGCAGGTATGACAAAACCGACGGTCTCGCTTGTGCTCGGCGGCGGACATTCTATCGGTGTTCCGCTTGCGGTTTCCGCAAAAAGATCCTTTATCGTGCCGAGTGCGACTATGACACTTCACCCCGTACGGCTTAACGGGCTTGTTATCGGTGTTCCGCAAACCTTTGCAAACCTTTCTAAAATGCAGGAGCGTATTATTGAATTTATCGTTCGCAATTCAAACGCAAACGGCGAAACGATACGCAAGCTTATGACCGCAACCGACGATATGACGACAGACATCGGAACGGTTATAGACGGCAGGCAGGCGGTTGAATACGGTATAATCGACCGTGTGGGCGGTCTCGGCGATGCCGTTGCGGAGCTTAAGAAAATGATAAGAGCCGGCGGAAATTGAATTCCGTACGGCTCTTATATTTTACAAGTATTTACGAAGCTGTTTTGCGAGGTTATCCTCAAGTCCTATAAGTCTTGTTGCAATACCCTTCGATTCACTGTCTGCTGCGGAATATTGGTTTAAATACCTATGAAGCGATTTAACACCCATATTACAGCCGTCGGTTATAAGGTCGGCAATAGTTTTGTCGGAATCGTTCATCGCCATTTTCATATTCGTCTTCATCCACGACATACTCTTTGCCGCAACCGCAGGGTCTTTTCCGTGATCTCCGTATTTGTTAAGCTCCTTTTTGATGTCAGCCTGTAACGTTTCGTGCTGTGAACGGCAATAGGCAAGGTCGTCACGAAGTTCCTTTGCCCTAACGTCGGGCAATACCTCGTTTATCGACGAAACACCCATTTTTACTCCTGCATCACATTCTCTTAAAAGCTTTACAGTATCGTTTTCTTTCATTGTTTACCTCCGTTTTTTTATTTTTTATTATGCACGTTTCGGAGAATAAAAATACCGAGAGGAAAACTTTTATAAAAGTTTTCCTCTCGGGTTCATTTAAATATTCATATTTTTCAAGGACATGCGCCTTGAAAAATATACCGCTGATGTCCGCGAGTGTCGAGTGCAAAGCACGAGGCGCGACGGCGCGAGCGAACGGACATCTAAAGCCAATCGAAAACTTGTTTTTGATTGAGAGCGAAGCGATTTCATTTGAGCCGTTCAGGCGGATGCAGAAGGCTCGTTTGCGAAGGCGTCGCTTTACAACCGTAAAGCAGTCCGAGCAAACGTGACTAAAAAAGAGCATATAACAAAATCGGGCGAATATCGCCCGATTTTTACCTTAATACGTATTTTGTTATTTCTCAAAAATCAATTTAACCTATTATGGTTTTTTGCTCTTTTTGTTCTGCGCCGTATGAACGGCTCAAATTATTCGTCGTCTTCTTCGCCGATGTTTATCACAGTACGAGGTATAATATCGCCTGCCTTCGTAAGTGCGATCTTTGTGAGCATAGGACCGACAAGCTCGTAAATAAGAACCGCAAAGAGAGTTATATTACGAACCATACTGCCGACTTCGCCAAGCGTTTCTGCCGCAATAAGCGACATACCGAGCGCAACGCCCGCCTGGGGAAGAAGGGTTATACCGAGATATTTAACGATGTTCGGTTCGCACTTCGTTGCTTTTGCGCTCACCGCCGCACCAAGCATCTTACCTGCCGCACGGGTGAGGATATATACGACACCGACAAGAATTACCATAACGTTGCCAAAGACACCAAACTGGAGCTCTGCGCCCGAAAGCACAAAGAAAAGAAGGAACAAGGGAGCAGTCCATTTGTCCGTTTTGCCCATGATTTCGTCGGAGAAATCGCACATATTGCAGAATACCGTACCAAGCATCATACAAACGAGGAGCGAGGAGAACTTGATATGTATTCCTGCGATATGGGTCTCATAAAGCGAAAGCGCAACCGCCATGATAACAAAGGTTATTGAAAGAGTAAGACGTTTACTGTTCGAATTGAAGTATTTTTCCGCAAGGCTGAACAAAACACCCAAAACGATACCCAAAGCAAGGGAAAGAACTACCTCAAGGAAGGGTTCTACAAGAACCGAAATAACGCTTAATTCAACACCGCTGTTCATCGATTGTGCAATACCGAAGGATACTGCGAAAACGACAAGACCTACAGCGTCGTCGATTGCAACAACGGGGAGAAGCATATCTGTCAATTTACCCTTTGCCTTATACTGACGGACGACCATAAGCGTTGCGGCAGGAGCCGTTGCCGTTGCAACAGCACCGAGAACTATCGCTGCGGGAATGGATATCGTTCCTTCGGGAAGAACGAAATAAAGACCGATGAGCGCTGCGTCAACAACGACCGTTGCAACGATCGCCTGGAAAATACCTATAACGGTTGCCTGTTTGCCGATCTTCTTAAGGGAAGAAAGACGGAATTCATCACCGATCGCAAAAGCTATAAAGCCGAGAGCAAGCTTTGAAAGGATAGAAGCTCCTTCAACCGATTCTGCGCTTACGTAGCCAAGCCAAGGAATGTCCACAATTTCACCCAATGCGCCAAGGCAATAAGGGCCGACAAGGATACCTGCGATAAGATAGCCCGTAACGGCAGGAAGCTTTAATTTTTTTACAAGACGAGAGAGAAGCAAGCCTGCTGTCATTGCGATGCCTATGGGCATTAATATACACAATGCTTCGTAATTGCTCATAATATATACCTCTTTAATATAATACAAGTGCAGATTTAATATAATACAAGTGCAGATATTATCACTTTATGAACGATTTTTCAAGAGTTTTTCAAATGTTTTTTGACTTTTCTCCGTTAATCACAGCAAAATCGTAAAAATCGCCCCAAATATCACAAAACAAACAAAAAAGCTACCGTTTTTACACGATAGCCATTGTTTTTTTGCGTTTTTGAAAGAGCAAGGCAATATATACAATAGATTCATCATATTTTTCAAGGACATGCGCCTTGAAAAATATACCTCTGATGTCCGCGAGTGTCGAGTGCAAAGCACGAGGCGCGACGGCGAGAGCGAACGGACATCTAAAGCCAATCAAAAACTTGTTTTGTGGGGTATTATTACGGAATATCCTCGACTATTTTTTCGGGACGTTCGTCAAGCTGGGAAGGGTTACGCAACAGACTGTTTATGTATCTTAACGCAACGGAATATGCGTGTCCGTCGGCGATACGCTCGTCACAGGAGATACGGTAATCCATATACGTTACCTTTTCGGGAGTGCCGTCTTTTGTTATTTCGTATTTGTTATAGCGTTTACCGAATGCGAAGAATATCGGAATATTGCCGAAATTATAAAGATGGTGATAAACGGGAGGTATGCCGAGCGAGGCAAGCGAGGTTATAACAAGGCTTCCGTGAAAAGGAGATAGTTTCGTTAAACTTGCAGGAAGCAATCCGTAGTAATCAAGTGCGTTTATTATCCAAGCGGCAAAGCGCATAACGAAACGGGGAATATAGTTGAAGATCTTCATAAGGTCGTCAAACTCGTTGCTTTCGTTACGTGCGTCCTCGATTATCTTATTTGTGATATGATAAATCTCTTCTGCGGTTGCGTCGGGCTCGTAATTGAGCTTTATAACCGTATCGTCGCCGTTGAGCTTCATTTCCTTTTTTATCGTCATCGCAATTTCGATGTTATTGCGGGCATATATACGCTGACCTCTTATGAAACGGTTCATTTCGGGATGCTGGGAATAGAGTCTTACGAACGAGGCAAGGAAAACGTGCATCATGCTGAAATCCTTAAGACCTTGCTCTCGCTTTTGACGGATATATTCCTCTGCAATTCTTATATCAACAGATTCCGAAAAATAGTTCGTTGCATCGGTTCTTGTCTTCATAAAGAAATTTCCGACGTAATGCATCGGATCGAGCGAACGGACACGGCGTCCTTCTTTTTTCGGTTTTTTGATCTCTTTGTTACTCATAAAAAACCTCTGATAGTTTTCTTGAATTCAAAAATTCTTAGGTCATTCTATCATAAATGCAATTATTTTGCAATACCCTCTTGTTTTTTTCATAATTGACTACTCTATTCTTGCATTTACAATGATATTATGTTATATTGTGTATATAAATCTTAAGGAGAAAGACTATGGCACACAAAAGAATATACTCATTAATTATTGCCGTATTGTTTTTGTTCACTGTTGCGTTGACTGCTTGTCAGGATTCGAACGATACCTCTGTCGATCCTAACGCAAACGTTTCGGGTACGGACGTTTATAAAGACGAAAACGGCAGATACGTCGGCGCAACCTCCGGCAAGACCTATGAAGGTGAAACGATAACCTTCTTGACGGCAAGTGCGCTTGATTCTTATGAATCGGAGATCGTTTTCAACACCTATGAAGACGTTTCTGACAAGACCTATCCCGAATCTCTCAACGAAGACCTTAAAAACCGTCAGAATCTTGTTGAAGAAAAGCTTGGTATTACCATTGAAGAGATTAAAATACCTACAAGCGGCGGTCCCGGTAAAAAGGTTTTGGAGACCGTAAGAAGAAATGCAATAAGCGGTGTTAACGAATTTGACATCGTTGTTCCCTGTCTTTACGACGGCGCATCTCTCGCTATGGAAGATCTCTTGCTTGACCTTCGTTCTCTCAACGGACTTCAGCTTGAAGCGCCTTGGTGGAACCAAGCCTTCAATACCGATATGACACAGGGTAACCAGCTCTATTTTATGATCGGCGAGCTTGGTATTACCAACAAGACCCACACCTCTGCTCTTTATTTCAACCTCGACCTTTGGGAAAAGATGAACCTTTCCGAAGATTTCGGCGGCAATCCCTATGACCTCGTCCGTCAGGGCAAATGGACCGTTGACGTTGTTTTTGAAGCCGCAAGAAAGGTTAGCAACGACGACAACCAGGACGGCAGGATAGACTATAAGGATACCTACGGTTGGGGCGGTAACCGTGACGATATGTGGAGCATATTCTTTGCATCGGGCGAAAAGATCGCACAGCCCGGCGCAGACGGATATCCTTATATCAGCATGTATAACCAGCGCAGCTCCAGACTTATGGATAAACTTCAGGAATTTGTTAAGGACACCGAACATTATATCGCCGCTGACGATTACTTCTCCGTTACCGCTTGGCCCGATAAGCTCATTGAAGAAGGCTTTACCTCCGGCAGAGTTCTCTTCCACAATGCAGGTATGGGCTCTATCATCACCATCGGCGGTGCTATGGAAGACCATTTCGGTATCGTTCCCGTTCCCAAGGCTGACGCTAATCAGGAAGGCTACTATTCCCTCGTTAACCCCTGGAGTGCAACCTGCTTTGCTGTTCCCAGCTCTGTTGATGAAGCAAAGATTCCTATGATCGTCGATTTCCTTAACGTTATCGGTGCAGAATCTATGAACACCGTTTCGGTAAGCTATCAGGAAATTCTTGACTATATGAAGACCCGTGACGACGATTCCAAGGATATGCTCAACAACTATATCCTTCCTTCCCGTGCCTGCGACGTCGGTTTGATATTCAAATGGGGCGATTCTACCGAGTCTCCCTACGGTTTGGGTTCTGTTCTTCACGATATGGCAACTGCACCTCTCGGTACCTTCTCCTCTGCTTTTGAAGCAAAGAAGAGTGTTGCAGAAAGCCAGCTTAACGAAGACATGCAGTTCTTCAAGAGCAAACAAAACGGTTCTAAATAAGCCGTAATGAAGATTTTATCGTTTGGCGAAATCATTTGGGACGTATTCGAAGATAAAAAAGAAATAGGCGGTGCGCCGTATAATTTTGCGGCGCACTGTTCAAGATTAGGTGCGGAAAGCTTTCTTGTTTCCTGTGTCGGCGACGACGAAAACGGAAGGCAAGCAATAACCGAATCAAGAAACGCAGGCATTAAATGCGATTATATCTCGGTAGACCGAAAGCGCAAGACGGGAGAATGCAATATCGTTCTTGAAAACGGAAAGCCGAAATATTTTTTAGAAAGCAACACCGCTTACGACAATATTCCCGACAGCGTTATCTACGGCAGTTTTGATGCTTTATATATGGGAACGCTTGCTTTGCGTTCACCGCAGTCAAGAAGAAGCTTTGAAAAGATTTTGAAATACACTGACAAAAAGGAAGTCTTTTTCGACGTGAATTTCCGTTCGGATCTCTATACAAGAGAGCTTGTTGACCGTCTTATGCGTGAAACAACTATCCTTAAGGTGAGCGACGAGGAGATCGGCTTTTTCGGAAGACGGGAACCTCTGCACACGGTTCTCGATATTTCGGCAAAATACCCGAAACTTAAGTACATCTGCCTTACTCTCGGACGTGACGGTGCTTTTGTTTACGATTGCAGAAAACGGCAAATGCTTTGCTCCGAAAAGCCAAAAGGAGAGGTCGTTTCCACCGTCGGTGCGGGCGACAGCTTTTCCGCCTGTTTCCTTGTGAATCTTCTTTCGGGGAAAAGCCTTGGCGAATGTCTTGACAGGGCAGTAATTCTTTCGGATTTTGTAGTGCAAAATCTTGGCGCTGTTCCGAATTATGACCCGCAGGAACTTTTTAAATAATTAAATAATAAACATATACAGAGGCTTTTTATGGATATGCTCAAAAAGATCTGGCCCTATTCTTTCGTTTCTAAAAACGACGTTGTTGCACTTATCATCAACGTTGTCATTCAGCTTGTTGTAGGTGCTGTTGCAGGCGCTCTTATCGGAATTCTTGCAAAGATCCCCGTTATCGGCGTTATAATCGGAATCGTAGGCTCGCTTGTCGGCATTTATGCTTTGGTCGGCATCGTGCTTTCCGTTCTCGATTATCTTAAAGTGCTTAAATAAAGCTGATTTTTCACAGAACCGTCGGAATTTCCCGACGGTTCTTTTTCTTTTTGTTTTCGGGACTGTTTTTGTTGACTTTGAAGGCATAAAGTGGTACAATAATACTGAATAATTATAGGGTGGCAATAGATTCGCTCTAAGGAGAAAAAACAATGGGAAAAGCGATAATTTTCGACGGAAACAGCATACTCAACCGTGCGTTTTACGGTGTGCGTCCCCTTAATGCGCCCGACGGTCTTCCGACGAACGCTATTTTCGGTTTTGTCGGTATGATAAACAAGGCTTTTTCCCAGATCGGTGCCGAGCCGAGCTTTGCCGCCATCGCTTTTGACCTTAAAGAGAAAACCTTCCGTCATAAAGCTTGCGATACCTATAAGGCAACGAGAAAGCCTATGCCCGACGACCTTGCGTTGCAGCTTCCCGTTTCAAAAGATCTTGCCACCGCACTTGGATTGAAGGTTATTGAATCTGTAGGCTTTGAAGCAGACGATATCCTCGGTACACTCTCTGTCGAGCTTTCGAAGCTCGGCGAAGAGGTCTTTATCGTAACGGGCGACAGGGACAGCTTTCAGCTTGTGAACGAAAACGTCACCGTGCTTCTCGCTTCCAACGATGATACGAAGGTCATCACCCCCGTTGAAATCAAAGAAAAATACGGTGTTGCGCCGAAAACGCTTATTGATATAAAGGCAATAATGGGCGACAGCTCGGATAATATCGCAGGTGTGCCGGGTATCGGCGAAAAGGGTGCTATCAAGCTTATTTCGCAATATCAAACGCTTGACGGAATATATGAGCATATCGACGAGATCACGGGAAGTGTCGGCAACAAGCTCCGTGACGGAAAAGACAGCGCATATATGTCACGTTTCCTTGCTGAAATTAAGACTGATGCTCCGCTCGGTTGCGGTATCGACGATTGCAGATACAACGGAAAAGATATTCTAAAGCTCCGTGAGCTTTATACAAGGCTTGGCTTCAGGCAGTTCCTTGAAAAGCTCGACAGCGTTGCCGTCACCGAGGTTGCAGAGGAAGAGATCCTTCCCCTCTCGGAGATTCCTGCGCTTGACGGCAAGACGGTTTATATAAATACCGAAAACGGTGAAATTTCGATCTTTGTCGACGGCAAGACCTATAAAGGCAACAATGCCGACGGAATCGGGTTGATCAAAAATTGCGAAACGGCAGTTTGCTGGTCAACGAAAGAGATACTGCATATTGCAAAGGCTTTCGGTGTTGATATTACTTGTAGGCTGGAGGATATTTCGCTTCTTGCATATATCTGCGCTCCTGCAGATAACGGTGTTTCGTTCGGCAAGGTTGCGCTCGACCTGCTTGGTGTTTCAAGTGCAAGCGTTAAAGTTTCGCTCCTTCCCGAAATTTATGAAATGCTTTTAGAAAAGCTTACGCCCGAATCGAAAAAGCTTTATGAGGATATAGAGCTTCCGCTTGCAAAGCTTCTTTGCGATATGGAAGAAATCGGATTTAAGATCGACAAAAAGGCTCTTTCCGATTTTTCAGAGCAGATAACACGCTCTGTTGCAGAGGAAGAGGAAGCAATTTGGGCGCATGCAGGCGAAAAGTTCAATATCAATTCGCCAAAGCAGTTAGGAAATATCCTTTTTGAAAAGCTGATGCTTCCCCATTACAGAAAAACAAAAAGCGGTTATTCGACCGACGTTTCGGTTCTTGAAAAGCTTGAGCCGTACCACCCGATCATAGGACTTAT
>JAZSOO010000025.1:0-11496 GCA_045536935.1 Eubacteriales bacterium | reverse complement strand
GTCCGTGCGAGCGATGCAGAAGGGGGAAGGGCAACCTTCCTTGTAAGTTGCGGCGAGACAAAGAACGAATGTGAGCGCAATATCCGCCTTGCACGTTCGGATAAATACGATTACCGAACCAAGATGGGCGAGGGTATGGTTGATAAAATGCTCCCAAGCATACTCTACGGCAGAGAAGAAAAAGCCGTATCACGCTTTACAAATTGCGATATCGGCTCACTTTGGAGCAGAGGTATATCGGGCGATCATCCGTTATGCCTGATCTCAATTTCGGAGATCGCAATAACACGGACAAAGGCGGTGCTGAAAGCCTTTTCAGAGCTTTCAAAGGTCTGCATACGTTGTGAGCTTATCTTCTTGGTATCGGAAGAAGATAATTATAACCGCCCCGTTGAAAAATCGGTAAGAGAATGTCTTGCAGAAACGGATATGGAAAAATATCTCGGGCGCAACGGCGGAATATTCATTTTGCGTGAAAACGAAACCGAAAAAGACCTTGTAACAGCATTGTCGAATACCGCCCCCAACGTTTTCGATTTTTCAAATGCAACAGAGTATAAGCCGGAACAAAACGTCGATATGGCAGAGATAATAACAAAGCCGTCAAAGACTTCAAAACTTCCCGTTCCCGATAATGCAATAGAATCAGGCAACGGATATTTTCTTCCCGACGGATACGTTGTCGATAAAAGCCGTCTGCCCGATGCACCGTATTCCTTTATTTTGTCGGGCTACCGCTTTTCAACGGTCGTAACGCAAAGCAGTCTTGGATACACCTTCTATGACAACGCAAGGGAAAGAAGGCTTTGCTCCTTCTACGGCGACCCCCGTTCGCTTGACGACGGCGAACGTATTTTCCTTGTTGCAAACGGCAAAAAATATGACCTTTGCGCTGTTTCGCACAAGGTCTTGTATAAAAAAGGAGAAGCCGTCTATTACGGCGAAGCCGACGGTGTTGAATACAGTTTGAGTGTTATCATACCGCCGAAATACCCTATAAAACTTATAAGAATTCGGCTCTCGAAGAACGAAAACCGAAATATAGTTTTCGAAATAAAACCCGTTATGGGCGATAGTGTAAGGGCTGTCGGAAACATTGAAACGGTCCCCTTTTCGGAAGGCAATAATCAATTTTTCCTTTTCCGCAATACCTTTGGTATGACCTTTCCCGAGGGACGTGGCTTTGCAGGCGTTTGCGGCGGAGCGATTGATGCCGATAAGAAAACCATCTCGGCAAACGGCAACGACCTTCTGTTTTTCCTCGGCGCTTGTACTACCGAATCGGGCGCAAGGAAGGTTGCTTCACGTGTTGACCGCAAATTTTTTGATATTGCAAAAGCAGAGGCGGAAGCCTTTGCCGAACGGTTTTTGCCGAAGATAAAAATATCCACAAAAAGCAAGACGAACGATATTCTGTTCAACTTCTTCCTGCCCTATCAAACTGCGATCTGCCGTTTCTTCGCAAGAGGCTCTTTCTATCAAAGCGGCGGCGCATACGGATTCCGTGACCAGCTTCAAGATTCGCTGTCCATCATATTCTCCTCGCCCGAAACGGTAAGAAGGCATATAATCCGCTGTGCTTCCCATCAGTACGAGGACGGTTCTGTTATGCATTGGTGGCATACGAGGAATTATAATGGCGTAAACCGAGGTATAAAGAGCAAATGCTCCGACGATCTGCTGTATCTCCCCATTGCCGTTGCCGATTATATCGAAAAGACAGAGGACGAAAGCATTCTTGACCTACCCGTGCATTATCTGACTTCCGATGATCTGGGCGACCTTAACGAACGCTACGAGCAACCCGAAAAAAGCAATATTAAGGAATCGATCTTCCGCCATTGTCTTCGTGCGCTTGCCCGTGCCGACAGGAGAGGAAAGAACGGACTTTTGTTAATGGGAAGCTGTGATTGGAACGACGGTTTTTCGTTGGTCGGTGAAAAGGGTATAGGCGAAAGTATTTTTTCAACACTTTTGTATATCCTTGCAATAGAAAAATTCCTTCCCCTTTGCGAAAAGTACGGTGATGCAGAAACCGTTGCTCATTATCAAAAGGTCAGGGACGAATTAAAGACCGCCGTCGAGGAAAAAGCCTTCTACGGTGACAGATACGCAAGGGCGATCTGCGACGATGGAACGGTTCTCGGTATTGAGGATTGCGAGGAATGCAAGATCGATATTCTGTCTCAAGCCTTTTCCGCAATAGCAGAACTTGATAAGGAACGAACAAAAAAAGCGCTTGACTGCGCTTTTACAAACCTTTATGACGGAAAAGAAAAGATATTCAAGCTCTTTTCTCCTCCCTTTGCAAACGGAAAAACAAGGGTGGGGTATATAAGAGGCTACGTTGCGGGGATACGTGAAAACGGCGGTCAATACACTCACGGCGCTCTCTGGGGTGCACTTGGCTGCTTCAAGGCAGGTCTTAACGAGGAAGGCTTGCTTATCCTCGATTGCGCAAACCCTGCCTCGCACAATTCCGACAAGGAAAAAACGAGAAAGTATAAGACCGAGCCCTATGCCGTTGCCGCCGATATATATTCGGGCGAATTTGCCGGCAGAGGCGGTTGGAGCTGGTATACGGGTGCTGCGGCTTGGTATTACCGAATTATGCTTGAATACGTTCTCGGATTAAAGCTTGGTAACAACAAAATCCTTTCTGCCTTGCCGATAATAGAATATGAATCGGTTTTGGAATTTGAAAACGCAAAACTGAAAATTATTGCATCAAGCAAAATAAAAACGCCCCTTTTGGACGGACAGGAGATATCTTTTCCGCTGTCGATCCCGACGGGCGAGCATATTCTTGAATTACCCTTGAAAAAACAATAAAAAAATAACCCTTGACTGTTAATCTATTTGTTACAGTCAAGGGTTATTTACTTTCGATCTTGGTATCTAACATCATATTTAACCTCTCTTTCTTAATATAGGGCTTTTTGATTTTCAAATCCGTTTTTTATTATCCAATCTATTTTACCTTTGCAGAAGTCGTACTAAACGGTTTTGACAATCACTTTTGCCGACCAACTAATTTTTCGGAAGGAAACTTTGATTCTTGCTTTCTTGCTCTCTTTGCTGCTTTAGAAACTCTTTTCCAAGTCTTGGCTTTCGGCTCTCTCATAACCGAATTCCCGTCATCCCTGAAGTTTGTTTACCTTTTCGGTAAGATTTTGATCAGATCATCGGAAGTGTACCTCTTTTTTGAAATCCAAACCTTTTTTTGTTTTTGCACTTAAAAACTTTTCAAGTGCGTCCTTGTCAGATCATTGGACTGTACCTATTCCTTTCTAACTGTTGCACCTTTTTTACGATTCTGATTAGAACATCGGAGGTGTACCTGACCTTTCATAATTTGAAGATTGAGATTTTGTTTATCAAGCTTGATTGTTTTTGGGGTTTCCCTCTCTTCGCTTATATATTAACATACGGTACCCCCTTTTGCAATACACAGTATATACAAAGTTCACAATATTTTTTTGTTCAAACAGCAGAAACTTGTGAACAATGCCGTCGAATTTGCAAAAAAGTGTTGACTTTAAAATCGATACATGGTATACTGAATATGTTGGGGCGCAAAGCGCTCTTTTTGTTTCAATTTGTATTAAATATAGGGCAGGGAACTTTATGCCGAGAATCTTTTTGTTTCTTCTTCCGATAATATTCGGATTGTTTATATACGTTTATTTTTTCTTGAAAAGAAGCCTGAATACCTTTTCTCTTGATACTTCAAAAACAAGGGTAAAGATAGTTTTAATTGCAATCTCCCTTGCGTTGACCCTGCTGTCGACCAACATCTCCTCGTTTTTAACAGTATTTCTACTTCACCTTATGGGTATAGATTCGTTTTTGCGTCTTGTTGTTTTCATTTTCAATAAGTTCGTCAAACCCAAAGAAACGAAGGCATTTAATAACCTTAAAAAAATATATAAAAGCGGTCTTATCTCCGTCCTTGCCGTTGCGGTCTTGCTTGTCTTTGGGTATTTCAATCTGCAAAACGTGACGGCTACGCAATATAACGTTTCTGCAAATAAAGATATAAGAGATCAAGGCTATAGAGTTTTGCTTATTGCCGATATGCATTACGGCGTTTCGCTTGATTATGATGAATTGACACAAAAATGCGGAGAAATGAGCGAATTTGACCCCGATATCGTTGTTCTTTGCGGTGACATCGTTGATAACGGAACTTCGCCCGAAGAAATGCAAGAGCTTTTCAAAGCCTTGGGCGGAATTAAGAATAGATACGGAATATTTTACGTATACGGCAACCACGACCGTTCGATGCGTTTGCTTGAAAGTGAATTCGGCGATGACGACCTTCAAAAAGCTATAACCGATAACGGCATAAAAATACTTTGTGATGAATACGAAACGATCAATAACGAATTTACAATAGTCGGCAGGGAAGACCGTTCCCGCAAAAGACTTCCTATAACCGAACTGCAAAAGGATATTGACGAAAACGATTTTGTTCTCGTTCTCGACCATCAGCCTTCCGAATATGCAGAGAACGCAAAAGCAAAGACAAACCTTGTCCTTTCGGGACACACCCACGCAGGACAGTTTTTCCCCGTGAACTATCTGTTAGAGCTTGTCCCCTTCAACGACGGTGTTTACGGTATGTATGATATTGATGAAGATACAAAAGCAATCGTAACCTCGGGCTTTGCCGGTTGGGCATATCCTTCAAAAACCTCGTCGCCTGCAGAATACGTGATAATCGATATCAAACCTCAATAAATATTAAACGGCAGAGAATTTTTTGTTCTCTGCCGATATATTTGTATGGGGTCCCCGTTGCGAACAAAGAGAGCAAAGGGGTTAATGATGGGGTCCCCGTTGCGAACGAGGTGAGCAATGGGGGGTGTGTATGGGGTCCCCGTTGCGAACGAAGAGAGCAATGGGGGTTAATGGTGATGATGGTGGTGATGCGACGTTTCGTTTGAAAAATCGATCTTGCAATTCTCCTCGTGACAGAATTCATCGTTGGATTCAAGCTCGAGAGTTGCATGGCATATTCCGTGCTCTTCAAGCTCTGTACGAACCCTTTCCTTCGTTTCGTGGGGGTCAGCATCGGTAACTATATGCAGAGTAGCATAATTGCGGTGTCCGTCAAGGCTCCAAACGTGGATATGATGAACGTTCGTAACGCCTTCGATATTCAAAAGATGCTCTTTTATCTCCGATATATCAATATTTTCGGGGGTTTTTTCAAGGAACAGACCGACCACGACCTTAAGAGTTTGAACTGCATTTATCAAGATAAAGACCGCAACGCATATCGACAGTATCGGGTCGATAATCGAAATATCGGTAAATCTCATAACGATAGCGCCGATAAGTATTACAAGCCAGCCAAGCACGTCTTCAAGCATGTGAAGGTTAACGGCTTTTTGGTTTATAGAATCGCCCTCACGTGTAAAATATGCCGCAATGAAGTTGACAAATACACCGACAACACCGAAAACTATCATTCCGTCGTAATTGACGGGCGTCGGACTTATAATTCTGCCGACAGCGTTATATATAACGACCGCCGAACCCAAAAGAAGGATCACCGTCGTTATAAGACCGCCGATGAGGGAATAGCGAACGTAACCGTAGGTGTGCTTCTCGTCAGGCTGGCGTTTGCTTACCTTTTCGAGAATAAAAGATAGACCGATGCTCGTTGCATCACCGAAATCGTGTACCGCATCGGAAATTATCGCAACGCTGTTTGTGAATATCCCGCCGATTATCTCGAATATAGAAAAAGCAAGATTGAGAATAAAGGCGATAAGTATATTTTTTTCTGTTTTCATAGAACATCACTCCGTTCAATTTTTATTATATGAAACTCAAAAGGAAAAATCAACGAAAAAATTTAAAATACGCTATTGAAAAGAAACGTGCAAATCGGTTATAATAAAAATACAAAATAATACGAAGAAAGGAAGTAACGATTATGTCCGTAATGACAGTTAACAAAGAAAATTTCGAACAGGTAAAGGCAAGTGAAAAGAAGGTATTGCTCGATTTCTATGCAGATTGGTGCGGTCCCTGCCGTATGGTATCACCGATCGTTGACCAGATCGCAAAGGAGAATCCCGAATATCTCGTGTGCAAGATAAACGTCGATAACGAGCCCGAATTGGCTTCTCTTTTCGAGGTCTCAAGCATACCCACGCTCGTTGTTCTCAAAGACGGCAATATCGTTTCCCGTTCGTCGGGTGCAAGACCCAAGCCCCAAATTCTCCAAATGCTGGAAGATTAGGATATGGAAAAGATTTATGATATAATAATAATCGGCGGCGGCCCTGCAGGCTATACGAGCGCATTATATGCCTCCCGTGCAGGGTTTGATACGCTGGTTATCGAAAGAATGTCTGTCGGCGGTCAAATGGCGCTGACCGATATCATCGATAACTATCCCGGCTTTGAAGAGGGTGTTGACGGCTTCACGCTCGGCATGAAGATGCAACAGGGTGCAGAACGCTTTGGCGCAGCCACCGAATATGCCGACGTTAATTCTATCGACGTTTCGGATAAAATAAAAAAGGTTGAGACCTCAAACGGTGTTTTCCTCGCAAAGGTCATTATAATTGCAACGGGTGCAAACCCAAGAGAATTGGGCTTGGAAAACGAAAGATCGCTCGTCGGCAGGGGAGTTCATTACTGTGCCCATTGCGACGGCAGATTTTATAAGGATAAGACCGTCGTTGTTGTCGGTGGGGGCAATTCCGCCGCATCGGACGCACTCTATCTTTCCAATATCGCAAAAAAGGTCTATCTTGTGCATAGACGTGATACCTTACGTGCAACAAAGATATATCACGAGCCCTTGATGAAATGCGAGAACATCGAATTTCTCTGGGACAGCGCAATTGCTTCCATAATTGCCGAAAACCGTGTTTCGGGCGTTGAAATAAAGAATCTAAAAACCCAAAAGACAGCAAATATTGATTGTGACGGTCTTTTTGTAAGCATCGGCAGACAGCCTGCAACCGAATTTTTAAAGGGTGTTGTTGACCTTGACGAATACGGATATATTATTGCAGACGAATCCACAAAAACGAATATTTCGGGCGTTTTTGCCGTTGGCGACGTTCGTCAAAAGGCGCTTCGCCAGGTCGTAACCGCCGTTTCCGATGGTGCTGTGGCAGTACATTTTGCGGAAGAATATTTGCAAAATCTCGATTGATTTTATATATGTTTATATGGTAGAATAGAAAAAACCAATAGGAGGTATTTATTATGTGTGAACCTAAATTCTATATTTGCGAGCGTTGCGGAAATCTTGTCGGAATGATACATGCATCCGGCGTACCGATGATGTGCTGCGGTCAGAAAATGACAAAGCTTGAAGCAGGCACCGTTGATGCAAGCCGTGAAAAACACGTTCCCGTTGTTACCGTTGAAGGAAACACGGTTAGAGTTGATATCGGCTCTGTTGCTCACCCCATGACAGAGGAGCACAGCATTCTTTGGGTCTATCTCCAAACCGATAAGGGCGGTCAGCGCAAATGTTTGTCCGTTGGAAGCGAACCTGTTGTAACCTTTAACGTCGGTGATGAAAAGCCCCTTGCGGCTTATGCATATTGCAACCTTCACGGACTTTGGATGGAAGAAATTAAGGAAGCTCCCGTTTGCAACTTAAAGCCCGTTGATACAAAGACGAAGGAAAACTATACCGTTTGCAACTGCAATAACGTAAGCTATTTTGATATTCTTGATGAAATACATAAGCATAAAGACATTAATAACCTTTTGGACGTTTTTGAAGAAGTCAAGAATACCACCCATTGCTCAACCGGTTGCGGAGGCTGTTATGATAAAGTAATTCACATCATCTCCGAAACAATGATAAACGGCGACAGATAGACTAACCCACAAAACACACGGTTTTGCGGGGGCCCCGACAATCACCCCCATAAGTCTAACGACTTATCGGAAATACAGAAAACAAAAAGCGGAGTGAAAACTCCGCTTTTATAATTTGTTCATAAAAACTTGACAAAACACAAACAAAGTGTTAAAATAAAAACAACAAATGCGTTACTATGATAAAATGGTGCGTAATAATATAAAGAAAGGAAATGCATTATGAACGAACAGAACACTACCCCCGAATTGAACGCTACTGAAAATGAAGCTCTCGATAAGATGAGCCACGGCCTTAAGGAGATCTGGAAAATCATTATTTTCTGTTGCGTAGGCTGGCTTCTCATTACTGTCGGTTTGAAAATCACCCCTCTTCTCGCTATTGTTGGCGCACTCGTCATTTCCGTTCCGTCTGTAATTGCTGTAAGGAAATACGGCTTTAAGAACATTTTTAACTATGATTATCAAATAGTAACTACATACGCAGACGGTCATAAAACCTACGATGTCGATTTGGGCGGCAAATTGGGCATGATGGTAATTCAGCTCATCTTGACTATCCTCGTCGGCGTAGTTGTTACCCCCATAAGATATGTTGCATACTGCATTAAATTCAATGCAAACTGCAAAAAGCTGAACTGGAAGCCCGAATTCAAAGAAGGCATCTTGCTTCCCACCGCTATCGGCGTTGGCGTATTTGTATTGGGCCTCATCTTGGCATCTGTACTCTAATCGTTTAAATTAATAAAAAAACGGAGCTTTTAGCTCCGCTTTTTTTATTTCAAAAATATTCGTAACAGCTTTTCAAAGAACTTGCCGTACGGCTGATAACGCATCGGCATGTCGATAAACGTCTTTTTGTCAACAATGGATTTGTAATGTGAAAATGCGTCGAACCCGTCCTTGCCGTGATAGGAGCCCATACCGCTTTCACCCACACCGCCAAACCCCATTTCGCTTGTGGCAAGGTGGATTATAACGTCGTTGATGCAGCCGCCTCCGTAGGAAAGCTCGGCAGTCACTCGCTTGATACGCTTTTTGTTATGAGAGAAAAGATAAAGCGCAAGAGGCTTGTCCTTGTCTTTCAGGTGATCGACTATTTTATCAAAATCGTCAAAGGTCAATATCGGCATTATCGGGCCGAATATCTCTTCCTGCATAACTGCGTCGGATTCGGTCACGTTGTCCATAACCGTCGGCTCGATCCGGTTGGTTTCTGCGTCGGATTTTCCGCCGTAAACCACCTTTTCTTTGTCAATAAGACCGCAAATACGCATAAAATGCTTTTCGTTTATAATTTTGCCGTAATCGGTATTGTTTAGGGGTTCTTTTCCGTATTGCAGTTCGATCTGCTTGATGACCTCGGCAATAAATTCGTCCTTGACCGATTCTTCACAGAGAATATAGTCGGGCGCAACGCAGGTCTGACCGCAGTTTAGATATTTACCGAAAACGATACGCCTTGCGGCAAGCTCGATATTTGCACTGCTGTCAACGATGCAAGGGCTTTTACCGCCAAGCTCAAGCACAGCAGGCGTAAGATGCTCTGCCGTATGGCGCAGGACTTCCTTACCAACGGCTTGGCTTCCCGTGAAGAAAACAAAATCAAACTTCTGCTCGAGCAGAGCCTTGTTTTCGTTTCTTCCGCCCGTCACGACGGAAATATATTCGGGAGAAAAACATTCAAGAATGATTTTTTCAATAATTACACTTGTGTTCTTCGAATATGCGCTCGGCTTTAAAATCGCTGTATTTCCTGCGGCAACAGCGTTTGCAAGAGGACCTATCGTGAGAAGGAAGGGATAGTTCCAGGGACTCATAATAAGCGTATTTCCGTAGGGAATAGGTTGACGATAGCTTTTAGAAGCAAATTGAGCCAACGGAGTTTTTACGGCTTTTCTTTTTGCAAACTTTTTTATATGACGTAGCATATACGAAATTTCGGATTTCGCCATACCTATCTCGCACATAAAGCCTTCAAAGTTGCTTTTTCCGAGGTCGGCTTTAAGGGCAAGACTGATTTCGTTTTCATACTTTTCGATACATGAATATAGCTTTTTTAATTGCCCGATACGAAAGTTAATATCAAGCGTAGCACCGCTTTTGTAAAAATCTCTCTGCCTATCAAGCAAAGCCTTGATTTCTGCTTCTGTCATTATTTTTCTCCGTTATAAATGGAAAATCAGAATCCTGTACCCTAAAATATAATAAAATTCTTGTTTTTTTCAAGGACAGGCGCCTTGAAAAAAACTCCTTAGAGTTTCGCAAGTTTGGACAAGCCCAACGGGCGCGCACAAACTTGGCGCGAGCGAACGAATCTCACAAAAGACGAATAAAATCGCAAGATTTTATTCGAGAGCGTCAGCGACTATGGGGTCCCCAAAAATGAGGAACGAATTTTTGGGGCATTATGGGGTCCCCGCGGAACTGTAGTTTCGTGGGGAATTACTTCATCTTGTTGACCTGCCGTTGCGCCATGACAAGTCGGTGGTATCTTCCCTCTTTACGCATAAGTTCGTCGTGCGAACCGACTTCCTCTATCTCACCTTTTTCAAAGACGACAATTTTTGTCGCATTACGAAGCGTAGACAATCTATGGGCGATAGCAATAGTGGTTCTGCCGTGTGACAGTTTGGCAATAGCCTCTTGTATCTGCTTTTCGGTTTCGGTATCGAGCGAACTTGTCGCCTCGTCGAGAATAAGTATTTTAGGGTTACGAAGTATCGCACGGGCAATAGCAATTCGCTGTTTTTCGCCGCCCGAAAGAGTGTTGCCCCTATCGCCGACATAGGTATTATAGCCGTCGGGCTGTTTCATAATAAATTCGTGCGCGTTTGCAAGTTTCGCGGCGCGGATAACCTCGTCGCGCGTGGCGTTCGGCTTTGCATAAGCGATATTCGAATAGATAGTGCCGTTGAAAAGGAATGTTTCCTGCAACACAACACCGATTTTCGAACGGTAGGAATGAGCATCGATATCGCGTAGATCCTTACCGTCGACAGTAAGGCTTCCCTCGTTAATATCATAAAGACGTAAAATAAGGTTCGCCGCGGTGGTTTTGCCGACACCGCTTCTGCCCACAAGGCCGACCATTTCGCCGTTATTTATCTTCAGGTCGATATTTTTAAGCACATATTCGGCATCGTTATAACCGAACGAAACATTTTTGAATTCGATATCGCCTTTAATATCATCGATTTCGGCGCCTGCGGAGATGATTTCGCTTTCCTCATCAAGAAGTTCCGAAATTTTCGAAAGCGAGGTCGCCGCGCGGGATATTCTTCGCGGAACGAAAGCCATCCAACGTATCGGCTGATATACCAGCGCAACATATGACAAAAACTGGGTTAGATCGCCGAGCGTGAAATTACCGCTGCCCGAAGTGATAAACGACGGATCGCCTATAAGTTCGCAACCGAGGAAGAAAAGCACCGCATATTCACCGAAACTTAATAAAAACGAGGCGAAAGGAACTGTTAGATTCCAAGTAAGTTCGTTTTTCTTGCTTATATCGGCGATACGTTTTGCCGCAACCGAAAAACGTTCTTCTTCGCGCTTTTCGGTTCCGTAGGTCTTAACGAC
Organism: Eubacteriales bacterium; assembly: GCA_045536935.1. Classification (GTDB taxonomy): domain Bacteria; phylum Bacillota; class Clostridia; order Oscillospirales; family CAG-382; genus Coliplasma. The sequence continues at coordinate 51 of JAZSOO010000025.1, read as the reverse complement.
ACGCATACCCGAGAAAACGTCGTGCATAAGCGTTCCTGCATCGCTTTCCAA
>JAZSOO010000023.1:0-114646 GCA_045536935.1 Eubacteriales bacterium | reverse complement strand
GGCAGAAATGCCAATTTCGTTTTCGGGGCGAACCATATGGCGGGATGTACGGTCGGTGACAAATTCTGTCCCCTCGGGCATAAGTTCGGCGATACCTTCGGCTATCATAAGTGCAGTACCGCTGGGGGCATCGAGCTTATTGCGGTGATGTTTTTCGATGATCTCGATATCGCAATCACCGCCGAGTGCTGTATATGCACTGCGGCAAAGGTCGATAAGCAGATTAACGCCAAGCGACATATTGCGCGAGAAGAACACCGGATATTCAGCCGAAAGATTTTTAAGCATAGCCATTTCGCTTTCGGTATGGCCGGTAGAAGCGACAACGCATGCGATACCCGTCTTACGCACAAAATTGCTTATCTCGGGGACAGCGGTATGGTGAGTGAAGTCGATAACGGCATCTGCCTTTTCGGTAACGTCTTCAACAGATGTATAAAAAGGGATATTTTCGATATCAAATGTGCCGAATTTATCGACAGCGGCGGCAATTTCTATGCCTTTTGCATTTGCGGCGGCGATAATTTCTTTACCCATTCTGCCGCAAGCGCCGTTAACTATAATTTTCATGGTTTTATTTTTCTTTAAGAACCTTCTAACGGTTCTTAAAAATCTCCAAAAACTTTTATTGTAAATGAATTTTGTTATATCTTAGAGGACAACGGACCGTCGAGGACGCCGGTCCCTACATTTGTTTGTTTTTTGGACCGCGCTTTATTTAATCAAACCCTGTTCGCGCATAAGTGCGAAAAGTTTTTCATCGTCAGCCGCGTCCATGGGGCAAAGGGGCATACGGAATTCGTTATTACAATAGCCCATTTTTGCAACCGCGGTTTTTACGGGAATGGGGTTGACCTGCATAAAGAGACCGTTCATAAGACGGAGATATTTAAGCTGGAGCTCTGCCGCAGTTTTGAAATCGCCATCCAAGCAAAGACGTGCAATACGTGCCGCTTCGCCGGGCATTACGTTTGAGAATACCGAAATAACGCCGATCGCACCCATACTCATAAGAGGAACTATCTGCTGGTCGTCACCGCTGTACATATTTATATCGTTTCCGCAGGCTTCAAGCACTTCCATCATAAGAAGGAGGTTGCCGCTTGCTTCCTTGGTTGCAACGATATTAGGATGCTTTGCGATCTGCTTATACGAATCGAGAGAAATGCAGAATCCCGTTCTTGCAGGTACGTTATAGACGATACAAGGTATATTTACCGAATCTGCAACGGTATTGAAATGCTTTACTATACCGTTCTGCGAGCACTTATTGTAATAAGGCGTGACAAGAAGCAATCCGTCTGCTCCTGCGCTTTCTGCAAACTTCGAAAGCTCGATAGCGTACTGGGTATTATTAGAGCCGGTGCCCGCAATTACGGGAACACGGTGGTTTACCTTTTCAACGCAGAATTCAACAACTTTTTTATGTTCGTCATCGTCAAGAGTGGCAGGTTCGCCTGTCGTTCCGCAGACAACGAGAGCATTGATTCCGCCTGCGATCTGGAATTCCAAAAGATTCTCGAGAGCTGCATAATCAACAGCACCGTCTTTGAAAGGAGTGATGAGCGCAGTTGCAGCGCCTGTGAAGATAGGGTTATTAATAGACATAGTTCTTTTTCCTCCGAACTGAACTCCATAAAATTATTCAGTATATTCTAACACCGTTGACGTTAAATGTCAATAAAAAGAGTCAATATAATGATGTGTTTTTTCCAAAAGTATTGACTTTATCTTGCGTGATTTTTATAATTATAAATAATATATGCTTATATACAGAGGTATTTATGAACGGAAGAAAGGTTTTTGAGGATATTAAGGCAAACGGATATGATTGCGCCTTATTCCTCGATGAAACAAGTCAATATTATCTAAGTGATTTCTATTCAACCGACGGAGCTCTTATCGTTTCTGAAAAAGAAACTGCGTTGTTTGTCGATTCGAGATATTTCGAAGCCGTCGATAACGACAAAAAAGCAGGCAGGCTTACCGATGACGTAATGCCCTATTTGTTCAGAAAGAACATTTTTGAGGTCATTGCCGAATATTTTGCTTCGGTCGGCGCAAGGAAGGTTTGTCTTGACGCAGGCTTGATAACCGTCAAGCAGTTAAACACTCTTAAAGAAAAATGCGAAGGTATTGACTTCGGTTATCTCTCCGACGTTTGTCTTGCTTGCAGACGTGTTAAGACAGCAAAAGAGGTTGAAAAGATCCGCAAAGCGCAAGATATTACCGACAAGGCTTTTTCGCACATACTCGGTTTCATCAACAAGGACAGGACCGAAGTTGAGGTTGCGGCAGAGCTTGAATATTTTATGCGTAAAAACGGTGCTTCGGGCTTGGCCTTCGAGACCATCTCCGTTTCCGGAAAGAACTCTTCACTTCCGCACGGTGTTCCTACAACGGCAAAGCTGACCGAAAATTCGTTTCTTACCATGGACTACGGTGCAAAATTCGAGGGTTATTGCTCGGATATGACAAGGACCGTTGTACTCGGCAAGGCCGATGAAGAGATGAAACGCATCTACAACACCGTTCTTACCGCACAGAGCGAGGCTATGAAATATATCAAAGCAGGGGTCTCCTGCAAGTCCGCCGACAAGATTGCACGTGACGTTATTGCAGGCGCAGGCTACGGTGAATATTTCGGTCATTCGCTCGGTCATTCGTTGGGGCTTGAAATTCACGAGCTTCCCGGTGTTTCCCCGAAAAGCGAGGACACGCTTGTTGCAGGCAACATCGTGACTGTTGAGCCGGGTATTTACATTCCCGGAAAATACGGTGTGCGTATTGAAAATATGGTTCTTGTTACCGAAAACGGCTGTGAAAATCTTACAAACAGTGATAAGTCGCTTATCGAGCTTTAATTTCATTCCAAAAACAATTAATACTTGACAAAAAGCGTGTATTATAATAAAATATAGGGTAGAAAATAATTGTCTTAATGTATAGACATAAATTTAGGAGGAAATAATATGATTTCTGCAGGCGATTTCAAAAACGGCGTTACTTTCGAAATGGAAGGCCAGCTTATGCAGGTTATCGAATTCCAGCACGTTAAACCCGGTAAAGGTGCGGCATTCGTAAGAACTAAAATGAGAAACATCATTTCCGGTGCGGTTATCGAAACTTCTTTCAACCCCACCGCTAAATTCCCTCAGGCGATGGTAGAAAGAAAGGAAATGGAATACAGCTACACCGACGGCGATCTTTACTACTTTATGGATCCCGTAACCTTCGACCAGGTTCCCCTCAACGAAGACAAGCTTCCCGACAGCTTTAAGTTCGTTAAGGAAGGTATGACCTGCAAGCTTATGTCCTACAAGGGCAACGTATTCTCTCTCGAACCCCCGATGTTCGTTGAGCTTGAAGTTACCGCTACCGAACCCGGCGTTAAGGGCAACACTGCTACCAACGTTACCAAGCCCGCTACCGTTGAGACCGGCGCTGAAGTTAAGGTTCCGATCTTCATCAACGAAGGCGATATTATCAAGATCGACACCAGAACCTGCGAATATCTTGAAAGAGTAAACTAACGCTATCGCGTTCGAATGAAAACGCACGGTTTTCATTCGGTTTTAAGATGTCCGTGCGCTCGCGCCGTGTTTGTGCATAAATGTCCAAACACGCGGACATCATAGGTATATTTTTCAAGGCGCATGTCCTTGAAAAATATGTGATTTCTATTGTATAAATCATAGACGATAGAAACAACATAAGAGAAAGAGTTCGGGAGGGTTTATTACCCCACAAAACAAGTTTTGCGGGGACCCCGTCGACCCTCCCCTACAATATAACTTTCTCAAACAACAAGAATTACAGTTCTCACGATGATATGGTTTGATTATTTATAACCTGTGTCGTGACAATAAAAAACTTGCGGTCGAGAAGGTTCGATTTTGTGCTTACTTGCATCGCAAAAATAAAAAAGGAGATATGAATAATGAACGTATCTGAAAAGGCTGCATACATTAAAGGTCTTATGGAAGGTATGGAGATCGACACAAGCAAGGGCGAAGGCAAAATTCTCGCTGCTATGGCTGATCTTCTTGAAGATCTTTCCCTTTCTATCCTCGACCTTGAAGACGAAACCGCAACTTTGAACGATTATATCGAAGAAATCGACGAAGACCTCGGCGCAGTTGAAGAAGATCTTTACTGTGACGACGATTGTGATTGTTGCGATTGCGACGATTACGACGATTATGACGATTGCGGCTGCTGCGATTGTGACGATTGCGAAGACGATTGCGATTGCTGTGATTGCTGCGAATGTCTCGAGCTTGAATGTCCTGCTTGCGGCGAACCCGTTTATATCGACGAATGTGACGTTGAAGACATTGACGAGCTTGAATGTCCTTCCTGCGGACAGGTTCTCAACCTCGTTGAAATCGAAGACGACGAAGACGAAGAAGAAGCAGAAGACGAAGAATAATTCACAAATTAATCACCCCAAGAAGTCTTGTGACTTCTTGGGGACCCCGACAAAAAGTCGGCAGGCACCACGGAAGGTTGCTTGCCGATTTGATTTTGGTTAGGCAAAGAAATGAATATCACAAGAGAAATTATTGACGTACATACACATATTTTCCCCGAAAAGCTTGCAACGAGAGCCGCCGACAACATCGTTAACTATTACGGTATTCCCCGTCAGGGCAACGGCACGGCGGAAGGTCTTTTCGAGGGTGCATCGAAGTTTGATAACATCAGATTTGTTATTTCTTCGGCGACCTTAAAGCCTGACAAAGCAGAGGTCGGAAACAACTTTCTTCTTGAAAGTGCAAATAACGACAATAGGTTTATTCCCCTTTCGTCATTCCACCCTGCTATGGGATTTGACAATGCTGTTAAAGAGATCGAGCGCACGAAGGCGCTCGGCGCAAAGGGCATTAAGATACATTCCGATTTTCAGCATTTTTACGTTGACGATGAAAATGCTATTGAGATCTACAAGGAATGCGCCCGTTTGAATATGCCGATACTCTTTCACGCAGGCGACAGGACGACCGATTTTTCAACACCGAAGCGTATTTTGAACATTGTTGAAAAGATACCCGAGCTTGTTATCATTGCGGCACACATGTGCGGTTACAGCGTTTGGGACGAGGCGGAGAAATATCTTATCGGCGCACCCGTCTATACCGACACGAGCGAGGCTATGCTTGGTATGGACGAAAAGGGACTTTATAACCTTATCGAAAAGCACGGTGTTGACAAGGTTATGTTCGGCAGTGACTATCCGCTTTGGAACACGAATTTCGCCTTTGACGAGATCGAAAGGATCGGTCTTTCGGAAGAAGAAAAGGACAGGATATATTCCGGCAACGCAAAAAAGGTTTTTGGGGTTTAGAGCAGTATTGCACCGTGCGGACCGTCGAGGACGCTTTCTCCCTACTTTGAAACAACAGATTTTTATGAGTTCGGGAGGGTTTATTACCCCACAAAACAAGTTTTGCGGGGACCCCGTCGACCCTCCCCTACAATGAAAACAACAAAGTCTTTTGTTTCACTGAGATAATGCGGTAATTCGAATAACCTACACCGTGAAAATATAAAACGTTTCACGGAGAGGAGGCAGTAATTCGAACCAACCTACACCGCAAAAATAAAAAATGTTTCGCAGGGATAAGGCAGTAATTTAAAACCAGCCTACACTGCGACAATAAAAAAAACAAAAAATGCAACGGCGTAAAAACCGTTGCATTTATTTGTATTCTTTTAAAGAACAAAATCGCAGATATAACTTATCTGAACTTGCGCTTACGTGCCGCTTCGGACTTCTTCTTACGCTTTACGCTGGGCTTTTCGTAATGTTCTCTCTTACGAATTTCAGCCGGAACACCGCTTCTGAGATAGGATCTCTTGAATCTGCGGAGAGCGCTATCGATAGTTTCGTTTTCCTTAACTCTGATCTCTGCCATTTTGTAACCCTCCCTTACATCCTGTTTACGAGGAAATTAAATCTAATGGTGACATTATATCAAAGCTTTCGACAGATGTCAACAAAAGATTTTAATAAATTCCTAATTATTCGTTCTTAAATTAAAGAGCGTTCTTTGCGGTTTCAACGAGGTTTGCAAATGCTTCCTTATCGTTGATTGCAAGTTCGCTGAGCATCTTACGGTTGAGCTCGATGCCGCTCTTCTTAAGACCGTACATAAAGCGAGAGTAGTTGATACCGTTTGCTTTGCATGCTGCGGAAATACGGGTGATCCAGAGAGAGCGGAAGTCTCTCTTCTTCATTTTTCTGCCGGCGAAAGCATAGTTGCCGCTCTTAAGAACAGCCTGCTTTGCCATCTTGAAATGTTTACTTTTTGCGCCCCAATAGCCCTTTGCGAGCTTGAGCATCTTATTTCTTCTTTTTCTGGTCGCAAGTGCGCCTTTAATTCTTGCCATCTTTCACAAACCTCCGTTTATTTATAGGGGATCATTCTCTTAAGATCGTCGTAGCGAGCAGCGCTGACATAAGATGCCTTGCGGAGTGCTCTCTTGGTTTTGCTGGGCTTAAGACCAGTCTTGTGACGCTTGCCGGGGCGGTTCATCTTAATCTTACCGGTTGCGGTGAGAGAAAAGCGCTTTGCGGAAGCCTTGTGTGTTTTGATTTTTCCCATGATGTTGTTTCCTTTCAGTTATTTAGACTTTTTCGGGGCGAGGATCATTGTCATATTTCTTCCGTCGAGAAGGGGTTTCTTTTCGATAACGGCGTTTTCGCCGCATCCTTCTGCGAATCTGTCGAGAAGCTGTGCACCAAGTTCGGTATGCGCCATTTCACGGCCGAAGAACTTAACGATGACTTTGACCTTATTGCCCTGTGCGAGGAATTTAAGCGTATGGTTTAACTTTGTATTGAAATCGTGAGTGTCGATACGGCACTTCAACTGAATTTCCTTAAGTTCAATGATCTGGCGTTTTTTGCGCTGTTCCTTTTCACGCTTTTCTTTTTCAAAGCGGTATTTTCCGTAGTCCATAATCTTGCATACGGGAGGAACAGAATCAGGAGCGATCTCGACAAGGTCGAGCTCTGCCTCGTTAGAGAGGCGGATCGCTTCGGCGATCTTCATAACGCCGAGCTGGTTGCCGTCCGCACCTATGACACGGACTTCGGGGGATTTGATGTCTTCATTAATAGAAGCATTAGGTTTAGCCGCGATGAGAGGACACCTCCAAAATAATCTAACAAAAAAATAAAGCAAAGCAGAAAACCCGCTTTGCACAGCCAAATACCGCCGACAAAGATATTGCCGACATTGATGATATTGACCGAGCAAGGCTTTTTGCCGCAGGGTGAGAGCAAGGCTCTACTTCTTTGTGCTCCGATATATTACCATAAAGAAAGGGCTTTGTCAATAGTTTTTTTCCTATTTTTTCAACTTTTTCGGTGCTTTACATATAATATCCTTAGAAGGAGGAGATTTATATGCCATTATTATTTTTAAGTCCGTCAACGCAGGAATTTAACCAATACTACGACGGAAGCGGTAGTGAAGAATACTATATGAACCTTATCGCCGATTATATGGAACCGTATCTTACGGCGAGCGGTATTACCTTCACGAGAAACAATCCCGAAGGCTCGGTCGGGGACTCGGTCCGTTTATCGAACGAGCGTGATTACGGTCTACATCTTGCACTTCATTCCAATGCTTCGGGCACTGCAAACTACGGCAGGCAAACGGGCAGCGACATCTATTACTACCCTACCAGCGTTAACGGCAAGCGTGGTGCGGATATTTTTGTCGCAAACCTTAAAAAGATCTATCCCGACCCCGACAAGGTTCGTGCCATTCCCACCACACAGCTCTATGAGATCAACAACACACGTGCGCCCACGGTTTTTGTTGAGCTTGCGTATCACGACAACGCAAGCGACGCAGAATGGATAAAAAACAATCTTCAGGCCATTGCAAGAAATCTTTCGCAGTCGGTTGCCGATTATTTCGGATTGACACTTATAGACCCTGCCGACCAAACGCAAAGCGGTGTTGTCGTTACCGAAGGCGGTCGTCTTAACGTACGAAATGCGCCCGACCTTAACGCAGACATCGTCGGACAGATTCCGAACGGAAGCCGTATTACCATCAAAGGTCAAAGCGGTGATTGGTTTTTAGTTTCCTACAACGGCATTAACGGTTACAGCTATGGGGCTTATATCAGGGTACAGTAAATAAACAGAGAGCAAGAACGAAGGTATCCTTCATTCTTGCTCTTTTGTTTTTATTTTGCGGCGTCGAGCTTAAATTCGATGGTTTTATATTCGCCTGCGCTGAAGCTTCGGTTGAATTGGAACACCGTCATTTGAACGGTTGCGCCTGCTTTATATTTTGCAAGAGCGTTTGTGAGATCGTCACTGGTTTCGATCTTATCGCCGTTGAAATCGACGATGATGTTATATGCTCCGAGACCTGCCTTATATGCAGCCGAAGAAACGGTTACTTCAACGACAAACACGCCCTTTTCGGGATATTCGCAGGAAGGTCTTATGCCGAGCGAGGCAAGTCCCGTTTGAACGTCCGTGACGGTTATACCTATCAACGGAGATGCGCTTGCGATTCCGCTTTCACCGATATCTTCACCTGCGATAAGCTTTTTGAATATCTCGGTTGCATCGGTTATGGGAATTGCAAAGCCGATTCCTTCAAACTGTTCATCGACGAGCTTTAACGAGGTTATACCGATTACGTTGCCTGCCATATCTATAAGAGGACCGCCGCTGTTACCGGGGTTTATAGAGCAATCGGTTTGAATTAACGTCATTGTCTTTATGACCTTGCCTGCATCGTTGGTTATATCAACGTTGCGTTTAACACCGCTGATTATACCCGTTGTCATCGTGCCTGCGAGAGTTATATCGTAAGGAGTGCCTATCGCAACAACATTTTCGCCGACGGTGATTGCGTTTGAATCGCCAAGCTCGACTTCGACAAGTCCTTCAGCTTCAATCTTAAGAACCGCAAGGTCGGTTACGGAATCACTTCCGATGAGCTCTGCTTTATATTCCTTGCCGTCGTAGAAAACGACCTTGATATCTGCGGCATCTTCGATGACGTGGTGGTTGGTTGCAATATAGCCGTTCTTTGCATCAATTACGAATCCGCTGCCTATTGAATAGCCTCCGCCCATACCGTAGGTTACGCTTACCGTACAGCAAGAGGGGGAACAGTTTGCATAGATCTGCGTCAAGGCAGTGGAAAGATCAAGATTAGAATCGCCGGAAGGAGTGAAATTGGGAACTTCATTTTCGTTCTTGGGCGGTTTATCGTCTTTATCGGGTTTTCCGCTTTCGCCGGGCTTTCCTCCCTCGCCGGGTTTATCGGGTTTATCGGGTTCGCTGGTTATCGAAACGTCTGCGATACTTCCCGATTCATCATTGGGTTTTGAATTGATATTGCCCGATATCATAAACGCAGAAATAATTACCGTCGCCAAAATGAGCGCTACTACGGTTATTATTGCGATATTAAAGCCCGATTTCTTGTTATTATTATGTTCGGAACCGTTCCATTTGTAAGAATAATCGGGTTTATTTCCGTCGGGAAGCGGTGTTTGGTTGTTGAAATCAAAATCGTTATTTTCCGACATTTTAATACTCCTTTTATTTGATTACAAGATATATAATTTCACTTAAATCATTCTTTAACCGTATGTCTGTGCGGCACTTCGTTAACGGCAACGGGAAGAGTGAACACAAATTCCGTATATTCTCCCTGAACAGAATCGACGGTGAGCTCTTCGCCGTGATTCATTATCATCGTTTTTGCAATATAAAGACCCAATCCCGTTCCGCTTTTATCCAAACCTCGTGAACGGTCGGTCTTATAAAATCTGTCGAAAACGTGCGGCAATTCTTCTTTCGGGATACCTTCGCCCGTATTTCTTATTGCAAAAAACGCCTTTTTCTTCTTTTTGCCGTCCGAAACAAGCGATATATTTATTGATATCTTACCCGATTCGGGGGTGAACTTAACGGCATTATCCATAAGATTGAAAATTACTCTATGGATAGAATCGTGGTCGGCGTTTACGAAAATATCGTCATCACCCGTATTGAAAGCAATATCTATATTCTTTTTGCTTATCTTGGATTCAAGAGATATCAAAACGGTTCTTGCAGTTTCCGAGAAATTAAAGTCCGTAGGCTTCATTTCCGTTCCGCTTTCCAAACGTGTGACCTCTAAAAGAGTGTTTACCAAACGGGAAAGTCTTCTGACTTCTTGCGAGATTATATTAAGGTAATATTCGTGTTTTTCGGGCGGTATCGTTCCGTCGAGAATACCGTCGACAAAGCCTGCTATCGTCGTCATCGGGGTTCTAAGGTCGTGAGAAACGTTGCCGAGGAAGGCGTTTCTTTCTTCGTCGATACGGTTTAAGGATTCCGCCATATCGTTGATTGCCGATGCAAGCTCTGCAACCTCGTCCTGACCGACGACCTCGATCTTCTGTTTAAATCTGCCTTTTGCATAGCTTTTTGCCGCAGTTACTATATCGCTTAACGGTTTTGTGGTTCTGCGTGAGATTACGTACAACGAAATCATAGCCGCCAAGAACACCCAAAGCGCAACCGTTATTGCCGCAATTATGATCTCCTTTGTGAAGACCACACGGCTGTAATTACGCATACTTGCAAGTACGGCAAAATCCTTTCCGTCAACACGGGAAACCGTATAGCTGTTAAACTGGTTTGAATCGAAGAAACCGTCGATATTGCTTATCGCAAAGCTGTCATCGGTGGTGAACAAGATGTTTTTTGCCGATTGCGTCAGCGCAAACCGTCCTTGTTGATAATCTATATCGGTCGTTGCGACGAGCGATCCGTTATCGTCGAAAATATAGATTTGTGACAAAGAACTGCTTGCGGTATAGTTGAGAAGCCTTTGAAGCTCGCTTCTGTTGCCGAAAGCCTGATATATACTTCCGTATCCGTTATCTTTAAGATAACCCTCGACGACTATACTAATGTTTCCTGCTGAATTTTCCATCGTGCTTTTTTGCACGTTATAGCTGTCAACGGCTATACGGGAAGAAACGGCAAGCAGTACGGCAGATATACAGCAAACGAGGATCACCGTAAATGCCGTCAGATATTTACCGAAAATGCTTTTGAACATATTTCGTATTCCTTATATATTAATTCAAAGTTTATTTTATCATATCAAATAACAGAATACAATAGTTGAAAAAACAAAAAACATTTCTTTAATTTTTTAAGATGAGCAAAAATAAAAAACTTCCTTTGTTCGGAAGTCCGGGAAAAGTAATGGGGAAAAGTTAAAAAGCAAGAAGTAAAAAATCCTCCGAACAAGTTCGGAGGATTTTTGGTGACCCGTAGGAGAATCGAACTCCTGTTACCGCCGTGAAAGGGCGGTGTCTTAACCGCTTGACCAACGGGCCGTTTATGGTAGCGGAAGTTGGACTTGAACCCACGACCTATCGGGTATGAACCGATTGCTCTAGCCAACTGAGCTATTCCGCCATGTAGTTGCCTTTTCCGCAACAGCTTGGTTAGTATAGCAGATGATTTTTTATTTGTCAATACCTATTTTCAATTTTTTTCGATTTTTCAGAAAAAATATTTTTCATATTGTTCTTGACACATTACATAATGCGTGTTATTATTAAGGTACATTCTTATCAAGAGTGGCGGAGGGAGCTGCCCTGTGAAACCACGACAACCTACTTTTTATGCAAGGTGTCAATTCAGCGATTAATTTATCGAAAGATGAGATGTTGAAAAGAGTTGAAGTTACGTTCTTTGATACATCTGTCAAAGAACGTTTTATTTTTGAAAAGGAGAATATTATGAGAAAGTTTTTTACCAGTGAATCTGTTACCGAAGGACATCCCGATAAGATCTGTGACCAGATCTCCGATGCAGTCCTTGACTCTATCCTTGCTGTAGACCCCATGGCCCGTGTTGCTTGCGAAACTGCTTGCACGACCGGTCTTATCCTCGTTATGGGTGAAATTACCACCAACGCAAAGCCCGATTTTCAGACTATCGCACGTGAAACCGTTCGTAACATCGGTTACGACCACAGCGAAAAGGGCTTTGACTGCGATACCTGCGGTGTTATCACTGCGATCCACGGTCAGTCTCCCGACATTGCTATGGGTGTTGACAAAGCGCTTGAAGCAAAGAGCGGTGAAATGAAGGACGACAAGGACACCGGCGCAGGCGACCAGGGTATGGTATTCGGCTTTGCCTGCAACGAAACTCCCGAGCTTATGCCGATGCCTATCTCGCTTGCACAGCACATGTCCAAGCGTCTTACAGAGGTTCGCAAGAACGGTACTCTTCCCTATCTCCGTCCCGACGGAAAGACTCAGGTTACCGTTGAATATGAAGACAACAAACCCGTTCGTGTTGATGCTATCGTAGTTTCTTCTCAGCACGCAGAAGAAATCACTCTCGAACAGATCAGAGAAGACATCATTCGTGAAGTTATCCTTCCCTCCGTTCCGAAGGAATATATGGACGACAACACCAAGATCTACGTTAACCCCACGGGAAGATTTGTTGTAGGCGGTCCTCACGGCGACAGCGGTCTTACCGGCCGTAAGATAATCGTTGATACATACGGCGGATATGCTTCCCACGGCGGCGGTGCATTCTCCGGTAAGGACCCGACAAAGGTTGACCGTTCTGCTGCTTACATGGCACGTTACGTTGCAAAGAACATCGTTGCTTCCGGCGCTGCCGAAAGATGTGAAGTTCAGATCGCTTACGCTATCGGCGTTGCAAGACCTCTTTCGGTTCTCGTTAACACCAACGGCACCGGTAAGGTTACCGACGAACGTCTTGCAGAGATCGTAAACGAAGTATTCGACCTTCGTCCTGCTGCGATCATCGAAACTCTCGACCTTAGAAAGCCTATCTACAAGAACCTTGCGGCTTACGGTCATTTCGGCCGTGAAGAGCTTGGCGTTAGATGGGAGATCACCGACAAGGCTGACGAAATCAAAGCAAGAATCTAAAATCGGATTTAATACAAAAAGAGCAGATATGAAATCTGCTCTTTTTATTTTTCATTAATCATTCTGTGTTGTTTCCAACCAAGTGTTTGGATCAAACGATGGGTATCTCAGCAAGCTTCCCGTGATACGGTTATCGTACCAAGCGGATTTTGCTTTACCGACCTTAGTTTCTGTTGCTACCCAAACACCTTGAGCATTCTTTTTCAAAATGGTGCGGTATATAGGTTCGATATAGCTTCCTATCGGAGTTGCGGGAGTGTTTCCGCTTCCCAATGCTTCACTGGTCGTATAGAGATAATAAGTATCCGAAACACCGTTAGGAAAATATAACACAAAAGAGATATTTTCCGTGCTGGTATTGAAATAATTATTAATATCGTTACGTTCCCAAAAGTCCATACTTCCAAGAGTATCGGATCTTCCGAGCCAGCTCGACGATCTGTCACTGATCTCATTATTTATATACGAACCGGGAGAATTAAGTCCAAGCTGAGTGACGGTTCCGTTGGAATTGGTTATCTTACCGTTCAGTATTGCCTCGATAAGCTTACGGTGGTTATCACCCGTATCGTCTTCGTCAGGCAATACCTCTGCACCCGACCACGCCATAAATTTGAAACGTGACAGCGTTTCGACTTCATCGCAGGAGCTTTCGGAAAAAGTCCATGCCGCAAAAGCTCCGCTGACAGACAAACACAGAACAAGACAAAGCAATAATAAAGATACAAGCGAACGTCTCATAGTCAGCCTCCCCGTTAGTTTGATTCCGTATTTGAAGATTCGGAATCAGATTCGGGAGCACCGATCACGCCGATCTTTATAAGACGAAGGCGTTTTTGCTCGTTGATCTTCTTTTCCATAACAGGTGCCGCAATAGTGCCGATGATTATCAGCAAAATACACATCCAGCCTGCAGGTGATTGCATAAACATAACGAAGCTTCCAACAAACGGAACACGCTCCCCACGATAGATTCCTCTCATCTGAGAATAATAGACGGGTATCTTATCGGGATATTTGTTTGCATCACCCTGAAGCACGAAATAACGGCAATCGGGGTGGATGCTGTTCGGCTCTTCTATCTCTACAATTCTGTGTACGACGGTCTTATCGTCGGTATCGTAAAGAACTATATCATAAAGCTCCAGCTCGTATTCATCGGGAATATGATGGGTGAGTATAATATCGAACGTTTGCAGTCTGTCTTCGATACCGTTTTCGAAAAGGTATTCGTTATCCTCGTGTGCATACGACATTGACGGTGATTTTACAACCTTAAGAGAAGGTATCCCGTTGGGGTTCTTATCTTCAGTTGCGTGCATATAGACCGAGAATGCGAACACACAGAACATAACGACGACCAACACGATAGAAACCGCCTTGTCGAAAACGTCCCATATTTTTGATTTTGTGAATGATTTTCTATATTCGTTCGTTATCTTCTCGTCCTCTGCGCCCACCGAGATAAGCTTTTTTGTAAGCTTATAAATATGAGCGATCATTGCCGTTGAAAGTCCGGCAAGCATAACGAAAACGATAAGGCAAAGGACAAAAACATAAATATCGTACGATGACATAATGCTTCCTTCTTATATTATATCACGCCGATCACAGGGATCTTAAACGCTTGAACTGTATATTACGGATTTTCGGTACCCTTAATACCGTCGGAGATGTGGAATCTGATCTGACCTGCAGCAAGTGCGTCATCGTATGCATCGTATTCAGTCTTGGTATCAAGCACGAATTCGGTCAAAATCATATGTTCTGCAAGATCTTCTGCCTGAATTACGTATGTAAACGTGCCGTCTGCGTTCTTGGTCCATTTTCTTTCTTCATTGCTGTTTACGGTACCGATAGTGTGAGCATCGTTATCAAGAGTGATAATATCCTTACCATCGTACTGCCAAGGAGCTACAGCAAGATCGTGGGAGAAGTAAGACGTAATGCCGTTTTCCTTAACTTCCGTAGGAGCAAAGGTATTGGGAGTGAAGGTGATGGTTATAGTACCTTCGAGGATAAGGGAGGTGGTGTGTGTGGTGCCTTCCTTGGGATCTACGGTCATAACGAGCTTGTTATCAAAATCGTACTGGCCATAGGTACCGATAGACGTAGCAGCCGTCATATCGATAACGGACGATGTGGTGATGTCCATAACGTCGGTGCTCTGAGTATACGTCCATACAGCGTAAACACCGCCTACTGTAAGAAGCATTGCGAGCGCCAAGAAAAGAGATAATTTTTTCATAATAATGTCCTCCTGATTAATATGATAACATATTATAACAATTATATTTTACTTTTGCAATAGGTTTTTGTAAAAAAACAACAAAATTTAAGCAAAATTTAAAGAACCTCGTTTTTTGAGGTTCTTTAAACTATCGTTCTATATATTTTGCTTTTTATATTCGGGAAGGCGGAATTCACGTATCATAAAGAATGCCGCAATAATGAAAGACGTGAAATCGGTTATAGGGGCGGCATAGAGGATCCCGTTAAGCTCGAAAAAGAGGGGTAATATCAGCATGAGCGGAATTATAAGCAGGAATTGGCGTGACATCGAAAGGATCACGCCCTTTATGGGTTTTCCTATCGCAGAGAAATAGTTTGCGAATATCATCTGCATACTGTTAAGCATTATAAACATTAGGAAAGTGCGCATAGTTCTTACCGCAAATTCCATATAAAGTGCATCGCCCGAACCGAACACCGAAAGGATATATTCGGGGAAAAACTGGAACATAAGCGTTCCGACAGCGGCGCAGGCAAAGCATATTGCCGACGCTATTTTACAGACGGCTTTCGAACGGTCGAATTTTCTCGCACCGTAGTTGAAACCGATTATAGGCTGTGTACCCTGCGCAACACCGATGAATATAGATATAAGTATCGAATTGACCTTCATAACGACACCGAATGCGGCAATCGGGATATCTTCGCCGTAGATCGAAAGTGCACCGTAGTGCGCCAACAAATTATTCATCGTTATCTGCACGGCACAGATCGCCAATTGGTTTAGGCTATTGCTCATACCGAGAGAAGCGATCTTGAGGGATTTGCGGAGATCAAAGGTGAATTTATCAAAGCTCAATTTCACGCTCTTAAAGCGGAAAAGATATGCAGCTGCAATAAAGAAAGAGATCATCTGGGAAATCACGGTTGCCGTTGCCGCACCCTTCATTCCCATATTCAAGCCCCAATCGGCAACGAAGACGGCATCGAGAACGGTATTTATCACCGCACCGACAAGCATACATACCATTGAATAGTTTGGGCTTCCGTCGGCACGAATGAAGTTGCTTATTACATTGGAAAGGATCAAAAACGGGATACCGTAAACGATAACGTTCACATAATCGAGCGTATACGGGAGAGAGCCTTCGGTCGCACCGAACACATTAAGCATAGGTTCGGCAAAAACACCTGCTATTACTGCATAGATGGTACCTAATATCAAAGCAGACCAAACGGCGTTTCCTACACATTCACGAGCTTCTTCTTTATCGCCTTTTCCGAGTTCTATCGAAAAACGTGAAGCACCGCCGATTCCGACCAAAAGCGCTATCGCCATACATATCGTCGTCACGGGGAAGGCGATATTCGTTGCGGCGTTGCCGATCGGACCGACGTACTGACCGATAAATATCTGGTCGACAACGTTATAGAACGAGCTTACGAGCATCGCAACCACGCTTGGTACTGCGAATTTCATTAAAAGCTTCGGTATTTTTTCATAACCGAGAGGATTCTCTTTATTTTTAATTTCCGACATTATTCTACCTCTGAAAATTCTTACTTTGGACAGTATAACACATTTTTCGACGAAAAGAAAGTTTTTCGGAAATACAATACAACGAAATTTTACACATTCGGGTATTGCGTTTTTAGTTAAAACGCAGTATAATAATAGTTACTTGATATTAAGGAGTTAAAGATTTTGGCAAAATACAGAGTATATATCATTGTTTTGGCTTCCCTGCTTATCGGTGTCGGTATTTTCTTTTGGATCTACAACGCATATTTGTATAATGACGATCCTCTTGATTACGACCAGCTCGAGGTCAGCAATCTTAAGCTCGACGAACACGGTTTCTTTTCGGGCAAGTTTAATTGCAAGATCAACGGTAAAGATATTTCCAAATACACCTATGAAAAGGAAGACGGCAAGCTTTACATAACCGTATATGCCTCTTCAAGCGGTGAAAAGGTTTTGCCTGCAGATTCGAAGGGCAACGTCAGAATTAAGTTCCACGCAGGCAAGGATATTAAAAAGGTTTATTACAGAACCTTTGAAAAAGATACTTATATGAACGTGACTAAGGATTCATAAACGGAGTAATTTATAATGAAAAGATTCTTTATAATTATATTAGCATTGTTAACGCTTATCTCTTTTGCTTCTTGCAGTAAAGACCCGACCGAAGTTACAGACGGTATGAAGCTTGCAGGCAAGGACGCAGGTAACGAAGCTGTCGGTTACAGCTTCACCTATCCCGAACAATGGGAGCTTATCCGTAATGACGGTGTTATTGAGATCCAGTTTGACTGCAACCCGAGCGACGCTGTTGCCGAATATGCAACGCTTACGGTTCTTGCTTTTACCCTTCCGCAAAGCGATATGACCGCAAAGGACTATTGGGAAAGCCACAAGACCGAGGTTGAAAAGGTATTTGCCGATTTCAAAGAGATCGAAACGGTAGAATACAACGAACCCGACAAATATCTTGACGATGCTCCTGCGCTTAAGGTTAAGTATTCGTCCAAGATGAACGACCGCACCTATATTTCCGACCAGGTCATCTGTTGCCGTTACGGTGAAGTTTTCCTCATCACGCTTGTTGCGCCCGAAGAATATTACGAATCGGTAAGCAACGTTATCTCTGCCGTTAAAGACAACTTTAACTTCGCATAAATTTTTTTCAAAAAAATTGAAAATTTCTATTGACAACTCTTCCGAGTTGTGATATTATAGTCTGCGTTGCCGATAGTGCAACGCAAATATGGGGGTTTAGCTCAGCTGGGAGAGCATCTGCCTTACAAGCAGGAGGTCACAGGTTCGAGCCCTGTAGTCCCCACCAAAAAAAGACTTGCGTACGCAAGTCTTTTTTTATCTAAGTGTTCCGCTTTGCGGAACGTGAAGTTTCCTTCGGAAGTGAAGCGCACTCCGTGCATGAAGTGTCCCTTCGGGACGATATTCGGAACACTTAACCTCACTGCTCCGCAGGAGCAACTTCACTATGCCGTAGGCATGGCTTCACTTGGCAAAGCCAAACTTCACTATTTCCAAGGAGCATATTATGAAAAAGTATCTTTCCTGTATAGGAAGCGGTATCGGTGGCGGAATGATCGGTATGTTCGCCAACAAATTGAATACACCTATCGGTGCTGTGTGTTTTACGGTTGGTGTTATTTTGCTTGTCGCAGGCATTACTATTTCTTCCAAAAACAAATACGAAGACTAATTTATACACAAAAAGCCAAGTCAATTGACCGACTTGGCTTTTTATTTTATTGGGGTCCCCGCAAAACCGTGTGTTTTGCGGGGTGATTTATTCATCTATTACGGAGTTAGATCGCCCCAATATTCGTTGTAGTCGATCTCGTTTTCGACCTGAAGGGTCTCTCCTTCGAAATCTTTGGGGATCTCAACGTAAACGTCTTTCGGGATAGTGTTGGAATATTCTTTAAAACGCATAACCATTATGAGGTCGCCGCCGTCGATTATCTCTATTGCAACAAGCTTGTTGCCGTCGAAATAATATTTATTCTCACCCGAAATCGCACCGTCGGTATAGGAAGAAGTGGAGAAGGTCTCGCAATAATAGGTCTTGCCTTCAAATTCTTCGTTATCGGTCTTTTTGGGGTTATTGAACATCGAAGCATTATAGTCGGCAAAGAGGAAGTTTTGTCCCTTGCCGTTTACTATCGTGTCATAGGTTTTTCTTGAAACGTTCAATATATGAAGCCTATTGCCTTCCAACAGCTGATAGGTATCCCTCTCGGTGCCGTCGTGGTCTTCGATAGTCGTTACGTTTTTACCGTTGGTAGCCTGTGTAAACACATAAGTCTCTCCGTTATTGGTGAACGACATTTTAAACCAGAAGGAATCCTTTGCCATACCTCCGTAGAAGGCGGCGGTACGGGTTTCGAAATGCTGGTGTTCATCAGAATCTCCGCAAGATGCGAAAACGCAGACAAGCATTACGAGAGAAAGCAATATTGCAACCGTTTTTTTCATATTAACAGTACCTTTCTTAACTCTTTTTATCAAACTTTGTTTTACATTTAGGGCAGGTTATCGTTATATTCCCTCTCCCCTTCGGAACACGAAGGCGGGATTTACAGTCGGGGCATTTGAAATATCTGTGTTCTCTGTCTTTAAGTCTGTTAACAAAACCCGAAACGGCAGAAAACTTATTTTTGACTTTTGTCCAAACACGCAGGAACGACATATTCTCTCTTTGGCGTTTTTGGAAATTACGTGAGAACGCACGGAACAACCAAAAGCAGAGAAAAATGAACTGCAACAAGGCAAAGATAGCATCAACAACACCTGCAAACATCATAGAAAGTATACCGAGAGCAAGTGATGCGATCATCAATGCCATATTAAGATGGTCGTTACCGTAACGGCCCATCATAAAATTACGAAACAAGTTATCACTCCTAAAAATTAAAGGTTCTTTTCGAAATTCCAAGCAGACGCACACATATCGTCAAGGCTTCTTTCTGCCTTCCAGCCAAGCTCAAATTCGGCTTTCGATGCATCGGCATAGCATTCGGCTATGTCGCCGGGACGTCGTTCGGCGATCTGATAAGGTATCTTAACACCGTTTACACGTTCAAAGGCATTTATCAGATCCAAAACGCTGTATCCGTTGCCCGTGCCGAGATTATAGATATGCACTCCTCTTTCGGAAAGCGCTTTAAGAGCAGCATAATGTCCCGATGCAAGATCGAGAACGTGGATATAGTCCCTGACACCCGTTCCGTCGGGAGTATCGTAATCGTTACCGAAAACGTAAAGGTGAGGAAGGATTCCCTTTGCAACACGTGTCACGTAGGGCATCAAATTATTGGGGATACCGTTCGGGTTATCGCCCAAAAGACCGCTTGCGTGCGCACCGATAGGGTTGAAATAACGTAACAACACGACCGAGAAACGATTATCGGCAAAGCAAAGGTCTTTTAAAATCTGCTCTATATAAAGCTTTGTGGTGCCGTAGGGGTTTGTTGTTGTAAGGTCGAAATCTTCTTTTATCGGAACAGTCTTCGGTTTTCCGTAGACCGTTGCGCTTGAGGAGAAGATGAGGTTAAAGCAATTATGCGTTCTCATTTCGGAAAGAAGGTTTAGCGTTCCGACGATATTATTCGTATAATATTCAAGCGGTTTTGCAACCGATTCACCGACAGCCTTAAGACCTGCGAAATGGATCACGGTATCGATATCGTTTTCGTCAAAAACCATTTTGACCGCATCAACATCGAGAAGGTCGGCACAGTAAAACTTCGGACGGATGCCCGTTAAGGTTTCGATATGGTCTACGACATCCGCCTTTGAATTTGAAAGGTTATCGAGAATGACAATTTCCTGTCCCTTTTCGATGAATTCAACACAGGTGTGAGAACCGATATATCCGGTACCGCCGGTTACAAGTACAGCCATAATACGCCTCCTTACACAGTTATATATAGTATAAATATATATTATACTTTTGTCAAGCATTATAAGAAGTCCAATTTATGAACATTTTTGTTGACAAGGCAGGCATTATATTATAAAATCAAAAATGTATAAAACTAAATTCACCTCAATATAATCTTTTCTGAGGTGGGTTTTTATGTCAAAACGCAATATTGCTTTGCTTGTTTCGGTTTTATTTGCGGTTTCGCTTTTTATTCCGATATTCCCCGCTAAAAGTGACGAAGCCGTTTTTAATCATCTTTTGCCCGAGGAAGGTCCCGTTACCGTTGATTTTGGCGCTGATATACCCGCAAACAGCGCAAAAAGTGCAATAGTTATAGATTCCGAAAGTCTTAACGTTTTATATTCAAAAAATGCGGACGCTCGGCTTGGTATGGCAAGCACGACGAAGATCATGACAGCGTTGGTTGCGATCGAAAATTCCTATCCCGACGATGAATTTATTATACCCAAGGAAGCGGTCGGTATTGAGGGAAGCTCGGTCTATCTTAAAGAAGGAGAGCCTTTGACGGTACGTGAATTGCTTTACTGTCTTTTGCTCGAAAGCGGAAACGATGCCGCAACGGCTATTGCGCTTTATTGCGGAAAAAGCATTGACGGTTTTGCGAAGATGATGAACGACCGCGCAGAAGAGCTTGGGCTTGAGAATACACATTTTACCAACCCGCACGGTTTGAGCGACGAAAACCATTATACGACCGCAAGGGAGCTTGCGATCATTACGGCAGAAGCGATGAAATATCCGCTTTTTTTCGAAATTTCGGCAACAAAATCGATAAAAGTGCGTTATGACGGCATTGAAAACGGAAGGCTCCTTATCAACCACAACAAGCTTTTAAAAACATATAACGGCGCTACGGGCGGAAAGACGGGTTATACCAAGAAAGACGGTAAATGCCTTGTAAGCAGTGCAGAAAGAGACGGTTTGGAGATTATTGCCGTAACGCTTGGGGACTCTTCCCCTACTTCGACACACACCCTATTGCTTGACAGCGCATTTAAAAATTTCAAAAAGACGAAAATCGTTTCAAAGGGTGAATTGACCCTTGAGATACCCGTCGTAAACGGCGAAGATACGTTTTTGAGCGTTACAAACGAAAAAGATGCTGAGCTTTGTCTTCCGAAAGGAGCAACAGCCGATATCGAGCTTTCTATCCCCGAAAGTATTAACGCTCCCATAAAAAGCGGTGAGATCGTCGGCAAAGCGGTTTATAAACACAAAGGTAATGAAGTTTACATAATCAACATCATATCGATCGAAAACATAAACGTAAAAAGGAAGAGCTTTTTGGAAAGGATATTCGAAAAGCTGTAGACAAAATGGAAAGTATCAAACTTCAAAAATACGTTGCGGATTGCGGACTTATGTCAAGACGTGCTGCGGAAAAAGAGATTGAAGCAGGCGCATTTACCGTAAACGGAAGCACGGCTACTCTCGGTATGAGGGTCGACCCAAACAACGACGCTGTCCTTTACAAAGGCAAAAGCGTTGTTAAAAGCGGCGAAAGAAAAGTTTACATAATCTTAAACAAACCCAAGGGTGTCGTCACAACTATGAACGACGAAAAGGGCAGAAAGACCGTTGCAGACATCGTTGATGTCGGAACGAGAGTTTATCCTGTCGGCAGGCTTGACCTTAACAGTGAAGGTCTTTTGCTTATGACGAACGACGGCGAGCTTACAAACGCAATCACGCACCCTTCTGGCAACATAAAAAAGGTTTACACCGTTACCACCAGAGGAAAGATCGAAAACGAAGAGCTTGACAGACTTCGTGCAGTACGAGAACTTGACGGCGAAAGGATATCTCCCGTTGGTGTCGAGCTTATCAGCCGTAACGAAACGATGAGCAAGGTTCGGTTTACCCTCTCGGAAGGCAAAAACAGAGAGATACGACGTATTTGCGAGCAGGTTGGGGTTTATATTACAAAGCTTCAAAGAATATCGCTTGGTCCGATACAGCTTGGAAACCTTAAGACCGGCGAGTACAGAGAGCTTACCGGAACAGAACTTAAATTGCTTAAGAATGCGGTATCGTCGGGCAAGAACCAAAAGAAAGGCAGATAGATCATGAGCAACGAAGTTAAAAACGAATTTTCCTTTGAGCAGGCTTTGGCAAGGCTCGAACAGATCGTTAAGATGCTTGAAGGCGGTAACGTGCCCTTGGAAGACCTTATAAAGCTTTTTGACGAAGGCTCGGCATTGGTCAAGCTTTGCACCGAAAGACTTGATAAGGCAGAAGAAAAGGTTCGCTTGCTTCAGGTCAAGGACGGTATTCTCACCGAAGAGGAGTTTTCGGAGCAATGAGTTTTTTTGAATCGTTAAAAGAATATGCCGATATTACAGAAAACCGTCTTTCGCAGATCTTAAATCAAAAAGACGGCGGTGCAGACAGGCTTAACGAGGCCATAGCCTATTCCGCTTTGGGCGGCGGAAAGAGGCTTCGTGCTTATCTTGTGCTTGAATTTTGCAATATGCTGGGCATTGATAAAGAGAATGCTCTTGATTATGCTTGTGCAATCGAGATGATCCAGGCATTTTCGTTGATACACGACGACCTCCCTGCTATGGACAACGACGATATGCGCAGAGGAAAGCCTTCCAATCACAAGGCTTTCGGTGAAGCGACGGCGATACTCGCAGGGGATTCGCTTGCTTTGGATTCCTTTGCCGTTGCAGGAAGAAATTCAAAATGCAATAAAGAGCAAAATGCAGACGCAGTTATTATGCTTGCCGAAAAATCGGGCTCTTTAGGTATGTGCGGCGGACAGCAGATAGACATTGACAGCGAAGGCAAAAGGATAGCACTTGACGAGCTTTTACGCCTTGTAGACCTTAAAACCGGTGCTTTGTTCTCCTGCGCTTGCGTTCTTGGCTGTATTGCCGCAAATGCCACGGAAGAACAAAAGAAAGCCGCAAACGATTTCGGTCTGCTTTGCGGACGTGCTTTCCAAATAACCGACGACCTTCTCGACATCAATTCAACCGCCGAAGAGCTTGGTAAAACCGTCGGCAAGGACGAGCTTCAGGAAAAGAGCACGTTCCCTTCCCTTCTTACCGAAAAGGGTGCGTTTGAATATGCTAAAAATTACATCACGGAAGCGAAAAAACTTTTGGATGTTTTTCCCGATAACTGTTCGAAAAAGAATATGGTCGAATTTTGTGATTATATATTGATTCGAAAGAAATAGTATTGTATTTTCAGTTCAAGTATGGTATAATATAAACGATGGCGCAGTATCCTAGTTGTCCCTTTGCTGCTGAAAGCGTGCCTAAAAATACGCGTAAAGGCAAATCGATGAAGCTCCTTGTGCTTGCTGTCTACGCCCAGTTGAGGGTGGGTGCTGGGAGAATAGGTCTGTGGGCGGGCTGTAATGGCATACGGCAATCGACCCACTTACCTTTGGAGGCTTTCTTCTGTGGGTTCCCGTTAGATACGAGGAGGGCACAGATTAAAGATTAAACCTATCACGCGGTGCATTTTGATGCTGTGGATAGATGTAGCCTGCCTTGCGTGGATATGGCGGATACAGGTCGTGCCCTGTCGGAGATTAGCTACCGAAGACGGGATTATCCCTGTTGAAATCATATCTGCAAAAGAGGATTAGGCAGATAAAAAGGGCCATCGAGGAAAACTCCTAGGCTGTTACATGGCTTTTTGACATTATGGCACAAAACGGATTGCAGTGTGGACTTATAGGCAATCAAGTCCCGAACGCAGTGATGCTTCGGCGAGGACTTTAAAGGGGAACCGCTTCATTGGCGACAAGAAGTAGTCCTTGGGGAAAACCTACTTGACCGCATGCCACAAAGTTTACGTTTTGTGCCGCCATCTTTTATTACGGATTTTTTGAAAAGGAAAATTATGGACGATAAGCCTTTACCCCGAAGTAAACAGAAGAAAACCAAAAAGAAAGGCAATACAGGCTGGATAGTTGCCGCCTTCTCTATGAGCTTTGCCATTACGGCAATACTCTCCGCAGCAAGCGACAAGGTCGTTAATGCATTGTCCGTCGTTGTTTCGGCAGCGGTCTTGGTTGCCATTATCCTTCTTGGTATTATTTTCGATATAATCGGTCTTGCGGTTGCGACCGCAGACATAAGCCCCTTTAACTCTATGGCGGCAAGAAAGCTTAAAACCGGTCAAAAGGCTGTTTGGCTTATCAACAACGCAGAAAAGGTTTCTTCTTTCTGCAACGACATCGTTGGCGATATTGCAGGTGTCGTCAGCGGTGCTACGGGCGCAGGAATCGCTATCAAGCTGTTCAGCACAATGGACACGGATATTGCTTTTATGCTTACTCTTGCCCTCACTTCCCTTATTTCCGCCGTTACCGTCGGCGGTAAGGCTATGGGTAAATCCCTCGCAATAAAATACAACACAAACATCGTACTTATTTCCGCAAAGATCATTTGCGGGTTCAGAAAATAAAAATCTTAACGGAGGATAGTCCGAATTCGGACAAAAGACAATGATCCTCGAAAGAATCAATTCACCGAAAGACCTTAAAGCGTTAAAAGAGAGCGAACTTGCTCTCCTTGCAAGCGAGATTCGAAAGGAACTTTTGGAAACGGTATCGGAAAACGGCGGTCATTTGGCGGCAAACCTTTGCGTTGTCGAGCTTACTATCGCACTCCACAGAGTTTTCGATTCACCCGAAGACAAATTTATATTTGACGTTGGACATCAAAGCTACGTTCACAAGCTCTTGACGGGACGCAGAGAAGAATTTCGCAGCTTGCGTAAATTCAACGGCATTTCCGGTTTTCCGAAGCGTGATGAAAGTGAGCACGACGCATTCGGTGCAGGTCACAGTTCAACAAGTATTTCCGCCGCCGCAGGTATCGCAGCGGCTAATTTGCTTTGCGGAAAAGAGAATTATACTATTGCCGTTGTCGGTGACGGTGCTTTCACCGGCGGTATGATATACGAAGCACTTAACAACTGTTCTGAAAACGAACGTCTTATCATCGTTCTTAACGACAACGATATGAGTATTTCCCCCAACGTGGGCGGAATGAGCAGATATTTCTCGAAGGTTCGTTCGAGTGCAAAATATTTTAATCTTAAGCACGGAATTAAGAGATTTTTCGCAGGTATTCCCGCTATCGGCTCACCGCTTATAAAGGCTTCGACTGCGGTTAAAAACGTTGTTAAGAAGGTTGTTATGAGCCAAAACTTCTTTGAGCAGTTCGGGCTTACCTATTACGGCCCTCTCGACGGCAACGACGAAAAGCATCTTGAACGTGTTTTCCGTGAGGCAAAGGACGACAAGAAAAGCTGTGTAGTCCATATCTGCACCACCAAGGGCAAGGGTTATGCTCCTGCAGAAAAACGTCCCGACCTTTTCCACGGTGTTTCCGGTTTTGATATTGAGTCGGGTAAGATCAAAGAAAGCTCAGGCGAAAGCTTTTCCGAACGTTTCGGCAAAATTATTTGCGACCAAGCGGAAAAGAACGAGAAGATCGTTGCAATTACTGCGGCTATGCCCGACGGAACGGGACTTTCACGTTTTGCAAAGCTATTCCCCGACAGATTTTTTGACGTCGGTATTGCCGAACAGCACGCTCTTACCTTTGCATCGGGTATGGCGACCGAAGGGATTATTCCCGTTTTTGCGGTATATTCGACCTTTATGCAGAGAGCTTACGACCAGCTTATCCACGATGCGGCGCTTCAGAATTTACATATAATCGTTATGCTCGACCGTTCGGGACTT
Source organism: Eubacteriales bacterium (assembly GCA_045536935.1). GTDB lineage: Bacteria > Bacillota > Clostridia > Oscillospirales > CAG-382 > Coliplasma. The sequence goes on along the minus strand of JAZSOO010000023.1, from coordinate 88,252 downwards.
GTCGCTAACGACGGCGCAACGCATCACGGTATTTTTGATACGGCGTTTGTTCCCGAAATTCCGAACGTAACCTTCTATTCACCCAACAGCTTTGAATCGCTTGAAGAATGTTGTAAAAATGCAATAGAAGCAAACGGTCCTGTTGTTATACGTTATCCCAAGGGAAGCGATATTGACCTTGGATTTATGACTAAAGACACGCAATTTGATTATTGCGATTTCGGCTCTTATCCGAAAAATGCGATCATAACCTACGGCAGACTTACGGAGAATGCAATTCAATCCGCAAAAATCTGCGAGGAAAGCGGTTTTGGCACGAGAGTTATCAGCCTTAAGACCCTCTCACCTATTGAGATCGAACCCATAATGCAGGCGCTTGACGGTATTGACAATATTGTTTTTGCCGAAGAAGGCATTAAAAACGGCGGTGTGGGTCAAAGATTGTGCTCTATGCTTGCCGAAAGAGGAAGATTGCAAAACACAAGATTTATTATAAAGGCTATCGACGGTATATTCCCTCAACACGGAAGTAATAACGAGCTTCTTTCCCTTCTCGGTCTTTCTGCCGAGGATATTGCAAAAGCTGTTATGAACAGAGGCGTTAGCTATGAGGCTTGACAGTTTTCTTGCCGAAAACGGCTTCTTTAACAGCAGAAGCAAGGCACAGTCGGCAATAGCAAACGGATTTGTTTTCATAAACGGAATCAAAGCAGAAAAGCCCTCACTTTCGGTTGACGGAAGTGAAGATATAAAGGTCATATCCGAGGAAAGATTCGTTTCGAGAGCAGGAGAAAAGCTCTCCCACGCCTTGAACGAATTCGGTATATCCGCAAACGGACTTACTGCACTTGATATCGGTGCTTCGACGGGCGGTTTTACCGATTGCTTGCTCCAGAACGGTGCAAAAAAGGTTTTTGCGCTCGACGTTGGAAAGGCACAGCTTGCCGAAAAGCTCAGGAATGACAGCCGTGTTACGGTTATTGAGGGTTTTAACGCACGCAACGCAAGGAAAGCGGATTTTGACAGCGATATCGATATTATCGTTATGGACGTTTCGTTTATTTCGCAAACGCTCATCTACCCTGCCTGTGCGGATATTTTGGATTCGGGAAAGCTTATGATAACCCTTGTCAAACCCCAATTTGAAGCGGGTCGAAGTAATATAGGCAAGGGCGGTATCGTTAAAGACAAAAACGGAGCTATCATAAAAGAGATTCTCGAAAAGCTCGATTTTGTTGCAAACGAAAATCGTTTTACAAGAATTGGTTTTACCGATTCCCCCATTGAAGGCGGAGACGGGAACAAAGAATATTTGGCATTGTTCAAAAAAATATGAAAAAGAGTGGTTTTATGACGGTTAATAAGGTGCTTCTCTTCAAAAGTCCCAAGGGAAACGTTCCCGAAACGGATATTTTGAAAATCGAAGCCAAGCTTGACGAGCTTAATATATTACACGAGCAGTATTCCGAAGGTATTGATTTTGATTTCGACGCAGTTATTGCTCTCGGCGGTGACGGTACGATGCTTAATGCATCGAGCGTTGCCTTTCGTGCAAACAAGCCCGTTATGTGTATTAATTTCGGCACGCTCGGTTATATGAGCGGTCTTGAAAACAGCGAGATCGATATGCTTTCTGCCTTGAAGGACGGTTTCAATACCGAAAAGCGTATGCTTTTAGATATAAAGGTCGAAAGAAACGGAAGCATCATTGCAAATGCAACGGCATTGAACGAAGCTGTCGTAACAAGACGATCCGACGGCGATATTGCTTCTATCGAGCTTAAATGCGACGGTGCAACGGTCTGCGCCTACCGTGCAGACGGAATTATTATTGCAACACCGACAGGCTCGAGCGCTTATGCAATGAGCGCAGGCGGTCCTATTATCGACACAAAGCTCGATGCCTTTGAGGTTTGTCCCATTTGTCCCCATTCGCTTGGCGCAAGGACAATGATCTTCTCGCCGAATTCGGTGCTCGAGGCGGTCAATCTTAACGATTCGAGAAGCGAAAATCTTTTGCTTTGCGACGGAAAGACGGTTTGTTCCCTCTTGAACGGCGACAGCGTTAAGGTTGAAAGATCGAGCTGTTCGCTTGAATTGATAAAGCTTAAAAAAGACGCTTTTTACGAAACACTTTATAATAAAATGTCGTGAGAGTTGATATGAAAAACTTAAGACAGTCCAAAATACTTGAATTGATAACCGAATACCGTCTTGACACTCAAGAGGAGCTTCAGGAGAAGCTTAAGGAATGTGGGTTTAACGTCACGCAGGCGACGGTATCGAGAGATATCCGTGAGCTTGGTATTATCAAATCCGAAGGTGATGACGGTGTTTATAAATACCGTACCGTAAAAACGAGAGAGCAATCCGACGAAGGCGGAAAATTCTCTGCAATATTGCGTCAGACCGTCGCCAACGTTGCTTTTGCAAACAACCTAATTGTTGTTAAAACACATTCGGGCATGGGCTCTGCCGCAGGTGCTGCTGTTGATTCCATGCAGTTACCCAACGTTATCGGTACGCTTGCCGGCGACGATACTCTGCTTATTATCGCAGCCGACAACGAAAACGCAAAGATTATTACAAAAACTCTTAATGAGATGATCGGTAAATAATATGCTGCTTTCTATCTATATTGAGAATATTGCGCTTATAAAGAAGCTCTCCTTGGAGCCTTCTTCGGGTTTTTGCGCCTTCACGGGCGAGACCGGCGCAGGTAAGAGTATTATTATAGATTCGCTTGGACTTCTTTGCGGTGCAAGAAGCGACAAGGATATTATCCGCACGGGTGAGGACGAGGCTTTTGTAGAAGGACTTTTTTCGGTCGAAGACAAAAAAACTCTTAATGCCTTGAAGGAATTTGATATCGAGCCCGAAGAAGACGGTTGTGTTACCGTTTCACGCAGACTTTCCCGTGACGGACGTTCGGGTGCAAAGATAAACGGCAGAGCGATCCCCCTTTCCCGTTTGAGAGCGGTGATGTCAAATCTGCTTTCAATCCACGGTCAGCAGGATACCCTTGCTTTCGCAGACACCGAAAAGCAATTGGCTATGCTCGATTCCTTTGCGAAGAACGAAAATATCTATAACGAATATCTTATTAAATACAACAAATTCAACGATATTAAACGCAGGCTTGATTCGCTTAACGAGGACAGCAGAGAACGTGAGATACGTCTTGATATGCTTCGTTACAGAATCAACGAGCTTAAGTCTGCCGATATTAAGGTTGGCGAAAAGGACGAGCTCAGCGCCGAAAGAAAACGTCTTGCAAACATCGAAAAGATAGTTTCACGTGCAGGCGAGGCTTATACTATCCTTTACGGCCGTGACGGTGCGGTTTTTGAGCAGATCGCAACGGCTTTTTATTCCCTTTCTGCGCTCAACGGTATCATTCCCGAAGCAGAAGAACTTTCCGAACGTTTGGACAATGCAAAATATGAAATAATCGACATTGCCGAATCGTTAAAGACCTATCTTGAAGCCGACGGCGAAAATCCCGAAAGACGCCTTGACGATTGCGAAACAAGGCTTGAGCTTATCAAAAAGCTTGAATCTAAATATAAGACCGATTCCGATAATTTTCCCGAATTGCTCTCCGATTGGGAAAACGAGCTTAATATTAACGAAAACAGCGAGGAAGAAAAGGAAAGGCTTACTCTCGAGCTTAAGTCCGCAAAGGCTGAATTGCAAAAGATCGCCGATGCTCTTACCGAAACGAGAAAGAAAGCCTCGACAGAGCTTTGCAAGCGTGTTACGGAAGAGCTTAACGAGCTCGATATGCCTTCGGTTCGTTTTGAAGTGGCTATCGAGCAAAAGGAATTTGCGATCGACGGTGCAGACGTTGCGGAATTTCTTATCAGTGCCAATAAGGGCGAGCTTCCCAAGCCGATGTCAAAAATCGCATCGGGCGGCGAACTTTCGAGAATTATGCTTTGTCTTAAATGCGTTTTTGCCGACAGCGAAGCTATCGGAACGCTTATATTCGACGAGATCGATACGGGTGTTTCGGGCAAGACGAGCGAAAAGATAGGCATTCGTCTTAAAAAGGCTTCCGACGGCGGTAAAACGCAGGTTATTTGCGTTACCCATTCGGCGATACTTGCTTCCAAGGCAGACGCACATTACAAGATCTCTAAGACCGAAGACGGCGAAAGAACCGTTACAAACGTGGTTAAGCTTGACCGAATCGGTAGACGTGACGAGATCGCAAGGATTCTTGGCGGTCTTAATATAACCGAAACGGTTATAAAAGCGGCAGAGGAAATGCTTGATGAAAAATAAAAGACGTGTTTATGCAATCGCAATAACTTCCCTTCTTACCGTTTTAATTACAGTCTTTATATTCGGCAATTCAATGCAGACGGGTGAAGAATCCGGTGCTTTGAGCGATATTTTTGTTTCGATGATCATAAATCCTCTTAAATTTTTAGGTATAAATGCAGACATACATACCGTTGGTTTTATAATCAGAAAACTTGCTCATTTTTCCGAATATTTCGTTCTCTGCGCTGTTCTTTCGATCGATCTGCTTTGTATTTTCAACAAGAAAGCATTTGCGTTCATTGCGCCTGTATATTGTTCGATTATTGCGGTTTGTGACGAATTTCTTGTGCAAAGTGCAACCGAAGGGCGTTCTCCCGAATTGCGTGACGTATTTATTGATATTTCAGGTGCAATTCTTTCGCTTTTGGTTATCATACTTATTTACAATTACAGAAAAAATAAAAGCAGGGAGTTTTGAAAAACTCCCTGAATTTCATTATAATTGCAGTACGCCGTAAACCGAGCGTGTGAAGGTATCCAAGGCACGTGTACGGTCACGGTAAAGACTGCTTCGTTCCTTGTACCAGCGTTCCATTAAATCATCGGCAATACCTATGGTTTTTTCTATGAAGAAGCCTTCTATTAGGTCCTTTTGATAATCTGTAAGACCGTTCATACCCTTCTCTATCTTTAATAGCTCACGTTCGACAACGCTGCGGCGAAAGCGGCAATCATCGATATCTGCCAGAATATTAATAAGCCTTTCTTCATAGATTTTGTGTTCGGCATCGGCTTCGTCAAGATTCGAAATTGCCGTTTTGCAAGCCGTTTTCTCCGATTCAAGACATTCAAGCTCTGCTTTGAGCGATGAATATGCCGAAACGAGATTTTTCTTTCTTGCGAGTAGATCTTTTGCGTATTCTCTGTAATCCATTTTCAACCTTTCGTCTTATGTAATCACCATTCGTCTATTCGCTGACACGGATGGAGCTAACCGTAATTCAGCGTCCGTAAGTTCCGAACGTTTGTTCGGTATCGATATATTATCACAGACAGAACCGTATGTCAACCCTTTATTTAACATTAGAGGAAAATTTTATGAAAAAGTCTATCGTTTGTTTTTTGATATTATCCCTTCTTCTTTCGCTTTCTGCTTGCAGCAGAATTACTTTCGGTGACGATAATGAAAGTGATATTGAAGAATATGAATATGAAGACGAAAGCGGAGATATTTCAAAAGACCCCGACAGAGAGCTTCTTTTGAAGAAATATCCTTTTTTAAGATCCAAATACACCGTAACGGCAACGATGGAATCCTCGGGTATGCTCTACGTTTATAACTATCATTTTGTAAAGGGTGTTGTCGCAGGTGCAACGTTGGTCACTTCGTTTTCCGACGTTTCCTCGGCAAAGGATTATTATAAGGTTGCTTATGATAAAGATTCCGACGTAACGATCGACGGTGTGAACGTTATTCATTATATTACGGAGGACGACCTTAATTATTTTGAATACAACCTCGAGAAGCTTAAATTCGTGCTTTCAAAGACGGGTTACGAGGTCGTTGTGAACTTTGACGAGGTGAAATATAACGAAAAATACGCCGATTCGAAGGATAATGGCGACGATTGACCGTGAAATTCGTTCCTGACGATCAAGAAAATTAAAGAAAAAACGAGAAAATCGCAAAAAATCACGTCAAAAACGAAAAAAGTTTGTAAATAACTATTGACAAAGCCATTTCTTGTGTTATAATTGCAAGGTATGAAAAAATTACTAATTTTGAAAGGAACTCTCAACCATGTCTACAACTATGTTGAAGAAAGAAGCTGTTGAGCGCAAGTGGTACGTTATCGATGCTGAAGGCAAGCCCCTCGGTAAGGTAGCTGTACTTGCTGCAACTATCCTCAACGGCAAACATCGTCCCGAATACACTCCTCACGTTGACTGCGGCGAATGCGTTATCATCGTTAACGCTGCAAAAGCAGTTCTCACCGGTAAGAAGCTTGACCAGAAGTTCTACTACCACCACAGCGGTTACGTTGGCGGTCTTAAGTCGGTTAAATACCGTACTCTTATGAACACCAAACCCGAAATGGCAATGGAACTTGCTGTTAAAGGCATGCTTCCCAAGAACAAGATCGGTTCTGCAAGCTTTGGCAGACTTAAGGTTTATGCTAACGGCGAACACAAGCAGCAGGCTCAGAACCCCATCGCTGTCGAAGTAAAGTAAGGAGGACGTAAATTATGAATTATCAATCTGCTATTCCCTATTTCTACGGCACCGGCAGAAGAAAGAGCTCTGTCGCAAGAGTACGTATTATCCCCGGCACCGGTAACGTTACCGTTAACGGTAAGGACGTTTCCGCATATTTCGGTCTTGAAACCCTTAAGAAGCTTGTTAACCAGCCTTTCGCTGTTACCAAGACTGAAGGTACTTTCGACGTTATCTGCACCGTTAAGGGCGGCGGCGTTTCCGGTCAGGCAGGCGCAGTTCGTCACGGTATCGCTCGTGCACTTCTTCAGGCAGGCGATGAATACCGTGCTCCCCTCAAGAAGGCAGGTCTCCTTACCCGTGACCCCAGAATGAAGGAAAGAAAGAAGTACGGTCTCAAAGCAGCTCGTCGTGCTTCCCAGTTCTCCAAGAGATAATTATTTCACGAAGAGAATATACAAAAACCCCGAAGTCTTTTCGACTTTCGGGGTTTTTTATACAACAAAAAATAACTATGTAAATTATCACACCGTTCTATTTATTTTTGGGGATATGTATGGTATAATTATGTCGAATTGATAAACTTAGTAAAATACTAGGAGTGTTTATATGGATTTAAGAGAATTTTATCTTCAAAACATTAAGGAAGATGAATATCATTATCGTTTTCACAATATGATTGAAAACGTTAATAAAGAATATAATATTTTTACTGGATATGAAGAAGTAAATGATATTGAATTTGAAGTATATGATACAGAGGAAGCAATATTGAAATTCAGAGAGTGGTGTCAACCCGAAGTTAATTTTTTGAAGATTGAAAATAAATGTTGGTTTTATCTTCTGACATATTACTTATACAAAATTGGATATGAGATAAAGGAATTCCCAAGAGTATTGGCCAGACCTCCTGTAGAGCCTGGTGATTTTACTTATGGAGAAATAAGAAAGAGAATCATTGCCCAAGGTGGTGATGATAACGGACAAGTTCGCTATGCTACACGAAGAACATTCGTTGCCAACCTTACTTTTGAACTTAAAGCTAATCATATAGAAATAACCCACTCCATCAATCAAAAGTTTATTGAAATCTCAAATCGTCAATCATCATTCAACAATATGAGTACGGATGAAAAACTTGCCGAGATAGCAAATCTCATTGAAAATATGTTGAAGAAAGATGGCAAATTTCTTACGATAGATTACTCGTTGGTATGTTTTGATTATATCAACGAAGAAACAGTTAAGGGGTATCGGCACAACCTTCAGTGTTTTAGACACTCATCTGACGAATCCATTCGTGAACGGGCATCTTTTTCTGATGAGCAAAAGTCATTTCTTATTGATTACGGTTTGGTGATAATTAAAGCAATTCACGATATATTGCAACTGGCAGATTAACATTCTTTGGTGCAAAAATCTTGATGCAAATTTGGTGCAACACTTTATGAAACAACATGAACTTTTTGCAACGATATTCAATTTTGGCAAAACAAAACCGCACAATATACACGATTTCAAACGATATTACACAATATAAACGGTACACCGAAAACTCAAAGAGATAAGTTTATCTTTTATACAAAAACTCCCTTTATTGGGAGTTTTTTTGTTTTCCTATTGTTTTTTTCTTTTGCTAGTGCTATAATATTTTCGCCAAACTAACTAAATAAACGTGAAAGACGGGTGTACTATCTTTATTTATAGGGATAGCTATACTTTTTTTACGCATATTATTATCATCTATGAATTTGATAAAATGCAAATTCCATTTATGATGATATAGTGTGCATACACCCATTTCACGTAAAGTTAGTTTGGCGACTATCGGAGTTTGCGTTTTTGTGCGGTTGCTTCGGTAGCCGCACTTTTTATTTTGGAGGAAAAAATGGGAACAGCATTAGTCGTAATCTCTGGTTTGGGAATTTTTTTAAGCATTGGGATTTTCATAATATCTATTATATTGAAAGTCATTTTCGCAATTAGCAAAAAAAGCGAAAAAAAGAACAAAGCAAATAAATCGGCAAAAATATCTGCTATTGTTTTTGGAGTGTTTTTAATTACATTTATTGTTACAATGATTGTGGGACCTAAATTAGACCCAGTAGGTTGGTGTTCTCATGAATACGGTGTGATAGAACAACAAGACTCAACCTGTGTTAATAACGGATACATTAAGAAGGTCTGTCCAAAATGTAATGACGAAATCATCGAAAATATCGATGCGTATCATTCTTGGATAGAGGAAACGGTCGCAGAAGCAACTTGTTCTACTCAAAAACAAATCAAAAAAACGTGCACACGATGTGAAATAATTGAATATGAAAAAATCGGAAATCTACTTGAACATTCCTGGACCGAAGATGGCGTGATAGAAGCAACTTGCACACAACCCAAACAACTTATAAAAAAATGTACTGTATGCAAAACAACTGAAACTATCAAAGAAGGTTCAACTCTCCCCCACTCTTTTGGAGATTGGAAAATTGATAGAAAGGCATCAACCGAACTAGAGGGTCAGCAATCAAGAAAATGCAAAATTTGCAAACACGTTGAATATTCAAGCATTTTGAAAATTTCGCCTATAACCATCTTGAAACAAACATATAATATAGATACTGTTGGTGGTGTCGAATGGACCACTAAAATCAAAAACAATTCAAAAAAGACTATTAAATACATAACTCTAAAATGGCGTTGCTACAATGCCGTGGGAGATCCGATATATGATGAAATTGACGGAGAGAACATTGTAGGAATTAGGATTACCGGACCCTTAAATAGCGGAAAATCAGGAAGCTATACTAACTCTAGAAAGTTTTATAATCATTCTTTCGCTTCATCAACAATTATACAAATCACCGTTGAATTTATGGACGGCGAAGTAGTTGATGTTACAAGTAATGAATATAGTGATATTTTTAAATAATTACAAACCAAAAAATCTTAGGATATATTCACTTACAAGAATATACAAAAACCCCGAAGTCATTACGACTTTCGGGGTTTTGTTTTTTCACCATACAAACGGTATCAAGCGGTATTTTACCTTTTGTTTATATTCGGTATAGCCATCGAGGTTTTGTTCGAGGAAGGCTTCTTCGTTTTTAAGGCGTTTTACGATCAAGACGGGATAGGCAAGGAAGATCAGGAAGGAATAGATTGAGCCGAGCACAAGAGGCATTGAGAGGAAGAGCAATAGCGTTGCGCTATACATTGGGTGACGCACGATTCCATATAAGCCCGTTGACACGACCTTTTGGTCTTCCTGAATTTCTATCGTTCGGCTTAAATAGGTGTTTTCACGTAATACCTCTGCATAGAGAAGATATGCAAGAAGAAAGAGAACACTTGCAACAATAACAACAGCTTTCGGAAGGATTAACCAACCGAAGCGGAAATCAAGACCTGCGACAACAAATCCGAGAAGGAACATCAGACCGCTTAATTTTACAACGACGTCCTGTTCCCTTTCCTTTTCCTTTGCATCAAGGCGTTTTTGCAGTAAGGAAGGGTTTTTGAGCATCATTACGATTCCTGCAAGGAACATCGGAACAAACAAAAGTCCCATTAAAAGCCAGCCGTTAAAATAGTATAACGTACCTGCAGGAAGAAATATTAAAAGTCCGACAAGGACAACGCCTAAAAGGAACTTTGCTATTGCCTGAATGAATAAATTTTTCGTCATAGTAATACTCCATAAACATATTACGCATATATTATAAATGATGCGATATAATATTTCAACCTTTATATACCAATATTGACAATTGTCCTTGACATATATCTTTTTTAGAGTTATAATCAAGTAAAGCGTTAAAACAAATTCCTATAAGGAGGAAAATATCATGACAAAACGCATTATCGCTCTCCTCACTGCGCTTTTGATGGTCTTCTCTGCTTTCCTTTTGGCAGGCTGTGACAAGACTACCGGCGACGGCGAAGGCGATCCCGATCCTACAGGCAAAAATCTTTCTGCGAAGGAACTCTTTAAGGTTTCTCTCGTAAACACCGTTCTCGGTGACAACGCAGATATTCTTTCGGCTAGAAACAACTCTGCTAAGAGTATTAAAGGAACTCTCTCCGCAGAAGTAAATGCTCTTGAAATTGAAGGCGCATCGGTTCTTCCCGAAAATAAGCCCATCAAGGCTACCTTCAATATAGAAGCTGATCTCGAAAAACAGGCAGCAAAGCTTGGTCTTGTTGCCGAACTCCTCGGCGAAAAGCCCGGCGCAGAAGTTATTTTCGCTGACAACACTCTTTACATCACCGACGTTCTCGGTCTTAACGACAAGGCAATCAAAATTGCTCTTGACGACGTTCTCGGAACAGGTGCTATGGATTCCGCAACCGACGGAATGGCTGACAGCGCAGTAGCTGTTACTCCCGCTTGGATGGAAAAGCTCCCCGAGCTTGCAGACGTTGCTGTAAAAGCTCTTGAAGCAGCTATCACCGCAAACATCACTGACAGCGCATTTGCTGAAGAAACCAAAGACGTTACCGTTGGCGGTAAAGAATTCAAGGGTGTTAGAGTTATTACTCTTACTATCACCTCTGACAACGCAAAGGGTCTTGTAAAAGACTTCCTCAACAAGATTCTCGAAAACAAAGACATCGCTGACATGCTTGGCGGCGAAATCAACGTTGATGAAATCGTTAACGAAGTCGGCGAAAACTTCGGCAGTGTTAAGGTTGTTAACACCACCTACAACAAGGACACCATCGCTCTCGACGTTCTTGTAAGCTCTACCGAAGCTCCTTTGTTCAAGGTTGAAGGCACCTTCGTTGATGACAACTGCAGTCTCAAGATGGCTCCTACCACCAAGGAAGGCGCTCTTGACGAAGCTCAGGGTATTCTCTACTTCGACCGCACCGTTGAAAACGGCAACGAAAAGATCGCTCTCGGTTTCAAAGAAGACGGCGAAGAAATTAAGTTCCTCACCTTTGAAGGCACTTACGCAAACGGTAAGCACGACGGTACTCTTAAGATCGACATGGACGGTCAGGAAATTGCTATTAAGCTCTCTCTTGAAACCGGCAAGGGTAAATTCAAGCTTGCTATTTCTGAAATTTCCGTTGCAGGTCAGGCTCTTAAGTTCGACCTCGTTATCGATACCACCTTCTCGAGCACCAAGGAAAGTGTTACCGTCTCCTTCAAGAACGACAACAACTTGATGGGTCTTGGTAAGATCGACGTTAAGCTTTCTATCGCAGCAGAGATCACCAACGTTAACATTACTGCTCCTTCGAACAGCATTTCCTTTGAAGAACTTGACGAAAACACCCTTATGGGTTGGTTGTCCAATCTCGGCAACAAGTATCCGAAGATCATGCAGTTCATCAACGATGCTATGAACCAACAGAAAGACTTTAACGATACTGTAGCTCTTCCCGATGATAATTTTTAATCAATAGTTTGTAAAAGCAAAGCCCGACGGATAAACCGTCGGGCTTTTTACGTTTTGGATTTATCAACGTGCGGACCATTGAGGACGCTTACTGCCTACAAAGAAAACAAAAAATCATAAGCTTTGTTATATATTTAACACGTTTGCGGAAAGAAGTTTTGAATCGTTAATATCGTGGGTGGCGATTATCAACGTCTTCCCTTTTGTATATTCGAGGATCGTTTCTATCGTCTTTTGTTTTATATCCTCGTCAAGCCCTTTGAAAGGCTCGTCAAAGATGATAAGCTCGCTTTTTGCTAATAGTGCTCTCGCTATGGCAACACGTCTTTTCATACCGCCCGAAAGAGTTGAAACGGGGACTTTTTCATTTCCTTCAAGACCAAGCTTTGAGAGACATTCCGATATTTCCGTTTCGGGAACAGCTTTGCCGGTGACAGCAATTATATTTGCTATTGCGGAGAAGGATTCGCAAAGACGGTCTTCCTGAAAGACAGCCGATATATCGTTCGGCACACCCGAAATCTCGCCCGAATCGGCAGAAATAATGCCGAGAAGGATATTCAAAAGAGTTGTTTTTCCCGAACCCGAAGCACCCATAAGGCAGGTTATTGAAGCATTTTCGAAGGTATGCGAGAAATTATCGAGCACTACTTTTTCGCCAAACCTTTTGGAAACGTTTAAAAGCTCTATACCGTTCATACACGTTCCGTCCTTTCAAATGCTTTTTTTACAAGAAAGAGCGTCAGCTTTTCAAAGGCAACGGATATTGCAACGACAACTACAGTCCAGGCGAAAAGGCTTTCGGTATCGAGATAGAGCTTTGAATAATAAAGTTCCTCTCCGACAGAGCCTTCGGGGATTCCTATAAGCTCGGCGGCAACGCCCGATTTCCAAGCAAGGCCGAGAGCTATTCTCACGGCAGAGAGAAGAAAGGGTTTTACCGACGGAAGCCAGATGAAACGAACTCTTCTTCCGAACGGCATTTTGAACACGTCTGCCATCTGCAGCATTTTTCTATCGACGGATTTTATACCTTCCAGCAGATTCGTATACACTATCGGAAGAACCATTAAGAAGGATATGAGCGACGACAGATTTGAGCTTGAAAACCATATTAATGCGATCACTACAAACGATGCGACGGGAATCGACTTTATCGTTACCATATACGGCCAAAGCAATATCTCAAAGGTTTTGAACCGACCTGCGATCAATGCAAAAACCGCACCGAAAAGCAAGCCGAAGATAAAACCGAAGGCGATCCTCGAAAAAGTGAATCTGACCGTCAGCAAAAAGCTTTCTTCTAAAACGAGGGTCGAGAGTCTTTTTACTATCTGCAACGGTGAAACGAGAAGAAGGTCTGTCCCTATCAGCATACTTAGCACCTGCCAAACGGCAAGCGCAAGTATGACCGAAACGGTTCTTATTAATATTCTTTTTTTATTCTGCGATATAGAAGAAATCGTCTTTGGGGAGATTTCCGCCGACGGATTGGGGATTTTGTTCATACAAAACTCCAAGATAGGTATTTACGGGCGTTTTCATATCTTCGCCTGCGATATAGGTTATATTACATTGGGGTATTGCTTTTTCTGCAACGTCTGCGGCAAATATACCGAACTTTTCAACAAGCTGTGCACTTGCTTTGACGTCGCTGTTTACCTTTTCGGCAGAGGCTTTGAATTCTGCCAAGAAGTTTTTGACTGCCTCGGGGTTATTCTTGATGAATTCGTCACGTGCAACAATAACGCCGGTTACGATACTGCTGCCGTTATTGACTTTTTTCCATTCCTCGTTCAAATCGAGAGCAACCTTCAATTCATTGATCTTGCCCGATGCAACGGTTACGTAAGGTTGAGGAAGCATTGCTATTGCGGTTTCGGATTTTGCCATTTGCGCAACAACTTCGGTTGCTTCGGTCTTGAATTCGATGGTCACGTCTTTATCGGGGTCGATACCGTTTTTCGAAAGGAGCGAACGAAGGGTATATTCGGGTGTGGTTCCCTTACCTGTCGAAAGGATCGTTTTGCCCTTGAGGTCGGCAACAGAAGTGATCTCCTCGCCTTTGGTTACGATATAGAGAACGCCGAGGTTATTTACCGCAAGGAGCTTTATCTTTCCTTCGGTACGGTTATAGAGAACAGAAGCAAGGTTTGCAGGTACTGCGGCAATATCAAGCTCGCCTTTGATAAGAAGGGGCGTTATTTCGTCAGCAGCGCCTTTTATCGAAAATTCATAGTCGTTTTTAGCTACACCGTTGGAATCGTCTTCCATAATTCCGACCAAGCCGATAGAAGTGGGTCCCTTCATACCTGCAATACGTATTTTCGTTTTTTCATCAGCAGAAGACGTATCTGAAACGTCGGGAGTATTTGTACCTTGATTATCTGCACAACCTGCAAAAGCAAGAAGGAGCATTAACGATACAATCAGTAAAGAAACAATTTTTTTCATAATGGATACCTCTTTTTATTTTCTTTACTTTATTATACACCATTTAAAACAAAATCACGTTGCGGTTGCAACGTGATTAAAGTATTTTAAAGGTATTTTTGTAAAATTCGATAATTCCCTCTTTTTGCATTGCAGACAGTTCTCTTGAAAGTGCAGAACGGTTCACGCCAAGATAGAGGGCAAGCGTTTCTCTGTCGAAGGGAACGGAGAAGGTCTTGCTTTGAGAACGGTTGCTGTACTGCGAAAGGAAGGTTATAATCTTTTGCCGTACCGTCGGTTTTGAAAGAATTTGTATTCTATCGTTCATCGCCAACGCTTTTGTGGCAATCATTGAAACAAAGCGGTTTTTCAATTCGAGAGCAAGAGCATCGCTTGAAGAAGAAAGCGATTGCGGTGAAAGCAGGAGTACTTCCGTATCCGTGAATGCTGTTATAGTTACGGGGATTTCGGCAATGTTGAGCCAGCAGAGCGATTCGCCAAACGTATCGCCTTTGGTCACGCTTGCCATTATAACGGAATTGCCGTCGATATCAATAAAGCTGACCTGAACCGTGCCCGAAAGCACAAGGCCGAATCTTTCGAGCCTTGTGCCTGCGGAAGCAATCATTTCGCCTTTTGAATATTTACGTTTTACTGCAGAAAAGAGGTTTAATGCTTTTTCGATCTCGTTTTCATTGAGGCCTTTGAAAAGAATATTTGAAGGAAGGATATTTTTATACATATTTTCCTAATTCAAAACGTAGGTTCCCATAACGACACGTTTGAGCGTTATATAGTCCAAAAGCGATAATATTCCGTCACCGTTTATATCCCATACCTTTTGGGACACCGAAAGTTCGGTTCCGCTCATTACGGAACGTTTAAGCATTATATAGTCTATCGTAGAAAGTTCTCCGTTGCCATCGATGTCGCCGACCAAAGCTTTTTCCAACACCAAAGTTTTAAATTCACCTTCGGCTTCAAAATTGGAAACACCGATAATGTAATGAATGGTATCGCCGGAAACATAGAGCAAGGTTATCTTGTCATCGGTAACAGGTGTTTCGAGAGTTTCTGTGGTTAAAGCAAGAGGGTCAAAAGCTAATATCGATTCGCCGTTATGATAGATAAGCTTATCGTTATAGCTTCCGAAATAAGGCATATTCATATAATATGTTCCGCTGATCTCGGAACGATGCATTTCGGAATTTGTATCGAAAACAAAGGTTGTTTCATCGGTCTGTATATCCAACAACGATATATTGTCGTTATCAAGAACATAAACGTTTCCGTTTGCAAATCCAACAGGATAATAGCTGTTCTTCCAAGACAAATTGTCAAAAGATTTATCGGTACAGGGATATTTTGTAACTATATCGGTTGCATGGGTTGCGAAAATCTTGTCGTCGCTGCACAAGAAATCGTCATGCCACACACGTGCATAATAGCCTTTATCCGTAACGTCGGTAGTGCTTCCAACAGGATCGTCCCAAGTAACGTCAACATGGTACCAATTACCGTTTATTTTAATTTCGTTCCAAACGTGGTTCAGGCTTTTGCACCTGACTGCATAGTTTTCGATTCCAATACGGGTTAATAATTCGTCATAAAGGTAGGCATATCCAGAACAAACACCTGTTTTTGCTTTTAAAAAGTCGTAAATATTTCTTATCGTATAAGTTAGGTCATAGCAGAAATTGAGTGCTATGTAATCGTGAAGGTATAAGGCGGTTTCGTAATCGTCAAGACCTTCGGGTATTGTCGCAAGGATCGCTTCGACCTCGTCATTGACGAAAACCATAGCCTCGTTATATTCCTCTTGAGTCATAACGTATTCCGGTCGCATATAAGTGACTTTATTGCCCGAAGCACCATAATAACACATCTTCATATTAAAGAGGAGAGGTTCGTTCGCAACAATAACATTAAAGAGCTCGGTGAAATCCTCTGTAGCAATATTATATTGATCAATATAAATACGTTCCTCAAAGGCAAGAACACCTTTTACAATAGCGTCATATGCACCGTCGAAATTTTCGTCAGCAGATGCCGAAAGAGGCAAAGCCATTATTAATAATGAAAGGCACAAGACTAATGATATAATTTTTTTCATAACATTCCCTCCATAAATCTATAATATAATTATATAACAAAGCGCCGCATATTTCAATAATAATTTATAAGTTTTATTTGCAAAAGCGGTTGACAAATATCCGTTTTCGGGTTATAATCACCTTTGCGCAGAAAATATCCACGTAGGGATGTCGTCAAGCGGTAAGACACAGCACTTTGACTGCTGCATTCGTAGGTTCGAATCCTGCCATCCCTGCCAAAAATCCTCGTTCTTTGGAACGAGGATTTTTTATCCATTGCGAAGCAATGGTATATCATCACGCATTTGCGTGTATATCATCAGCCGAAGGCTGTATCTCATCACACGAAGTGTGCATGTGCTTCGCAATGATGATATACAAGGCATTCGCCTTGATGATATGCAATTTCTTCGAAATTGATGATATACAACGGCAAAGCCGTTGATTTCATAAGGAATGTCCACCGTTAAATCAAAAACTCCGCATTCATTAAATGCGGAGTTTTTCATTTTTTATTAAACTTCTGCTTCTTCCATTTCATCCTGGAGCTCGGCACGGAGAGAATCCATACGCATATCAAGCTCCGAGCTTAGTTCGGCACAACGAAGAAGCTCGCCGGACATATGCTCGTCAAAATCATAGTCCTTTTTATAGCGAAGCTGATGCTCCAAGCTCGCCCAAACGTCCATAGCTATTGTACGAAGCTGTATTTCCACCTTCATGAAGCGTTTTTCGTGTGCAAGGAATATCGGTACGCATACGATCAAATGAAGGCTTCTGTATCCGTTAGGTTTTGGGTTTTTGATATAGTCCTTGGTTCTTATAAGAGTTATATCGTCTTGTTTTAAAAGTGCGTTTGCAAGAGTATAAACGTCCTCTGTAAACGAGCAAACGACACGCACGCCTGCAACGTCGTTAAGATTTTCTTCGACCGATTCCGCATTGAGCGGGCAACCTAATTTTTTAAGCTTTTCACGCATACTCGGAACCGATTTAAGACGGCTTTTTATACTGTTTATCGGGTTACGATCCAAACGGAGAGAAAATTCTTCGTTAAGAACGTTGAACTTTGTTTCTATCTCCATTATTGCGCAACGGTAGTACGCCATAAGCTTTGTGAAGTTTTGCATTATCGGTTTTGTCCATTCGATAACGTCTTCCGTAAAAACCTCGTCAAGCTGTTGTTTTAACGTTTCTTCATTTATATCAAAAGTATGTTTTTCTGTCATCTTATTTCCTCATTATCCAATGCCATAGCCAATATCTCGGCATGGTCGCCTGCCAGGGGTGATTCTCCAACGGTTTTAAATATAGGGTCGGCAATTATTCCGTTTTTATCGTAGGTCTTTGAAACCTTAACGCTGTAACGGTGTGTTTCGGATGCAATATTGATCTCGAAAAAGGTCGTTTTTCCCATATCAAACTTTTTATAGGAGAAAGAATACCATTTTGCAGACATTGCATCGTCGCCTGCGGAAAGCTTTGAAGTGTCCTCAATATCCGCAAGAAAAGGAACGGTTATTATCCTTGTTCTTGGGTCACGGTTCGGTTCTGACGCAACACGAAGCTGACGAAGAGAACGTGCCTTCAAGCCCGTTTCCTCGAAAAGCTCACGTATTGCGGCGGTATAAACGTCCTCGTTCATCTCTACAAATCCGCCGGGGAAAGCAAGCTTGCCGATGCAGGGGTGTCCTCCACGGCGAACAAGGAGAAGCTTGCCGTCTTTTATAATAATTATGTCAACAGTAACCGAAGGACGCTCGTATTTAGAAGCATCGTAGGTTTTTAGAAATTCGCTTTCGGTCAAGCCGTTTGCGTCACGGAGTTCTTCCATTATTTTTCACCTTGATTCTAAAGAGGTTTTTTCTGTATCTGACTGTTACGCCGAGGGTATTTCTTTGGAGTTTGTTTTGTCTTTTTGACAATTACGAGAGTGTGAAGATAATCATATTCGGGAATCTTTATATCGATTATGTCAACTAATTCGCCGCCGAGCTCGTTGATAGCTTTTTTTGCTTCTTCGGCTTCTTCTCTGCCCTTTTCGCCCTTCATTGCAACGAAGTATCCGCCGACCTTCACAAACGGCATACACCATTCGGAAAGGATATTCATTCTTGCAACGCCACGTGCAACGGCAATATCAAATTTTTCACGGTATTTTACTTCGTGGGTCAATTCCTCTGCTCTTCCGCAGAGAGTTTTCAGGTTGTCTATACCCGCCTTTTTTGCGGTTTCGGCAACGTAATCGAGCTTTTTGAGGGTTGCATCGTTTG
The DNA here is from genome assembly GCA_045536935.1 of Eubacteriales bacterium. Taxonomy (GTDB): domain Bacteria; phylum Bacillota; class Clostridia; order Oscillospirales; family CAG-382; genus Coliplasma. Next base: position 69,561 of record JAZSOO010000023.1, on the reverse strand, counting down.
AGGTTATATTGCAGTTTTCGGAGCAAAGTGCAAGAGGGAGCGAGGGAAATCCGCCGCCGCAACCTATATCGATTACGTTTGCGTTTTTGAAAAGTCCCGTATCAATAAGCGTTAAGGAATCCCAAAAATGAAGCAGGGCAACGCCCTTTTCGTCGGTCAATGCCGTAAGGTTCATAACCTCGTTCTTTTCGCAAAGGCAATTACCGATAATATCAAGAGAGGCACATTCCTTATCGGTCAATGACGGGCGGTATTTTTTTGTAAGTTCGGAAAAGCTCATTGTTTTCCTCCTTGTGCGAGATAGATGAGGAGTACCGAAATATCCGCAGGCGAAACGCCGCTTATGCGAGATGCTCTGCCGACGTTTTCGGGACGAAGGTTTTGAAGCTTTTGTGCCGCTTCAAGACGAAGTCCTTTTATTGCAGTATAGTCAATATCCTTGGGAAGACATTTTTCTTCAAGCTTTGAAAATCTTTCGACCTCTGCAAGCTGACGTTTTATATATCCCGAATATTTAATTTCGGTCTCGGCACGGGAAAGAAGTATCTTATCATATTTTTCGATCTCGCCCGAAAGTGTCAAAACGTCGTTTATAGTAACACCGGGACGGCGCAAAAGTTCTGCTTTGACAATGCCCATACCCGTGCGTTCGTAGCCGTATTTTTCATAAAGGTCGTCAAGCTCTGTGCACGCCTTTATACTGCTGTTTTCAAGCATTTCTATGAGGTCTGCAAGCTCTTGCTCTGTCTTTAAAAATTTCTGATAGCGTTCTTCGCTGACAAGACCGACGTTATATCCCTTGGGGAGAAGGCGTGTTTGCGCATTATCCTGACGGAGAAGAAGGCGGTATTCGCTTCTTGAGGTCATTATACGGTAGGGCTCGTTAGTTCCTTTTGTTACAAGGTCGTCAATGAGAGTTCCTATATAGCTTTCGCTTCTTAAAAGCGTGAAAGGTTCTAACCCTTTAACCTTAAGTGCGGCATTGATACCTGCGACAAGTCCCTGTGCGGCAGCTTCTTCATAGCCCGAGCTTCCGTTGAACTGTCCTGCACCGAAAAGTCCGTTTATCGAACGGAATTCAAGGGTATTTTTAAGCTGTAACGGGTCACAGCAATCGTATTCTATCGCATAGGCGGTTCTCATAAATACTGCGTTTTCAAGTCCCTCTATGCTATGTACCAGATCAAGCTGGACCTCCTCGGGGAGCGAGCTTGAAAGACCTTGCAAATAGACCTCCTTCGTATCGTCACCCATTGGCTCAACAAAGATCTGATGTCGTTCTTTATCGGCAAAGCGAACGACCTTGTCCTCTATACTCGGGCAATAACGGGGGCCCGTACCGTGAATGACACCCGAATACAACGGAGAACGTGAAAGGTTTTCGCGGATTATACGGTGGGTCTCTGCATTGGTATATGCAATATAGCAAGGAAGGCTGTTTTTGCGAGAGGGTGCAAAGCCGAACATTGTAGGTTCTGCATCGCCGTCCTGACGTTCAAGCTTTGAATAATCTATCGAATCAGCATGGATCCTCGCAGGAGTACCCGTCTTGAAACGAACGAGCTTTACTCCAAGCTCTTTCAGCGAATCGACCAATCGGTTTGCAGGGAGAGTATTATCGGGACCCGAAGCATAGGCTTCTTCACCGACGATTATCCTTCCGCCGAGCGAGGTTCCCGTTGAGATGATAACGCATTTTGCGGGATAGAACGCACCGAACGAGGTGGTCACACCCGTAACACCGTTTTCATCGGCTTCGACAGAAACGACTTCCGATTGTTTAAGCACCAAATTTTTGGTGTTTTCTATGATATTCTTCATATAATTGCGGTATTTTACTCTATCCGCCTGCATACGCAAGGACCTTACGGCAGGACCTTTAGAGGCATTGAGCATACGGCTTTGAAGCATAACTTCGTTTGCCGCACGTCCCATTTCACCGCCCAAAGCGTCTATCTCGAAAACGAGATGTCCCTTGCCCGTACCGCCGATCGAGGGGTTACAGGGAAGGTTTCCGACAAGGTCGAGCGTCAGAGTGAACAACGCTGTTTTAACACCCATACGTGCGCAAGCCAATGCAGCCTCTATGCCTGCGTGTCCTGCGCCGATTACGGCTACGTCCAATTTTTCTGCTGAGTATTTCTGCATAATAGATTCCTTTATTTACCTACGCAAAAGCGTGAGAATATCTCGTTTACAATGTCTTCGCTGACCGTTCTTCCGTCGGCTTCGGCTATGGAAGAAAGCGCACGCTCGATATCCATTCCTGCGATATCCTGCGTGAAGCCGTCAAGTGCGTCTATTGCCGATTCAAGCGCTTCGGCGGCATTTGCAACGGCGGCGCATTGACGTGCATTTACAACGATCTCATCGTTTTCCGTGATCTCGCCTGCACCGAACATTTGGGAAACTGTTTCTATAAGGGCTTCTATTCCCTCTCCGTTACGGGCACTTATTTTTATTACTCTTTCAAAGGGAAGGTTGAGCTCTTCGCTTGCGATATCAGTCTTGTTGACGATACAAACGGTCTTGTCTTCCTTTTCGCTTTCTTTGATTGCGTTTATAAGAGTTTTGTCGTCATCGTCCAAAGGTCTTGACGAATCGAATACAGCAAGGACAAGACCCGATTCCTCAATAGCCTTACGGCTTTTTTCAATACCGATCTTTTCAACGGTATCCTCGCTTTCACGGATACCTGCAGTATCGGAAAGACGCAATATCATATCGCCCAGACGTACCGTTTCGGTTACAACGTCACGGGTCGTGCCTGCAATATCGGTTACTATTGCCCTGTCTTCACCGCAAAGACGGTTTAAAAGCGAGCTTTTGCCCGTGTTCGGCTTGCCGACGATGGCGGTCACTATGCCTTCGCTTATTGCTCTGCCGTAGGTATGGCTGCTTTTTAATTTATCAAGGCGGCTTTTAAGCTCTGTAAGACGGGAGCGCATTTCGGGAACCGAAACGTCTGTCATATCCTCGTCGGGATAATCGATATACGCATAGACCGAAGCGGCAAGGATACGGAGGGAATCGTATATCTCGCCAAGCGCACGGCTTAACGAGCCGTTTGCCTGCTTTGAAGCGATACGCAGGTGACGCTCGCTTTTTGAATCTATAATACCGCCTATCGCTTCGGCTTGGGTTAACGATATTTTTCCGTTTATGAAGGCACGTCTTGTAAATTCGCCTGCGGTTGCCATTCGTGCACCGTTTTTTAATGCGGCGGAGAGAAGGTTTTGCGTTACGAGAGTACCGCCGTGGCAATAAAGCTCGGCAACGTTTTCACCCGTGAAGGAACGGGGGGATTCGAAGAGGATACATATACCGTCGTCGAAAATACCCTTTTCGTCACGGAAAGAGCCGTAATAGACCGTTCCGTGAAGTCTTTTTGCAAAGCGTTCCTTTGAAGCAGGAACGAATATTTTTTCGGCAACGCTGAAAGCATCGCTTCCGCTTATTCTTATCATTGCCACACCGCCCTTACCGTAGGGCGTACCGATGGCAGCAATCGTACTCATAACACAATCTCCATAAACACGTATTCAATCTATTATACTTCATTTTTTGCGTTATTGCAATTATTTTTACAAATAACTGTATACTTTTTGTAAGATATATGTTAATATACTATTTGTGAAAGTTTACACGTTCGCAAAAGGAGCGATAAAAATGTCTTTATTTACAAAAATTTTTGGTACTTACAGCGACAAACAGCTTAAAAAGATCGAGCCTATCGTTCAGAAGATAGAAGCTCTTTCGGATAAATATTCAAATATGAGCGAAGCCGAACTCAGAGGCCAGACCGATATTCTCAAGGGCAGACTTAACAACGGTGAAACTCTTGACGATATTCTTCCCGAGGCTTTTGCAACGGTGAGGGAAGCTTCCTGGCGTGTGCTTGGAAAAAAGCATTACAGAGTTCAGCTTATAGGCGGTATTGTTATACACCAAGGCAGAATCGCCGAAATGAGGACCGGTGAAGGTAAAACCCTTATGGCTACCCTCCCCGCATATCTTAATGCACTATCAGGCAAGGGTGTTCATATCGTTACCGTAAACGATTACCTTGCAAAGCGTGACAGTGAATGGATGGGTAATATTTACAGATATTTGGGTCTTGAAGTCGGTCTTATCATTCAAGGTCTTGATACGAAGGAACGTCAAAAGGCTTACAACGCAGACATCACCTACGGTACGAACAACGAATTCGGCTTTGACTATCTCCGTGACAATATGGTGGTTTATAAAAACCAAATTGCACAGCGTGGCCACGAATTTGCCATTGTCGACGAAGTTGACTCTATCCTCATTGACGAAGCACGTACCCCTCTTATCATTTCGGGTGCGGGCGGAGAATCGAGCGAGATGTATAAAAAGGCTGACGAATTCGTTCGCAGACTTAAATGCTACCGTATTAAGGAATTTGATTCCAAGCAGAGCGACGAAAACATCGCAGAAGACTATATCGTTGACGAAAAAGCAAGAAGCTGTATGTTCACGGCAAACGGTCTTGCGAAAGCCGAAAAGCATTTCGGTATTGAAAACATCGGCGAAGGCGAACATTCCGAGCTTATGCATTACCTCAACAACGCTATCCGTGCAAGAGGCATTATGCAACGTGATATCGATTACGTTATGCAGGACGGCAAGGTTGTTATCGTCGATTCCTTCACGGGACGTATTATGCCGAGCAGACGTTTTTCAAACGGTCTTCATCAGGCTATTGAAGCAAAGGAAGGCGTTACCGTTCAAAACGAAAACAGAACTCAGGCAACCGTTACCTTCCAGAACTACTTTAGAAAATACAAAAAGCTTTCCGGTATGACGGGTACTGCTTTAACCGAAGAAGACGAATTCCGTGAGATCTATGCGCTTGACGTTGTGGTTATCCCGACAAACAAGCCTATGATAACAAAAGACCACAACGACGTGGTCTACGAGACCGTCAACGGCAAGATTGAAGCTATTATCGATCAGATCCAGGAATGCCGTTCGAAGGGTCAGCCCGTGCTTGTGGGTACGGTCTCGGTTGAAAAGAGTGAATTTCTTTCGAAGATTCTCAAGGCAAGAAACATTCCTCACAACGTACTCAATGCAAAATATCACGAAAAAGAAGCAGAGATAATCGCACAGGCAGGTAAGCTTGGTGCCGTTACGATCTCCACCAACATGGCGGGCAGAGGTACCGACATTATGCTTGGCGGTAACTCTGAATTTCTTGCAAAGGACGCTCTCAGAAAAGAAGGGCTTGACGATTATATGCTTTACGAGGCAACCAATTTCGGTATGACCGACGACCCCGAGATCCTTGCCGCAAGAAAGCATTTTGAAGAGCTTAAAGAAGAATTTGAAAAGGATATCCGTATTGAAGCGGAAAAAGTCCGTGAAGCAGGCGGTCTTTTCATTCTCGGTACGGAAAGACACGAAAGCCGTCGTATCGACAACCAGCTTCGTGGCCGTGCAGGACGTCAGGGTGACCCCGGTGAAAGTAAATTCTTCCTTTCGATGCAGGACGACCTTATGCGTCTTTTCGGTACGGACAGAATTATCGGCATTGTTGATGCATTAAAACTTCCCGAAGACCAGCCTATCGACGCAGGCATTCTTTCAAACGGCATCGAAAACGCACAAAAGCGTATTGAAGGCGGTAACTCCGAACGCAGAAAGAACGTTCTTCAGTACGATGACGTTATGAATCAACAGCGTGAACGAATTTATGCTCAGCGCCGTTCGGTACTTAACGACGACGATATTTCTGCAACGATCCGCAAGATGATGAGCAGTTATATTTCCGAAATTGTCGGTATGTATACAACTTCCGACGTTGCGGATGATTGGGATTTTGACGGAATCCGCAACGAATTTAACGGTCTTCTTTGTGATAGCAATGATTTCAGATATGATCAGGCAGACCTTGCAACGCTCACCCAAGAGGACATCGTCTCTATTCTCGAAGAACGTGCAAACAAGGCTCTTGACAAGCAGGAAGAAATATTCACTCCCGAAGTATTCCGTGAGGTTGAACGTGCAATATTACTTCGCAACGTTGACTCCCGTTGGGTCGACCACATCGACGCTATGGACGATCTTATCGGAAGTGTCGGATTGAACGCATACGCACAGCGCAACCCTGTTACCGAATATAAGATTCAGGGCGGTGCGATGTACGACGAAATGATCACAGAGATACATTCGGGCACGGCGAGAATGCTTCTCACCGTTAAACCCCGTCCCGAAGCAACCGAAAGAAAGCAGATCCTTAACGGTTCGGCTTCCTTGAAAGGCGAAGGCGGACAGAAGGTCAAACCTACCCCCGTTAAAAAGGCAGAAAAGGTCGGCCCGAACGATCCTTGCCCCTGCGGAAGCGGCAAGAAATATAAAAAATGCTGTCAGGGTAAAGAAAATTAAAAAAGTTTATTGATTATCAGCGAGGTTTTTAAATATGGGATTCGGTATTGCATTATTCGGATACGGCTTTTTATTGCTTAATGAAGTCGGCGGTGCGCTTTTCGGCGTAGTCTTGCTTGCATACGGTTTCTTCCTCGCTTCCCGGCTCGAAGCAGGCTTTATGAGAGCCTCCGTAAGCTCGTTATTTATGCTCCCGAGAGGAATTTTGTTATTCTTCGATATTTTGGGAATAGTAGATATAGACACCATACCCACGGTTAACGTAATTACGTTTATACTCTATCTTACGGCATGGGCATTGATGTCGTATTTCTGGTTGGGCTCGGTTGTGAAGATTGCAAAGGACTGCAAAGCAGAAAGGCTTGAAATTCAAGCAAGAAAGCGTCTTGTTTTCACGGTTTTTGCAATTTCATTGGCTTTGTTTGCAGGAGTTGCAAATCTTTTAGGCGTGCTCGGCGAGCTTGCATTTATGGTTTCAATGGCGCAGTATATTCTGCAGTATGCCGTGATTTTCGTTAACATAATGTTTTTGCACACCTGCTTTGTTCTCATAACGAGCGAGGCTCAATATCAGCAGGACAAGCAGCAGTTGGCTGCCGAACGTGCAAAGGCTATCGAAAAGAGATATAACGAGAAGCAGGAGGTTGAGAGAAAAATTGAAAAGCGAAAGAAAAAATAAAAGCGTTTCGGGCAAAAGCCGTTTTCTTATAATTTTCGGTTTTTTGTTTTTCATCAATCCCGTACCTGCAAACGTTGATATACTTCCCGACGTTTTCGGCTGTGCTTTGCTGTTTTTCGGTTTGACCCAGCTTGCGTATTTTGACGGTTCGGTCGATAACGCACGAAAAACGCTTATATACCTTTTCGTGACCGAAGCGATAAAGCTTCTTTTGACAAAGCCGATGCTGGCAACAGAGATCGGTTCCAACAGAATGCTTGCGGCAACGGGGTTTTCGATCGTTGAAGGCATTATCTACATTATATTTTTCAGACAGTTGTTCGGCGGTATTTCTTATTTTGCGATGAGAAACAATTGCAACGAAACGCTGAAAAACTGCGAAAACCTTTCGTTCCTTTCCTATCTTGCGTTTTTCTCCCGTATTGCGGCAACGCTTTTGCCGGAATTGATTTCGATAATCGAGCTTCGGATCTACACAGAAACCGATTTTGACGTTATCGACACGATAACCGACATCGTTTCCATAAAGCCGATCCTCACGGTCCTTCTTTCTATGTTGGCGTTTGGAACGGCGGTCATTTGGTATTTCAACGCTGTCGGATTTTTTAATACGTTCCGCAGAGAAGCAGGAGAAACGCTCGACACACGTTACGAAATTGAATATTCGGAGCAGCCCGATTCGGTTCGCATCAAACGTTTGAGAATGGGCAAATATGCAGTCTATTTTTCTTTGTTTTTCCTTTTTGACATCAGCTTTGACGGAGTGCGTGCGATACCTGCATCGTTCACCTTCCTTTTGCTTTTTGCTTCCTGCTTTTTCTTTGACGGGATATGTGAATTCAAAAAGACGAAAAGGCTTGCAATCCCTGCGTTTTTGTTAATGTTCGGTTCCGAATGGTTCAGAACCGAATTTAACCCGAACGGCGCTGTCGTTATTTATGAAACGGCACTTTGGAAGGTCATCGTCGGTGCTTTGATTGCGCTCGTTACGGCTTTTGCGGTTATGCTTTGCATACGGTTTTTCCTTATGGAAACGCAGAATCTTTCTGCAACTCTCGGCAGTGAAAGGTTTTCGGTTTCTATTTGTTGGATTTCTTTTTGTATTCTGACGGTTTTATGGGGTATAGGTCTTGCCGTCCCCTATTTATATCCGTTCACGGTCACTCCGAGATATATTGCGGTTATCGTTTTTATCTACAAAACGGCAAAGATATTTTCCGTGATCTACGAGGAAGAAGAAGCTCGTTTTATCCTCAAATAGCGTGCGTGCTATTATTTAAAGAAGAATTGGCAAAAAATTATTCTTAAAATAGTCAAAAAACTATTGAAATAATATATAACTTGTGATATTATAATACACGAAATAACGTTGGCTTTTCTGCCGATGAATAAAACAAGGGTTTATTCCGCAAAAATCGGCGGAAAACCAAAACAAACAGGAGGAAATATGAAAAATCTCACCTTCAAGAGAATCATGAGCTTTGTTGTTATCGTTGCAATGATGCTTTCTGTTCTCGCAGTTTCTGCTGTTGCTGACGGCGAAACTAATTTTGATCTCGTCATCGAAGGTCCCGAAACCTTTGCACCCGGCGACGAAATCGAAGTATTTGTTAAAGTTAAAAACATCACTGCTACCGATGGTACCCGTGACGGACTCACCTCTATTACCGGTACTCTCTGGTATGACAACTCCAGAATGGTCCTCACCAACGACCTTGATGAAGACAGTGCTAATACGGTTAAGTGTCTTGATACCGTACCTAACACTTGGAAGAACGAATCTCTCACCGAATGTACTTTCGACGAAGATGAATACCTCGCTACTTCCACGAACTGTGGTTGGATCAATCTTAACGTATACACCACTACTAAAAACAAAGTCAATTTTGCCGTTGAAGACGATTCCGTCGTTTTGAAGTTCACCTTCAAGGTTAACAATACTGCTTACGGCAATATTGAGCTCTTCTTCGATACAGACGTTGAAGGTGCTACCGTTGATACTCCTTGCACCGGTAACGGTTCCAACTTGATCATCGAAGACCCCAACTACGTCCCCCCCACACCTTCCGAAGACGTTTCTGAAGAAACCTCTGAACCCGAAGGACCTGATTACGCTTACATCGACATTGACAGAATCAACGTTTACGGCGGTACAAACGAAGCATGCGGTTGGACAGGCGAAGACGAAACTTGGTCTGTTGAACAGAGATATGCAGAAAACCCCGGTGCAAAGACGTTTGAATGGCTCTACAAGGCTTATCTCCAGTATGACGTAGACAAAGGCTTATGGGTCTGCGTTGATACCGAAGAAGCAGGTACCGGTTACAACAGATACGAAATTCAATGGCAGCAGGGCTACGGCCGTATGATCGTTATGGCTCACCCCTCTATGGTTACCGACCTTCATAGCTTTGAATCCGTCAGAGATATGCAGGCAGGCGATGAATTCTATCTCATCGGCTTCCCCGGACAGGAACCTGCTCTCGGTGAAGACCCCAATGCTGCAAGAGAATGCACTTACGAAGGAACCCTCTTCTATGCAGGTCTTGTTGATATGGCTCTTATAGCAGCAGATGCTATTGATGAAATTCCCGAAGGTGCTGAAATCACCGGTCCCGAATATCCCGACGACGTATTCCCCTATCCCGACCTCAGCGACGTTCCCGAAATCCCCGATACTTCCGTAGATACCCCCAACGAACCTACCCTTGACCTCGGCGAAGACGACTTCTTTGTTAACAGAATCAACTCTTATACAGACGCTGAAAAAGAAGTATTTGCTTGGGCTTCCGGCGAAGAAACCACCGTTGAAGCAAGACTCGGCAGCGAAGTAGGCGGATCTACCTTCCAGTGGTTCTACAAAGCACTTCTTGAATATGATGAAGAAACCGATAAATTCATTGTTACCGATGTCGAAGGCATGGGCGAAGGCGCTAACAGATACGAAACCGAATGGACTCTCGGTCCCGGCAAAATCATTGTTATGGCGCACGACACCAACACTTCCAGCAGTGCCGCAAAGGTTATTGCACTTGAAGTTGGCGAAAGCTTCTCCTTCAGCGGTAACCTTGAAGATATCTACACTTCTGTAGGTAAGTGCAACTACTACTTCACCGTTGAAGAACTCAGCGATGACGACCTCAGCAACATTCCTTCCGAAGAACCTTCTGAAGATCCTTCCGAAGATCCTTCTGAAGACACTTCCGACGATCCCGCAGATCCCGACGATTCTGCCAATCCCGATGATTCCGCAGATCCCGATGATTCCGCAGACCCTGATGAACCTGCAGATTCCAATGATCCCGCAGATCCCGATGATGATCCTGCAGATTCCGAAGACCCCGCAGATCCCGATGATCCTGCAGATCCCGATGATCCCGCAGATCCCGATGACGACGAAAACGACGAAAACGACGAAGATACCGATGACGACGAAAACGGCAAGCCCGCAACAGGCGACGCTTCCAGCGCTCTTATCCTCGTAGTTCTTGCTCTCGTTTCTCTCGCAGGTTCTGCAGTAGTTATCAAATCCCGTAAATAATTAACCAAATACGAAAACGCAAGCTTGACGCTTGCGTTTTCTTTTTTGCCCATATTGCCTTCATCTTAATGAATAACATTATGCTTTTTTACCATTGAAAAACGAAAAACACGGTGATATAATCCAAAAAGTAAATATATGACGAAAAGAGTTGTATTATGAAGGATTTTTATTTAAAGCCAAAGTTGTTTTCCGTAATCAAAGACTACAACGGTCAACAGTTCACAAAGGATATTGTTGCGGGTATAATCGTTGCGATTATTGCTCTTCCTCTTTCAATTGCGTTGGCGCTTGCATCGGGTGTTGAGCCTGCCTGCGGTATCTATACCGCTATTGCCGCAGGGTTTATCGTTTCCTTCCTCGGCGGAAGCAGAGTTCAGATCGCAGGGCCGACAGCCGCTTTTGCGACTATCGTTGCAGGTATCGTTGCCGTAAACGGTATGAGCGGTTTGTTCGTTGCAACCGTTCTCGCAGGTATTATCCTTTTACTTATGGGTGTTTTCAAGTTCGGTGCACTTATTAAGTATATCCCCTATACTATAACCACCGGCTTCACCGCAGGTATCGCAGTTACGATATTTTTCGGACAGATAAAGGACTTCCTCGGTCTTACATACGCAGAAGGTCTTAAGCCTATCGAAACCATTGAAAAGATCGAGGCTAATATCGCTTCGATAGATACGTTTTCTTGGCAGGCGTTGGTCGTTGGCGCCGTTTCGCTTTTGATACTTATTGTATATCCGAAGTTTGAAAAGAGAGTTCCGCCTTCCTTGATCGCAGTTATCGTCGGTGCACTTATGGTTAAGTTCATTCCCGTACTTAACGAAGGTGTCTTCATCATTGACGAGCTTTATAATATCCCTATGGGGCTTCCTAAGGTTGATTTTTCGGGCATTGATTTCAGCTTTGCAAATATCAAAGCTCTACTTCCCGATGCTTTCACCATTGCAATACTCGCAGGTATAGAATCGCTTCTCTCCTGTGTTGTTGCCGATAATATGATCGATTCCCGTCACAACCCCAATGCAGAACTTTTTGCGCAGGGTGCGGCTAATATAGGTTCGGTTTTGTTCGGCGGTATACCTGCAACAGGCGCTATCGCAAGAACTGCGGCAAACATTAAAAACGGCGGCAGAACACCGATTGCCGGTATGGTACATTCAATCATTCTTCTTATCGTTTTGCTTTTCCTTATGCCCTATGCAGGCTTCATTCCTATGCCTACAATTGCGGCGATACTCTTTATAGTCGCTTATAATATGAGCGAAGCAAAGAAGATCAAGGAAATTATTAAAACTGCACCGAAGAGTGATATTCTCGTTACTTTTGTGACCTTTGCGCTTACCGTTATTTTCGACCTTGTCGTTGCTATTGCGGTCGGTTTGGGCTTGGTATTCATTCTCTTTTTGTTTAAAAAGTTCAAGAAAAAGACCGCAACAGTATAAAAAAGAGTTTTTAAAACTTCAAAAAAGGACACTTCAAAACGAAGTGTCCTTTATTTTTATTCTGTGATATATTTTTCAAACGTTCCTGATGCACGGGAATCACATTCTGCGGTTATGAGTGCGCCCGATTCGACGTATTCACATTCCAAAACCGTTGCAAGTCGGTATATTTCCGCAACGACACCTGCTTCGGAATGGGGTATCAAAAGCTTTAGCTTTTTCTTTCCGCTTGCAACAAGCTCGTCAAGACGTTCCAAAAGCACGTCTGTACCTTCCCCGTTGATTGCGGAAATCTCGATGCTATCCTTCGGGAAGGGTGTATCACGAAGTGCTCTGTCACATTTATTAAAGACCTCTATCATCGGTTTATCGCCTGCGCCAAGCTCGGCAACAAGAGTCTTTGTCACTTCACGCTTGCGTTCACGTTCGGTCAATTCCTCGCTCGCATCGGTGATGAGAATGATATAGTCGGCATACTTCAATTCTTCAAGAGTCGATTTGAAAGCCTTTACGAGATGTGTGGGAAGTCTGTCGATAAAGCCTACCGTATCGGTAAGGAGCATTTCGGTTCCGCTGGGGAGAGTTAATCTTCTTGTCGTAGGGTCGAGCGTTGCAAAAAGCTTATCCTCTGCAAGGATTCCCGCATCGGTAAGAGTATTCAACAGCGTTGATTTACCTGCGTTGGTATAGCCGATTATTGCGGCGGATTTAATACCCGAACGCTTTCTCGAAGCACGTTTGACCGCACGGGTACGTTCAATATCGGCAAGTTCTTCCGAAAGTGCGGCAATACGTCTTTTTATATGACGTCGGTCACTTTCCAGCTTTGATTCACCGGGGCCTCTTGTACCTATACCGCCGCCGAGACGGGAAAGATCTTTACCTCTGCCCGTTAAGCGGGGTGCTGTATAACGAAGGCAGGCAATCTCTACCTGCAATTTACCCTCACCCGTAACGGCATGGAGCGCAAAAATATCGAGAATGAGCATCGTTCTATCGATAACACGAACGTTTTTTATCTCGTCCTCAAGGTTTGCTATCTGCGACGGAGTTAACTCGTTATCAAAGACGACAAGGGAAATATCGCCGTCGGCTTCTACAAAATCGGCAATTTCTTTAACCTTACCGCTTCCGATATAGGTTGCCTTATCGGGCGTTGCACGGTTCTGGATTATACGTGCAACCTCTTCTCCGCCCGCCGTTTCCAGCAAGCCCTTTAATTCATCGAGGGAGCGCATACACTTTTCGTATTCATCGGTCGTTGAAACCGAAACGAGAACCGCCCTGCCCGAGCCGTTTTTTAATTCTTCTGTTAAATTATTATTTTCTGCCATAATACCTCACAAAACACACGGTTATGTGGTAAACAAAAAAGAAAGCGGCACATATTTGCGCCGCTTTGCAATTTGATTACGTTACGATTAGTCGAGGTTGAACTTCTTCTTGAACTTATCAACACGTCCGCCTGCATCAACAAACTTCTGTTTGCCGGTGAAGAAGGGGTGGCATTTAGAGCATATATCAACCTTGAGATTTTCCTTTACGGATTTGGTAACATATTCTGCGCCGCAAGCACACTTGATAGTAGTGGTCTTGTAGTCGGGATGGAGATCCTGCTTCATTTTAGTTTTCCTCTCTTTCGTATGATGAAGGAGCCAAGGCTCCGTTATTTCGCAATCTAAAGTATATCATACAGCAAACAAAATTGCAATACCTTTTTTCGTATTTTTTCTCTTTTTTTGAAAGGGCTAAAAGATTCTCTTTTTCGCTTGCAATTTAATTTGCTTCATATTATAATATATTTTGTGATTTTGCGATTTTTTGTTTCAGAGGAAAAGAAAAATGAAATTAACCTATCTCGGAACAGCCGCCGCAGAAGGCTGGCCTGCTCTTTTCTGTAATTGCGAATACTGTAAGAAAGCAAAAAAGCTTGGCGGTAAGAATATTCGTACCCGTTCACAAGCCTTGATAAACGACGATCTTCTTATCGATTTTCCGACAGACACGCTTTCTCACGCACAAAAAAACTGTCTTGACCTTTCGGCTGTCAAATATTGCTTTGTAACACATTCACATCTCGACCACTTTCAGCCATTAGACATTCTTTACCGTATCGGTTACGGTTATGCACACGATATAACCGAAAAGACGCTTACCTTTTACGGTAACGACTTCGTCAAAAGACGTTACGAGCATTTTATGGAGATTGAAGAGGAGAATTATCCGCCGCAGACGGATATTAAGGAGATTCGTCCTTACGAAACGGTTTGTGTCGGTAATTACAGGATAACTCCCCTTCCTGCAAATCATACGGACCGTGAAACACCCTACGTTTATCTTATACAGCAGGACGACAAAACTCTTCTTTATCTTCACGATACTGGCATGCTTTTTGACGAGGTTTATGATTATCTCGTAAAGAACAGGATACGTGCCGATCTTATTTCTTACGACTGCACCTACGTTGCTCTGCCGAGCGGCGGTAATCATCTTGGTCTTGATTCTGTACCCGTATTGAGAAAGAAGCTTGAAAGCATCGGAGTTTCGGACAGCAATACCATATCCGTCGTTAACCATTTTTCACACAACGGTATGTTGCTGCACGACGAGCTTGTTGAAGCGGCGGAAAAGATTGATTTTATTGCCGCCTACGACGGTATGGTTATTGATTTTTAGGAGGGTTTTTAATGCGTATTTCAAATAGAATTTTTGCGTTATTTATTGCTTTAATAACCTTATTTTCGTCTTTTTGCGTTTTTGCTTCTGCGGATTCGGAGGGTAAGGCTATATTTATCGACGGTGTTAACATAATGCGTTCCTCCGATTGTGCGGTGGTTTACATCGACGTTCCCTCCACCAAGCAGGACCGTTGGGGTCACGACGTTATCGTTGATAAAAACGGTAAGGTTACAAAGATAATCCCTTCAACCGATGCTTCAGGCAACGACCTTGCCGTTCCCGAAGGCTGTATGGTAATATCTTCAACCGGCGAGAAGGCAAAATGGTTTAAAAACAACGTCAGCGTCGGTACAAGACTTTATTACGACGATTACACACAAAAGCTTTTTGTTTGCGATTCGAACGGCAGTTTCAACCCTTATTTCGAAAAGACTGTAAAGGTTGCCGGCGAAGACGAACAATATATGATTTCTGCAAACGGCGAAGGCTCTAACTCTGCCTATGCATATAAGGTTGCAGTTGACGGTTTTGGTATAGTTTGCGCAAGAGGCAGTGATGCAGTTCTTCCCGACGGCGGATTTATCGTTTCTGCTGTTACGGATGCTGACAGACAGTTTCTTATTATGTATGCGCTTGTCGGTGCAAAATGCGTTGTGAAAGACGGAATTGCCACATTCACATATACAAAAGATATGCTCAAGACCACCGTCGAATATACGCTCGAAAACGCAAAAGCAAAAGAAGAGCTTATTATAAACGAGCATATTTATCATTGGGAATCGCTCGACTACTGCATTAGGCACATCGAGGAAGTTCTTGACGAAACGATCACATACAAGACCGCAACCTATGCGGCAGGTCTTCTTTATAACACAATGAACGATTGCTATTCGGGCATCGAGCAAGGAAGTGAGCTTCGAGGTGCTTTCCATATTCCTACGGAAACAAGTGAAGAAGACGTTAAGAAGACCGTAAAAGCTGTAAAAGAAGCTAATATAAACACAATAATTCTCAAGCTTTCCAACGGCTACAACAGCTTTATCCCACTTCCCGAGGGAAATAAGTTCAATCAAGACGAAAAATTTGACGGCTTTGACGTTCTTAATTCCTTTATAAAAGTCGGCAAGGCAGAAAATATTGCGATTGCGCTTTGTATTGACGTTTATTACAACGAACACGCTTCTGTCGCAGAGCCGAACTGGTTATCGAAGACCAACTCCGAAGAAGAAGGCTTAAAAAACAAATACTTCTCCCCTGCTTCCACGGAATTTAAGGAATATTTTATCGATTATCTTAAATATATCGTAAAGCAATATCCTGTTGAACATATTATGTTCGACTATCTCAGATACCCCAAATTTTCCGAAGGCTGTGACCTTGGCTACGATACAAAAACTCTTGAAGCATTCTCGAAAAAATACAAGGTGCCGATGAATGAAGCAGAGGCTATCAAGACCGAGCTTTTTGAATCTAAGCATTGGAAAAAATGGGTTGAATTCAAAACGTCGCTCGTTTCGGATATGGCAAAATCCATTTCCGAAACACTCAAAACAAACGCACCCAACGTTTCTACAACCGTACTTTCCGCACGTGACAGCGTTGATTATTACTATATGCAGGACGCATACGGTTGGATCGAAAAGGGTTATTTTGACGGTCTTTGTCTTGCTCTTTACGAGGGTGACGAAAGCGAAAACGACCCCTTGGACAAAAACGCATATTACGACGGTGTGGTTACTTCAAAGGGCAAGATCGCAAAAGCATATACGGGCAAGAAATCACTCTTCTTTGTCGGTATTGAAAGCTCTTGTGACTATGATGATCAGATACTTGCAAACGCTATCGGCGAGGCTCGCCGTGTTGGTGCAGACGGTTTTATTCTTGACAGCCTTCAGGGATATTTCGACCGAAATTATATGCTTATAAACAAGGTCATCAACGACCCTGCGGAATCGCCTTTTGCGGATATTGAAAAGGTTGCAAGCGCTATCCTTACCTTCTCTGAAAACAGAATAGCTCTTCTTTACGGACGTGAGCAATGTACGAGAGCGGAATCCGATTCGGCACAGAAAAAGATAAAAGCTTTCCTTGAAGATTTGGAAAACAACGCAAATTCTATAAGCAAGATTCGTGCTATGCGTGACGATATTGCGATTGCTTTGGCGACAAATTCCGCAAAGGAAGATATTTTGAAGGATTATGACAAGCTTGTTAAGATCGCAACGGTAAGAGGTATTACAGAACCCGAAATCATCGAAGAAAGTGAAGATTTAAGCGAAGAAATTTCCGACACAATCTTCAGTGAGATTCCCGAAGAAAGCGAACAAAGCAACATCGAAAACAACGTTGCGAACGATGACAACTCCGGAAGCGCTATCGGAAACCTTCTTAGCAATATTGCAATCGACGAGATGCTCGTTTACGGCTTTGTAAGCATAACCCTTATCGGTGCTGTGGCGGCTATCATCGTTGGTATAAGACGTAAAAACGCCAAGCCGAAAAAGGGCCACATGCCGAAATCTGTCAGAGATAATGAAAACAAGGACGACGAAGAATAATTTTTGGGTTCAAACTGTTGACTTGAAAATAAATATGGTGTATAATTAGTCAGAAATAAAGATATTTACGGAGGAATTCATGATGAAACATATCAAGACTATCGAAACTCGTAACCTTTGCGAAAGCGCAAAGAACGGCGGTTGCGGCGAATGCCAGACTTCTTGCCAGTCCGCTTGCAAGACCAGCTGCGGTATCGCAAACCAACAGTGCGAGAACAAGTCCGAAGAAAAATAATCGGATAATTATTCAAAAACGGCGCACTTGCGCCGTTTTTCTTGATTAAGAGGAAAATTATGGTTCATCAGTATAAATTAAACGGATATAACATTGTTTTGGATATTTGCTCGGGCTCGGTCCACGCCGTTGACGACGTGGCTTATGATATTATTTCGCTTTTTGAAAGTAAAAGCAAGGACGAAATAATTGCCGAAATGAACGGTAAATATCTTGGCGTTGACGGAATTACCGAAAACGATATTCTGGAATGCTACGACCAGATAAACGAGCTTAAGGAAGCAAAAAAGCTTTTCGTTGAAGACACCTTCGAGCCCATGGCAGGCGAGCTTAAAAGAAAGACGTCGGGCGTTATAAAGGCTCTTTGTCTTCATATTGCACACACCTGCAACCTTAATTGCTCTTATTGCTTTGCAAGTCAGGGCAAATATCACGGTGACAGAGCTATAATGAGCTTTGAGGTGGGCAAGCGTGCACTTGATTTTCTTGTCGAAAATTCGGGAAGCAGAAGGAATCTTGAGGTTGACTTTTTCGGCGGCGAGCCTTTGATGAATTTTGACGTTGTCAAACAGCTTGTCGAATATGCAAGAAGCATTGAAAAGGAAAAGAACAAGAATTTCCGTTTCACGCTTACCACAAACGGACTTCTTATCGATGACGACGTTATTGATTTTGCAAACCGTGAAATGAGCAACGTTGTTCTCAGCCTTGACGGCAGAAAAGAGGTTCACGACCGTTTCCGTGTTGACTATGCAGGCAACGGAAGCTGGGAAAGGATCGTTCCCAAATTCAAAAAGCTCGTTGATGCAAGAAACGGCAAGAATTATTATATGCGCGGCACCTTCACCCACGCAAATCCCGACTTTTTGAAGGATATTCAAACGATGCTCGACCTTGGGTTTAACGAGCTTAGTATGGAACCCGTCGTTTGCGCTTCGGGCGATCCTTCGGAGCTTACCGAGCAAGACCTGCCTATAGTTCTTGACCAATACGAAAAGCTTGCTTCTCTTATGCTTGAGAGAGAAAAGGAAGGCAAGCCCTTCACCTTCTATCACTATATGATAGACCTTTCGGGCGGACCTTGTATTTACAAGCGTATCTCGGGTTGCGGTTCGGGTACCGAATATATGGCTGTTACTCCTTGGGGTGACCTATACCCCTGCCACCAATTTGTCGGCGACGAGAAATTTAAGCTTGGCGATATTTGGAACGGTGTTGACAATATTGAAATCCAAAACGAATTTCTTGAATGTAACGTATATGCACGCAAGGAATGTGTCGATTGCTGGGCAAAGCTGTATTGCTCCGGCGGTTGTGCTGCTAACGCATATCATTCGACGGGCTCTGTTAAGGGTATTTACGAATACGGTTGCAAGCTCTTTAAAAAGAGAATGGAATGTGCAATAATGGTTGCGGTTGCAAAATCGCTCGGCGACGTATGATGAAAACTCCCATTGTTGATTTTTCAAAGGAATATTCAAATAAAAACGCAACAAGGCTTCATATGCCCGGTCATAAGGGCAAGGGTGAAGATATAAATGCGCTTGATATTACCGAAATTACGGGCGCAGACAGTCTTTTTGACGCTTGCGGTATTATCAAAAAAAGCGAAGAGAATGCATCACAGCTTTTTGGTTGTCAAACCTTTTATTCAACAGAAGGCTCTTCGCTTTGTATCCGTGCGATGATATATCTTTTGAAGCTTTGGGGAGAAGACCCGATTATTTTTGCGGCAAGAAACGTACATAGATCCTTTGTTTCGGCCTGTGCGCTGAACGACGTTGACGTTGAATGGGTATACTCCGAAAAGGGTTCTTCATATCTTTCCTGCGAGATCGATATTGAATCGCTTGATTTGATGCTTGCAAAGGAAACAAACCGTAAGGCCGCAGTTTATATAACCTCTCCCGATTATCTCGGGAATATTGCCGATATACCCGCGATTTCCGACGTTTGCAAAAAGCATAATGCACTGCTTATCGTGGATAACGCACACGGCGCATATCTTAAGTTTCTGCCCGAATCTATCCATCCGATAGATCTCGGCGCAGATATTTGCTGTGATTCGGCGCACAAGACACTTCCCGTGCTTACGGGCGGTGCATATCTGCATATTTCTGATAATGCCCCGCATATATTTAAAGAACGTGCAAAGCAATCACTTGCGCTTTTCGGTTCTACAAGCCCTTCGTATTTGATTTTACAATCGCTTGACAGAGCAAACGGATATATCGTGAGTGATTATAAAGAAAGATTGCAAGAAACGGTTGTTAACGTTGAACATCTTAAGGATAATCTTTCAAAGCTTGGC
Organism: Eubacteriales bacterium; assembly: GCA_045536935.1. Lineage (GTDB taxonomy): Bacteria > Bacillota > Clostridia > Oscillospirales > CAG-382 > Coliplasma. The sequence goes on along the minus strand of JAZSOO010000023.1, from coordinate 49,705 downwards.
TTTGAAATAATCGGCAACGAAAAGCTGAAGCTGACGCTTGCGACAAAGAGCTTTGGCTATTACGGGTTTGAATTTGCAAAGATTCTTGAGGAAAAGAACATTTACTGTGAATTTTCCGACAGAGATTTTGTTGTTATGGTGTTCACGCCAGATAATACGGAATCCGACTTCACTTCCCTTTTCGGTGCAATTTCTTCGATAGAAAAGAAAAGTCCGATAGAAGAAAGAGCTCCAAAGATTTGCTTACCGAAAAAAGCGTTGTCTATCAGAGAAGCGGTTTTTTCGAAAAGCGAGATCGTGGATATTGATGAAAGCGAAGGAAGGATACTTCAAGAACTTGGTGTTTCCTGTCCGCCCGCCGTGCCGATTGCGGTTTGCGGTGAGGTTATTGATAAAAGCGCCGTTGAATGTTTTGAATACTACGGCATAGATAGAATTTCTGTTATCCTTTAAGGAGGTTTTGATATGAAAGCATTTTTGGTAACGATTCCGATAATACTTTGTGTTTTATTTATTATCGTTCCCGTTTTTGAGGTTATCGGATTAACAAACGGGCTTGATTTCGTTTTGGAAAACGAGATCCTCACCGTTTCGGTTCAGGCGTTTTTTGCGATTACCGCTTTGGTCATTCTTTTTATAACAAAGCCCGAATACAACAGGACCGGCAGAACGTTTTTAATGCTTTTAACTCCGATATCGCTTTTTAACACGTTATGTTTTGTTGATTCAAGCTGGAGCTATTCAATCCTTATTGCCGTCATCTCATTTGCTTGTGTTTTTACGCTTTACATCAAGTTTGTGCCCGACAGCAGAATCAAGGCAACGTCTGCGGCATTTTCGGTCTTAATTGCCATTGGTATTGCGGTTATCTATCTTTGGAATCTTTTCAGCGGAATCGTTGTTAAGCAAGAAACGGTAACAACGCTCGATTCTCCTATAGGTACGTATACTGCTTTTGTATACAGCGAGGAATCTCCTTTAAGCTCGGCTTCTACGTTTGAAATAAAGAAAAACGTTCCTGAAATTGAGGCTTTCATCGGTAATTATTTCAAAAAGCAGACAACCATATATGAAGGTGAAGCATACGAGGCAAAAACCGCAAAGGTTTCTTGGATTGACGATACGACGTTTGTAATTAATGAAAAAGAATATACCTCAGAGGAATAAAAACTCGTTCTTTACGTGCTTGAAGTATAAAAAAGGCTGTCACAAAGATGACAGCCTTTTTTACTTTTTTTACTTGTTAGCCCTTTATGAGCTTATTCCAGGTATTTTTGCCCACGATACCGTCAACAGAAAGCTTATTTGCTTTTTGGAAGGCTTTTACGGCATATTCGCTGTTTGCACCGAAGATACCGTCAATCGAGAGCACCTTTTTGTTTTCCCCCTTATAGCCTTTTGCCTTTAGGAGAGTTTGAAGTGTTTTCACTTCCTCTCCCCTGGATCCGTTTTTAATCACGTTTAATTCGATATTCACCTTGGTTTCTCCTTTCTCTTCGGAACTTGTTTTCTTCTTATATCCGAAATAATCTGCGATTGCTTTTGCTTCTGCTGCTGCGAGCTTTTTGAGGTTTTTATCGTCCATAAGCCAGCGTGCAGAGGCTTCGTTGGTATGGAACGAATGCTCCACAATGTAATACAATGGACAGCCGACGCTTGAAGCACCACGGAGTACGCCGTAATATTCATAATCGCCCTTTGTGCTCTTTCTTGTCTTTACACCGCCGTCTTCAACGTCCATACATTCGGCAACCGTCTTTGAAAGTATTGCGCCCAAGACGTGCGATTTATTTCGCTTATCGTACGCCGCATATACGTCTGCTCTGTTGACCTTTCGGTTTCCGCTTACTGCGTTTGAATGTAGCGAGATGAAAAGGTCGTATCCCTTTGCCATCTTTCCTCGTTCGGTTACGGCAAGGTCTTTTTTGAGGTCGGTTCGTGTTTTTTTAACGGTAAAGCCGTATTCCGCAAGTTCGGTTGCGAGCAGTTCGCAGAGAGTCCACATACGGCAGGACTCGTAATATTCAGGCAGGACAGGACTTCGGTTTTGGTAACCGTAGTGACCTGCATCAAGTAGTATTTTCATAATAATTCCTTTCTGCCTTTTTCCCCTTGCTGTAATTATAACAAAAAGACCGACGATGGTTCAATCGTCAGTCTTTAAGAATATCTTTATTGATTTTTTACGTATATGGAAGAATCTAAATAAAGTCGCATTTTTCTCCCGTATTTTTCGCAATTACCCTTCCGTTTGTGGTTTCTACCAATTCGGCAACAAACTTTTCTTCGTTTTCGCTTCGAACCGAAACGGTCATTACGACTTCCGTACCAAAATCGCTGTCCTCTATCTTTCCGTTAAAGGAAGAAACGACGGGCATTATTTTTTGGTAATCGGAATAGTTTGCACGGATATTAACAAGCGAGAAGGTGCCGACCTCGACAATGCCCGAAGCACTTATTGCGCCCGTTGCCGCAGCGGTATAGGCTCTTACCAAACCGCCCGTACCAAGCAAAATGCCGCCGAAATAGCGTGTTACGACGACTGCAACGTCGGTCAGGTCTGCTTTTCTTATAGAATCGAGAACGGGCATTCCTGCCGTTCCGTGGGGTTCTCCGTCGTCCGAAAAGCGAGAAGCAAAGCCTTCACGAAGGACGTAGGCATAGACGTTATGGCGTGCATCGGAATGCTTTTTCTTGATCGAATTGACAAACTCGATTGCTTCGGATTCTGTCTTTACGGGAGCGCAATATCCGATAAATTCGCTTTTCTTCTCAACGAGAGTATATTCGCCTTTATCACGAACCGTTGTATATTTCATTACGAGCAGAACTCTCTGTAGATCGCCTTTATTGCACGGGTGAAGGAGCTTTCATCAACACCGATGATGATATTCAACTCGCTCGAGCCCTGGTCGATCATACGAATGTTGATATTTTGTTTTGCAAGCGACGCAAAGATCCTTGCCGCAGTACCGGGCTGACCTGCCATATTACGGCCAACTACCGCAACCAAGCCCATCGCCTTATCGATATGGATATGGTCGGGATTAACTGCACGCTGAATTGAAGAAGCGATATCGTATTCTCTGCCCTTGATATCAACGCTGTTGATAACGACACACATTGTATCAATACCCGAAGGGATATGCTCGAAGTTGATCCCAAGATCTGCAAATACCTTCAAAACCTTCATACCGAAGCCGGGCTCTTGGTTCATCATATCCTTTTCGATACGGATTACCGAGAAACCTTTTTTACCTGCGATACCCGTGATGATGTCTTCTGTCTTATATCCGTCGGTGGAGGTAACGATAAGAGTACCTGCGTCCTCGGGACGGTTTGTATTTCTGATATTTATCGGAATGCTTGCAATCTTAACGGGGAAAATGCTGTCCTCGTGGAGAACAGATGCTCCCATATAGGAAAGCTCACGAAGCTCACGGTAGGTTACGATATTGATGGGACGGGGGTTCTCAACGATTCTGGGATCGCACATTAAGAATCCCGAAACGTCGGTCCAGTTTTCATAGATATCCGCCATGACCGCACGTGCAACGATAGCACCCGTGATATCACTGCCGCCACGGGAGAAGGTTTTGATACTGCCGTCAGGATTGGAGCCGTAGAAGCCGGGAATAACGGCATTCTTCTTGCCTGCAAGACGTTCGGACATAACGATATTTGTCTTGTTTGCATCAAACTTGCCGTCCGCATCAAAGAAGACTACTTCTGCCGCATCGATAAATTCATATCCGATGTAATCCGCAAGAACGATACCGTTGAGGTATTCGCCACGGGAAGCGGTATAGTCGAGAGTTGTGCCCTTCGAAAGATTTTCGGCAATAACGGCAAATTCAGCGGAAAGGTCGGTTTTTGTACCGAGTCCGTTGATGATGTCGCAATATCGGGATTTTATCTCCTCGAAATCACTTGCCCAATCACCGCCGTTGGCACTCTTTGTATAGCAAGAGATCAAAAGGTCGGTGACCTTTGTATCTTCACTAAAACGCTTACCGGGGGCGCTGGGTACGACAAATCTGCGGGAAGCTTCCGATTTGATAATATCAGCGCATTTTTTCATTTGTTCAGCAGAAGCAAGAGAGCTTCCGCCGAATTTTACAACCTTTTTTTCGTAATTTTTCTTCATAATCACATTTCCGTTAAAAATATATATAAATTCGTCATTATTCTATCATACTGTATTTAATATTTCAATAACTTTTTTAACAAACAAAACCTTTGTATTACAATTATATGCACAATTTTGCCCGAAAGCACTTGACAAAGCGGTCGATTTACGATTAAAATGGTTGAGTGATATGGATGCGCCGTATTCGAGCCTTTTGGAGTTCGAAGATGAGCGCAGATCGGAAAAAGAGGAGCGAAGCAATAGAAACCTATTGCAAGCGAAACTTTTTTCGAAGCAGTATGCGGTATGCGCCATATTCGAGCTACGAAAAATATGCCTGCATAGTTAAATGGATATAATAAACCCCTCCTAAGGGTTAGTTATGGGTTCGATTCCCGTTGCGGGTGCCAAAAAACCGAAAGTCAAAAAGACTTTCGGTTTTTATCCAATCCGACAGGATTGGTATGTAATCACCCGAAGGGTGAATGTAATCGCCGTAAGACGTATGACATCACCGAAGGTGCATTTCCGTCGGATTGATGACATACCGCTTAACACCTCAAAAGAAAATCAACACTAACTGAAACCTCGTTTTTTAAGCGAGGTTTTCTTTTTTCGTATACGTTGATTTAATTTTTACTATCAAGGAATATTTTATTTTTTTTAAACAGTTTAACAAGAATTACGCCGAGAACGAGGCCTGCAATTCCCTGCATGGCGTTTGCGGGGATATTCACGGATGAAGGAATAAAACCGTATAAAAAGCCTTCAAATACATAATAACCCAATATCATCATTATCTCAGCCAAAATACCGCTTATGATCCTCGACGTAAGATCCCCGAGCTTTTTATGTAAAAGCTTGAACCCGTAAAAAGCAATCAATGCCATTGACCCTTTAATAATAAAGGTTGCAGGTGCGTAAGTTACATAGCCCGAAAACAGATCTGCAAGTGCAGAACCAAGACCTGCGGAAAGGAACCCGTACGCAGGCGAAAGTATCCAACCCGATACTAATACGATGCAATCTCCCAAATTTAAATATCCTTTAAGAGGAGAGGGTATTTTAATAATCATGGTTGCAACACAGGCCAATGCCGCCATAAGCGATGCCATAACTATTTTCTTTGTTCTTGTGTTCATTTTCATCAGATCCCTTTACATATTGATGAAATTAATATATACTAAATCTGACCATATAACAATTACCAAACAAGGAGTATTTTATATAGCCAGATGAAATACGCAATCGATAAGAAAAACCGTCCGATATATCTTCAACTGTATAAGCAGATACGTGATGACATTATTGCAGAAAACTATCAATATAATACCAAACTTCCCTCTAAGCGGAGCCTTGCGGAAGAAACGGGCGTCAGCACGATCACCGTTGAACACGCCTATTCGCTTCTTTGTGAAGAAGGATATGCGGAATCCCGAGAACGAAGCGGATTTGTGGTTATTTTCAGAAAGAACGACGGTTTTGCGACCTCGCCGGAGCATAATACGGAGCATTCGATACAATCGGCATTACACGAATATCACGATTTTCCTTTATCTGTGCTTAGTAAAACCATGCGCAGGGTATTGACCGAGCACGGAGAGCTTTTACTTGAAAAATCCCCCAATTGCGGATGCTTCGAGCTTCGGGAAGCTATCCGCCGTTACCTTGCACGAAATCGTGGCATAAAAATCGACGTAGAGCAAATTATTATCGGTTCGGGTTCTGAATATCTTTACAGTCTTATTATCGGACTGCTCGGCAGGAATTTAATTTATGCCATAGAAACGCCTTCGTATAAAAAAATAGAACAGGTTTACAAATCAACCGAGGTCATCTATGATTCGTTGCCTCTGACAAATTGCGGGATCGACAGCAACGCTCTTTCCAAAACGAAAGCTGACGTGCTGCATACCACGCCATACCGAAGCTATCCCAGCGGTGTTACCGCAACCGCCTCCAAACGGCACGAATATATCCGATGGTCCGAACAAAACGGCCGCTATATTATAGAAGATGATTTTGAATCTGAATTTTCCGTATCTACGAAACCAACGGAAACATTATTTTCCCTCTCTAAAGCGGACAATATAATCTATTTGAATTCATTTTCAAAAACCGTTTCTCCCTCGCTGCGTATTGCATATATGGTCCTTCCGAAACATCTTGTTGAGACCTTCAATGAAAAATTGGGCTTTTATTCTTGCACAGTTCCTACATTTATGCAATACGTCCTCACAGAGCTTATCAACAACGGTGATTTTGAAAGGCATATTAACCGGGTCAGAAGAAACAAGAGAAAAGAATTGATATGATATATCATTTAACGGTTTTAAGCGGATTTTTACCATTGTCAATCATGTCGCTTATGTTGACAAGCATAGGTTATTATGATATACTCATCAAAAGGGATTCTTGCGGAAGTTTTTTCCAAAGAATCATTTTAAATTGGGGATTTTTATTATGAGTAAAACGAAAGTAAAGGATATTGCTGTCGATTTTTTCAAAAAGATCGCAGCTTTTATTTATCAGCATAAATATTTCTTGCTGACGCTTTTCTGTCTTTTCATATTCTGTCTTAAGCCGTTATCGCTTATGGCGACAACAGGCGGACACGACGTTGCGTTCCATCTTCAACGTATCGCCGCTATTGCGGAAGAATATGAATACGGGAACTTTTTGCCAAGAATTTATACAACCGTGCTTGACGGAAACGGCTATGCTTCTCCGCTTTTTTACGGTGATATTTTCTTGTCTATTCCGGCATATTTGGTTGCATTCAAAAATTATACTGTCTACCACGCTTATTCGATTTTTGTCGCTTTGATTTATGCCTGTACAGTTTTGAGCATGTATTTCTGCACTCGTTCTATTACAAAAAGCAGCAGAGCCGCTTTTTGCGGTGCAGTTATGTTCGGTATTTCGTCGTATCTTGCGACCGACCTTATTGCGAGAGCTGCTTTGGGTGAGGCGCAGGCGTTTATCTTTATACCTATTGCGTTTACCGGTTTTTATCACATTATGTACGGCGAAGCGAGAAAATGGTATCTTCTCCCTATCGGGCTTGCATTAATGTTGCATTGTCACACGTTATCAAGCATGATAACCGTTTTTGCTCTGTTTTTGGTCTTCCTTTTCTCAATCAATCAGGTTAAGGAAAAGCCCCAAAGAATCGGCTATCTTGCCGTTAGTGTCGGTGTGTTCTTCCTTTTGGGCGCAAGCTTTATTTTCCCGTTGCTTGAGCAGATGAATTCGACCTCATTCCTTGCGACAGACGGCTATGCCTCGACGAGATGGGGCACTTTGTTACAGCGTTCTATGCCCTATTGGTCGGTATTTTACGATTTTAATACCGGCATTGAGTTCTTCGAGGCATTCGTTCCGAACGGTATCGGTTTTGCGGGAATCGTTTTCCTCGTTATCTATATTATCAACCGCAAAAAGATCAAGGATAACTTTATCGTAAAGCTTTTGGCGATATCGGGAATATTCTTATTCCTTGCAACCGATTTGTTCCCTTGGGACCTCTTCCAAGAGATTGCGGGTGTTGTTCAATTCCCTTGGCGATTCCTCATTTTCCCGACGTTCTTTATTGCTGTTGCCGTTGCTTTGTATTTTTCGAATAAGGCAACGAAGACTTCGGAATTGACGATCTCGATGGTTCTTGTGATTTCGATCTCGCTGTTTTCTTACATCAGCTGTTTCATGCCGTATTTCAACAAATTTATGAACTATCAGCACGAAGGAAAAACTGTCAACTATGCCTATACTAACGTCATCGGTGCTGCAGAATATTTGCCTTCGACTGACGAGTTCGAGTCAGTAAAGAAATATGACGTGAACTACAAGCGTGAACTATTGAAATACGCCGACACGGTGTTCTCAGACGGTCAGCTTAAGGCCTCGATGGAACGTGTTGACGGAAAGCTTATCGTCGATTTCAGCGATTCCAAAAAGGACAACGCATATCTTAACGTTCCTTTGGTCATGTATAAGGGATATACCGCAACGCTTGACGACGGAACAGAGCTTGAATGCACATACGGTTCTTACAACCGAATTAAGGTCTTCCTCGGTGACAGAAGAAGCGGTACGGTTACTTTTGAATACACGGGTACTCCGATACAGCATACAACAAGAGTTATAAGCATCGTTTCGACCGTGTTGATTGCACTTTTTATTATTTGGGAAAGATTCAATTATTTCGCAAACAAGAAAAAGGCATACGAAGCTCCCGATATGGTTAAAACCAAGAAGAAGTACCAATTGCCCGATTTGAGCAAAAAGCCCGCAAAGAAAAAATATCAATCACCCGATATATCTGAAAAATAAGCATACTTTTAAACCGTCGACTGTGTTCGGCGGTTTTAGTTTGTCTTGGGTATGCCGCCGAAATTAAATATTGATTTTATCGGCGGTATATGATAAAATTGAGCTGTTAATACTATGCAAGAAGGAGGAAATTATGATTATTTTAAAAATAGTCGGTATCCTTTTGCTTGCGATTATTGTATTGTTGATGTTTATTCTTTCTCTGCGTATCCGTATTATTTTTGATTATTCAACGCAGAGTGAAGCAAAATTTTACATTGGGGTTTTGTTTTTTAAGTTCAGAATAAACAAGCCCGACAAGCCCAAAAAAGAGAAAAAAGAGAAAAAACAAAGCAAATTTATATTGAAATTAAAGAAGCTGTTCGGCGTAGACGTTTTGTCTGACAGCGATTCGCTTAAGCAAAACACCGAGGAAACGGGTATTTCAAGCACCGTGAGCAAGGTTATAACCGCCGTTTCGCTGATAGCAGGAGAGGCTGTTTGGCTTTTAAAGCGGTTCAAGCTTCATCACCTTCGTTTTTCTGCCGTTTGCGGTGGTGGAGATGCCGCAGATGCGGCGATGGACTACGGTTTGGTATGTTCGACGGTCTATCCTTTTGCGGGGTATCTTGACGCAACCTTGAAGACAAAGAAAAATGCGCAGGATATTCGAATATACTGTGATTTTGAAAATGATTCGAGCTTTGAATTTTATATTTATCTTTCTGTAAGAACTATTCATATTGTACGTGCATTATTACGTAATCTCACTTCCGAGGAGGCAAAAATTAATGAGCAACATTAGTGAAACCAAAACCAACAAGCCTACCGCTGCCGAAAATCTTATGCAGCTTATGTCCTTTACTGCCGACAAAGCTCTCGAGCTTGCCGATGCAAATTCGGTTCTCGGCGAAAAGATCGAGATCGACGGTATGACTATCATTCCCGTTTCCAAGATCTCTGCAGGCTTTGCAGGCGGCGGCGCAAGCGTTATTAACGCAACCGTTAAGAAATCGAACACGCCTGCGGGCTCGGGTGCGAAGGTTTCGGTCACGCCGATATCCTTCCTTGTTATCGCAAACGGCGAGGTCAGCGTTGTCGAGGTTGCTTCTTCGGGCAAGGACACGAAATCGAGCATTATCGACGCTGTTATAAAGCAATTCAAGAAGAACAAAAAAGACGGCGAAGTGAAATAGTTTTTAATGAAGTTTTATTTATCCTATCTTAAAGATTTTTCGGAAGATGAATATAACGAATGCTTCTCGATGATGTCAGAAACACGCAAAAATGCCGTTTTACGTTACAAAAACGAAAAAGACAGGAAAAGGACTGTGCTCGGCGAATATCTCGCAAGAAAGGCGATAAGTGCCTTTCTGGGCGTTGATGAAAAAAGCATACGTTTTGATCGTGACGAAAACGGAAAGCCTTTTGTCTTGGATTTGAATGCAGAATTTTCTATAAGTCATTCGGGCGATGCCGTTGTTTGTGCGGTGAGCCACGAGAAAATCGGCATTGATATCGAGCTTTTGCGTCCTATCAACCTTCGTGTAACAAAAATCGCCTGTACCGAAGCCGAAAAGGAATTTATCTTTTCTGCAGAGAGCGAAGAAGAAAAAAGAGAACGTTTTTTCAGGATCTGGACTGCAAAAGAGGCATATTTTAAATATCTCGGAACGGGTATTACGAATCTTAAAGCCGTGGAATATTCAAACCTTATCCCTTCTTGCGAAGTGTTTCGAGAGGGAGATTATATAATTTCAGTATACAAAAAACAGACCGTTTGAAACGGTCTGTTTTCGTTTTTGTTCTTATTTACCGAGCCATTCGTTTGCTTTATCAGCAGACATTCTCTTGATGTTTTCTTCGGGATATTTAGATTCGGAACCGCCGTTTACATAGAGGAAGAATTTATCCTGTGCGGTCTTGTAAAGGGTTTCTTCATATCCGTCTGCATCGCCGAAGTTGCCGAAAGTGCGTTTTTCAACGATCTGAGCGTTATCGGTATCGTATTCTACCTTGCAGATAACCTTTTTCATTTTTTGTTTCCTTTCTTAATGATTATTTTACGGGAGTTGCTGTTTTATCCTTAAGCACAACGTCGTGTGCACCGCCCTCGATGATGGAAGTTGCGGAAACGAGGGTGATCTTTGCGTTTTGCTGAAGTTCGGGAATGGAGAGAGCACCGCAGTTGCACATTGTGGAACGAACCTTGCTTAACGTCAAGCCGACGTTATCTTTAAGCGGGCCTGCATAGGGAACGTAGGAATCGACACCTTCTTCAAAGGAGAGCTTCTTATCGCCGCCCATATCGTAACGCTGCCAGTTACGGGCACGTGCAGAGCCTTCGCCCCAATATTCTTTCATAAACTGACCGTTTATATTTACCTTGTTTGTAGGGCTTTCGTCGAAACGGGAGAAATATCTGCCGAGCATGATGAAGTCCGAACCCATAGCGAGAGCAAGGGTTATATGGTAATCGTAAACGATACCGCCGTCGGAACAGATCGGGATATACACACCGGTCTTTTCGAAATATTCGTCACGAGCCTTTGCAACCTCGATAACTGCAGTAGCCTGTCCTCTGCCGATACCCTTTTGTTCACGGGTGATACAGATAGAACCGCCGCCGATACCGATCTTGATGAAGTCTGCGCCTGCTTCTGCAAGGAACATAAAGCCTTCTCTGTCAACAACGTTACCTGCGCCGACCTTTACGGTATCGCCGTATTTTTCACGAATGAACTTAAGAGTGCGTGCCTGCCATTCGGAAAAGCCTTCCGAAGAGTCGATACAAAGCACGTCTGCGCCTGCTTCTACAAGTGCGGGAACACGTTCTTCATAGTCACGGGTATTGATACCTGCGCCGACCATATAACGTTTTTGAGAATCGAGAAGTTCAAGAGGGTTTTCCTTATGGAAAGCATAGTCCTTGCGGAATACGAAATAGCAAAGCTTTCCGTCCTTATCAATTATGGGAAGCGAATTGAGCTTGTTATCCCAGATGATGTCGTTTGCTTCTTTGAGCGAGGTTCCTTCATAAGCATAAACGAGCTTTTCGAAGGGGGTCATGAATTCAGAGACCTTGGTATCCTTGTCCATTCTCGAAACACGGTAGTCACGAGAGGTTACGATACCCATAAGCTTGCCGTTGGCAGTTCCGTCATCGGTAACGGCAATAGTAGAATGACCGGTCTTTTCGGTCAAAGCGATAACGTCGGCGAGAGTATCGTCAACGCAAACGTTGGAATCGGAAGTAACGAAGCCTGCTTTATGGTTCTTAACACGGCGAACCATTGCAGCCTCGTTCTCGATAGACTGAGAACCGTAAATGAAAGACAAGCCGCCCTCTTTTGCAAGAGCGATAGCCATTTTATCGTCGGAGACCGACTGCATTATTGCAGAAACAAGCGGAATATTAAGAGAGATCTTCGGTTCTTCGCCTTTACGGAACTTTGTAAGAGGTGTACGCAAGCTTACGTTAGCAGGGATACATTCCGCAGACGAATAACCGGGAACGAGAAGGTACTCACTGAATGTGTGGGACTCCTGTTCAAAATAGAATGCCATAGTCTGACTCCTTTTCATAAACAAAATCTTTATTAGGATAATAATAACACAAACGTTACCATTTTTCAACACCATAAAAACCGAATTTTTACAAATTTTTTCCTGTTACACCCTTCTTTTTTTGAGCAGTTTGCAACAAGACGGCTTTTTGTCAAAATTTTCAATTCCTCTTGACAACGATGATATCGTTATGATATCATATAACCGTCAAGAACACATTGGAGGTTTTTCGATATGAAGCCTATTATTGAAATTAAGGATCTGAAAAAGTATTTCGGAGAGGTCAAGGCTGTTGACGGAATTAGTTTTTCGGTGAAAGAAAACGAGCTTTTCGCTTTTCTCGGGCAGAACGGTGCAGGAAAGAGTACGACCATTTCCATAATCTGCGGTCAGCTTTTGTCCGATCACGGAACCGTTACGGTGAACGGCAACGACATCAAAAAGAATATGAACGTGATCAAGCGTGATATCGGCGTTGTATTTCAGCATTCGGTTCTCGATTCCCCTCTTTCTGTTTACGACAATCTTAAAAACCGTGCATCGCTTTACGGAATTTATGGCAGTGAATTTAAAAACCGTTTGAATGAGCTTACCGAGCTTTTAGATCTCGAACCGCTACTTAAACGGACTTTATCAAAGCTTTCGGGCGGTCAGAAACGCAGGATCGATATTGCGCGTGCGCTTATACACAAGCCGAAGATACTTATTCTCGACGAGCCGACAACGGGGCTTGACCCGCAGACGAGAAACACCGTTTGGAAGGTCGTTAAAAAGCTTCAAAAAAACGAAGGCATTACCGTTTTCCTTACAACGCATTATATGGAAGAAGCCGCAAACGCAGACAACGTTGTTATTCTTGATTCCGGCCGTATTGCTGCGGAAGGTACTCCGCACGAGCTTAAAAACCGTTTTACGGGCGATTATATCACGCTTTACGGTGTGAACGAAGAAGACGTTGAAGGATTTGGATATCCCTTTGAAGCTGTTAAAGATGCTTTCAGAATTAAAGTTCCTAACACAGAAAGCGCAACGCAATTGATCATCAAATATCCCGAAAAATTCAGGGATTATGAGATAACAAAAGGCGATATGGACGACGTTTTTCTTGCCGTTACGGGCAAGAAGCTTGGAGAGGAGGCGTAAATATGAAAACAGTCAGATGTCTTATAGGCAGAAACCTTAAACTATTTTTCAAGGACAAGGGTCTGTTTTTCACGTCGCTGATAACCCCCTTAATTCTTCTTGTGCTGTATACGACCTTCCTTGGAAACGTATACCGTGACAGCTTTATGCTTTCTATCCCCGAATTTCTTAATATTGACGAAAATATCATCGACGGTTGCGTCGGCGGTCAGCTTATGTCTTCCCTGCTTGCGGTCAGCTGTATTACCGTTGCCTTTTGCTCGAATATGCTTATGGTTCAGGACAAGGTGAACGGTGCGGTAAACGATATTGCAGTTTCTCCCGTTAAAAGCTCGCACGTTGCCTTTTCTTATTACGTCGCAACCTTTATTGCAACCTTCTTTATTTGCTTGGTTGCTCTCGGTGCTTGTTTGATATACCTTGCTGTGACAGGTTGGTATCTATCGGTTGCCGACGTATTGTTCCTTATACTTGATATTTTTATTATGGTCATGTTCGGAACGGCGCTTTCGTCGGTTATTGGATTCTTCCTTTCCTCGCAGGGGGCAATATCTGCTGTCGGCAGTATTGTAAGCTCTTGTTACGGTTTTATTTGCGGTGCATATATGCCTATTTCGCAGTTTGGAGAGGGATTGCAAGACCTTCTTTCCTTCCTCCCCGGTACCTACGGAACCGTACTTTTCCGCAATCATTCTATGAGAGGTGCTTTAAATGCACTTAAAGAAGCAGGTCTTACGACCGATGCTGTCGAAGAAATTAAAAATGCAATTGACTGCAATCTGTATTTTATGGACGAAAAGGTTCCTATCGGTGCAATGTTTGCAGTTGTCGGTGTTACGGTTTTGGTTTCTATTATTGCTTATATAATTCTTAATATCGTTAAAGGCGGTAAGGCGAAAAAATGCTGACCGATATACAAAAACGGCTTTTTGAATTGCGTGATGAAAAATACCGTGATTTTCAAAGTCCTTTAATACCGAATATTAAAAAAGAGCTTTTTATCGGAGTCCGTACGCCTATACTAAAAAAACTCGCAAAAGAACTTCACGGAAGTGACGCAGAGAAAGAATTTTTGTCAACGCTACCCCATAAATATTTTGACGAGAATCAGTTACATTCGTTTTTGATCTCATCGGAAAAAGACTTTTCGGTTTGTATCGAAAAGGTCGGTGACTTTCTGCCCTATATCGACAATTGGGCGACCTGCGATCAGTTATCGCCGAAGTGCTTTTATAAAGACCCCGAAAAGCTTTTGCCGTATATTGATATCTGGCTTGGATCGGAACACACCTACACCGTTCGTTTTGCAATCATTTGCTTGATGAGGTACTTTCTTGACGAGCGTTTTGATATTGAATATGCAAACAAGGTTGCGTTGACAAAATGTGACGATTATTATATAATAACGGCAGTTGCTTGGTATTTTGCAACGGCGCTTGCAAAGCAATACGACGATATTCTCCCATTTATTTCGGAAAGGCGTATTGAGGAAAGTGCAAGGCTGAAAGCCATTCAAAAGGCTGTTGAAAGCTACCGTATAAGCGATGAAAGAAAAGCTGTTTTGAGGAGCTTCAAACAGAATTGAGGTTTTGATATGCTCGAAAAATTCGACGAAAAGAAGGTTGCGAATTTCGGAAGAACCTTTCAGATAAACGCAACGTTTTTGTTGTGCAATTTAATAATTAATATTTGGAATTCAGCCAATCTTACGTATAAAAGCATTTATTGGGAGCAAAGCTTTATTCTTGGCGAAGAGCTTGCTTTGCCGATAAACATAATAACCGCAACCATACCCTTCTTTTTGATATTCTCTCTTGCAAGAGTTATGGCTATATTCGACAATCCTTTGAAGGAATCTTTTTTCAATATAGAGACACAGCCGAGCACTTTTTGGGAAAGAGTTAAATTCCTTTTCAAGAACAAGTATTTTCTTATAAGATGGGGTTTGTTCGTATTCTTCACGCTTATCTTCCCTGCTTATGCACAATACGCAGGAATAGCGCAAATCGTTCCGCTTGATATGGTTCGTTGGGTGGTTATTATCTGTTTTACACCGCTTATCGTATTGGGATATACGACGGCTATTAAGGTTTGGATATGGCATAAGCCAATGGAAGAATTCCAAAAACGCAAGAAAAAGTACAAAAAGGGCGGTCTTTTCAAGGAAACGATGCTCGTTTGTGTTGCTTACATCGTCGGCGGTTTGGGTTTAATGATGTTGCTTCCCGTTCTTCGAACGATAATGATAGCTTTTTCACGTGCGTTCACTTTAAAATTCTTGATACTTATTGTCATTGCTTTATTTATACCGTTCTTCACGCGTTATATCCGTGCATACAGCAAGCGAAGAAAGTTCCTAAAAAGGCTGTATAAGATATGTGAGGAAAGAAATTACACGCTGTCAAAGATCAATTTCCGTTACCGTTCTGCAACGGGGATTTATAAAGGAGAAAGCTTTTCCGTTTATATCGGGGATAGGCGTTTTTCCTGCAAGCTTATCGGCTGTCCGAAAAAGTATATGCCGTTATTCATCTTCCCCGGCGGTTGCGGTGCTTTTCTTAAGATAGTTAGATTTTTAAGAGTTGAGCTTAAGCGTTCGCAGATAAATTTTAATTTCGGATACGAGGCAGAAGGTAAAAAGGTACTTATTATCAACCCAACACCGAAATTCGTCTATACAGCGTTTATGGACAAAGTAATCGAGGTGGAAAACGCAGACATAATCGGCGGATATGAGATCTATACAGCAACAGCGTTTTTGAACGCCTTGGAGAGGGATTGTATTGATATTGATTGATGACCCCTTTGCTCATTTCATTCGCAAAAATAACCACAACAAAAAACCGAGTGATTTTCACATCACTCGGTTTCTTTTTTTGTTACTTATTTACCTTTTGTGATCTCAAGAGCGTCACCGTTAGTCTTAATGGTGATGTCACCCTTTTCGTCGGTACGGAGAACCTGCTTGATTCCTGCTTTATCAAGATTTTCGAGAGTTTCTTTTGCAGGAGCGTTGTCCTTGCCGCAAGAAATTACTGCAATACTTGCTTTTGTATTCTTGAGGAATTCAAGGCTCGAAGCCTTGTTGCTGCCATGAGCGGCAACCTTGACAACGTCACTCTTATAATCCCAAGCAATGCTTTCTTCTTCTTCGAAGCCCGCATCGCTCATAAAGAGGAAGGAACGGTTTCCGTAAGTGAGCTGGAATACAGCACAGCTATCGTGCAGATCTGCCGAAAGTGTTCTGTGAGCAAGGAACGTACCCGTTACGTTATCTGCGATATCTTTGATGGTATTGCCTGCAACAGCGGGCAGCTTTTTAAGTCCTTCATTTTCGATAGCGCTGAGAAGATCGATATATTCCTGTTCCTCGGTAGACTTATTGGTCATATAGATCCTTTTTACCGTGAACTTTTCAAAAACAGCTTTCAAACCGCCGATGTGACCGGCGTGAGGATGGGTTGCAATAACGTAATCGATCGTATTATAACCCAAGTCGCCGATGTAAGAGGTGACTTTATCTGCGTGTGCAGTATCACCTGCGTCGATCAACATTGTCGCTTTGTTGGGGAATTCGATAAAGATCGCATCTCCCTGTCCAACGTCGATGTAATGAACGAACATATCGCCGGGTGCGTTAGGATCGGTCTCCGGAACGCTCGTTTCATCATTACCACCGCATGCAACAAGAGCAAGCATGCTGATCACTAATATCCAAACAAGAAATTTTTTCATTATACCCTATTAATCCTTCGTGTGCTGTTAGTCTGCGTAAATGTCGTAGGTTCCCATAACGTGACGCTTGAGGAGCAAATAGTCGAATATGCCGAATGCTTCGTCGTTATCTACGTCTGCTGCCAAATTGTCGATGCCTTCGAGAACAATGTTGCCCATACAAGCACGTTTAACCATTATATAGTCGTTAATAGCGAGTTCGCCGGTTCCGTCAACGTCACCCTTAACGATTACTGCGTAAGATGCGCCGCCCTTTGTGACAACTGCGCCGTTGGGAATATTTGCGGTGCTTGCGAGAGCAACACCGTCCTTCATAAGAGAAGTGCCGGAAGTGAAGTTTGCCATAAGAGCAGAAACCTTCATACCTGCCTCTGCACCCTTGATGAGGTAACCGTCCTGAACGAAGGTGGAATTGGAGTTCATGGTAACGGTGGTATTATCAAGGCCCCATTCTTCGAGCAACCATTCGTTACGGTCTTTGAGCCATTGACGGTAGTATTCAACGTTTTCTTCGTATGTGGGGAGAGGAGTGCGTTCGAGAACGAAACCGTCGGTCTGAACAGCAAATTTCCAGCCTGCTTCGTTATAGTTACGGGCAAAAGATTTACCATAAGTATCGATGGTTTTGTCGATACGGTTCTGACCGTTGACGTTATCCGCATAAATGTTCACGAAAAGGTCCTGACATTCAAGGAATTTATCTTCAACGGTATTCTGGAAGTCGGAAACTTTTACAAGTGCACCGAACCAAGGAAGGTTTACAGCGTGAAGGCCTGCATAGGAATTACCCTTGGAATCGTACATTGTGGTGTAGTAATCTTCACGGTAGTTACCGGAGGAAAGGTCGAAGTCCCAAACAGGACCGCCGTAAATTTTGCCGCCCTTAACGTGGAAACGGGTGGAGCTTGTGTTTACGTCAACGTTTCTGAAGAATTCGAGAACAAGATAGAAGCTTGCCATCGATTCAATATCGAAATACTTTTCGATCTCGGAAATTCTGCCGGTCTTGAGAGCCTGTTCCGCCTTTGTGATAAGGTCGGTCAAATAGCTGTACTGTTCGGTAGTAAGGTCTTCGAGCTGGGGTTCGTTAATAGCGAACTTGATATTGTATTGGCTGGAATAGAAGTACTGGCTGTCTTCATCGGGGGTGTTGTAGTCGAGCTCGAGAAGGAATTCGTTATTATCGGTATCGATATCAACACGGGTGGAACTAACCTCAACAGAATCAACGAGGAGGTAGGAACCGAGAAGAACGTCGTTCATATAAACGTCAACTACTCTGTAGTCGGGAGTATAGGGAACGCCGACCTGACCTGCAACGTCGAGAACCATCTGGTTACGGAGCAATGTCTTTTCATAAGCATTTGCAAGCAAGGACCATTTTTTGTTCTTGCCCATACCGAGAACGTCGGTCTTGGAATCGAACTTGAAGTTATAAGCCTTTTTGTGAGCAGCGGAAGTGGAGTTACCTCTTACGTTAACGGTAGTGCCTTCTTCCAATGCACAGTGAATTGTTTCGTATTCGCCGCCTTCTTCATCGATAATATAAATTTCGGTGTTGATCTTGGTTTTATCGGAAGGAGGAGTTACGCCGTTTTCGGTATAGAACAATACCTTAGGTACGTCGTAAGGAGTCATAATGTCTACTGCGGTAACGCTGAGAGGAACAGCAAAAACGCAGAGCAACATGATTGCGGAAAGAATGAAGCTAAGACTTTTTTTCATGATAAATTTCCTTTCAAATATTTTTTCATTCTGCGTAGATAATAACATATTCTTTTCTGAATTGCAACAATTTTACAGAATTTTTTGTGCACAATCATCTTTTTTGTAAAGACTCACAAAAACATTATCGGTGTTTTTCACACAAAACACAATCTTTCTTAAAACTAACTTAAAGGAACGTCTAAAACGTAAAAAAACAGCCCCCGAAATTGACTTTCGGGAGCTGTAAAACAACACTGTATCAGGTGTTTGTCAAGAGGTAATCGAGAGAAACCTTTTTGCCTCTCATAACTGCGAGAACTGCATCGAGCTCTGCATATTTATCGTTGGTGAGCCAAGATTCCGCATAGCGTTCACACCATTTTTCAACGAAAGCTTCGTCGATCGTGGTGGTGCCGTCAATGATTCTTGCATAACGAAGGTTGATGATCGCAAGACCTTCTGCGCCGATACGGAGGTCATTGGTGATTTCGCTCTGTACGGGCAAGCGGCGGAATTTTTCAGCAAGCTTGAAAGCATTTTCTGCGTTGGTCACGTAAGGTGCGCTGTCGGTAGGAAGCGGTTCGATAGTATCGCCGTAGCCGATACGGTTATCGAAGTGAGCACTGCAGAAGGAGCCCCAAGAGAATACACCCTGAACCGAGCCGAATTCACGGATAAGCTTGACAGTCTCGCCCGAAGCATCGCCGTAAACAAGCTCGGAAACCGCCTTATCAAACTTTTCGCAAGCAGCCTTTGTCTTGCAGTTCCAAGCCTTGGAAGCACCGAGAACGCAGCCGTAAAGAGTGCAGGACATCGGGCAGATCGCACCGAAGTCGCCCCAAGAGGTATTGAGCATACCCATGATCTTCTGTTCAACGCCCTTTTCGACCATTTTGATTATATTCTGTTCCGCATAATCAACGTGTTCACAGAAATGGTTCCAGCAGCTTGTGCCGGGGCAAACGATCTGACCGAACTTATAAGTATTGAACTTTTCTATATTTTCAACGGGAGGATTGTTGCCGTAGTCCCAGTTGAGCATAACGATATCGTCGGGGAACTGACCGATAGTGTCGGGATAGTGAAGGACAACGTCACCCCACATCATAACGGTCTTGCCGAGGGAACGGAGATGTTCCATTATCTTGAGAGTGAATTCAAGATAAAGTGCACCCTTATCCTTGCCTGCGTTCTTGCCCAGGCAGATATCGAAGGTTTCGTCACAGCAGATATTGAAATATTTGCTTCTGAACAAGGGAACGTATTGGTCGATGAGCGAATATGCAAGCTGTTCTGCTTCGGGATCGCTTGCGTTTATCGTATGGTGAAGCATAATGTTGATCCAAGGGTTATTATGCTTTTGATACGTATCAAGCTCGCAAAGATGATTATATTTCTTGCTTTCGAGGAGACGGAAAAGATGTCCGAACGTGGAAAGCGAAGGAATGAAGTCGATAAAGTTATCGTAGCAATACTGATCGATCTCCATAATTTCTTCGGCGGTCATATAGCCGAACGCCTTATAGATACCCTTATATTCATCAAATTCAAAGGTATGTTCAATATACATTTGGTAAGCGTTATGCTTATAGTATGCGATGAAATCGATCATCTTATAAACGCCTTCAAGAGTGGGAACACGTCCGCGGGAAGCATCGTGATAAAAACCACGGAACTTCATATCGGGTTTATCTTCGATCTCGCAGCATTCGATATCTTCACCGCAGGTCTCAAGCATCTGGCGGAGAGTTTGGATACCGTAGAATGCGCCTGCGAGCGAATCACCAACGATAGTGATACCGTCGGGACGGGCAGAAAGCTTGTATCCTTCGGTCTTTTTATTAAGGCAGTCGATCAAGATCTTGCCTGCGGGAGAGGGAGTACCGAGAACCTTGGTTATGACGGGATCGTTGCCCGTTTCTTCATAAATTTCGGCAGCAAGCTTTTGAGCCGCTTTAAGAATACGGTAGTCGCATTTTGAGGTGAGAACAATGTCAAGTGCTGCTGTTGCAACGACTCCCGAGGTTTTTTTGAGTTTTTTGGGTTGAGGAAGTATAGTCATAGCTTTCTCCTTCTTTTTTATCGTTCATATAACTTTTACCACACATTAACTTAAATGTCAATTAGTATAACTAAAAATAGCCCTTTGGGACGATTTTAATTTGACTTTTTTCGGCTATAGTAAATTCTGCAAAACAATCACGTAAAATATCGGACATATTTTGTTTATTTTTGTTGAAAATTCTTTATTGACATATTGAATGATTACATATATAATAAATGCGAGCGTTTGGCAAAGATTTGGCAAAAATACATTTTTCGCCGTTCTTTAACCAAAGGCATCATAATAAAAAAGCGGCTTTTGCCGTATTATACGAAAGGGACAGAATATGGACATTACCCTCGTCCTTGGCCTTGTCATTGTTGCAGCGCTCGGCGGTCTTGCTTACGCAGCGTTCAACTTCTACTCGGTCAAGAAACTCGAAGAAGGTACCGAACGTATGCAGGAAATCGCTGCTGCTATCCGTGTCGGCGCAAATGCCTTCATTACTTATGAGTACAAGATCATCGCTATCGTTGCAACTATCGTAGCGCTTGTACTTGCACTTCTTATCTCTTGGTCCACCGCTATCGCATTTGTTATCGGTGCAGTCATGAGTGCTTCCGCAGGTTGGGTAGGTATGAAAATCGCTACCTACGCAAACGTACGCGTTACCAACACCGCACGTACCACCAAATCCCTCCCCAGCACCCTTAAGGTTGCTTTCAAGGGCGGTTCGGTTATGGGTCTTTGCGTTGCAGGTTTTGCGCTTCTCGGTATTTTTATAGTTTACGTCGTATTTGGTATATGCCTTAATCAAATCGATGCTGTTGTCGGTACCAAAGAAGTTTTGGCTTCCTCCACTACAAGCATCCTCGGTATGATCAGTGCTGATTTGGACTTCGGCGCAACCTTTACCATGACACTTTCCGGCTATGCTCTCGGTTGCTCTATCATCGCAATGTTCGCTCGTATCGGCGGCGGTATCTACACCAAAGCTGCTGACATGGGTGCTGACCTTGTTGGTAAGACCGAAGCTCACATTCCCGAAGACGACCCCAGAAACCCCGCTACTATCGCTGACAACGTTGGTGACAACGTCGGTGACGTTGCAGGTCTCGGTTCCGACCTTCTCGAAAGCTTTGTCGGTGCGCTCCTTTCCGGCGCTATCCTCGCAGTTGAACTTTTTGCAAACCTCACTTTCACCGATGCTGCTATGATGAAAGCTATGATCCTCTTCCCGCTCGCATTTGCGGCAGTTGGTCTTATTTCTTGTATTATCGGTGTTGCTACCCTTCTTATCCGCAGAAAACTTTCTGACAACCCCCACAAAGAACTTAACGGCGCAACCTACGTTTCTGCAGGTCTTACCGTTGTTCTCGGTGCGGTTATCGCATATTTCTCGTTCAACGGTACCGAAGCTTCTGTATTTGAACAGCTCAGCTTCAAACTCGGTTGGATATCTCCTTGGGTTGCTTCCGTAATCGGTATCATTGCAGGTATCGTTATCGGTAAGATCGCTGAATACTACACCAGCTATGATTACAAGCCCACCAAGGTTCTTTCCCAGGCTTCTATCGACGGTTCCGCTCTCACCATTACTCAGGGTCTTTCCCTCGGTATGATCTCCTGTATGCTTCCTTGCGTACTTTTGAGCGTTTCCATCTACGCTTCTTATCTCCTTTCCGGTATGTACGGCGTTGCTGCTGCTGCAATCGGTATGCTTTCCTTCGTTGCTGCTACCGTTTCGGTTGATACCTACGGTCCTATCTCGGACAACGCAGGCGGTATCGCTGAAATGTCCTATCTCGAACCCGGCGTACGTGAAATCACCGATGAACTCGACGCTGTTGGTAACACCACCGCTGCTATCGGTAAGGGCTTCGCAATCGGTTCTGCTGCACTTGCAACCCTTTCCATGATGACTTCCTTCATCTTCGCAGCTAACCACGGTCACACCGGTACCGAATTGGCGCTCAACGTTCTCGATCCGCTCGTACTTGTCGGCGCTATCGTCGGTGCAGCTCTTCCCTTCATGTTCTCCGGTATGCTTATCAACGCTGTTGCTAAGGCTGCACAGAAGATGGTTGAAGAAGTTCGCCGTCAGTTCAGAGAAATCAAGGGCCTTATGGAAGGCGAAGTACTTCCCGACTACAAGACCTGTATCGAAATCTCTTCTCAGGGTGCTCTTAAAGAAATGCGTGTTCCCGCAATCTTCTGTATCGCATTCCCCGTTGTTTGCGGTTTCGTATTCGGTTGGACATTCGTTGGCGGCGTTCTTGTCGGCGCAACCATCTCCGCTATCATGCTTGCTCTCTTCTGCGGTAACGCAGGCGGCGCTTGGGACAACGGTAAGAAATATATCGAAGTCGGCGGCGTTGAAGGCCAGAAGAAGGGCAGCCCCGCTCACGATGCGGCTGTCGTTGGTGACACCGTTGGTGACCCCTTGAAGGATACCGTTGGTCCGTCCCTCGATATTCTTATCAAGATCATGTCCACCATCTCGCTCGTTACTGTTGCTGCATTTGCAAACAACAACTTGCTTAACTGGCTCGGTCTTTAATTAAAGTTATAAAATGCGTTGGCTTTTCGCCAACGCATTTTTTTGTTGGGGTCCCCAAGAAGTCTAACAACTTCTTGGGGTAATTATTTGCCACATTATTGACATTGCAGAAATCAAGGCATATAATTGGTACTGCAAAACAAAAAGCAGGTAACGTTTTATGATAATCGATTTTCACACACATATTTTCCCCGATGCGTTGGCTCCAAGGGCAATAGCATCGCTTCAGGCAACTGCAGGTCTGCCCGTTGCTTTTGACGGAATGGCAGACGGGCTTATAAAGCTTATGAAGGAAGACGGCATTGACAAAGCTGTTGTTCTTAATACCGTTACAAACGCAAAGCAGGAAGAAAAGGTGAACAACTTTGCGCTTGAGGTTAACGAAAGCACGGAAGAGCTTATTCCCTTTTGCTCGCTCCACCCCGACAACGATAATCCAAAAGAAAAGCTTTTATACTTTAAATCCAAGGGAATTAAGGGTGTTAAGCTCCACCCTGATTATTTGGGTATTGAGTTTGACGATGAAAGGTTTGAGCCTATCCTATCGGCAATAAGTGAAATGGGCTTGCCCGTTGTTATCCACACGGGATACGACCCCGTTTCTCCGAACAAGATACACGCCACGCCCGATGCTATCCTTAACGTGCTTGACAAATTCCCAAGTCTTATTCTTGTTGCGGCTCATTTGGGCGGTGTCAGCCATTGGGACGAGGTTATTGAGAAGCTTTGCGGAAAGAATCTTTATCTTGACACGGCTTTTTGCTGTGAACGCATTGGAATTACCGTTGAGCAAGGCAAAAAGATTTTTGAAAAGCACCCGCACGAGAAAATACTTTTCGGCTCGGACGCTCCCTGGGCAAGCCCTGCGGAGATTATTGAATTTTTGAACAAGCTTGGTCTTTCCGAGGAAACACTTGAAATGGTTTTTCACAAAAACGCAGAAGGATTGCTTGGTTTATAAGAAAAAAGGTTATTGCTGACTGTTGCAATAACCTTTCTTTTGTTGGGGTGGTGTTGGGGTCCCCGAGAAGTCGTTAGACTTCTTGGGGTGGTGGTGTTGGGGTCCCCGAGAAGTCGTAAGACTTCTTGGGGCAATTCTATATTTCTGTTTGCGATGACATAAAGTATGCGCCCGTATCGACAAGCTTCTTTTCGGAGCCGGTGTCCGAAACCTTTCCGCTTTGCTTAAGCGACATAACCGCACCGATAACGCTTCCTTCACTTACGATGGGCGAAAGATAGCTTACTTCACCGCCGTTTTCGATAACTGTTACGTTGCCGTTCTTTTCGGCTGCGGAATAGGGTCTGTGTGTTGAAAGAACGCCCGAAAGTCCGCTTGAGATCGGTTTTTCAAGATAGTCCCTGCGAGGAAGTCCCGCAACGGCAATAACGCTGTCTCTGTCGCAGATCGCTATCGGGATTCCGCTTGAACGGTTCATCGCTTCGGCATATTCCGCCGAAACTCGGCTTAATTCGCCAACGGGCGAATATTTTCGGAAGACCACGCTTCCGTCGTTTTCGGTATATATTTCGAGAGGATCGCCCTCACGTATTCGCATAGTACGGCGTATTTCTTTGGGGATAACTACCCTGCCGAGGTCGTCTATACGGCGTACAATTCCTGTTGCTTTCATATATAAATTTCTCCTTGTTTTTACATTTGTGGTGTTATTATTTGTAAAAAGGAGGGGATTTATACTTATATAAAAAAATCTGCCTTTTCCGTAGTAAGAAGGCAGATTCATCTTTTTATAAATTCTTTTCCGGTGATCAAATAATTAATCGAAACGTTAAAATATTTCGACATAGCAACAAGTAACGCCAACGAAGGTTCGCGTTTTCCATTTTCGTAATAGGATAACGCCTCTCTTGATATATTTAAATCCATTGCGACTTTTTGTTGATTTAATTTGCGCTGTTTTCGTATAAGTTTTAGACCAATCATTAAATCCCCCTTGATTTTATTGTAACCATTTGTTACAATGAAAATGTAACATTTTGTTACTTTTTAGTCCTATAAAAGGGGTGATTAATTATGAAGCAATATTACGATGAATATGAGGGACAAAGAGACTTTTATAATCGTGTTGGTATCAACCCCGATTTATCTCACAATACAGATGGTGTAGATAGAGGAAATCTATACGAAAACAAAATTGACATAAAAAACATTTATGAAGTTTTATCACAAGCAATAAAATATGCCTCACGTATACGAATTCGTGGCGAACGATTGCCCGCCAACCTTATTTTGAACGATCTTAATAGAGAAACTGCATATATTTTTAATTCTGCTGATTTATTAGAAGACATCGAAAAAGTTTATTTTGGTGCAGCAAGTAAAAATAACGAAGCATATAAAACCGAAGCCAAATATATCACTATCGATTATTCTACAAGTACTGGTTTACAAGAATTGCTAACCGTGGTCAATAGTGAGGATTTTGTAAAATATCATGTTGACAAAAACAATATTCTTGGCTTATCTCAGCAGTTTTACAAATACAATCAGGATAAAGATAAGTTTATCAAGGGTGAAAATGCCGAAATAAGAAAACCAAACATTTTGGAAGATAGAATCTATCCCTATGCTAAAGCGGATAATATTGAATTTGAAGATATTATGGATTGTTTGAATCCTGGCCTTTTGCAAAGAGAGCAAGGTGCGTATTACACTCCAACCGCTTATGTTAACGAAATGCACAAGATGCTATTCAAGGCAATAGAAGAAATACCTAAAGGGATGGACTATATAATTATCGACAGATGTGCCGGAACGGGAAATTTAGAGGAAGGACTGTCCGACGAAATATTAAAGCATTGTGTGTTATCGACTATTGAATTCAATGAATATGCCATATTGAACTATAAATATGGCGATAAGTGCCTTGTTGTGATTCCAAATATAGATGCTTTAGCATATGATATTATTCCTGCCGAGAAAAATGAACAAGGGATAGCAAATGATTTTATACGCGAAAAAGTAAATGATCCAAATTGTGTTGTTATTCTTATGGAAAATCCGCCCTATAGCGAATCAGGGAGCGGAGCATCCCAAAACACAGGAAAGAAAGAGAATATTTGGAAGAAAAGTTTTGTAATTGAACAAATGCGAAACGAAAACAAACACCGAGGGGTTGTATTGAACGATCTCGCCAATTTGTTTATATGGAGCGCATTTAAATATTATTTAAAAAAGCCCCTTGACAGCTATATTTTATTTTCTCCGACAAAATATTGGAGAAATCAAAATTTAGTTAATAAAAAATGCTGCGGAGGATTTTTATGTAATAGAAAAGAGTTTCATGCAAACCAAGTATCTGCTATTGGATGCATATGGTGGAAAAATGTAAACGATTTTTCCACAGAAGCACTAACATTTACCCCATATGATATAGTGGTAGATAAAACAGAACGCGCCGCAGACGATATTACTATAAAAAAAGCGTATCATAAATTATCCGAAGCTTACGATAATCGTATTTTTCAAAATGACCAAACGAACGGTATAATATGTGAAAAAGATGGATACGAGTTTATTGCCAATGAACGAAAGGTCCTTGTTTCAAAGCCGCTGTTTAACGAAAATATAATCGGATACATTCAATCAGATTCTTTTTCAATAGATAGAAAAACCGTTAAGTTAGTCAGAGGTGTGCTATATAACGGTCATGGTTTTTATCTACGCTCTGATAATTTTTTAGAAAAGTTGCCACTGTTCATTGCGGGTGTTTTCCCTTATGATAAATGGTACAAAACTGATGTCTATTCAAAATCTTATGATGGTCAAGGATCTTATTTAAAAAACAAAGAGTTTTTAAAAAAATGTCTATTTTATACTGCTCTTTCTCCTAAAAACAAATGTCTGTCCTTTTATGGCAATGACAAGCGTTTTTATCGTAATGAATTATGCTTTGACCGAGAAGATACTTTAGCTTGGAAATCGCTGCAAGAGTTTTTGAATGGTGGTTTGGAGTTATCCGAAACCGAACAAACACTTTTGAAATATTGGAGAGATGTATTATTCGAAGCGTCTAAAACAGAAGAATATAAATCAGCCAACAAGAATGTTCGTTACGGATTGTGGCAAATAATGCAAGAACTAAACATTAAAATAGACAGTGGAAGAAAAGACAAGAAAGGCAATCCTTTCATGATGTATAAATACAATACATTAAATTCGGAAATCAGAAAACTGGATAATGCACTCAAGAATTATTATAACAATGCTATTACACCAATGTTATTCGAATATGAATTAATAAAATAACAAAAGCGAGGTGAAGTTCACCTCGCTTTTAGTTTTATACGTCGTTAATTAATCTGTTTTTAATCGCCTAATTTGATGTTGATTCCGCCGCTATCGTTGCCCGAGCTTATATGAAGGTAAGGCGTTAGGCGTTGTGCGGTGTTGATTACGGGCATGGATTGGATATAGACCTTACCGGGACCTGTTACACGGGTATGGAACAAGCCTTCGCCGCCGAAGAAGATATTCTTTGCGCCCTTGACGGTTTGAATATCCATTGTGCAGGTCTCGCTCATTGCGGCAAGATAGCCCGTATCTATAACGATAGATTCGCCCACTCCGAGGTTATATTCCTTGCAATAGCCGTCGATCTCAAGGAATACCATACCGTTACCGCTGATTCTCTGCATAATAAAGCCTTCACCGCCGAAAAAGCCTTTGCCGAGCTTCTTTTGGAAATAAACCGAAAGTTCTAAGCCCTTTTCCATAGCCAAAAATCCGCGTTTTTGCACGATTATACCGTTACCCGGTGTTACTTGGTAGGGAATGATGCTTCCCGGAAAGCTTGCGGCAAAGGCAATCATACCCTCGTTTCCGATTGCGGTATATTCGTTCATAAAGATAGATTCACCCGAAAACATTCGTCCGAACATTTTCTTGAATCCGCCGCCCGTGTTTGTATCCATTTCCATATTGGGCGACATCCAGCTCATCGCACCGCTTTCGGTACAAAGCGATTGGCCTGCTTGGGGATAACAGATTACTACGGGAAGGTTTCCACCTTCTATCTCATATCTTATCATAACATTACAACCTTTCTTTATGGTTATAATCAATTATAACAAACACAATATGAAAAATCAACACCGATAAAATTCTTACTACGTACATACCCACAGGTTACGTATCTGGTCTTTAATAGCGAACAGATCCCAAAGCTTTTCGGAACGGGAGATACTGTTGGGGTCGTTTATTTTAATCTTGCCGTCGATATAATCGGTCATAACGATAAAATGGCCTTCCGTTGTAAAATCGCCGGGGCCCATTACGCAGATTATGGGGTTGCCGTCACTAAGGTTATTTATTATCATACTTTCAACGAGAGGGAGTTCTTTTACGGTCAAGCCGAAAGCCTCTCCGCCTTCCTTGATAAGGCTCCAAGCACTTCCCTTTCCGTTTACGCTGTATCCGTTTTGAACAGCATAATCCGCAACGTAGCGGGGGGTATAGGAAGTGTCGTTTAAAAGGTGTATGGAAACCATTGAAAGGCAGGTTGGACCGCAACCCGTTAATCCCATTATCCCGCCCGAATATTCGCTGTAGCCCCAGCGTTTATCCCATTGCATTAAAAGCGGAACTTCATTTGTGTTTTTATATTCGCTCAGGTCAATATTAAATGTCTTGTTTTTTAAAAAGGGATAGTTAAAAACAAACTCTTTTGTTTCGGGGTTCTTTTCGAGAAGCTCCAATAGCTTTTCGGGGTATTCGCTCATTGGTATATTATTTTGTTCCGCAAAGGCGGTTATCGTATCGGCTTCCTGCCATTGGGTAGATACGGTTTGTGATATTTCTTTATTTGAACCGTTCGTTTGCGGTATTTCCTCATTATAGTCTATTGCTTGTGACAGCAACAGAATGAAGGAAATGGCAAACAATGCGACAAACGTAAATACGTATACTTTCATATCTTTTTTCATAAAAAATACTCCTATCAGTTATTGATAGGAGTATTTTAGTTTATTACGTCGTTTTTTGTTTTAATCTTGTATTTAGATATTCTTAAGATTTTCTTACAAAGGCAGAATTACCGTGAATTCGGTATTTCCGTCATCGCAGGAGGCGGTTATCGTTCCTTTATGAAGCTCGACTATCTGTTTTGCGAAAGCAAGTCCCAAGCCCGAACCGCCCGTTGCCGAACGTCGGGAGTTATCCGCACGGTAGAATTTATCAAAAATGCGGTCGAGCTTTTCTTTGGGTATATCGTCGCCTTTATTTTTAACCTTTATGACGACCTCTTTTTCGGTCTTATAGGCGGTGCAGACTATATCAGTCTCTTCATAGCTGTAATTAACGGCATTCCTGAAAAGATTATCGAATACACGAGCCAGCTTATCTGCATCGGCATGGACCGTAAGCTCGGGTTCCACCTTATGCACGATATTAAGTCTTTTTTCCTCGAACATCGGATAGAATTCGACCAAGACCTGCATTAACAAAACAGTTAGATTGACCTTTGATTTCTGGGCTTCTATCGTTTGAAGATTAAGACGTGTTATTTCGAAAAATTCGTTAATGAGGTTTTCAAGTCTATATGCTTTATCGATAGCGATACCGACGTATTTTGCACGTTGTTCTATGGGTAGGTCCTGTGTTTCCTCCAAAAGGCTTAGATATCCGATAACGGAGGTCAAGGGGGTCTTTAAATCGTGGGCAAGATAAACGATAAGGTCATTTTTTTGCTGTTCGGCAAGTATTCTTGCAGTCTCGTTTTCTTTTAAGGTGTATTTAAAATCCTTCAGCTTTTGTCCGAAATCACGCAATTCCGCAGGACAGTTATCGGACAGAACCTTTGATTCCTCTTCCAAAAAGGATTCGCTTGCCATTCTGATAAGCTTATTGCATTTTAAAATATACAAGCCCGATATAATAACAAGTCCTATTGCATAAAAGATATAGGTTATGGCACTGCGGTTATGGTTTATCAGTGTGAATATTCGAAAATAGAGATTGTTATATAAAAATTCCAAAAGAACGCCGTCGAAAAGATTGTCCATAACAACCACGAAAAGAAAATAGAGGACGGTATAGACGAATATATAGGTTATATAGCGTTTTATTGCGTTATTTTTCAACTTTATATCCCACTCCCCACACGGTTTTAATTATTCTTGGGTTTTTGGAAGGCTCTTTCAGCTTTTCACGAATCCTTCTTATATGTACCATAACGGTATTGTTGCTGTCGAGATAATCTTCCTTCCAGACGGTTTGGAATATTTCCTCCGAAGAAACGACCTTGCCTGCATTTTCGCAAAGAAGCCAGAGAATATCAAACTCGGTTGGTGTTAGCAAAACAGGTTTATCAAACAAGGTTACGGTATGCTGCTGTTTATTGATCACCAAGCCGTTTTTTTCGTAATAACACTTTGTCATCTCGTCGGAAGCACCGTATTTTTTATATCGGCGCAGTTGTGCCTTTACACGTGCAATAAGCTCCAACGGGTTGAAGGGTTTTGTTACGTAATCGTCGGCACCGATGCTTAATCCCGTTATCTTATCAACGTCCTCAACACGTGCCGTGAGCATTATTATGGGGTAATTATAATTATCGCGTATTTTTGCGCAAAGTTCAAATCCGTCCATATTCGGCATCATAACGTCGATAACGGCAAGGTCGATATTACTGTTTTTTAATATCTCGTCATAAGCTTTTACGGAGTCGTAATATTTTATAACGTTATATCCTTCGTTCTTTAAAATAAGTTCAACGAGGTCGGCTATTTCTTTTTCGTCGTCTACTGTCAAAACGGTCATTTTTATCACCTCGCAAAATGTATATAACGATTATAACATATTAAAGCCCCAAAAAACATTAAGATTTTCTTAATATTTGATTTTATTTCAAATTATTCTATATATTGACAAGTTTTTTTGCGAAAAAGTGTTGCATTTTCGAAGGTATTCTGCGATAATGTAGAATAGCCAAAAATAGTTTAACTAAAATCGCTAAGAAGAGTTATTTCGGCTAAAGCATCGCTTTATTGTTTGATATACGCTCTCAGCGTTTATTTACACGTTTGATATACGCTTTAATTTAGGAGATAGATATGTATAAGATTCTCGAAAAAAAGGTTTTGAACCCTACGGTCATTCAGCTTTGTATTGAAGCACCTCTTGTTGCGAATAAGGCAAAGCCCGGTCAGTTTATCATTCTTCGTGTTGACGAAAACGGTGAAAGAATTCCTCTTACCGTTGCAGGCGTTAACAAGGAGACCGGCGCTGTTAAGATCATCTTCCAGGTTGTAGGCGGAACTACCACAAAGCTCTCCTACAAGGAAGAAGGCGATTATATCCAGGACTTTGTCGGCCCTTTGGGAGTTGCAACGCATCTTGACGGACTTAAGAAGGTCTGCATTGTCGGCGGCGGTGTCGGTTGTGCTATCGCAATGCCTATTGCAGAAGAATTACATAGAATGGGTGCGGAAGTTACGAGCATTATCGGATTTAGAAACAAAGACCTCTTGATTCTCGAAGACGAATTCCGTGCTTGCTCGGATAGATTGAGAATTATGACCGACGACGGCTCTTACGGCGAACACGGTAACGTTACCGTTCCCCTTAAGGAAATGCTTGAAGGCGGCGAAAAGTTTGATATGATAATCACTATCGGTCCGCTTATTATGATGAAGTTTGTCGTTGCAACGGCAAAGCCCTTCGGTACACCTATCACCGTATCTATGAACCCGATCATGATCGACGGTACGGGTATGTGCGGCGGTTGCAGACTAACGCTTAACGTTGACGGCAAGAAGGTTACAAAATTTGCCTGTGTTGACGGTCCCGACTTTAACGGTTACGAGGTTGATTTTGACGAGGCTATGTCGAGAGGCAGAATGTATTTCGACTTTGAACGTCACGCTCACGAAGAAACCTGCAACCTTTTCAAGAAGGAGGTGCATTGAGATGAATAAACCCAATATGTCCTTAATGCGCAACCCTATGCCTACGCAAGACCCGTTGGTACGTGCACGCAACTTTGACGAGGTTGCTCTCGGCTACACCGAAGAAACCGCAATCGACGAAGCTATGCGCTGTCTTAACTGCAAGAACACGCCTTGCGTTGAAGGCTGTCCCGTTAAAATTCATATTCCCGAATTTATCGCCAAGATAAAAGAAGGCGATTTTGAGGGTGCTTACCAAATAATCACAAAATCCTCTTCCCTTCCTGCCGTTTGCGGCCGTGTTTGTCCGCAGGAATCGCAATGTGAATCGAAGTGTGTTCGTGGTATTAAGGGTGAATCTGTCGGCATTGGCAGACTTGAAAGATTCGTTGCGGACTGGCACAACACCTTCTGCACCGAAGAACCTATCCGTCCCGAAGCAAACGGCCACAAGGTTGCAATCGTCGGTTCCGGTCCTTCCGGTCTTACCTGCGCAGGCGATCTTGCGAAGAAGGGTTATGCCGTAACCGTATATGAAGCTCTCCATACGGCAGGCGGTGTTCTCGTTTACGGTATTCCCGAGTTCCGTCTTCCCAAGGCTATTGTCGCCAAGGAAGTTGAAACACTCAAAAAGCTTGGTGTTGAGATCGAAACAAACGTCGTTATCGGCAAAACTCTTACCGTTGACGAGCTTTTCGATATGGGCTATGAAGCAATATTTATCGGCTCGGGCGCAGGTCTTCCCAACTTTATGGGTATCCCCGGCGAATCCTTGAAGGGTGTCTATTCTGCAAACGAATTCCTCACGAGAAGCAATCTTATGAAGGCTTATCTTGAAAACCCCGAAACTCCCATTATGAAGGGCGGCAAGGTTGCTGTCGTCGGCGGCGGTAACGTTGCTATGGACGCAGCCCGTACTGCTCTCCGTCTTGGTGCAGAAAAGGTTTATATAGTTTACAGACGTTCTATGGAAGAGCTCCCTGCAAGACGTGAAGAAGTTGAACACGCAGAGGAAGAAGGTATTGAATTCCGTCTTCTTTGCAACCCCACCGAAATCATCGGTTACAACAATCCCGACGACGTCAGAGACCCCAAAAACGGTTTTGTTACGGGTATGAAGTGCGTTAGAATGGAGCTTGGCGAGCCTGATGCAAAGGGCCGCAGACGTCCTGTTGAAATAGAAGGCAGCGAATTTGAAATTGACGTTAACACAGTTATCATGTCCATTGGTACTTCTCCCAACCCGCTTATCAAATCCACCACCGAAGGTCTTGAGGTTAACGCAAGAGGCGGTATTATCGTTAACGAAGACGGTCTTACCTCCCGTAATTCCGTTTATGCAGGCGGTGATGCTGTTACCGGTGCGGCAACGGTTATCTCCGCTATGGGCGCAGGTAAAACCGCTGCGAAAGCTATTGACGAAGCACTTTGTAAATAATATTAAAGAGCCTGATAAATTCAGGCTCTTTTTTTGATACGGACAAGTGCAAATACAAAAATACAACAAACAACGAATAATTACGAGTTCGGGAGGGTTTATTGCCCCAAAAACGCAAGCGTTTTCAGGGACCCCGTTGCCCCTCCCCTACACCGTTGGATTTTGTTTTTTAACGAAGACATAAGAAACAACTTTCTTGAGATTCTTCGCTTTATACCCCGCAAAATAAATTTTGCGGGGACCCCATTTCCGCTCAGAATGACAGTTGTGTGCGAAATCAAAGCTGTACTTAATTAAGATTCTTCATTTCGTTCGAAACAACGAAAATAAAGAGAAAACCGTAAAAGTCCTAAACTTTTACGGTTTTTCTTGCTGTTTATTAATACAAATAGCCCTGACGGTAGAGCAATTCAGCGCCGAGAACTGCGCCGCCTGCCGCACCTCTTAAGGTATTGTGGGAGAGGCAAACGAACTTGTAATCGAAGATAGTGTCTTCACGAAGTCTGCCGATCGAAATACCCATACCGCCGTAAAGGTCGCGGTCGAGGTTGGTTTGCGGACGGTTGTCTTCTTCAAAGTAAGTAAGGAACTGTGCAGGTGCAAGAGGAAGTTCCAATCTCTGTGCTTCTCCGACATATTCAGCCCAAGCCTTTTTGATCTCTTCGATAGAAGGCTTGTTTTCAAAGCTGACCGAAACAGCGGCAAGGTGGCCGTCGGCAACGGGAACACGAATGCACTGTGCAGAGATAACGGGGCTTGTTGCAGGAACGATAGCGTCGCCTTCGATCGTACCCCAAACCTTAAGAGGTTCTTTTTCACTCTTTTCTTCTTCGCCGCCGATGTAGGGAATTACGTTATCGATCATTTCGGGCCAGGTATCGAAGGTCTTGCCTGCACCGGAGATCGCCTGGAAGGTTGTTACGTTTACAGCCTTGATACCGAACTTACGGAGAGGCTCAAGCGCCGGAACGTAGCTCTGTATCGAGCAGTTGGGCTTTACGGAGATGAAGCCCTTCTTGGTGCCCAAGCGTTTTTTCTGGGATTCGATAATTGCGCTGTGCGCATAGTTGATCTCGGGAATGAGCATAGGAACGTCTGCGGTTCCACGGTTTGCAGAGTTGTTGGAAATTACGGGGATCTCTG
Source organism: Eubacteriales bacterium (assembly GCA_045536935.1). GTDB lineage: Bacteria > Bacillota > Clostridia > Oscillospirales > CAG-382 > Coliplasma. The sequence continues at coordinate 15,021 of JAZSOO010000023.1, read as the reverse complement.
CCTTTGCATAAGCTTCTTCAAGGGCTTTGATCTCTGCCTTGGGCATATTTACTGCGCAGAACACAAAATCAACGTGGGGTTTTACGCTTTCAATATCTTCTGCGTTCAATACCTGCATATTTGCAATTTTGTCGGAGAGAGGAGTTTTCATCTTCCAACGGCCGTTTACTGCTTCGCCGTAGGTCTTGCCTGCGGAAGAAGGGCTTGCGATCAATGCGGATATTTCAAAATAAGGGTGGTTTTCAATAAGGGTTATAAATCTTTGACCAACCATACCGGTTGCGCCGACTATACCGGCTCTGAGTTTACTCATTTGTTTTCGCCTCTTTCATTAATTATATAAGGTCTTTATAAATGCTCGGGTCACTTCCGTCTATCATAACGGCAGACACGGTTTTTTCATAGAAGTTTACAGGTCCTACACTTCCGACGATCGCATAAGCATATCCTTCGTCACGCATAGCCTCTAAGCAACGCAGGAACAAGGCTTTTCCTATTCCGTTGCCACGTTGGTCGATTGCAACACCCGTAGGCCCGAAGAAATCACGGTAGGTGCAATCATAAGCCGCAAAACCGAGAATTTTACGTTCGTTAGTATCGTATGCGATAAAACAGCTTACGGGAGCGTGAGAAAATGCCGTCGAAACTTCGTCTGCCCAATCACCGTCGAAATTTTCTCTTATCCAATTTAAAACTTTGGATTTATTAGGTGTCATAGGACGAAGTATTTTTATTCCTTTTTCTTCGAGTTTTTTATAAAAGGAGCTTGTTTCGGGAAGGTCGTAAAGACGGACAAGCATATCGGGCATAATCATTTCCTCCGAAAATACATATCTAATCAAAATTCGAGGGCTGTATTAAACAGCCCCGAAGGTTATTTGAAAATTACTTTTTATCGGTCGTTTCGGTGTAGGTAATCTTCATTGTGGTGTACTTGGACTGGATCTCCTTGATAGCTTCGGTGTTTTCTGCGATCTTCGTACCAACGATATTGAGGGTGAGCGAAGTGGTTGTCGGGAAGCTGTCGAGTGCTTTAAGAGAAACAAGTTCCTTGTTGTTCTTGAGGTTGAGGTTGGTGAGCTTTGTGAGCTTGCCGACCGCATCGATATTGGTTATATTGTTTTCGGAAAGATCAAGAGTTGTAAGAGTTGTAACCTTTTCGAGAGCAGAGATATCGGTGAGCTTGTTAGAAGCAAGGTTGAGGTTTGTAAGCTTGCCCTTTTCAGCGCCCTTAACGTCGGTTACAAGGTTCTTGCTGAGGTTGAGGGTCGTAAGCTTTTCACAATCGGTAAGGTCGGGAACAGCGGTGATCGCGTTGCCGTGTGCATCAACTGTGGTGAGCTTCTTAAGTCCCTTGATAACAAGACCGGTAAGACCCTTCTTGGTTTCGGGTTCTTCAACGGGTTCTTCGGAAGCATCTGCGGAAGTGTCTTCGGAAGCATCGGTCGATGCATCGTCCTTCTTGTCGTCTTCCTTCTTATCATCGTCTTTAGTAGCGGTGTCCTTCTTATCGTCTTCCTTTTCGGGTTCGTCATAGTAAACGTTGAGGGTTGCGAGTTCGGGACATTTATCGAGGGTGAGAACACCTTCAAATTCGTTGTTGTAAGCTTCGATAGTAGCAAGCTTTGCACAGCCGTTAAGACCGTTGATATCTTTTATCTTGTTGTTGTAGAGAGTGATATAGGTGAGCTCGTCGAGTTCGGAGAGGTTGCCGATCTCGGTAATTTCGTTATTGTAAGCATCGATATTAGTAAGCTTCTTGCACTTTTCAAGACCCTTAAGGCTGGTTATCTTGTTTCCGTAAATATTGAGAACTGCAAGTTCCTGAAGCTTTGAGAAATCGCCGAGAGATTTGATCTCGTTGGTATTAACGTTAACCGAAGTAAGCTTTGTGCAGTTTTCAAGAACACTGATATCGGTTATCTTGTTCTGATATGCTTCGAGAAGTTCAAGGTTGGCTGCAGAAGCAAGACCCTTGATGTCGGTGATGTGGTTATCGGAAACAGCGACGTTCTTGAGAGTGGTGATACCCGAAAGAGCATCGAGGTTTTCGATGCAGTTACCGATAGCGGTGAAGTCTTCGAGGTTCTTCATACCGGCAATTGCGCTGATATCAACAACTGCGTTCTGAGAGAAGTTGAGCTTCTTGAGGTTTGTAAGGTTTGCAAGAGTGCTTATATCGGTCATACCTGCATGGGTATGTTTTTCTTCTTTTTCTTCGGAAGAAGTATCGGAAGTATCGGAAGTATCGGAAACGTCGGAGGTTTCTTCGGTTTCTTCAGCTTCTTCGCCGCCCATAGCAACGATGGTAAGGTTGGAAAGCTCTTTAAGCTCGGAAAGCTTTGTGAAATCGGTGATTTCGGTGTTACCGATGTCGAGCTTCTTGAGGTTTGTGAATTTTTCGATACCTTCAAGGGAGGTTATTCCCGAATACTGAAGGGAGAGGTATTCAAGCTTTGTCAAGGAAGAGATCTGGTCGAGCTTTTTAAGGCCTTTGAGAGCCGAACCGCTGACGATATCCGAGAAAGGAACGGAAACGATATTGGAGCTTTGGCTACCGTATATCTGTGCATAAAGCTCGTTATAGTAGCAACCCTGTTGCATTTCCGAAACTTCAGAAAGGTCGAAGGAACGGAGCACACGGAGATTCTTGAATATTGCAAGGTCGTCCGCTTCGGTGATAATGTGTTCGAGAATAACGTAGGAATTTTCGGGAACGTTGTCCGACAAGGTCGTGTTATTATTCTCGTTTTCGATGATCTTATCGGTAAATTCCTTAAAGCCGAGCATAACAACGGGACGAACTACGGTCGCATATTGGCTGTTAGCATCGTTGGTGACCGATACGTAGTAGACGAGAGATTCTACTTTATCGAGATCTTCTTGGGTGAGATCACGCACGCTTGCTTTTTTAAGCGCAGTTGCGAATCCTTTTGCGAAATTAACGTCTTCAAACTGTTTATAAGGGTCGTCCATATGAACCAAGCCGTCCACAAGAACGAAAAGGGAGCCTGCAAAAAGAAGAACTGCGAGCACAACGGACACGATTATTGTTCTCTTTTGCTTGGCAACAACTTTGTTACTCATTTTAAAATCCTCCGAAAAAATTTTCAATCGAGTTATTCTACCACAAATTATACTGTTTTGCAATAGAAATTTGCTATGATTTGCATTTTATTCCGCTTTATACTTCAATATATTTTCAAAAGTTTTGCGGTTGCCTTCCCAAACCTCGACGGTTCTGCCGTATTTTATCGGGTCGAGATCGGGCGAACGGCGAAGGCAAAGTATTGCCGTTTCGGGAACGTTGGAGAGTCCGCTTAATTTATATGCATCAAGATCGCTGATCTTCACACCGTAGCCCTTGACCGTATTTTCGGGAAGAATATCTGCGGGAACCACGTCTTTCAAGGGAGAAAGAAGGTTTTCGTCGATACATATATTAAAAAATTCTTCATCAAGCAGATATATGACCGCATCACCCGCACGGACTTCGGTCTGGAACCGTTTTAATCCGTTATTGTTTTGATCGTAATTCACAGGGTCGATACCCTCGTCCTCGTTGCCGAACTTATTAACGGTTATATCGAGAAGCGCAACGTTTATATCTCCGTCATCGTTATAGTCCTCGGACAGTGCGGCAACGCTTCCTTTTAGGTTTTCTGCCGACTCGGGCGAGATATACATCGGTCCGACGTGAAGGATATTAACGTCGGGGTCTTTTGAACCGACGTACTGGAACAAGCTTATTATAAGAAAAGCCAAGATCAAGCCGCCGAAGATTATCAGCCATTTATAGTGATACCACAGATTTTCTATCCATTCACGTGCACTCATTTTCGTTTTTGTTTCCATAACACATCTCCGTTATGCATTTTATTTGCATACATCTTACCATATTTTATTTATTATATCAAGTATTTAATTATTTAACGTTTCTTAAAAAATTCTTGACAAACAATCGCTTTGCTGTATAATTTATTTTGTATATTTTCGGAGTGTTGCTCCGTTTTTAAGGAATTTATTATGCACGAATTTTTACATGCGCTCGAGCATTCTTTTTTCGATTCATTAAAGATGCTTCCCTTTTTGTTTTTGGCGTTCCTGTTTCTTGAATTTACGGAAGCCCGTCTTGAACAAAAAAGCGCAAAAGCTATTGAAAAAGCAGAAAAAAGCGGTCCTTTTACGGGTGCATTGCTTGGGTTGATACCCCAATGCGGTTTCTCGGTCATAGGCGCAAACTTTTTTGCAAAACGTATTATAACGCTCGGAACGCTTATCGCAATATTTCTTTCCACTTCGGACGAAGCATTGCTTATTATGCTTGCAAGCCCTTCGCACTACAAAGATCTTTTGATCATTATGGGCTTAAAACTCGTCGTTGCGATCATTGCAGGCTATACGATAGACTTTTTTGTCGGAAAGAAAAAAATAATAACCGAAGATTGCCACCATTGTCATCACCACGACGATTCCTGCGAAGGAGAAGAAATTATCGGCGAAGAGCATTGTTGCAGTCATACCGATTGGCGTGCGATCGCTTTATGTACCGTCAAGCGCACGTCTTCGGTCTTTGCTTTCCTTTTTGTCGCAACGTTTTTGCTTTCGTTCGCCATTGAATTCGTCGGTGAGGACAGAATCGGCGAATTTATGCTCACCGACAGCGTTTTCCAACCGTTTTTGACTGCGTTGATAGGGCTTATCCCCAACTGTGCGCCCTCGGTTATTTTGGCAGGAATGTTCGTTGAAGGAGCAATAAGTTTGGGCTCGGTCTTCGCAGGTCTTTGCACGAGTGCAGGTGTCGGTCTTCTCGTTCTTTTCCGTGTGAACAGAGGGCTAAAGGAAAATCTTCTTGCGGTCGGATTGCTTTATATAATTTCCTGTGCATCGGGTGTTATCATTCAGCTCTGCCAAGGGTTGTTTTAAGTGCACTCGATAAATCGCACAATTAAAAGGTTCGGATTTTGTGAGTTTTCACAAATAGATAAATCGCACTTGATTATTTAATAATATAGTGTTATAATCTAATCATTAAAGACTGGAATTTTTTGTCCGGAGGTCACTATGAAAAAAATACTTTGTCTCGCACTTTGCTTCATGTTCTGTTTGAGCGCACTTGTTGGCTGCGGCGGATTGGAAGAAGGCGAAAAGGGTGCAAATATCCGAATGTATCTTTCGGATTATCCCTACACGCTCGACCCTGCCGTTGTTCAGCTTAACAGCGACGTTGAACAGATCCTTTCTTTGATTTTCGAACCCCTTACTACCATCGACGAGGACGGCAAGGTTCAGCCTGCTCTCGCTACCGAATGGTACTATAAATACGACGAGATCTATCAGCTCCACAAAATGTACTTCAAATTGAAGGAAACCGCATGGAGCGATAACAGACCCGTTACCGCAGACGACGTTATCTATGCTTGGAGCAGAATCCTCTCTCCCGAAATGGATAGCCCCTATGCTTCCCTTCTCTATTGCATCAAGGGCGCAAGAAACGTAAAATCGGGTATCGGCACTATCGACGACCTTGGTCTTGCGGCAGTTGACAACACCCTTCTTGAAGTTACTTTCGAAAACGAATATGACTGCGACCTCTTCGCAGAACAGGTTGCAAACGTTCACCTTGTTCCTGCCCGTGAAGATATCATCACCCGTTGCTCCAAAAACGGCGATGACTGGGCAGCAAGCGCAACCGATATGGTTGCAAACGGCAAATTCAGAGTTCAGACGATGGATATGCCCCGTGAAAAGAAGGAAGGCGAACAGGACTTCAGCGGTAAGTTTGCCTGCAAGCTCGTTCTTGAACGTAACGCATACTATATGCGTAACCCCGAAAAGGACGACCTTGACGAATACGTTGATCCCTACCGTATAACCTGTCTCTACTACGAAGGTCAGACCGAATACTATCCCGAAGAAAAGGGATTGACTCAGCAGCAGTTCCAAGCAAACCGTTTTGACAACGGCGAAGTATTCTATCTTGGCAAGTTTGACAAGGAAACTTTCAAGAAATATCAGGACGACATCGAAACCCAGCAGACACTTAACGGCTTTGCATTCTATTTCAACACCGAAAAAGAATTCCTTTCCGATGCAAACGTTCGTAAGGCTCTTTCCGCAGCACTTGACAGAAAGGCTATTACCGAAACGACCGGAACCGGCGAAGTTCCCGCTACCGGCTACGTTCCCGGCGGTGTATTCAATACCGACAGAAAATCCGATTTCCGTGAAGAAGGCGGCGAACTTTACAGCGTAAACGCTGACGTAGAAAAGGCAAAATCGCTTCTCGGCAGCAAGAAGGGCAGCCTTAAGGTTGCATACCTTATCCCTCTTAACGATATTACCGTTTCTACCTATTCGAGAAAAGTTAACTACGTAAATCTTTATGAAGAAACTGCAAAGAAGGCTGCTGAAAACTGGAAGGCTATCGGCATTAACGTTGAGCTTGTAGGTCTTGACCCCGAAGCATATCTCACCGCACTTAAGACAAGTGATTTCGACGTTATCGGTGTTAACATCGTTAACGGCTCGGTTGACGCATTCTCCTACCTCGCTCCCTTCGCAAAGGAATACAGCGGTTCGGGTATCGTTGTTGACAACAGCGTTGCTACCACCGAAGAAACCTTCAATCCTCACTACACCAAGATCGACAACGCAGATTATTCCAAGCTTATCCAATCGGCTCTTACCGAAAAGGACCGTGCAAAGAGAGCAGAAATTCTCCACAACGCAGAAAAGAAGCTTGTTGAAGAACTCTGCCCCGCAACAATGGTATTCTTCTATTCGAGAAGCTTCGTTGCAAGCGACGAAATTGACGATTACGAAACCGACAGCTGGTTTGGTTACGTAGACTTCACCGAACTTGAGCTTGACGATTGGCGTGAGATCAACTCCAAAGAAGAAGAACTCAACAATCAGCGCAACGAAAATAAATAATTAATAATAAAAAGAGAGGTTGTTAAAGCCTCTCTTTTTTATTTTAAAAAAATCATCTGTCATCTGAACCAAAAACAAATCCCAAACCTGTCATTCTGAACGACGGGGTCCCCGCAAAATTTATTTTGCGGGGTGATAAACCCTCCCGTGCCCGTGATTATCTGTTGTATAAATCGTCTATGGATAAAACTTAAAGGCATATAACACAGAGATAAGATACAACAAAATCTTTCGAGTTCGGGAGGGTGCAAGACCCTCCCCTACAATGTAATTTCTATAAACAACGAAACTGATACAAACAACATATTTTCACGAACGGGAGGGGGAACCCCTCCCATACGATCAGATATTTTTGTTGTTTTGCAGACAAAAGAAACGACAATGTTTTATGGGCGGACCGTCGAGGACGCCGGTCCCTACAATAATCAAATTAACACAAACAACAACTCTCTAACCTGTCATTCTGAACGACGGGGTCCCCGCAAAATTAATTTTGTGGGGTGATAAAGTGAAGAATCTCAATTCGTTGTTTCTTTTGTCTTTGTTTCATTAACTTTACCTTCCACTGAGTGAGATTCCTCGCAAGCTCGGAATGACAGTTAGACTAAACCAAACTACACCGTGAAGATTAAAAAAGTTGAACCAACAGTGCAGACGAAAGGATAATAACGCCGAGGTTGAAGTTTGAAAGGATCACAAACAACAGGCCGGCGAGGAAGAAGATTAAAATTGATATGTGTGAAGCAAGAGAGCAGATCTTATCTGCTCTTTTCGTTTTGGTTGACAGAAAGCAGAACAGAGCCTTTCCGCCATCAAGTTTTTGTACGGGCAGAAGGTTGAACAGACCGAGAACGAGGTTTATAAGTGTTGCAAGAAGTGCAAGAGCTTCCCCCGTTTTTAAAAACCACAAAGAGCCGACAAGTGCAAGAAAAAGTGAAGCAAGAGGGCCTGAGAGAGCGATTTTTGTTTCATCTGAATTGGGTATCCCTTCGGGACAGACGATGAGCGCACCCATAGGGAGTATATCAACACGGCGGAGACGATAACCGCAAAGTCGGATCGCCGTTATATGCCCAAGTTCGTGCACAAGCGCAGACAGTATCATCACAGAAAAGGGCTTAATACCTTCAAGCCAGAGCATCAATATATAGGCAGGGAGCGCAAAAAGCGAAACACGCAAGCGTATACGTGGAAAAACGATAAACATAAAACCTCTATAGCCGAAAAGAGTTGAACTCAATTCGGTTTAAAATGTTATTTTTTGCTATAACTTCACAAAACTCACTTGGCATATCTACAACAACGATTTTATAAGCCCGTAAAGGCTTTTTGGGGTATATTCAGTCCCGTTACCGAACACGGCGACGCTTTCTTCGGGAAGGAAGAAGAGAGAGAACGCAGAAAGAGTTAAAACCAGGCAAAGCGTTAGTTTTAATATATCCTTGCTTGATTTGAGCGACATTATAGGTTTTTTCAAAAAAATATCACCGCCTTATCCGTTACGACAAAATACACCTCTTGATTACTATATAATAGATTCAAGAGGTGTTTTTATGTATGCGGAAACAACGGTCATTTATGCCGATATGCTTTTTATTATAAATTTTTCGCTTGATTACTTATGTCTTTTTCTTACGGGGCGGATACTTAACTGCGGAGGAAAGGTCTTGCGGTTGCTTTTGGGGGCTTTTATCGGCGGTATATATGCCTTTGTCCCCTATCTTGTAGAGCCGCCGACGTTTGCTTCCTTCACCTTTGATCTCGGTGCGGCGGGATTGATATGTCTTATGGCGTTCGGCAAGCAAGATCTTAAGCGGTTTTTCGTGATATGCGGAACATTTATCGTTTCTTCGGCATTATTGGGCGGACTTGTGACGGCTTTTTACAGTCTCGGCACGAGATATTCCGACGGGGTTTATTCGGAAGTAGATTCGGTTTCGTTTGTGCTTATCTGTCTTATTTCGGCGTTCGTTGCTCTATCGTACGGACTTATATGCCGAAAAAAGATATATACAAGGTCGGCGGAGATACGTGTCTATGCAGGAGAAAAGAGGTTTGATGCAAGGTTGCTTGCGGACAGCGGAAATCTTGTGACAGAGCCTTTTTCGGCTTTGCCGGTCATCGTCATTGCGTCATCGGCTCTGCCCTTCCCTTTTGATTCGCCCGAGAGCGAGGTCTTCCCTTTTCCCATACGTGCAATACCCTTCAGAACAAGCTCGGGCAAGAGCTGTTTCTTTGGGTTCCGTCCCGACAGAATTGAAGTTCGGCAGATGGCAAGAAAACCGAAAAGGGTTGAGGCATACATAGGCATTGACACAGAAAACAAGACCTATTCGGGTTACGACGGGCTTATGCCGACAAGTTTATTATAATTATTGGAGTTATATTATGTTAAAGCAGGGTTATGATTTAGTTATTCATTGGTTGAAAGAGGTTTTGGGTATTGGCGAGGAGATATTCTACATAAACGGCCCTCAAACGCTCCCTCCCCCTCTCGAAAAGGAAGAAGAAGCAATTCTTATTGAAAAGCTACCCGACGATGCCGATGCAAAGAAACGGCTTATTGAGCATAATTTACGTCTTGTCGTTTATATTGCAAGGAGATTTGAAAGCTCGGCTGTGGGGATAGAGGACCTTATATCTATAGGCACTATCGGGCTTATAAAATCGATAAACACCTTCCGTGCCGACAAGCAGATAAAGCTTGCCACATACGCTTCGAGGTGTATTGAAAACGAGATTCTAATGCACCTTCGAAAAAACACAGGAGTTAAAAACGAGCTTTCGCTTGACGAACCGCTTAATATCGACTATGACGGCAACGAGCTGTTGCTTAGCGACGTGCTTGGAACAGACAGCGATTTTGTCTATAAGAGCATTGAAGAAAGCGAAGACAGAAAGATGATATTAAAAGCAATATCGTCCTTAAACAAGCGTGACCGTAACATTATCGAGCTTCGGTACGGCATAAACCGCAACGGAAAAGAGCTTACACAGAAAGAGGTTGCGGATGCGCTTGGTATCTCGCAAAGCTATATTTCAAGGCTTGAAAAGAAGATCATCGCACATCTTAAAGAGCTTCTTACAAAGCAAAACTATTGACACAAAAGGACAACGGGGTTATAATTAATTTAAAGAATAATCAAGAGAGGAGGTTATTGTATTTTAGGTCTGTTTAAAAAAGAGACCGCAAAAGAAACCTGTTTGCAGAACGTTCTTCCGAAGGCGGTGGCTTTCGTTGATTACGAGCATTGGTATATTTCGCTTAAAAACAATTACGGACTTCAGCCGAACATCAAGGCTTGGTTCGAGGAGCTTAACACGAAATACAACCTTGTCGAAGTAAACTTCTTTGCGGATTTCTCTCATAAGAGTCTTGCAGAAGAGATCGGACGTATCCGTCTTTTCTCAAACAAGATAATCGATACCCGAAGCCCAAACGGTGTTCAAAAGGATTTTACCGATTTTATCATTCTTGACAATATGTATCAGAAGGCGCTTTCGTCTGACGATATCGACGTTTTCATTCTTTTTTCGGGCGACGGGCATTTCAGCTCGGTCACATCGTTTCTTAAGAATTTTTATCACAAGCAGGTCGTCATTTACGGCGTAAACGGTTCGTTTTCAAAGCAGCTACGTGAAACCGCAAACACGTTTCATATTCTCCCTACCGAGCAGGATATTAACGGAAGCTTTTACAGAAATATATTCGATTATCTTAAAACCAGTTCTCAACCCACTTATAACGAAGCGATAAATGCCGCTGTTAAAAGAAACCGCGGCGGTGCAACAAAGCAACAGATCGTGAAAGCGATGAAGGTGCTTATGGAAAATGACGTTATCTCGGAACGCACTATCGCATCCGGAAACAAAGGCAAGAAACAGAAGCTTTTGTTTGTTGATTGGGAAAAAGCAGAAAAATTTTTGGCTTGAATCAACTATTTTTTTGAAAATCTATTGTAAAACGGCTATTCTTGTGATATAATAACCGCATAAAGAACATTAAGCTATCAAGAGAGGGTGCAAGCCCTCTCTTGAGTCTTGATTGGAGGATTTATGGCAGACAAGAAAACAGGCATAGCCGTTAAGGTAAGAAACGCAATTGAAAGCGTTGTTACCGATGCAGGCTATAAGCTCTGGGACGTTTCCTATTACAAAGAAGGTCCCGAAATGATACTTGAAATATCCATCGACAGGGACGAGGGTATTTCTATTAACGATTGTTCCATTGTCACAAGGCTTGTTGAACCCATTATCGACGAGCTTGACCCCATTGAAGAAAGCTATTGTCTTCAGGTTGCTTCCGCAGGAACGGTTCGTCCCCTCGGCAAGGAGGAGCATATCCGTTTTGCCTGCGACAACAGATTGAACGTTACTATCGGTCTTTACGTTGCTGTTGACGGCAGTAAGGAATATTGCGGTGTTATCGATTCTTTCGACAGCGATTCTTTAACACTCATCACAGACGGTATTAAACGTACTTTTGAAAAGAAACAAATTTCAAAGATAAATGCCGAATTCGAGCATATCGAAACCAACGAAACGGCAGAACAAGAAAACAAGGAGAACGAAGATGAATAAGGAACTCTTTGAGGCGCTTGACGTACTCGAAAAGGAAAAAGGTATTTCGAAGGACTACATGATCGAAAAGATCGAAGCGGCTTTGCTTTCCGCATACCGCAAGGAAAACGGCGGTTACGAAAACGCAAGAGTTAAGCTTAACCCCGCAAAGCAGGACATTAAGCTTTACAAACAGCTTACCGTTGTTGAAGAGGTTATCGACCCTGCAACCGAAATATTGCTTTCCGAAGCTCAGCTTAAATCCAAGAGATACAAGGTTGGCGATATTTACGAGATCGAGCAGAAGACCAAGACCTTCGGCAGAATTGCGGCTCAGGCTGCAAAGCAGGTTATCATTCAGGGTATCCGTGAAGCAGAACGTGGAAATATGATCCGTGAATACGAAGAAAAGAAGGAAGAAATAGTTTCTGCCGTTGTTATTCGAGTTGATCCTACGACCGGCAACGCTACACTTGAGATCGGCAAAAACGAAATGGTTCTTTTCCGTAACGAGCAGATCCCCGGCGAAACACTTCAGGTCGGCGACAGAATCAAGGTATTCATCACCGAAATCAAGAAGGAGACCAGAGGTCCCAGCATCGTGCTTTCGAGAGTTCACCCCGGTCTTGTAAGCAGACTCTTTGAGCTTGAAGTTCCCGAAATCAAAGACGGAACCGTTGAAATTAAGAGAATTGCCCGTGAAGCAGGCTCCCGTACCAAGATTGCAGTTATCTCCAACGACGACAAGGTTGATGCAATCGGTTCCTGCATCGGTCCCAAGGGCGCAAGAAAGAACAACATTACCGCCGAGCTCTTCGGCGAAAAGCTTGATATTATCCCCTACAGCGAAGATACCGAAGCATTCATCAGCGCAGCGCTTGCTCCCGCAACGGTCGAATCGGTTACAAAGCTTCCCGATTCCGACAGAGCATACCGTGTTATCGTTGCCGATGACCAGCTTTCTCTTGCTATCGGCAAGGAAGGTCAGAACGCAAGACTTGCGGCAAAGCTTACCGGCTTTAAGATCGACATTAAGAGCAGTCACAGCGTTATCGAAGATTAAGTTTTTTGGAGGACAGCATCTTGGCCGAAAAGAAAACTCCGTTGCGTAAATGCATCGGCTGTAACGAAATGAAGGACAAGAAAGAGCTTCTCCGCATTGTAAGAAACAGCGAGGGTGAGATTAATATCGACCCGATCGGTAAGCTCCCCGGCAGAGGCGCATATATATGCAAAAGCGTTGAATGCTTTGATGCCGCTGTTAAAGCAAAGCGTTTGGAACGTGCTTTCAAATCCAAGATACCCGAAGAAATATACTTAAAACTTCGTGAAAGTCTTGAACATCAAAAATAAAGGAGCGAAGGCTTTTTTGGAAAAGAGAACGTTAGGAGTTATCGGACTTGCCGCAAGGGCAAGAGGTATCGTTATCGGAACCAACCAGGTTTTGGAAGCGATACGAAACAAAAAAGCGTTGCTCGTGCTTATTGCGAATGACGTTTCGGACAACACACGCAAATCGTTAAAAGATAAATCGGCTTTTTATTCGGCAAACGTCGAAGAAATCGATATCACAGCAGAAGAACTTGGCAAATCGGTCGGTCACAGCCAAACAGCTTCAATAGCTTTTACGGATGCGAATTTTATAAAAGCATACAGAAAAAGCTTATCCGACCAGAAATGAGGTATATGATATATGGCAACAACGAGCGAGAAATATAGAATCAACGCGCTTGCCAAAGATTTTAATCTTAAGAGCAAGGATATTATCACCATTCTTGATAATGCGGGCCTTACAGGAAAAACGCACATGGCGGTTCTCGAAGAAAACGAGCTTAGTATTATTTTCGAGACATTGACTCAAAATAATCAGGTGGATATAACCGCATTCTTCAAGGAATACGACGACAAAAAGAACGCTAAGAAGGAAGAAGAACGCAAAGCGAAGGAAGCTGCAAAGGCTGCGGCAGACGAAGAAAAACGCAAGAAGAAGGCGGCTGCAGGAATTCAGCAGCAGCCCCAGAAGAAGCGTTCGAGAGACGAGGTGCGTGTCGTTGACACGAGAGGTACTTCCAACGTTGACCTTTCAAAATACGACGAAAAGATCCTTAAATACGACAACGTCGTTCCCGAAACCCAGACTAACGTTCAGAAAATTAAGAAAAAGAATAAATTCAACGATCAGCAGAGGGGCAAAAAATCTGACAAGAAGCAGATGGAACAGCGTCCCGTTAACAAGCCGAAGCCTGTTCAGCTTAAGATCACCGTGCCCGATACTATCAGCGTGACCGAGCTTGCTTCGCGTATGAAGACTGCGGCGGCAGAGGTTATTAAAAAGCTTATGGGTATGGGTATGATGGTTTCTGTTAACGAATCTATCGATTACGATACCGCATATCTTATCGCAGACGAATTCGGCATTAAGGTTGAAAAGGAAGTTGTCGTTACTCTCGAAGACCGTCTTTTCGACGAAACAGAGGACAACGCAGAAGACCTTGTTACCCGTGCTCCCGTTATCGTTGTTATGGGTCACGTTGACCACGGTAAGACCTCCACGCTTGACGCTATCCGTAACACAAACGTTACTGCAGGCGAAGCAGGCGGTATTACCCAGCACATCGGTGCATACAGAGTTTCTGTCAACGGCAGAGATATAACCTTCCTTGATACTCCCGGTCACGCAGCGTTCACCGCTATGCGTGCACGCGGCGCAAACCTTACCGATATTGCCGTTATCGTAGTTGCGGCAGACGACGGCATTATGCCCCAGACTGTTGAAGCTATCAACCACGCAAAGGCGGCAGGAGTTAACATCATCGTTGCTATCAACAAGATGGACCGTCCCGGCGCAGACCCCGACAGAGTTAAGACCGAGCTTACCAAATACGACCTCGTGCCCGAAGAATGGGGCGGTGACACTATCTGTGTTCCGATCTCCGCACTTCACAAGCAGGGTATTAACGAGCTTCTTGAAATGATCCTTCTCTCTGCAGATATGCTCGACCTTAAAGCAAATCCCAGCCGTGCGGCAAAGGGTATTGTCGTTGAAGCACGTCTTGACAAGGGTAAGGGTACGGTTGCAACACTTCTCGTTCAGAACGGCACTCTCAAACACGGCGATATTATCATTGCAGGTAATTCTGTCGGCAGAGTAAGAGTTATGACCGACGACAAGGGCAGAAGACTTACCGAAGCAGGTCCTTCCGTTCCCGTTGAAATCATGGGTCTTTCGGAAGTGCCCGAAGCAGGTGACGTATTCAACGCAGTTGCCGACGAAAGAATGGCGCGTGAGCTTGCCGAACAGCGCAAAGCCAAGAAGAAGGAAGAAGAGCAGAACAGCAGTAAAGTCAGCCTCGATGACCTCTTTGCTCAGATAGAAAGCGGTATCAAGAATCTCAACATCATCATCAAAGCAGACGTTCAGGGTTCTGCAGAAGCGGTTAAAGCCAGCCTTGCAAAGCTCTCCAACGAGGAAGTCAAGGTTCAGGTGCTTCACGCGGCCGCAGGAGGTATTACCGAAAGCGACGT
>JAZSOO010000036.1:0-92191 GCA_045536935.1 Eubacteriales bacterium | reverse complement strand
ATCAAGCGAAGAAAATTGGATGAATATATAGAAAAGAATTATTCCATTTAATTAACTTTCTTTACAGGCCTGTCAGCTCCGAAAGAGTACTTGTAAAGATAACGGATTTATGTTATAATATAAATACTATCATAGTGCTTTTCAATGCTGACAGGTATTGAAAGGAGCTAGATAAATATGACTGCAAAGAAAGGTAAAGGTAGAAGATTAGATAAGGATCGGGTTACACTCCGCAAGGGTGAATCCCAAAGAGCAGACGGAATTTACGATTACCGTTGGAGCACTCCCGATGGTAAGCGCCACTCGATATACGCAGGTACCCTTGAGGAGCTTCGTGAACGAGAAGAGCAAATCATCCTTGATAAAAGGGACGGCATTAAAACGGAGATCCGTTTGATAACCGTCAACGAAGTTTTTGACCTGTGGTGTGATCTGAAACGGGGTTTGAAACACAACACCTTTCAGAACTACAAGTATATGTACAATATGTTTGTACGCCCCACATTCGGTAAGCTTCGTATTGCGAATGTCAGAAAATCCGATGTAAAGAGGTTTTATAATCGCCTCGCAGACGAAAGGATTTTGACTATAGCAACCATTGATAACGTGCATACAGTTCTACATCAAGTATTTAACTTGGCGGTGGATGATGGGTACATACGTCTTAATCCCACCGATAACATGCTGAAAGAACTGAAACAGTCCCATAATTTTCAGGTAGAAAAGCGAAAGGCACTTACTATCCCCGAACAACAATTGTTCATTAACTTCCTTAAAAATCATCCGATATATCGACATTGGTATCCTGTATTTGCTATTATGCTTGGCACGGGGTTGCGTGTCGGTGAATTGATAGGATTGCGGTGGTGCGACATTGATTTGGACGAAGGACTTATCCACGTCAATCACACCTTGGTATACTACAATCACGGTGACGGCAACGGCTGTTCTTTTAGCATAAACACACCTAAGACCAAAGCCGGTGAACGAACCGTACCGATGATGGATGATGTAAAAGAAGCGTTCCTTCTTGAAAAGCAAAATCAAGAGGATGCTGGGGTTAAGTGCAAAGCGATTGTTGATTGCTATACAGATTTTATCTTTATAAATCGCTATGGTGATGTTCAGCATCAAGGAACACTCAACAAAGCCATTCGAAGAATCATCCGTGATTGTAATGATGAAGTGTTGCTCAAAGGAGAAAAAGATCCCGTTCTGTTGCCGCCCTTTAGCTGCCACAGCTTGAGACACACCTTTGCTACTCGCTTGTGTGAGTCGGGTATCAATATAAAGGTGATTCAGGATGTTTTAGGTCATGCCGACATCAGTACAACGATGGATATTTATTGCGACGTGACCAACGAACTGAAAAAGAAAGAGTTTACAAGCTTGGGTGAATTTTTTAAGGACAAGCAAATTTAATCTACTACGCCAATGGTACGCCAGTTACTACGCCAAAATGCCGCACAGATACAAAGGGTTATATTCTGTGCTGTAAAAACGACTCTATGAGACGACTTGAAACCATTGGAGTTTAGTACACTTAGGTATTGTTTTGTAACTTTGGGGGCAGAGGTCCCCACGATGAAGAGTTTGGATAAATAAAATTACGATAACCCAAGATATGTTTGTATCTTGGGTTATTTTTGTTTTGTATTGAATCACGTCTTTTTGTGTGTTATACTTATATTGAATAATCGGAGGAGAATTTAAAATGAAAATAAAACTATTAGTAAAGCTTGGCGAATTGATTTTAGGAAAAAGTATGTCTGATGACGAGCCGAGGGCAGATATGTTTTTGCCGCTTTGGTTATTGGCGTTCTCTATGCTTTTATTGGCAGGCGGCATTGCTTTGGGAATATATGCGATAGTGAAATTTTCTGTCGGAATCGTCGTTGCTTGCGGTTTCTGTTTGGCTTTGGGAGCATTGGCGTATTTATGTTGGAAGAACCAAACTATCGTAATGTTTGAAAACGATACTTTTGAATATACGACCTTTCTTGGGAACAAAAAGGTCTATTCTTTCAACGAGATCAACGGAATACGTTACAACAATGATTCTATGACCTTGTTTATAGGTGACGGAAAGGTGCATATAGAATCTACCGCAATTATCACCGAACGGTTGGCAGAACGTGTCAACAGGCAGTTGGAAAACATATACGGAAACGAGCAATAACAGGAGAAATAATATGGATTTTTTGGAATTTGCCCGTGACAGATATTCTGTCAGAAATTTCGAAAGCAGGCGTTTGGAAAAGGAAATTATTGATAAAATATTGGAATGCGGTCATATTGCGCCGACGGGCTGTAATTATCAACCGCAGAGGATCCTTGTATTGAACAGCGACGAAGCTATTGAAAAGCTTAAGAAATGCACTAAATGCCATTTTGATGCGCCGACAGCTATGCTCGTATGCTATAACAAGGACGAATCTTGGGTTAGAAAGTACGACGGTGCTTTGTCTGCACCTGTCGATGCGGGCATTGTCACAACGCATATGATGTTGATGGCACATTCGCTTGGTGTTGGTTCTTGTTGGGTAATGCATTTCGACCCGTTTGCCGTACGCTCGGAATTTAACATACCTGAAAACATCGAACCGCTTGCCTTGCTCGTTATGGGTTATCCTCACAAGGAAAGCAGACCGCTTGAGCTTCATTCGAAGGTCCGTCCTATCGACGAGGTCGTTTTCTACGATACTTTTTGATTTATAAGAGGCTTTTTCTTTGAAAACAGCCTCTTTTTTTAATTAAATCGGGCTAAAAGCGAATATATTTACGCCAAACTATTTACGAAAGGCATAAAAATGTGTTATACTAACTCCAAAGACATAAAATATATTTATGTTCGCAGAGGAACTTTTATATGACTTCTTTCAGTATTAAAAAAAGGCTTAGTCCTTTTCAAATAATATTTTTCGGTTTTGCGGCGGTCATTCTTATCGGCGCTTTGATACTTATGCTTCCCATTTCTTCGCAAAGCGGTGAAGTTACTCCTTTTAGTGACGCTGTTTTTACATCGACCTCGGCGGTTTGTGTTACGGGATTGGTCGTACGTGATACAGGTTCGTATTGGTCGGTATTCGGGCAATCGGTGATATTATTGCTTATACAGATCGGCGGTTTGGGTGTTGTTACCGTTGCGGCGTCCTTGGCGATGATTTCGAAAAAGAAGATATCGCTTTCGCAAAGAAGTACGATGCAGGAATCGATAGCCGCTCCTAAAGTCGGCGGGATCGCAAAGCTAACACGTTTTATTCTTATAGTTACCTTTACTATAGAGATCATCGGCGCATTGGCTTTGATGCCTGTATTTTGTGCCGATTTCGGAATAAAAGGAATTTGGTATTCCTTCTTCCATTCCATCTCGGCGTTTTGCAATGCAGGTTTTGATATTTTGGGAACTCCCGAAAATCCTTTTGCATCTTTAACGGGTTATGTTGGTAATCCTGTTCTTGTGATATCTGTAATGTTTTTGATAGTAGCCGGCGGTATCGGTTTTCTCACTTGGGAAGATATTAAGACCAACAAGTTCCGTGTTCGCCGTTACAGAATGCAAAGCAAAGTCATTCTTCTTACAACGCTTATTCTCATTCTCATCCCTGCCGTTTATTTATATGTTTTTGAATATTCCGAACTTGCAACGAAAGAACGTATACTCGCTTCGCTTTTCCAAGCGATAACCCCGAGAACAGCCGGTTTCAACACAACAGACCATAATTTGATGACCGGTGCCGGAAGAACATTTCTTATCGCCCTTATGCTTATCGGCGGTTCACCCGGATCGACGGCCGGCGGTATGAAAACTACGACGTTTGCGGTATTGTTCGCCAATGCTATTTCGGTCTTCAAACGCAAGGAAGACCCCGAAATGTTCGGCAGAAGGATAGACGGTTCGACTGTTAAAAACGCCGCTACTATTTTAACTTTATATGTCACTCTGTTTTTAAGCGGTGCGGTCATTATCAGCCTTGCCGAAGGATTGCCTATAACGACATGCATATATGAAACCGCTTCGGCGGTCGGCACGGTAGGTCTTTCGCTTGGACTGACACCGATGCTCGGCACGGTTTCAAGAATCGTATTGATATTATTAATGTTCCTCGGCAGAGTAGGCGGTCTTACGGTTATTTATGCCGCTTTATCGGGACACAACAAAAAGCTCTCAAAATTACCTCAAGAAAGGATAACGGTAGGTTAAATGAAATCTGTATTATTGATAGGACTTGGTAGATTCGGCAAACTTATTGCCATGCACTTGAATAAGTTAGGACACGAAGTCTTGGCTGTTGACAACATTGAAGAACGTGTCAACGATTCTCTTGATATCGTTACAAATGCCCAAATAGGCGACAGCACAAACCCCGAATTTCTCGATTCACTCGGAGTTGAAAATTTCGACGTATGTATCGTTACGATATGTAATGACTTCCAAAGTTCGCTTGAAACGACGTCGCTTTTGAAAGAGCTCGGTGCAAAATTTGTTGTTGCACGTGCAGAGCGTGACGTTCAGGAAAAATTTCTTCTTCGTAACGGCGCAGATGAAGTCGTCTACCCCGAAAAGCAGGTTGCAAAATGGGCGTCTATACGTTATACCGCAGACCATATACTTGATTATATCGAAATTGACGAATCGAAAGCGATTTTTGAAGTCAGTATACCCGAAAACTGGATAGGTTTGACTGTTGCTAAACTTGATATCAGAAAAAAATACAACATCAACATTATGGGTATTAAGACCAACGGCAAGCTTGATATTAACATCACCCCCGATACAGTCCTTTCGAAAGACAAAACACTTCTCGTTCTCGGAGAATACAAGTCTTTGCAAAAATGCTTTCATATTTAGTGGAACTGTTTCGCAGTATTTTTCACATCTTGGCGAAAGAGTTATCTAAATAGAACAAGGAGAAAATGATGAAACTTTCGGGTGCTGAAATTATCATAAGAACGCTGATCGAGCAGGGTGCCGACACCGTGTTTGGATATCCGGGCGGTCAGATTCTTCACGTATATGACAGTCTTTATAAGCACAGAACGAAAATCAAACATATTTTAACTGCTCACGAGCAGGGTGCTGCACACGCAGCCGACGGATATGCAAGAACGACGGGCAAGGCAGGCGTTGTTATCTCAACGTCGGGACCGGGTGCGACGAATCTCGTTACGGGTATTGCTACGGCGCATCTTGATTCTGTCCCTATGGTCATAATCTGCGGTAATGTGCCTACAACACAGATAAGCACCGACAGCTTTCAGGAAATTGATATAACGGGTATTACCTTACCCATTACAAAGCACAACTATTTTGTTACCTCTGTTGAAACTCTTGCGGATACGATAAGAGAAGCATTTAGGCTTGCCGTTTCGGGCAGGCCCGGACCGGTGCTTATCGACGTACCGAAGGACGTTCAGATCGCAAAATGCGAATACACCCCTTCCTCCCCTATTGAACCCATTGAAAAGCAATCTGCAAAAGAGATTCGTATTCAGCAATCTGCCGATTGTATTAATGAAGCTGTCAGACCCTTTATATATTTCGGCGGCGGTATTATTTCGTCAGATGCGAAGGACGAGCTTCTTGAGCTTGCAGAAAAGCTCGATTCCCCTATCGGTTGTTCGATGATGGGACTTTCGGCAATACCGACAGACCACCCCCGTTTCCTTGGTATGCAGGGTATGCACGGTCATTATGCCTGCACGACCGCAATGAACGATGCCGACGTTATAATTGCTCTCGGCGTTCGTTTTAACGACCGTTCGACGGGTAACAGACATAAATTCGCACCCAAATCGAAGATAATACATATTGACATTGACGGTTCGGAGCTTAACAAGACGGTCAATTCGGCAATTTCTCTCAGGGGTGACCTTAAAGAAACTCTTTTAAAGCTCTTACCTCTTATAAACAAAAAAAGTCTGCCCGATTGGCAGAAGAAGATCGATTCATTAAAGATTGAAGAAGAAAAGCTATCGGACAAGCGTGAAGGTCTTACGCCAAAGAACCTTATTTCCGCCATCAACGCACGCATTGGCGAAAATACTGCTGTTGCCACCGACGTCGGACAGCATCAAATTTGGTCGGCACAGAATTTAGTTTTCAAAAAGAGCCGTAGGTTTGTAACCTCGGGCGGTTTGGGTACTATGGGCTTTGGGCTTGGTGCGGCTATCGGTGCGGCGTTCGGCACGGGCGAGAGAAGCGTTCTTATAAGCGGTGACGGAAGCTTCGGTATGTCGCTTCAGGAGCTTGCAACGGCGGTTACGTATAACGTTCCGATCGTTATCGTTATTATGAATAACGGCGTTCTCGGAATGGTCAGACAATGGCAGACCTTGTTCTTCAACAAGCATTATTCAAACACGACGCTTGACAGAAAATCGGATTTTGTTGCCATTGCAAAGGCTTTCGGTGCAGAAGGAGAGAGTGTTTGTGATATGCAAACGCTTGAATCTGCGCTTGACAAGGCATTTTCCCATAACGGACCTTATATTATCGATTGCAAGATAGACAAAGACGAGTTCGTTTTGCCTATGCTTCCCCCTAACGGAAGCTTTGACGAAATGATCGTTAAAACAGGAGATTAAGATGAACAGATATACTATCGCTGTTTTGGTCAAGAACCAATTCGGTGTTTTGAACAGAGTTACGAGTATGTTCAGACGCAGACAGTTTAACATAAGCTCTTTGACGGTGAGCGAGACCGAATCTAACGAATTTTCGAGAATCACCGTTAAGTTTGACGGTGACGAAAACGGCAAACAACAGCTTGTTAACCAGCTTTACAAGCTTCCCGACGTTTGCTCTATCAAGGAATTTACCATTGATAATTCCGTCAGCTGTGAGCTTTTGCTTATCAAGATGAAAAACGATATAAACGACCGTGACGAAATTAAAACTGCGGCAGAAGCATTCGGTGCAGCGACTATTGATTATTCGAAGGATTCGATAGTTTTGCGTCTTACTGACGACAGCAGAAGGATCGACGATTTTATCGACCTTATGCGTGATTTCACTATCCTTGAAATATGCAGAACAGGTACCGTTTCGCTCGAAAAGGGTGCTATGACGATTCGCCAAAGCATTAATTTCTGATATGGATTTTGAATTTGCAATTCTTGATCTTATAAGAGAATATCTCTCCTGCCCGTTGCTTGATTCGGTCATGAAATTTATAACCTTCTCGGGCGATGCAGGCCGGATCTGGATATTAACGGGTGTTATCCTTCTTTTCTTCGAGAAAACGAGGAAGATTGGTATTGCCGTTTGTTTAGCTCTTATTTTTAATTTTGTGGTGACAAATATCACGTTAAAGCCGTTGATTGCAAGAACACGTCCTTTTGACCTTGCGGAAGGCATAAAGCTTATTACCGACAAGCCGACGGATTTTTCATTCCCGTCGGGGCACAGCTCGGCTTCGTTTGCGGCTTCTGTTGCCATATTCTGCAACAACAAAAAATACGGTACTTTTGCGCTTATTCTTGCCCTTCTCATTGCATTTTCACGGCTTTATTTATATCTCCATTTCCCGAGCGACGTTCTTGCAGGCTCGATAATCGGAAGTGTCTGCGGATATATTTCATACTTAATAATAAAACGTATAAAAAAGTGATGCGTAAAAACGCATCACTTTTTTGTGTGTCAGTCAACAAGATATTTCGTTGTCTTTATTTCTTCACCGTTTTTATTGATAAGGGTTATAACAGCGAATTCATTTCCTTTGTCCGTAAAATAATGCAAGCGTGTTTTTCGAAGGATAGAACCGAATTCGTTTTCATCAACGTCACGTATCTTTATACCCGAGCGTGCGCCGATAAACATATCCTGATTGAATTCAGGCTTATAGATTCTGTCCACCGCCATTTCGCTTACGAATTCATTAACGTAATAGTTAAGCTTGAATATCTCTATTGATTTTACGGTATAATCCGCCGAAAATGCGTTTGTAAAACCTTTCTCTTCAAGCCAATCAAGCGTATTTTTATCCTGCTCGTATATCAATACCATACTGCCCGTACGTATTTTAACGCCGTCGTCTTGGAAGGAACGCCAAAGCACGCCGACACATTCTTTTTCGGGGTGGTAGCGTTCTTCGTAGGTCTCGTCTGCCTTGTCAGCGGCAAGAGCATTGATAAGCTCTGTCTTTTCTTCGGCAGAGAGTTCTATCGGAACTGCGTTGGAGAGCATATTATCCGAAAGCGCAAAGGTAGAATTTTCATATTCATAAAAGCCAAGGTTGTATGGGTTTACAAGATTATTCTCCAAAACCTCTTTATACGGCGCAGTTTCTTCCATAGCATAGGTTTTGAAAAGCGTTGAAAGCTTCATCTGTCTGTAAAAACGTACCATCTCTGTTCCGTCTTTGAGCTTATAAACGATATGGTAATCGGTATTGACGACCGTATCGGAATAGTTTTCTAAATCATATCCCGTTGCTTCACGTGAGCCGTCTTCAATTATCATTTTGTGCACTTCGATGGCTTTCTTTACGTCGGCTTCTTCGGTAAGCTCCGGGAAGTTTTCGAAATCAACGTAGGTCGCCTGCAGCATTCTTTCAAAACCCGACGTTCCCTTGCCCGTAAAGTAGTCGCCGTCGCATTTCCAGCTCATTCGAACCGATTCTATCTCTGAAATATCGGGTGTTTTAGAGGAATATCCGAAAACATCGAAATGCAGACCGAGAATCAATACTGCTATCAATACGACACCCGAAAGAGAATATTTAAGCGATACCGCCGCTTTTCTTGCCGTACCGTTGAAGAACATAAAGCCTGCTCCGCAGAGGACGATAAACAAAACCGCCATCCCGCACAGTATACCTGCGTTTTTGCCTGCAAACAGCATAAGCGACGAAAGCACGAGCGATATTATTACCGAGCATACAGCCGATAAAGCCTTGTTCGAATTCGGCTTGCCGTCGAATTCGGCTTTGCGGTTTTTAAAGATATACATCGCAAGGCAGACAAGCGCAAGAGTTATAACAAAAAGCCATATTGCTTGCGAACTGTATACCGAAAGGTCAACTTTACCGTAATCGTTTTCGGGTACGTTGTATCCCGATCGGGGGTATTCGCAGTAGGCGTTTTTGAAGAGAGTATTTATTGACAGATCCGAATATTTATCAAACAGTTGCGGGAATCTGTAGGGCAGGTTAGATTCGTCCCTTATCGTATAGCCGAACCCGTTAAGGAAGGATGCGCACATAAGCACGGTGAAAAGCATCAAGCCCTGAACGCCAAAGCAGAACACTGTGCAGACAACGAAAAATTCTATCATTCTTCCGCAAAGTGTTGCCGCAATGACCGCAACGGTATAGGTATAGAGCACCGTTAGGCAGACTATCAACAGCATCATTCCCGTATTTTCGGCAAAAGGAGTTCCGTTTTCAAACTTACTTGCGCCGAGTGCGAGCATCAACAACATCATACTTAAAACAGGTATTATCGTCGACAAGAATCCGTAAATATATCTTGTAAAAAACAGTGCGGTTCTTGAAACACCCGTCAAAAGCATCGCCTGAGAGCTTTTCTTTTTGAAAAGGAAGGCAAACATAACGTATGCAGAAAGAACGGAAAAGAAGATTAGAAAATACGGAAAATAGGGCCAGAACTCTTCATTATTAAAGCCGTATAAAGAGCCTGTCGCCGTTGTGATAAGCATTTTCAAAATGCTATTTTCCATTAATATTTCTGTTCCTGCGAAAATGAATCCGCTTAAAACGAGAATTGCAAAAGGAAGCCAGAGAAAACGTTTTAACGTGTGCAATACAAGATGCTTTGCAGGGTTATT
Source organism: Eubacteriales bacterium (assembly GCA_045536935.1). Lineage (GTDB taxonomy): Bacteria > Bacillota > Clostridia > Oscillospirales > CAG-382 > Coliplasma. The sequence continues at coordinate 82,401 of JAZSOO010000036.1, read as the reverse complement.
CTGCGAATATGCCTTCAATTTCATTTCCCTTGCCCTCCGTTTCGTAAATGAATATTTCGTTTAAGGTCATACCGAAGCTTTCGAAAAGAAGAAGTTCTCTGTCCTTTGAAAAGGCAGACTTTATCTTATCTTCGGGTTCGGAGCTTTGGAACGTATAGATATTGCCCTCGTTTTTAAAGAATTTAAGTTTGAGTGATTCTACCGTATCGGTATCAAGCGGAGAATTGACGGCAACACGGTATTTTTTCGCCGCCGACTTGATATCCTCGATGTCGCCCGTATGAAGAAGGTTTGTACCGTTTATCATACCAAGAGAATCGCAAATACTTTCAAGCTCGTAAAGATTGTGCGATGCGGCAATTACCGAACCTTCCGTTTCGGCAATATATTCCGTTAAAAGTCCGCCTACTATCGTTCTTATATTGGGATCAAGTCCGTCAAAGCTTTCGTCAAGCAAAAGATATTCGGGTCTGGCAGACATAGCAAGAATTATTGCCGATTGACGTTTCATACCTTTCGAAAAATCGGATATACGTTTATTCGGGTCGATACCGAAGAGATCAACCAGCTTTTTAAAGCTTGTGTCGCTCCAATTGGGATACATTCCGCAATAAAAATCACGCATACCGACAAGGTTTGTATTCGGAAAATAATAGGGATCGTCGGTGACGTAATACAATGCACGTTTAACGTAAGGATCGTCAAACGGTTTATGCATTTTTCTATTAAGCTCGATAGACACCGTTCCCCTATCGGGCTTGAAAAGGCCCGAAATTATGTTCAAAAGCGTTGTCTTACCTGCTCCGTTGTAACCGATAAGGCCGTAGATAGAACCGTTATTTACAGAAAAGGTTATATCATTCAGAACCTTCAATTTGCCGAAGCTTTTTGAAACACCGTCTATTTTTATCATCGGATTTCCTCCTCATAGATTTTTTCTATCAAAGAAAGGACCTCTTCTTTTGTAACACCCGCCGATTTTGCCGACCGCAGCGCTTCAGTCAGTTCGTTTTCGGCTTTTTCAAGGATCTTCGGGTTTCTTACGGCATCATCGGAAACATAGCTGCCGCTTCCGAGAACGGATATTATTACTCCGTCGTTTTCAAGCTCTGAAAAAACCTTTTTGATAGTGTTGATATTGAGGCTCATCGACGATGAAAGCGAACGCAACGAAGGCAATTTATCGCCCGGTTTTAAAACTCCGCTCGAAACAAGCGCAAGTATCTGCGTTTTGATCTGTTCATAGATTGGGGTTTTGCTTGAATTGTCGATCACAAACATCGTGTTACCTCAAAATAAGAAAAGTGTGCTATCTCTGATAGCACACTTATTGTATCATTACGATTTTAGTTTGTCAAGAGGATTTTTTAATCAACCTTTGCTTCCTTCATCTCGTCGGAAGAAGCGGCGTCTTTGTTGATTTCGTTAGGTTCACGGAACGTGGGAACGACGGATTTGACCGCTTCCTTAACCTTTGCAGAGCCGATCTCGCATTTGGATTCTTCAACAGCTTGTTTAAGGATAGCAAGTTTTTCATCGACCTGTTCTCTTGTGAGAGGAGTATCACGCTCGATGAATATCATCTTATTCTCGGTCATATCGAGCGTTTCGGTCTTCATCAAAAGCTCTTCATAAAGCTTTTCGCCGGGACGGAGACCTATCTCTTCGATCTTGATATCAACGTCGGGTTCGAAGCCCGAAAGCTTTATCATATTTCTTGCAAGGTCGTAAATACGGACGGGTTTACCCATATCGAGCACGAAAAGCTCGCCCTTATTTGCCATAGCGCCCGCCTGCATAACAAGCTGGCTTGCTTCGGGAATAGTCATAAAATAGCGGATTATGCGTTTATCGGTAATGGTTATGGGGCCACCTGCAGCGATCTGACGCTTGAAGAGAGGAATTACCGATCCGTTAGAGCCGAGAACGTTACCGAAACGAACCGCCGCAAACGAAGTTTTGCTGTCTGTTCTGCACTGTACGACCATTTCGCAAAGACGTTTTGAAGCGCCCATAATGTTCGGGGGGTTAACAGCCTTGTCGGTAGAGATCAAAATGAATTTCTCAACACCGTATTCTTCCGCAACGTCGGCGGTATTATACGTACCCAAAACGTTGTTCTTGATTGCTTCGCAACCGCTTTGTTCCATAAGCGGAACGTGCTTATGCGCTGCGGCGTGGAAGACGATATTGGGACGGTAGTTCTTGAAAAGGCAGGAAAGTCTTTCTTTATCACGTACCGATGCGATCTCAACGGCAAGATCAAGCTTATCGCCGTATTTTCTTACAAGCTCCTGTTGGATATCGTATGCGTTATTTTCATAGATATCAACGATAATAAGCTTTTTGGGAGAGCATTTTGCAAGCTGGCGGCATATCTCACTACCTATCGAGCCGCCGCCGCCCGTTACGAGAACGGTCTTATCGCTGTAATAGTTTTTGCTTTCGGAATCGAAGAAATTGATGGGTTGACGGAAAAGAAGGTCTTCGATCTGGAATTCACGTATCGTTCTCTTACCGGGAACGCCATTGGGGTTTGCATCACGAACGGGAAGGTCGTAAAGCTTTATCTTACAGCCCGTAAGACTATAGAAATTGTAGATACGGGTCGCTTCTTCACTCGTAAGATTTGCAATTGCGATGAAGATCTCGCTTACGGAATAGCGTTTTATCTTGTCGAGAACCGCCGCATTTTCCTTATAAACAGGAAGGTTGTGTACTCTCGAGCCCGTTTTTGCATTATCGGTATCGATAAAGAACACGGGGTTATAGATAGAACGGTGTTTCGTTGTAAGGTCACTCGCAAGGATCGCACCAAGCTGACCTGCGCCGACGATCGCAACGTTGATATGAGGAGATCCCTCAGGATCAAGACCTTTGCGAGTTTTATAGATCAAACGGTAGGTCAAGCGAGCCAAAACCGAGAAAAGCGCAGTAAGCGAAGCAACGTTCAGCGAATGCCAAATGCCTAAATATATAGGAGCGGTGTCCGGAAATGCACGTGAAATTACAATTGCAAGCGCACCGCCGCAAAGATCGGCAAGGATAAGGTTGAAATATGCCTTAGTGCTTGTATATCTCCAGATGTTCGAATATACACGGAAAATCAATCTGAAGAAGATTATCGATGCCAAAAGAACCAACGAACTTACGAGATATTTTTGGTCGTTATAATTCGGAGAGTTCGAGAATATACGGGTTGCCTGATAATATCCCTCATTTATACCAAGGAACATCAAAATATCCATTATGAACAAAATGACGCGTCTTACTTTACCGTTATTGAAAAGAGAAGCCATAATAATTCTCCGTTCTACATATTATACCGTTATTATACCACCTTTTATACTGCAAGTCAACAACATAAAACATAATCTTACATCTATAAATATACCAAAAAAGGAGAGGCTTCCCTCTCCTTTTACGGTTACTTATTATTAAGTGTAACGATATTTGATTTTTCGGAATTGCCGTATTTATCCGTAACGATACAGTAGACCTGTCTGCCTGCACGGGCGTTTGTCATGGTTACATAGTAGGAATTGCCTTTGAAGGAAGACGTATACTTAAATTCGGTCATTCCCTTGTCCTTATAGTACCATTTATACGTTTTGCCTTCACCCGATGCGGTTACTGTTGTTCTTGCCTCTTTTCCGTTTGAAGTCTTTACGGAAATAGGTTGCTTTGTTATCTTAACAGCCATACCGAGCGTTACCGTGTTTGTCTTTTTACTGTTTCCGTATTTATCGGTGATCACGCAATAAACTTGGCGTGAAGCACGTGTTCCGTTCATTTCTACATAATAGGAATCGCCCGTAAAGGTTTTTGTCAATGCGAACTTCGTTGCGTTCTTATCCTTATAATACCATTGATAAGTCTTTCCCTCGCCCGATGCTTTCACCGTGACCTTTGCGATATTTCCGCTTTGAACGGCAATACTTTCGGGCTGTTTGGTTATATCGACCGCCATACCGAGCGTTGCGATATTTGTACGCACGGTTTTGCCGAAAGCGTTCGTTATTTCACAATAGACCTGACGTGATGCACGTGTTGAATCCATTTTTATACTGTAGGAATTTGATTTGAAGGTATTTGTCAAAGCAAAAGAAGAAGCATTTTTGTTCTTGAAATACCATTTATAAGTCAAGCCAACACCGATCGCCCCGACGGATATTTTTACGTCACTTCCGCTTGTAGCAGAAAGCGAGGAAAGATTTTTCGTTATCGTAATATTGTTGCTGTCCCAATGAACGCTTGCTTTGCAGGAAGCATTCCAATCTTCATTCCAAGATTCCGGTTTTGAATCTGCTTCGCAATAAATATCCGCAAGGTTCTTGCAACCCGAAAAGGCATATTCTCCGACGTCTGTCACACTCTTCGGAATTACGACCGAAGACAGCGAAGGACAATAGGAAAACGCATAATCGCCGATTTTGGTTATGCCCTCGGGAATGACTACCGATTTTAGATCTCGGCAGGACATAAATGCCATACTTTCGATCGTTCTAACGGGTTTTTCGTTATAAACCGAAGGAACCGTAATTTCGGCATCGCCGCCGTTATAGACAGAAACCATATAATAGGTTTTATCATCGCTCAAGCGAAAAATGATATCGCCGTCTGCGGAAGCAGAAAACGGAATTATCGCAAAAAGCATAATTACCGCAAGCGCAATTGAAGCAAACCTTTTCATATTTTTCTCCTTTTCGGGGTGCTATCAGCTGTTTTTCAAAGTTACCGTGTTCGTCTTTACGGAATTACCGTATTTATCGGTTATGACGCAGTAAACCTGTCTGCCGTTGCGTGCGTCAGTCATCGTTGTGGTATAGGTATTGCCCGTGAAGGACGTTGTAAGATAGAACTTGCTTAAATTCGTATCCTTGAAATACCATTGGTATGTTTTACCCTCGCCCGATGCATTTACGGTCACGGTAGCTATGCTTCCGTTTTTGACGGTGACGGAGACGGGCTGTTTGGTTATCTTGACCGCCATACCGAGCGTTACGGTATTTGTCGTGACGGAATTGCCGTATTTATCGGTTATTACGCAATAGACCTGACGTGACGCTCTTTCTGCGTTCATTGTTATGTAATATGAATTGCCCGTGAAGGTCTTTGTAAGGGCAAAATCGGACATACCTTTATCTTTGTAATACCACTTATAAGTTTTGCCTTCGCCCGATGCATTTACGGTAACCTTTGCGGTATTTCCGTTAGTGACGGCAACCGAAACAGGTTGTTCTGTAATTTTAACAGCCATACCAAGCGTTATTACGTTTGATTTTACAGAATTGCCGTATTTATCGGTTATTACGCAATAGACCTGACGTGATGCTCTTGACGCATTCATCGTTATATAATAGGTATTGCCCGTGAAGGTAGTGGTAAGCTTGAAATCGCTTTCACCCTTATTTTTAAAGTACCATTTATAGGTTTTGCCTTCACCCGATGCAGATATCGTAACTTTTGCGGTTTCTCCGTTGGGTACGGCAACGGTTTTCGGTTGATTGGTTATCATAACCGACATACCGAGCGTTACCGTATCCGTCTTTTGCGTATTTCCGTATTTATCGGTTATTACGCAATAGACCTGGCGTGATGCTCTTTCGGCATTCATCGTTATGTAATATGAATTGCCCGTGAAGCTTGTGGTGAGCTTAAATTCGCTGTCACCCTTATTTTTGAAGTACCATTTATACGTCAGTCCGTCGCCGTTTGCGGAAAGGTTTATCGTAACGGTCTTGCCGTTATTTGCTTGTGTTGATACCGGTTGTTTTGTAATTTGGAGCGCCGCACCCATCGTTAACGTCACAACGTCGGATCTTGCGGTATTGCCTTCCTTATCGGTTACAACGCAATATATCTGTCTTCCGGCACGGGTTTCGTCCATTACTATTCTGTACGTATTGCCCGTGAATGTCGTAGTCAGCTTGAATTCGCTATCACCCTTATTTTTGAAGTACCATTTATAAGTTAAACCGCTTCCAACGGCATTGACGGTTACACTTAACGTCTTTGAGCCGAGCTTGATATAATCAGCCGAGCAATAGCCCGAATAGGTCGTATCACCCTCTTGGTATTGAACGCCGTACCAGCCGTTATCATCTTCACCCGTAATGGTTACGGTTGTTCCAAGAGGGATTTGGGTTATTATTGAAGCTGAGGTCGAAGCCGAGCTTCTCAAATTAAGATTTGACGTTGTTGTTCCGCTTGAAAAGAGGTTTATATACTTAGCAGAGCAATAGCCGGTAATCTGTTTTGAATCGACTTTTACCGAAACTCTATACCAACCGCTTTCGGCAATTCCCATAACGTTAAGCTCGGTTCCTGCGGAGATAGTTCCCAAGGAAGAATAGTTTGTGCCTGCTCCGCTTCTTATATTTATCGTGTCGGTCGTTTCGCCCTTATAGCCGGTTATAGTCTCTTTTATCGTTAGAGGTGCATCGGTCTCGTCGGTTGCGGTATTACCGAGAGAGCAATAGCCGTAAACAGCCTTTTCGCCGTCTTCTTCGGCAAGTCCAATGACAAAGCTCCAATCGCCGACCTTATCGATTACGGCAAATTTTGTGCCCTTGATAAGCTTTGTATATTTTCTTGAAGACGTGTTCGGCGATTGATATATTCCGAAATTATCGCCTGCCGTTCCGTAGGTTACGGTCATATCGTCGGGGACTGTCATCACGTAATCCGAGCTTACGTAGCCCGTAACCTCTTTTCCCGACGTGTTTGTACCCTTAACTTTATAATACGTGCCGTTCGGTTCGCCGATAATAGTTACCTTTTCCATAAATCCAAGTCTGCCGAGAGAGCTTGACGAAGAAGATGCTTCCGAACGTATAATAACGCTTTGGTAGGCTGTGATTATTGCGGGATAGGTTCTTTTTGATTCCGCCACGTTGACGGTTATATTAACCTTTGCTCCGCCGACAGCGGTTGCGGTTATGGTTGCTTTTCCCTCTTTAACGGCGGTTATAACACCGCTTTGGTTTACGGTTGCAATTGACGTATTACTGCTTTTCCACGTTAAGGTCTTATCTGCCGCATCGCCGGGAGTTACGATATTATAAACCGTATATTTATCCTTTACGGCGAGGGTTATATTATTTTTGACAACCTCGATAGATACGGGGTTGCGCTTGCTTAGATATACATAGCTTTCGTCAACGTAGCCCGTGACGGTATTACCGTCTTTTGTTGTGCCTTTTACGGCATAAAAACGGTTGCCCGAGGAATCGGAAACGAGAGTATCAGAGGTGACCTTAAAAGCAGAGCCACGTCTTAAAATACCCTTTGACGATGCAGTTGCAGAAGCCGAGCTTCTGACGTTAACGTCGCTTTCTATTACGGTTGCGTTGCAATCGACGTATACGATACAGCAGGCCTCTCTGCCGTTTGCAAGGGTTGCGGTTATAAGCGCAGTACCGTGACCGACAGCCTTTACGTTGCCTTTGGAATCGACGGTTGCAACCGATTTGTTATCGCTTGCCCATTTTAACTTCGAGGGCGTTTTGTTTGAGGGAAAATAGGTTATACCGAGAGTGAAGGTCTCGCCGATATCAACAAATTTTCTGTCAGCATCGGCAACAAGCGCAACGATACCGTCGGAATCGGGGGTGAGATCGTCATACTCGGTAAGATTATTGGATTCAATAATATCTATAACGTTATTTGCATAACCGTAATCGGTGCAATATCCGCAGGAAACGAGCAAATTCGCAGCGGTTTTATAGCTCTTTTCGCCCACGATCTTCTCATATCTGCTGCTCGTCACGAAAAGATTATTGTGCGATTCCACGCTTTCAAGCCAGGTTTCGTGAGCACGCCAAGCGGAAGTCGTATGAACGTGAGTCTGTCCCGATGCAAAAAGATATTCTGCATAGGAATTGTAAAACAGCTTGTCACGTTGGTTGAACACCTTGCCCGACCAATTCGAAAACGCTTTAATGCCGAAAAGGTTGCGTGCGCCGACAGCCAACGTCGAGCGTCCCCAACCGCTTTCATATATACCCTGTCCTATCGTCAATGACGCAAGAACGTCGGTTTCGTAATAGCTTGCTCTTGCCGCCGAGCCGATAACACGGAGAAAATAATCCTGAACGGGGTTTGTTTCCGCTTCAGTCTTTAGCGGTATGGCAAGAACAACACCTAAAATCATTAATATTGCAAGAACGAACGCTATGTATTTTGAAGCTTTCAAAGAATTCTTCCTCTCTGTTTCGAATTTTCGTTCATTTTAATACTACCACAAATTTGTTTTTCTGTCAACTAACGACGGGTTCCCTGCAAAACGAAGTTTTGTAGGGGTATTAAGCAAAAAAGGCTTTGCCAAACGTTAGCAAAGCCTTTTTTACTTATTTTATAAACCTTGTTTTAATTTTTCTGCTCTGTCTGCACTTATGAGAGCATCAATCATATCGTCAAGTCTGCCGTTTAGGAAGCTTTCAAGCGAATGGATAGTATATCCGATTCTATGGTCGGTAATTCTGCCCTGAGGATAGTTATAGGTTCTGATACGCTCGCTTCTGTCGCCCGTACCAACCTGAGAACGGCGCTCCGATGCGACCGCCTGTTCCTTTTGGCTGTTGTAAAGGTCGGCAAGACGGCTTTTCATAACCTTCAAAGCCTTTTCCTTATTCTTTATCTGCGAACGCTCGTCCTGACAGTCAACGGTGATACCCGTCGGGATATGGATTATTCTTACTGCAGATTCGGTCTTGTTAACGTGCTGACCGCCTGCGCCTGCGGAACGGTGACGGGTTATTTCAAGCTCGGTCATATCAAGCTCGAAATCCACGTCTTCGACTTCGGGAAGAACGGCAACGGTAGCGGTTGAGGTTTGTATTCTGCCCTGTGCTTCGGTTTCGGGAACACGCTGAACACGGTGAACACCGCTTTCAAACTTGAATCTCGAATATGCACCCTCGCCCTCGATCATAAACGAAACTTCCTTAAAGCCGCCAAGCTCGGTCTCGTTTGCGCTTAAAAGCTCTACCTTGAATCCCGAAGATTCTGCATACATCGTATACATACGGTATAATACCGCCGCAAAGAGAGAAGCTTCTTCACCGCCTGCGCCGCCACGAATCTCGATGATAACGTTTTTATCGTCGTTGGGGTCTTTGGGAAGAAGAAGTATTTTAAGCTCGTCGATGAACGGTTCCAGCTTTGCCTTTGCCTCGTTCCTCTGTTCTTCGGCAAGAAGGCGCATTTCGGGATCGGTCTCGATCGAGAGTATCTCTTCCGCATCGGCGATATCGCTTTCCGCCGCTTTATATTCACGGTATTTTTCGACGATAGGAGCGAGATTTTTATACTCCTTCATATATTTCTTATATCCCTCCATATCGCTCATAACGTCGGGATTTGAAAGAGCTTCTTCTATCTCAATATATCTTTTTTCAATTTGTGCGAGTTTTGTAAGCATAGTTTGACCTCCGGAATTCATATAATTCGAATACGGATAAAAATTTAAGGAGCGAATTATTTATGAAGTATGATGATTATTGCTACGAGGGAAAACGTCTGAAGACCGAGCGCAACCGATACTACACCCAAAACGCCGAAACTATTGCAGAAGCGATGGATTCGGGTATTATTCTTGAAGGGATAAGCTATCTTTGCGACCACGACCGTCATTTGCACGTTAAGGTCGGTGACATTGACGGTATTATTCCTCACGGCGAATGTGTTTACACAGCAAAGGGTCTGCCCGAGAAGGATATTGCCATTATTTCAAGAGTCGGCAAGCCCGTTTGCTTTAAGGTTATCGGAATTGAACGGAACGAATTTGGTGTTCCGAGAGCAATTCTTTCAAGAAGAGATGCCCAGCGTGACTGTATGCGAGAGAAGATCTGCAATCTTATGACGGGTGACGTTATCGAAGCAAGGATAACAAGACTTGACCCGTTTGGTGCTTTTTGCGACATCGGCTGCGGTATTATTTCGCTTTTGCCGATAGACTGTATGTCGGTCTCTCGAATCTCCCACCCACGTGACCGTTTCCGCAACGGACAAATAATCAAAGCCGTTGTCAAGAACACCGCCGATGAATTCGGCAGAATCACGCTGACTCACAGAGAACTCTTGGGTACTTGGGAAGAAAATGCATCAAAGTTCACATCAGGTCAGACAGCCGCAGGTATCGTTCGTTCTATCGAGGATTACGGCGTTTTCGTTGAGCTTGCGCCGAACCTTGCAGGTCTTGCGGAATGCCGTGAAGACGTTGAAGTTGGGCAGAGCGCCGCCGTTTTTATTAAAAACATTATTCCCGACAGAATGAAAGTCAAGCTTGCGATAATCGATTGCAGCGACAGAGAAAACTCTATCCCAGATTACGATTATCCCGACATCGACCATATCGACCGTTGGAAATATTCGCCCGATAATTGCGAAAAGCTGATTGAAAGCGTGTTTGATTAATACATAAAATCAAATTCTATGCCGTACATAGAAACGGTATCGCCTTCCTGAACACCTGCGTCTTCGAGGGCTTGGATAACGCCCTTATCACGCAACACTCTTTGGAAGAACTGGAGAGATTCGTAATCGTCAAAGTTGATGTCGTTACAAAGTCTGATGAGCCATTCGCCCTTGACTTCATAAACACCGTCAACAACCTCAACCGAAACGGACATATCCTCTTTTTCTTCGGTTTCGATATACTCTTCGTCGTAATATACGATAGGAGGAAGGTCGGAGAGCTTTTTAGCAACGGCTTTCAAGAGGTCGGCAACGCCTTCGTCAAGACCGCCTGCTATCAAGAATAGCTCGCTTCCCGTTTCCTCTGCATACTTTTTAATACGGTCAAGATGTTCCTCACTGTATCCGAGGTCGATCTTATTACCGACAAGAATTTGAGGCCTCGAGGCAAGCTCGGGGCTGTATTTTTCCAATTCCGAATTTATCTTCAATATATCTTCAAGCGGGTCTTCACGCTCGCTTGCGGAAATATCAAAGATATGAAGAATAAGACGGCAACGGTCGATATGACGCAAAAAGTCGTGACCGAGCCCAAGTCCGTCGGACGCACCCTCGATAAGACCGGGGATATCCGCCATAACAAAGCTTTTATCATAAACAGTTACAACGCCCAAATTCGGAGAAAGGGTTGTAAAATGATAGTTTGCGATTTTAGGTCTTGCAGACGAAACTTCGGAAAGCAGAGTTGATTTTCCAACGTTCGGGAAGCCAACCAAGCCAACGTCGGCAAGCATTTTTAGTTCAAGAGTTATATTGCGCTCACGTCCGTCTGTACCGCTTTTTGCAAAACGGGGTACTTGGCGTGTGGGGGTTGCAAAATGGGAGTTGCCCCAACCGCCCTTACCGCCCCTTGCGGCAACAAAAGGAAGTCCGTCGGACATATCGTGTATTACAAGTCCGCTTTCGGGGTCACGCAATATCGTTCCTCTGGGAACGGGTATTTGAAGGTCGGAACCGCCCTTACCGTGACATCTTTTCCCTTTTCCGTCTTCACCGTTGGGAGCAACGAATTTACGGCGGTATTTAAAATTAAGAAGCGTATTTTCGCCTTCGTCAACAACGAAAACGATATTACCGCCACGTCCGCCGTCGCCGCCGTCAGGGCCGCCCTTTGCGACGTATTTCTCACGACGGAAGGAAACAGCACCGTTTCCGCCGTTACCGGCTTTGATATATATTGTAACTTTATCGATAAACACGGCAATTCCTCCTTCAATTTCAACTACAAAAAAATAAAGAGCAGTCGGGATTATTATGCCCGACTAACTCTTTACAATTGCAAAAACTAATCTGCGTTTACAGCGTATACGCTGACTTTCTTTCTTCCGCCTGCCATCGGTTCGAACTTGACGGTTCCGTCGATGAGAGCGAAAAGGGTGTCGTCGGAGCCGCGGCCGACGTTAGCGCCGGGATGAATCTTGGTACCTCTCTGACGCATAAGGATATTGCCGGCAGTTACAAACTGACCGTCCTGTCTCTTAACGCCAAGACGTTTGGACTCACTGTCACGACCGTTCTTGGTAGAACCAACACCTTTTTTATGTGCAAAGAACTGAATAGACAATCTGAGCATGGTTATGAGCTCCTTTCGATAATTTTAGTTGATGATCACACGAACATAGTTCGGATAATCGTTTTCGAGAGCAGACAATTCGTTTGCCAGTCCCGATATGAGCGCAGATGCATATCTGTTTTCCGTTTTCAATTTAAAATCAATAACGGGGCCGTTTTCGTCGGCAGTCACCTCGGTTTCAAGCCCGAAAGAATCGGAGATCGTATTAATCGTCAACATCGCCATCGCACTGACAGCGGCGCAGACAATATCGCTTCCCTCTTCGGAATAACCGGAATGACCACAGATATGGAAACCGCAAAAGTTTCCGTTCTTTTTAACGAACGTAGCGATTGTCATCGCTTATTTAGAGATGCTGAGGATCTGAAGCTTGGTATAGGGCTGTCTATGACCGATGTGCTTCTTGGAATCCTTCTTAGGCTTGTAGCGAATGATGTGAAGCTTCTTGCCCTTGCCGTTTTTAACAACGGTAGCGGTAACGGTTGCGTTTACGGTAGGATTACCTGCAACAAAGCCGTTATCGTCTGCGATAGCAAGAACCTTATCAAAGGTATAGGTTTCGCCTTCTTCGATACCGAGCTTTTCAACAAAGATGATATCGCCTTCGCTAACCTTGTACTGCTTTCCGCCTGTTTCCACGATTGCAAACATTTGTAAGCACCAATTCCTTTCATTAAGACTCGCTGTCAAGAGGTGTGCTTGCGCAACTTGAAAAACCCCATACATGCGGCAAATGCAAGTTTAACACAAATTTCCACCAATGTCAAGAGGTTTTTTAAGATTATTCCTTAATATATTCAGCATATTTCCTGTTCGAGAGAATCAAAATCTTCGCAGGAGAAAAATTCGCCGAGAGTCATCTCTAATCCGTCGCAAAGTTTTTTAACAGTTACGAGAGAAACGTTTCTCCTCGACGGATCGAGAAGACTGTACACCGTAGACGGTGTTACGCCCGAAAGATTTGCAAGTTCGTTGTATTTTATATTGCGTTCGTCACAAATATCCATAAATCTTTTTGCGACAATATCTTTAACGCTCATATTATCACCTCAAAGATATTGTTTATTCTTCAACATATTCAGCTATATCTTCAATACGACAATCAAGCGCAGAACACAGCTTATCAAGCGTTTTTGTTTCCATATTTTCATTTGCTTTTAAACGTCTGACGGTTTTGCTATCTATACCGCACTTTTCCCGAAGCCAATACGTCGATTTACCTTTTGATTCAAGAGTTTTCCATAATTTATCGAATTTTATCATAAAATTATAACCTCCCCATTGACTTTTATTATTATGGGGGTTACAATCATTTTTATTAAGGGGATATATTCCCCATATAGCGCAAGGTAAAATAAAAAAACCTGTATCAAACAGGCTTTTTTATAAAAAGTATATCAAACGTTTGCGTAGGATTTATTCTTAAGGCGAAGGTTATCGGCTATCATTGCGATAAATTCGGAATTTGTAGGTTTTCCTCTCGAATTCTGTACTGTATAACCAAAAAAGGAATTCAAAACGTCAAGGTCACCACGGTCCCAAGCAACCTCTATTGCGTGGCGGATAGCACGCTCGACACGTGAGCTTGTCGTGCCGTACTGCTTTGCGACCGAAGGATAAAGCACTTTCGTTACAGAATTTATAACGTCGGTATTGTTTATCGTCATTATTATCGCAGTACGAAGATATTGATATCCTTTAATATGTGCAGGTACGCCGATCTGATGTATTATTTTTGTTACTTGCGATTCCAGATCCGCATCCGCTTTGCTTGGGATATTCGCCGTACCACGTCTTCTGCCCTTGTCGGCAAGACGCTTTACTCTGTCGGCAAGTGCGATGAAATCAATAGGCTTTATCATACAGTACGCAGCTCCCGCCTCGCAACATTCTTCAAAAAGACTTTGGTTCGGGAAGTTTGAAAGCATAACGAACGCAGGAAAATCATCGGGCATTTGCTTCTTTGCCGTTCTTATTAATCCAACACCGTCGATCTTGCCGAGATAAAGATCGGATATTACGACGTTCGGTTTCATTCTTGCCATTTTCGAAAAGGCTTCCTGGCCGTCTGCCGCCTCCGCTACAACTTCTATATCCTGCCTTCTAAGGCTTTGGACACATTGACTTCTGAATTCACTGTTGCTGTCTGCAATCAGCACCCTCGCTTTTTCCATAATAATGTAACTCCTTGTATATTAATTTTCTGTGAGAGTATTTTAACATACAAAATCGTAAACACGCAATAGATTTTGCATAAAAATAATCGCTTTTGACGAACTTTCGTACTACATTTTTCGCCTTTTTGAGTCTTATTTTTCTTCAAACCGCTTTTTTGGTATGTTTTTCGGCAAAAAATTTGTCGCATTTTGTCGAATTATGTCTTTTGTTTTAAAAGCCCGTTTTTTAGGGATTTTTGGGCATTTTATAATTATTATGTCGAATAATAATATTAACAAAATTATACTTTTTCATAAAGATTACATCTTTCGATGTTTTAAAAGACGATTTTTCAGGAAATTCGTCTTGTTTTTTTTACCTCTTATAATATTCTCACTTCTGCGCAAATTAATTCTGATGCAAAATCAATTTTAAAAGACAGGAAGCAGAAATGATGAACAGATTAAAAAAGATTTTTGCAGTATTATCGGCAACTTTTGCTCTTTTTGTATTCACTTCCCCCACGGCAAGCGCACAAACCGCACAAACGGGAGTGGGTAATATCGAAATGCTTATCCCCGGAGGAATGGCTTTTGGTGTGAAGATGTTCACGGAAGGCGCAGTAGTGCTTGGTACAACGGGTGTGGAGACCGCTTCGGGCGTTGTTTCCCCTGCGAAAGACTGCGGTCTTCAGGCAGGTGACGTTATAATCCGTGCGGGCGGGCAGGAATTTCAAACGGCAGGCGACCTTGTATCGCTTATATCGGGAAGCGGCGGTAAAAGCATTGTTATTGCGTTTATCCGCAACAACGAAGAAAAGACTGTTTCTATAACTCCTGCACGTGACAGCGAGAACGGGACTTACCGTATTGGTGTTCTCGTACGTGATTCGACGGCAGGTATCGGTACCGTGACCTATATCGACCCCGAAACGCAGGATTTCGGCGGTTTGGGACACGGTGTTTACGACACGGAAACGGGTATACTTTTGCCGATGTCAAGCGGAACCGTAGTTGACGTTGTTATAACCGACGTTGTCAAGAGTGAAAAAAACTCCCCCGGCGAGCTTCACGGAAGTTTCGGAAGAACGCAAACAGGCGAGCTTTGGGATAATTGCGAGGAAGGCGTTTTCGGTCGATTCTCGAGAGTTCCAAAACCCTCGCTTACGGCGATACCCGTTGCAACGAAAAACGAAATAACCGAGGGAAAGGCGCATATTCTTACAACGGTTTCAGAAAACGGCATTGAAGAATATGAAATCGAGATCGAGCATATTTATAACGGTTCGGGAAGCACGAAAAACTTTTTGATTAAGATCACCGACGAGGATCTTATTTCAAAAACGGGCGGTATCGTTCAGGGTATGTCGGGCTCTCCCATAATCAAGGACGGTAAGCTTATCGGTGCAGTCACGCACGTGCTTGTAAACGATCCCTTACACGGATACGGAATAAGTATTGAAAATATGCTTAAGAGCGCTTATGACGTTTCAATAGGCATCAATCCGGGATTAGCGGCTTAATACTGCAAGAGAAAAGAGAGGAACGATTCCTCTCTTTTTAATTATATATACGTTATAATCGAGGTTGCGACAGCGAAATAGACGACGAGCGCAAGGGCATCGACGACGGTGGTGATGAAGGGACTTGCGACGACGGCAGGGTCGAAGCCAAGCTGTTTGATAACCACAGGGAACAAGCAACCGATAACCTTTGCAAGCAAGACCGTTGCAATAAGCGTTATCGAAACGACAAGCGCAACCGTCGGGTCTGCACCGTCAAGCCACATAGCCTTGAAGAATCCGACAACGCCGAGCGCAATACCGCAAAGCAGCGAAACACGGAGTTCTTTCCACATAATGCGGAAAATATCCGAGGTCTCAACGTCACCGAGCGAAAGCGCACGAATTATCGTTACCGAGGTCTGACCGCCGGCATTACCTGCCGTACCCATAAGCATGGGAATAAAATAAGTCAAAATTACAAGCTTATTCAACGATTCCTCATAGCCCGACATAATGGCGCTTGTGAAGGTTGCGGAAAGCATCAATATCATCAGCCAAGGGATTCTGTTAAGCCAGGTCTCAAAAACACCGACACGGAGATAGGGCTTATCCGAAGGAGTAATAGCCGCCATCTTTTCAACGTCTTCGGTTGCTTCTTCGAGAGCAACGTCGATAGCGTCGTCGACGGTGACGATACCGACAAGACGGTTTTCTTTATCAACGACGGGAAGAGCGATAAAGTCATAGTCGCTGAACTTTTTAACGACCGATTCTCTGTCTTCATCAGTCGTGGCAGAGATAACGTTAGTTTCCATTATTTCGGAAATCAACGTATCGGGGTCGTTTAACATCAAGTCCATTGCCGTTACGACACCGACCAGCTTTCTGTCGGAGCTGGTTACGTAGCAGGTATAGATAGTTTCCTTTTCCATACCGACACGGCGGATACGTGCAAATGCATCGGCAACGCTCATATTACGGTCGAGACGGACGTATTCGACAGTCATAATACTGCCGGCGCTCTCTTTGGGATAGTTGAGTATTGCGTTTATCTGGTCACGGGATTCGGGATCGGAGTTTGCAAGGATACGTGTTGCGATATTCGCAGGCATTTCTTCAATGACGTCGACCGTATCGTCGATGAACATCTCGTCGAGCATCGCCTTCAATTCGGCATCGGTCATACGTCGGATAAGAAGCTCTTGTATCTCCGGATCCATATCCGAAAAGCATTCTGCCGCAATATCCTTTGAGATAAGACGAAATACTATGGGAAGCACCTTTTCGTCAAGTTCTTCGCAAAGAAGTGCGATATCGTACGGCTCCGATTCATTAAGCAGCGTACGGAGAGACTGGTAATCGGTCTTTTCCAAAAGCTCGATCACCTTTTCGTAAAAATCTTTTGTTTCCATTAAAGCCGTTCCTTTCTTTTAGATTTGGACACGGCAAAAACTCAATTTATCACGCAGACAGAAAAAGCGAGAACAAACTTCTTCCGACTGCGCAGATACCTTTGGGTTTTATGCCGCTACTTCGTCCGGATTCCATTAAGTTCTCACCTCTTTTTTAATCATTATTAATATAAATATAAACCCATTTTTGCCTTTTGTCAATCAAAAAGATTGATTTTATTACATTTTATGATAGAATAAGTATATCAAACAAGGAGTTTTTTATATGTTCAAATTCGGTAATAGTTGGGACGAGCTTCTTGCTCCCGAGGCAGAAAAGGAATATTACATAAAATTGCGTGAATTTCTGAAGAACGAATATTTCAGATCGGGCGTGCCGATATACCCCAATATGAACGACATTTTCAACGCATTTAAGTATACCGATTATAAAGACGTGCGTGCCGTTATAATCGGACAGGACCCATATCACGGTGCAGGTCAGGCGCACGGGCTTTGTTTTTCGGTGAAGAAGGGTATTGAAAAACCGCCTTCATTAATTAATATATTCAAGGAGCTTCAATCCGACCTTGGCATCACTCCCCCGAACCACGGCGAGCTTACCTCTTGGGCAAAGAACGGTGTTATGCTTCTTAACAGCGTTCTGACGGTTCGTTCCGCAAGTGCAGGAAGCCACAGAAACAAGGGTTGGGAAATCTTCACCGACCGTGCAATATCGCTTCTCAACGAGCGTCCCGAGCCGATAGTGTTTATCCTTTGGGGCGGTTACGCAAGGGCAAAAAAGAGTCTTATTACGGGTAAGCAACACAAGATTCTTGAAACGGTGCACCCAAGCCCTCTTTCGGCATATAACGGATTTTTCGGTTGCAAGCATTTTTCGAAATGTAACGAGTTTTTAAAAAGTGTCGGCGCAAAAGAAATTGATTGGGTGATTGAATAATCAAATGTAAAAGGGCATCGTTTGATGCCCTTTTTTTGTTTGCGTACCGTTTTATAATGAAGATAAAAAAGAATTACGAAGCGAACGTAGGGGCGGGTTTTACACCCGCCCGAACCCGTAAGATCTTGTTGTATATAATCTTAGCTGCAAAATGTTTTTTCTTTTTTTCACAGACGATAGAAACAACTACGTATAAAGAGTACGGGAGGGTATAAAACCCTCCCCTACAATGCGTTATTTTAAATTTTATCCTATAACGTACGTGCCCATAACTGCACGTTTGAGCATTGTATAGTCGTTAAGTGTGATTTCTCCGTCGCCGTTGATATCGGCTGCAGCTTTTTGAGTATCGCTTAACGTATATGTACCCATAACGGCACGTTTTGCCATTGTATAGTCGTTAAGATTTACTGCTCCGTCGCCGTTTATATCGCCCAACAGGTAGATCTTGGCATCCAGAGGGATGGAACTATTACCAACAACCACGGTATACTCACGGGTGACGTGTTTTGCTTTGCTAACCTTCATGGTGTAGGTTCCTGCTTCAACGCCATTGAAAGAGTACATCGCATGGGTTCCGGTCAACGTAACGCTAAAGGCAGGTGTATCCGACCCGGACGGGAAAAGTTGAACGGTGGTCTGCTCCGACTCCTTGCCGAAGCTTGTCACCATGCCGCTGACGGTAACGCCGGGAATTTCACCCAGAACGGGATATTCATCATCCTCGCCCTGCGTCCAGTGGCCGTTATCCAGCAGTGCCAGCACCGTGCCGTCGGCAAACTGGTCGGCGGTTTTATAGGTGGTGCCGTCAACACTGTCGGTCTCGCTGTCGGCAAGGTAGTAGCAGTTTGTGACCCCATCATAATCGGAAAAATAGATGGGACTTTCTGTTACCGTGCCTACATTATGGCAGTACAGAATCTCATTTTCCGTACCATTGATAATTCCGGCAATGCCGACATCCGCTGTGCCCGCATTATAGCAGTTCTTCACCGTCAGGAAGCCGCCTCTGTGTCCTATCGAACCCACAATACCGGCAGTAAGGGTGTTGCCTATGATCGTTCCCTCGTTGTAGCAACGAAGGATATATGACCGGTAGGTAGAGTCCGTATTGGAGTTATAATAACCGCTTGCAGAACCTGCGATGCCGCCTACATAGGAGTTACTGAAAATCACACCCTCGTTATGGCAATCCCTAATGATGCTACGGCTGCCCAAATCGCCTGCGATACCGCCGGTTCCGTTGTCAAAGGCATTACACGTATTCGTCACGGCGGCGTAGTTCACGCAGCCGCGCACTGTGCCGGACATATAGCCCACGATGCCGCCTACGCCATATCTGCTGTAATTTTCCACACGGCCCCTGGTGGTACAGTTCTCGATCACGCAATAGGAACTGTATCCTACAATACCGCCGGTGCTATTATTCCAGTAGCCGCTGCCTCCTTGGATGGTGCCGTTAAAATGGCAGTTCACTACAGATGCTTCTGTATCAATCCTGCCCGCAATACCGCCCAAGTAATACTGAGCCGTGCTTACGGAAGGAGGAGCAAAATAGCTGTCCGCTACAGTCAGGTTGCAAACGCATCCACCGTTCCGAAGCTCGGCAACAAAACCAACCTCTGCGTATTCGGAATAGTCGATAAAATTTTGGAAATACAGACCGCTGATTGTGTGGTTCTGACCGTCAAAGGTGCCCGAATAATCGGAATAGTAGCCGATCGGTGTCCACTGCGCAAAGCCTGAGATGCCGTTGAGTTCTCCATCCTCCGTGAGCATTCCGGGATTGACGGTAATATCATTCATCACAATTGCACAGGCTTCACTTCGCTCCACGGTAACGCCATCCGGATAAGGAGCGGTGCCGTTAACGAATGCCGCAAACCAGTACAGCTCACCGATATTGGTGATTTGGAAGGGATTACCGGAGGTGCCGTCACCCTTCGGACGGATAAGTGCCGTATCCGGTTCTTCACGCTGGCAGGTGAACTCGAAATAGATGGTCGCGGATGTATAGCCGATCTCATAGATGCTATACGTGTAATCGTCCGATGCAATACCGGAAAGCACTACCGCAATATCCTCGGGATCTGCAGGGTAAATATGGTCAGCCTTCAGGTGGATCCTTGCTTTGAAGCGGTAGGTATGACCGATTTGAAACTCGTTGCCGCTGTTCATTGCGAATTCGGGTTCTCCGTCGGTGATGTCATACCAATAGCTGATGCCAAGGGTATAGCCGGCATCTGCGGGAACGCTGCAGCCCCACTTGTAGGAATAATCCGAGTTGTCAATCGCAACACCTGCGGAGGGCTTGGTCATACCGCCTATGACGATCTCGTCCACAAGGGTCTCATAGACGGGTGTAAGAACAACGTCGCTGTCATATACCGTAAAGGTCGTTACAGCCGCTTCGGAATCACCGAACCAACCGTGACCGCCCACGACAGCGAAGGTTCTGTTCCAATAGCTGAACACCTTGCCCTCGGGCACAGGGTCTGCTACGACGTAGATCACTTGATTCTCTGCAGCCGCCGAGATGGGTATGGTATGTGCCTCGTCGGCGTATGCTTTACCGTTTTCAACGGTGACGTTATAAAGTCCCGTGAATGCGGCATTGATCTTGATTTCCCCTCCTCCGGGTACTGTGTAAGTTTCACCCGGCTGATAGGTCTTACCGCCGATCTTCCAACCGGTGAAGGTGGAATTTTCAGGCACCGCCACACCGAACTCAGCAAGAGTCTTGAAAGTATAGGTGCCGCCGTCGAAGATCTTTTCCGTTACGGTTTTTCCATTGGCGGTAATTGTCAAGTTGGAATAGCTTGTGAAGGCGGAGCCGTCACAGTAGATGTCAAGATCCTCGGTAACGTTTTCTACGGTATACACGCCGTCCTCATCGGGTGTTACGAGATCGCCGTTAACGTATACCTCAAGCTTGTCGGGATCGGTCAGCTCATAGTAATCCTTGGGGTATATCTTAAAGGAGCAGGATCCTCCTTCCACGACTTCATCCCAGCCATCTTCCCCTGCCGCATAGCAATGTATACAGCCGTCGGTCACGGTGTAGATACGATTTACGTCTACCTCGTAGTTCTGCTTGAAGATCAGTGCCTCGCCCCATGCGAGAAGGTACAACTCGCAGGCAACGTTTACGTCGTTGGGGTATTCGCTATAATTTACCGTCACCTTTGAGTCGGAATATATTTTAGGTTCAATGTTGGATTTCGGACGGGTAATGGTGATCATAGGCTGGCACACTACCTCACCCTCCAGATAGGAGGGTACCGTCCAGCTCATTTCAAAGGTATCGCTTTGCTTGACGGTTCTCGTAAGCTTGATAGGATCGCCCGTTCCTTCGGGCGTAGTATTAATCTTAATTGAATCCGCAGGAACCACAAAGCACGATTGCATATCGTGGAGATCCTTCCAATTCAGACTGGAAACATCAGTAATCTTGTTGCCGTCCTTATCAATGCCCAAAATTATGGATGCTTCGGGGATGATTTCGGAAGCGGGACGGCTGTTCAGGTCGGAGTTACCTTCACTATAGGTATAGGTAAGGCCGGTGAAGCCCAACTGACCTTCGAAATATCCGCCGTTGATGGTAGGATAGTTCATATGGTAATGACCGTCCAGATAAGCTAAGGAAGTGCCCTTGTATGGATACTCATAATAACCTGATTCGAAGACACCATTTTCAGAGCAAACATCGCTGTTATCAAAATGATGGACGGCATAACCGTCGGAAATGAACTTACCGCCGTTGATAACAGTACGTCCCGTTTCTTCGTACGGTATTACCACTCCGGGACTGGGATACGTTTCAGCTGGGAAATTATACGAGCTCTCAATTACTGTACCGAAGGCTGCAAGCTCACGGGCACACATATCAAGACCACCAGTGGTGATCACTCCCCCGCTGTTTGCAATAAAGGTACCGTCGTTAATCTCCACGTCCACAAAGTCTGCAATAACAGTTCCTCTGTAATCTATAGCTTCTATCCGAGTACCTTCGTGATAATATTCTATACTGTCGGACATTTCATAGGTACCGCCGTTGAATGTGACCTTGGCGGGATAGGAGTTGGGATCTTCTTTGTTATAACCCTCGCCACGCTCCGTCTCACCGACGGTGGTGATATGGAGTGCCGCAATATTGTTGTCGTGGTGGCGCTTGGAAGAGAAGTTGATTCCACCGCCACCCACAGAGTCGGTAAAGGTGAGCTGGTTACCACTAAGGAGCGTCAAATTGATAAAATTTGCCATAGAATAGACATCGCCGATTTCGACCGTGCCGTTCAGGGTATGTCCGTTAAAATCGAAAACAATGTTGATATCTTCCCAATCTGAAACAGGACCTGAAACCTCATATGACTTTATGCTGTATGAATCCGATGTATAATCCTCGCCGCAATACACGGAAAGGTCATCCATCAGCTTGATGGTCACGTATCCATATTCATCCATGCTTTTCAGATTCTTGAAAACCTGATCCATATCGTCCCAGTCATAGACCAGTCGGATCCACGTACCGTCCTCTAAGAAGTAGCCATATTGATAGTCAGATTCATAGGCGTCGATTTCATTCACATCCACCGCAAAGACGGGGATCGCCGCCGTGGGCAAGAGTCCTATGAGCATTACTATGGCGAGTAGTGTACTCAAAATTCGTTTTTTCATTGTTAATTCTCCTTTTTGGGGTTTTGCTTTGTTTTTTGCCGATATATTGCTTCGCAATTCGATATTTTCGCTATGCGAAATCGATATATCCACATAAATTTCGGATTCGATATGATATAAATCCCTCTTGCTCCGCAGAGCATCTCGAGCATTTATGCATATCGAGTTTTGCATATATCGCAATAAGCGAGATATGCAAAATATATCGAAAATCCCGCAAGGGATTTATATCGATGGATAGTGTCTGCGACACTATCCTATAACGTACGTGCCCATAACTGCACGTTTGAGCATTGTATAGTCGTTAAGTGTAATCTGTCCGTCGCAGTTTATATCTGCTGCGAGAGCTTGCGTTTCATCTAAAACATAGGTGCCCATAACAGCACGTTTTGCCATTGTATAGTCGTTAAGATTTACTGCTCCGTCGCCGTTTACGTCACCGAGGATATATTCGGGTTCTTCTTCAAGAGGTTCGTAAATGATATATGCATAATACCAATTATCTTCTACGTGTATCCATTCAGCCTCGATGCCGTTGATGTAAAACTTTGCATTATTGGTTGCCGTATAGCCGTCTTCTACATAGAAATCAATGCCGACAGCATACTGAACGCCCGCTTCAAACACAGCATCTTCGTCTAACATTTCAAAATCACCGTTAAACCAATCATATACAACAACGTTACAGTGTTCGGTTGCGGTCGTTACTTCAAAAGACGGGTTTT
Source organism: Eubacteriales bacterium (assembly GCA_045536935.1). Taxonomy (GTDB): domain Bacteria; phylum Bacillota; class Clostridia; order Oscillospirales; family CAG-382; genus Coliplasma. The sequence continues at coordinate 58,934 of JAZSOO010000036.1, read as the reverse complement.
TGCCTATTTCGGGTGCTTCGACCTCTGCGTCAAATCGGTCGATAAATTTGGGTGTAACCAAAATGCCTTCGTAAGTGGCAAGAGGAGTTTCTTCGTCCCAGAGTGTTGCGGACGAAAAATCTCTATTATCGCCAACGTAAACGTTGCCTGCTTGTACGTAAATATCTTCGGGAATGAAATCGCTGAAGCAGCCTGCATCGAAAAGCTCCAAGCTGCCGCCGTATACGTAAATCCAGGTATCGTCGTTCATCGCAAACGCACCGCTTTGAGCAGTATATGCATATATCTCGCCTTGGTAAACGCAAATATATTCAACACCTTCAAAGCAATATGCGTTATCGCCTATCTCTACGTCGGGACCGTCAAAGATAACGTCGCCGCCCGTTGCTGTAATAGAGCCGTCCCAGCCTTCACCGTATCCTGCTATCGAAAGAGAGCCGTCGCCCGTGAATTTAAGGCCATAGGTTTTATCGCTGTTGTTATCATAGTCGTCAACGAACGAGCCGATAGTACAATCACCCGTTACGTTTACCTCGAGGAAGCCCTCTTTGTATCGAACCTCGCTATATGAATCTTTATAGTCGTTCAGATAGAGCACGCCGTTTTTATAGTAAGCATAGCCCGTGGAAGGTTCTGTTGTGGTTGTGCCCGTTGCGTCGGAGGCAAGATAATCACCGTCGCTTAGGGTTATATTGCCGATACTGAGAGTTAGGTTTTCGGGGTTGCCCGTTGCGGTATAGTCTGTCCAAACAGTTCTTAATTTTTGGTTGCCCGTCTGAACAGAAGCATTACTCGCCTGCTTCGGGCCTATGTAAGCTGTGGTATTGATGTCGTCGAATTCATATCCGTCGGCAGCCCTGACGGTTATATACACACGGTATTTTTTGCCTTCCTCAAAGCGCTCATAATGCAAAACATCAGCCATAAGATCACCGTCATCATCGATCTCATACCAGTCAATATCTTCGATGATCGTATACGGGCTGTCGAGATTGCCTTCGAAATCGGGGTGGAAAGTGGTTTCGGGAACGTCTATATCAACAACGTCGATATAGCTTATAACCTTTCTTGTTGCTTCTATCCATTGATATGAAGAAAGGTTTGCGGGGTTATAGGTAACTGCGTTGGTTCCGTTTCTGTTCGTCGAAGCTAACACGGTTAGGTTATCGGAGCAATAGAAGTCTGCATCTATTATGTTGAAAGCGTTATTTCGTAAATTCAAATAGCTGTCCTGAACGAAGAGGCAACCTTCAACATCATCTCTTTTCGAAACAATGCATTCCGCATTTACGTCGATCGTTACGTGGCTTCCGGTTATGTAGATATCCAACTTTTCATCATAACACTGCAAACCGCCGCCCAAACTGTCGATAGTTACCGTACTGTCGGTGATCTCGATGTTTCTTTCGAACGTTGTTACATTGTAATAATTGGCTGTACCGACCGTATTTACCGTTGTATTGTCGATATAAATACCGCCATGACCGGTAATGAGCGAAATATCCGATTTGATATTAAGCGTTCCGTCGCCGCTGATGTGAATGTTTCTGCCCGACCGAATTCCCTCGCAAACGCCATTGTCGGAATCGTCCGAGATGGTTATACTGTTTCTTCCCGCAAGGATTATATTAAGAGAATAATCAGAGATTATTCCGTAATTTTTAGTATCGTATATAAATCCTTTACCCTCGTAGGTATAATTATCGAGAATCAAGTAATACCCGTCAAAATATGCATAACCGCCCGAGGGCATGTCTTCCTGTGTTTTGGTTGCGTTTACAGGAAGATAATCGCCTTGGTACATTGTTACTCCGACAACTGTTACGCTACGGCCGGTTTTGCTTGAAATGCTGAACGCTATCCATTGATAGCTTTCAAGGTTCTTGGGATCGTATTTCGAATAGGAATCACCGCCGGAAACTGTCGAAGCCCAACCGCTCATGCCGTCTGCGATAGTTAAGTCACCGTTGCATTGCAAAGCACTATAGTTTATGTCTGTTGAATTAAGCTCAACGTTACTATAGTCCATATAAATATCGCCCTCGGCCAATATAGCGTATGCTTTTGCGTATATATAAACTTCGCTGCGTTCAATAGCGATTTCTGACGCTTCGGAAACGGTATATAAACCGACATATCCCGAATCTATATAAACATCAGCATCGTAGATGTATATATCACCGTCATACGCATAAATTCCGTGTTGATATCCACCTACGTTTACAGTTGACTTTTCTATAAATACCTCATTTGCAAATATCGGTATATACGCCCTTGCAATGAGCTCGCCTTCGCCTCTTATAACGATACGCTCTTCGGCACATAAGGCGAAATTGCCGGCTTCATCGGTATTGGTAAGTTCGCTTGTTCCCTCGAGGAAGATATTAAGATTTGTATCCGAATAGATCAAATCATCCATATACCCCGTATTTCCTGTATACTTAAAGTTATGCAAAGTCAGGATGCCGTCTTCATAATAGGCATATCCGTTGCTGGACGAGGGTTTTGTTGTTTGCGTTGAAGTTGCGCCGCTGGCAAGATAGTCACCGTCGTTCATACCTACACCGATAACGTAGATAGGATAAGTTTCAACCGCAAATGACGTTAATGCTGTAGTAGGAACAATGCAAAGAAGCATTGCAAGCACGAGTGTCAAGCTTAAAAATCGTTTTTTCATAATTCATTCTCCTTTTTGGGGGGATTTGGTTTGTTTTATCCGTAAATCAGGTGTTAAAAGCAAGGCTGAGAACCTTGCTTTTAACTTTTTCATTTGCCTTGTTTTATCCTATGGTATAAGTGCCCATAACTGCACGGTCGCTTCGCTCTCGAACGAAAATAGGTTTTCGTTCGTTTTTTGGGAACGTTGTGCGCTCGCGCCGTCGCGCCCAAACTACGTTTGTGCACTCGCAACGTTCATAGGTGTCAAAATCAAGGCGCATGTCCTTGATTTTGACTTTTATTCTTATTCTATAACGTACGTGCCCATAACTGCACGTTTGAGAAGGATATAGTCGGTGGCGTTTACTTCACCGTCGCCGTTTATATCACCTGCGAGGATTTGGGTTTCGGATAACGTATAGGTTTCCATAACCGCACGTTTTGCAAGGATATAGTCGGTTGCATTTACTTCATCGTCGCCGTTTATATCACCGAGAATGTGTCCGATAGTGTCGGCGTCTTCCCAAGTAACAGTAAACTCGTTACTGTGAATAGGAGTTCCATTTTCGTATGCTTCAAGACGATACTTATTTGTAGTTTCGGAAGCGAATCCGAGAATTGTACCGGAGGTCAAAGATGTACAATAACTAACCGTGTCCCATGAGTCGAAACCTGAATTATACTTTTGAATCGCAACATTTGATACGGGAGTAAAGTTAATAGCAAAAGTGAACGAGAAGTCCTCATCAAAGCCAACCGTCCCGCCTACAGGATGCTGAATAAATTTTGAAACTGCATCGCTCCAAGTTACGGTAAATTCATCACTATATACTTCTCCACCGCCCTCAATGATAGCTTTGATTCTATAGTTGCTTGTAGTGTTAAAATCGTAGGAGCTGATTGTTGCCTGTGTTGCGGAAGCATTAGACAACTCAACCCATCGACCCAAATAATCATTATATCGCTCTACACGACAGCTGAAAGGAGTAAAGTTCAAAGCATATGTAGCTTCAAAATCTACATTATGATCCACTGTGCCGCCAACAGGCTGAGTGATAAAGCGAGGACCATCTTCCCACGATACAACAAATTCATCACTATAAATATTTCGAGTACCATCGAATGCCATGATACGGAATGTCTTTGTTACTACACTATCTTCCTTAACCGAAGCACTGTTAATTGCTCCTTGCTTTAGATCGGTAAAGCTTCCGGGCGTATTCCCCTCTACTTGTACCTTGACAGTTCCTTGAGGAGTAAAATTCATCGCATAGGTAACACCGAAAGATTCACCAACCAAAGCAGCACCGCCATGCGGCTGAACTGTAAAGGCTGAAGTGACATTTTCTTGATATTTGTAAGTAGCACGGGCACTTATGTCATTGTCACAAATCGCCTGTACATAAATAACGGTATCTGTATCGCTATATCCGATATTGGTGTATCCACCACTCAACTCCCAACGGTCAAAAACCATGCCTTCCGGCGCCGGCTTTGCTTCTAAGCGGACAGACATACCAGGGTATGCGGTAGCATTAGAAGAAGTACCGTTTACCACATTAACATCTCTGTAAATAGGGACACCACCATTAGTACAAGCTGTCAAAGGTATTTCTGCAGGAGTGGATATCTGATAAGATCCGTTACTGCAAGCAATTACGGTAGCACCATAGGTTTCTCCGTCTTTAAGATACTTATAAAGATTGATGCTGGTTCCATCAGTTTGCCAACTGCCAATGCTATATTGGTAATTTGGATGATATAAAGTAACACCATAGAAATCCGCATTGTCAACAGCACTCCAAGATAACACAGTACCTTGCAATTTGAGGTTTTGCGGTGTTTGTAATTTTGCAGCCAACGCAAATGCCATTGTCGGCATTAAGCCAATCAACATCACGGCGCAAAGCAGAAAACTGAGTAATCTTTTTTTCATTTTATACTTCCTTTAAAGCCGATTGGTTTTTAGTGTCAAAATCAAGACAGATTCGCCTTGATTTTGACTTTGATTTTTATCCTATAACGTAAGTACCCATAACTGCACGTTTGAGAAGGATATAGTCGGTGGCGTTTACTTCACCGTCGCCGTTTATGTCACCTGCGAGGATTTGGGTTTCGGATAACGTATAGGTTTCCATAACCGCACGTTTTGCAAGGATATAGTCGGTTGCATTTACTTCATCGTCGCCGTTTATATCACCGAGGATAGCACCGCTTCGGTTATAGTTACAAATATTACATCTGTTGTCGGAATCGTCGTCATAAACGTGGTTACAAACGAGAGATACGGGAATGCTTCCGGTCTGCGAACTAGCATAGAACATAGCTCTTAAAATATAGGTTTCACCCGCTTCGAATCCGTATTCCAACATGAACTGACGGTTTTCTGCGCCGTCGTCATCGTAAAACAATTCTTCTCCGTTCTCATCGTATATATATCCCTTTGTATCAAAGATCGAATCGTCACAATGAGAAGCGAAAACAAACGTACCCGAAACGTCGGGAGTGAAGATATAGTCAACATACTGACCGCCGGAAGTGATTTCGGCAACCTTTTCTTCGTTCAATTTGATATAATTAAGTATACGGGTTGCACCGCAGGAGTTACACGTTGTATCCAAAGCGCCATCATAAATATGTGCGGGTTCTCTTTCTTCTCCGCATACGTTGCATATCGTATCGGAACAGCCATCGTAGGTATGAACGGGTGTGTTACGATATGCGCCACATTCGTCGCAATATGCATCGTTACAACCCGAATATCTGTGGTCCGAAGGCACGCGGATCTCACCACAATCGTTACAGTCAGCGTCACAATCGTTAGTATAGTTATGATTTACGTCACGCAATGCCGAGCAAACATTACAATCTTCATCACAATCGTCATCGTACCGGTGGTCACAGCCCTCACGGACAACCGCACCGCAGCCGTTACAGGTGGAGTCGGAATCGTTATCAAAGCAGTGCTCTACCGTTACCTTTTGCATTACTTTAACCCATGTAAATGACTCCGAATTAGAAATATTGGGCGTAACAGTTGTCGATACGCCGTTTATGACAACTTCAAGGTTTTCGTCAAGAACGTGTGTACGGCCTGCGTCGTCCTTGATTGCAACGTAGATGTCATATATATACGTTTCACCGTAGGTTGCGATATATACGGGGGAGCCGACATTATCTTCGGAATCGATAAGGTAGAAATCGGAACCGGAAACAGAAAGGGTGGCAGGATATCCTTCGAGAAGAACGGGAGCGGAATCGAATTCAAGCTCATCTCCACACTTGAAGGAGGGCACTTCAACAGTACCGACAACACGGGAAATAACCTCACGGTCTGCAGGGTTCATATAGGTATTATAAACGTAAACCTCCAAGGAATCGGTTGCGCCGTTAGCATCGGTAACGGTGACTATCAAAGCGTCATTTTCACCAATAGCGGTAGGAGTACCTGTGAGAACACCATCGGCAGAAACGTTCAACCAATCGGGACCGCTTGATTTGGAGAAGGTATAAGGTCTTGAGCCGCCGATTACACCGGGAACGAAGGTATATTCGGATATTGCCTGTCCGACATAGTTAGTGGGGACAGCATAGTTATCGTAAGAAAATAAATCAAGAGCAAGTCCTTCAACAAATTCAATTTCGAAGGAAGGGGATTTGATCCAACCGTCATAGTAGATAGTATCCCATTTTACACCGTTGATTATAACGTCAACACCTTCGGGGGCAAATTCATAATTATCGGTATCGTCAAGCACAACTTTTATGTCGTGGCACCAAGTACCGTCGGAAAAATAGCCAAAGTCAACGTCATCCCAATCTTCACCGACGCCTTTATACCAGTCGAAGCTTTCGCTTGAAAACGTGATGGGAAGACCGCCCTCGACCGTGAAATCAAAAGTGATATCTTTATCGATTTCCTGACCGTAGGTGGGTTGGACAAAATCATAGGTTGCGACGATTTCGGTAATTACCGTCTTTTCGTCCGCAGATGCTGACAAGGGGATGAGTGTCAAAATCATCATTCCTACGAGAAGTAAACTTAAAATGCGTTTTTTCATTTTTCTTTCTCCTTTTTCGGAAAATTTTGTTTTTTTGTGCCGTTTTAGATATACCTTGACCGTTAGCAAAAAATATGATATAATATGTTATTACTAACGTAAGTTATATTTACAGCACAGTAATATATACTTTACACCTTCATTATACACATTATTTTTTGCAAAGCACCACACTTTAGCTTGATAAAAGGGTGGGGTTTGAGTTTTTTTAAAAAAATAGGGTGGGAAAAGGTGTAGGTTTGGGTGTACCCACACTTTTTTGGAGAAATTTAATGAAAAGAAATTTGACTTTGAGCTTTGTCTTTCTGTTCGCTTTACTTTTGTTCTCTGCTTGCAGTGAAGGCGAAAAGACAACGGGAACGACAATTATATACGGCATTACGTTTTTTGTATCGCTGGCTTTGGTGATCGGATATGCGTGTTTTAATAAGAAGAAGGATTTTTGGCTTTTCTTCCTTTTTGTTTCGGTTACCGTTGTCAACCTTGGGTATCTTTTGCTTTCGATATCCGATACACTTGAATTTGCGCTTTGGGCAAACAGAATCTCCTATCTCGGCTCGGTATTTCTGCCGATGTCGATGCTGATGATAATTCTCAACAACATCAAGATCAAATGCCCGAAATGGGTCTTGATCTCGCTTTCGGCTGTCGGTATTTTGGTCTTTCTTATTGCAGGAAGTCCGGGTGTGCTTGATATATATTATAAGGAAGTTTCGCTTATTCAGGTTAACGGCGTCAGTGTATTGAAGAAGGTATACGGGCCGTTGCACAGAATATATATGGTCTATCTTCTTGGGTATTTCGGCTCGATGGTATTTTTCATTTCGAACGCTATGTCCAAAAAGAAGATCGACTCCCCTGTTCATTCGATCATTTTGCTTTCCGCGGTATTTGTTAATATCGGTGTTTGGCTTATCGAACAGTTCGTCAAGGTCGATTTTGAGGTGCTTTCGGTATCGTACATAATCAGCGAGCTTTTCCTTTTGGGTATACGTTTGCTGAACGAGGAAACCGAAAAAAGGCTTGCTTTGGCGAAAAGCGCTTCCAAAACAGAAAACGAAGAGCCTTATATTATCCCCGAAAAGATTCACGCACGGTTTGAAAAGGACCTTCTCACCCTCACCCACACAGAAAGGCTTGTTTACGACCTTTATCTTTCCGGTAAGGGCACCAAGGACGTGCTTGCGGAATTGAACATCACGGAAAACACGCTTAAGTTCCACAACAAGAACATCTATGCCAAGCTTCGTGTTTCGTCACGAAAAGAGCTTTTGCAGATTGCAAAGAGCTTGAATAAATAGAAGAAAACCTCTTTTGTTAGTACAAAAGAGGTTTTTTGTTGGGGTGCTTGTTATATTTCGATTTTGTATTCGGTGTCGATGAGAATATAGTCGGCGTTATATTTTTTTGCAAGAGTCAGCATTTTTGCGTTATCGTTGATTGCTTCCTCGATTGTAAAATCGTTTGCCAAGCGTTTTTCGATTACGCTTTCTTGGTTTATTATTTCATGGAAGTTATTGCGTATATATTTTTCGGTCATTATAAGGCAATAGTACTTTATGTGCTCAAGATATTCATCATCAAAGTCCTTTTGCCAATCGAAAGGAATATAGCAACCCTCGACGATGAGGTTTTGGTCGTTCTCGATTGCAGTTTTTATCATCTCACGCACTATCGGCCAGAGATATGAAGTCAATTCTTCATCGTCGCTTAAGGGAGTTAATTCTGTATTGCCGCTTCGAATCAAGCCCATTTTTAAATGGTCTATCGACAGATAGGGATATTTATATTTTTCAAGCAGTTTTTGTGCAAGAAGCGTTTTACCCGTGTGCGATGCACCTGTGATGAGTATTATCATTTTATATTTTCCTTTGCGGTGTTGATGGAAGAAACAAGCATAACACGAAGACTTTTGCAGTTTGATTCTAAAGAGGTGTATTCGGTCTCGGATATATAGTTTGTCTTATATAGAAGCTCGAGCCAATAGCCCGTTTCGTTTGCTTCCTTGAGCGCAATTTGGAGTTTTGCAATAAAATCAGCTTTTCCGTGAGCATATTGTGCTTCACGGATATTTGCGCCGATGGACGTACCGCTTCTTCCGATTTGGTTAGATATGATAGATTCGCGTTTTTCTTTGAGGGATTTTACGAGAGATATAATTTGAACTGCAAATTCCATTGATTGCGTTCTTAATTTACTTTCAGACATAATGGCTCCTCCGTTCAAACTGATTATACCATAAAATGCAATAATTTTCAACATTTAGTGAAGTTTGGCTTCGCCAAGTGAAGCAGCGGCGATGCCGCTGTGAAGTATCGTGCTTACGCACGATGTGAAGTTAAGTGTGCCACTCACGGGAACCCCTAAAATTCGTAAACTCATTTTCGGGAACCCTACACGCCCGCAGGCGCTTCACGATGCGTAGCATCGCCTCACGCACCGAAGGTGCGCTTAACGTGCCGCAAGGCACACTTAGTTCGAAAAAGACCACATTTGTCAGTAGACAAATGTGGTCTTTTTCGTGGCACGCCGTAAGGGATTCGAACCCCTGACCTACTGGTTCGTAGCCAGTTACTCTATCCAGCTGAGCTAACGGCGCTTATTCGTAACGGCTAATATATTATCACAAAGCCGAGCGAATGTCAAGTATTAATTTGAATTATTTAAAATTATCTTTCGTCAAGCTTTTTCTCAAGCTCTGCTATACGTTCCTTCAAAAGATTAATTTCCTGTGCAACAGGGTCGGGAATATGGATCTGGTCGAGCGTTTGAACCTTTTCGACCGTCTTTCCTCTTACAACACGGGCAGGAATACCTACGGCTGTTGAGTTTTCGGGAATATCTTTAAGAACCACCGCACCTGCGGCAATCTTTGAATTATCGCCGACGACGACGGGACCGAGAACCTTTGCGCCTGCGCCGACCATTACGTTATTACCGATAGTGGGGTGACGTTTACCCTCGTGCTTACCCGTACCGCCGAGCGTTACTCCCTGATATATAGTACAGTTATCACCGATTATGGTAGTTTCTCCGATTACAACGGCACAGCCGTGGTCGATAAACAAGCCCTTGCCTATCGTTGCTGCGGGGTGAATTTCAATACCCGTTGCGTTTCTTGCCGCTTGGCTGACGGCACGTGCGGCGAAGAACAATTCTCTTTTATAAAGCGAATTTGCCAATCTATGTGCAAGTACTGCGTGAAGACCGGGGTACAAAAGCAAAACCTCTGCATCGGTCCTTGCGGCAGGGTCACGTTCACGGATAGAACGTACTTCACTGCCAAGCTCGCCGAAGAAGCTGTTTGCCTTGCTTTTTAAAATTCTTATTCTTTTTTCAAATTGTTCCGCTTGGCGGATCAAATCGTTATTGGTCATAAGCGAAATCACTCCGATGTTTTGACGGCACGGTGCGCTATTGCGTTTATAATAGCCGAGCCGTCCTTGATTTTCAGTTCAAACACAAGAGTTCTTGTTTCATCGGGGAGAATATCGTTTCGGAAAGAGCCGTTATTCTTATAAATACGGTATCTGACCTCATATATCTCAACAACGGTTTCTTCATCGTCTTCCGAAACGGAAGAGCTGTGAAGAGTGATATTGATATCATAAAGCCCTTGAGTTGTGAACTGTGCGGGGAGCTTGAATTTTTCGTTATTTTTACATTCTTCGGTGAAAAAAGAAGGATATTTGCCGTAATCGCCGTCGATTATACAGTTTATATAATCATAGAACAAAACTGCGGCAGGCGAAATATCGGTTACGTTTTCCTTTGTCAATACCCTCTCGTTGCCGTAGCGGTTATAATAGATAGAACGGTTGTGCTTTTGATAAAGCTCGTCGTTGCGTATATCTATATTATAATCGACCTCGTAAAACGCCATAGGGTTATAGGAAACGTCACTATAATCATCTTGGAACAGTTCCGTAACAAGAGGAATCAATGCCGTGATTATGGCAAGAACAGCCAAAACCGAGGCTATAATTATAAATATCTTCTTAATTCGTTTTTTATCAGCGGAAGTGTCACGCTTTTGCGTTACTTCCGCTTTTTCGTTTTTATCTTTCATCAATCATGCATTCTTTTCAGCGATTGCAAGTCTTGCACAAACGGTTAGAAGCTCTGCAGCCTTGCCAAGCTCTTCGCAGGACGGGAACGTGGGTGCGATACGCAATTTGCTGTCCTCGGGGTCCTTGCCGTAGGGGAACATTGCGCCTGCAGGAGTTATTACAAGACCTGCTTCGTTACAAAGCTCAACGGTACGCTTTGCAGTTCCTTCGGGGAGCGAAAGCGTGAAGAAATAACCGCCGTTGGGTTTTGTCCAAGTAACGTTTTCAACGCCTGCAAAGCCTTTATCGAAAGCCGAATAGATTATATCAAACTTGGGACGGATAATGTTCATATGAACCTTCATCTGCGCCACAACGTCGTCATAGCAACGGAAGATCCTCGAATGACGAAGCTGGTTCAATTTATCGTGGCCGATAGTCTGAACCTTGAGCGCATTGAGAATACGTTTTATGTTTCTCGGGCTTGATGCGATACATGAAATACCCGAGCCGGGGAAGGTTATCTTTGATGTAGATGCAAATTCGAAAAACATATCCTCGTTGCCGTATTTTTCTGCCTCGTGGAAGATCTCAAGAACGCTGTCGGGAGTATCGGTGAGGTCGTGAAGCACGTATGCATTATCCCAGAAAACACGGAAGTCCTTTGCCTTCGGACGGAGCGATGCAATACGGCGGACGGTTTCATCGGAATAGCTGCAGCCAAGCGGGTTTGCGTACTTCGGAACACACCACATACCCTTTATCGTTTCGTCGGAAGCGACGAGCGATTCTACCATATCCATATCGGGACCGTCGTCGTAAAGAGGAATATTTATCATATTGATGTCAAAATATTCGCATATCGCAAAATGGCGGTCATAGCCGGGAACGGGACAGAGGAAGGATATCTTTTCGTATTTAGACCAAGGCTTGCATCCGTCTTCAACGGGGTGAAGCATCGAACGTGCAACGGTATCATACATAAGGTTAAGGCTGGAGTTACCGCCGACGATGATATAATCCGACGTTACGCCGAGCATTTCGCCGAAAAGACGTTTCATTTCGTCAATGCCGTCAAGACCGCCGTAGTTACGGCAGTCACCGCCCGTTTCGGAGAAGCAGTCTTCGTTCTTCTGTACTGCGGTCAAAAGACGTTCCATTGTGGAAACCTGCTCTGCCGAGGGCTTACCTCTTGACATATCAAGCTTTAGGTTCATCGCCTTATATTCATCATATTTCTTTTTAAGTTCGATAACGTTCATTGTAAAAATACCTCGTGGTTAAAATTCCGCGCTTCCTGTTGTTCTGGGGAAAAGTTCTACGTCGCGGATATTGGTAATGCCTGTGATATACATAATAAGTCTTTCAAAGCCAAGACCGTAGCCTGCGTGTTTTACACCGCCGTATCTGCGAAGGTCGAGATACCACCAATAGTCTTCCTTGTTAAGACCAAGCTGTGCAAGACGTGCTTCGAGAACGTCAAGACGTTCTTCTCTCTGCGAACCGCCGATAAGCTCACCAACGCCGGGAACGAGCATATCTGCCGCCGCAACGGTCTTGCCGTCGTCGTTAAGACGCATATAGAACGCTTTGATGTCCTTCGGATAGTCGGTTACGAAAACGGGCTTGTTGAACACAACTTCGGTGAGATAGCGTTCGTGTTCGGTCTGAAGGTCGCAACCCCATTCGACGGGATAATCAAACTTCTTGCCGCTGTTTTTGAGTATCTCGACAGCTTCGGTATAGCTTACTCTTGCAAAATCGCTTTCTACGAGAGCAGTTAATCTTTCCAAAAGTCCCTTATCGATAAACTTATTGAAAAATTCCATTTCTGCAGGACATCTTTCGAGAACATATTTGATAACGTACTTTGTCATTTCCTCTGCAAGCGACATATAGTCGTCAAGGTCGGCAAATGCAATTTCGGGCTCTATCATCCAGAATTCTGCCGCATGGCGGGCAGTATTGGAGTTTTCTGCACGGAACGTCGGACCGAAGGTGTATACGTTAGCATATGCAAGCGCAAAGCATTCTGCTTCAAGCTGACCGGAAACGGTAAGGCTTGTAGGCTTGCAGAAAAAGTCCTTGGAATAATCGATATTACCCTTATCGTCACGGGGAGGGTTTGCCATATCAAGGGTGGTTACCTTGAACATTTCGCCTGCACCCTCGCAGTCGCTCGAGGTGATGATAGGTGTGTTAACGTAAACAAAGCCCTTATCCGCAAAGAAACGGTGGATTCCCTGTGCGGCAACCGAACGGACACGGAACACTGCATTGAAGGTGTTTGCTCTGGGACGCAAGTGTGCAACCGAGCGGAGAAACTCAAAGGAGTGTCTTTTGGGCTGGATAGGATAATCGGGAGTGGATTCGCCGGTTATTTCAATCTTCTTTGCCTTAAGCTCGAAGGGCTGTTTTGCCTCGGGAGTTAATTCAAGAACACCCTCTGCAATAATAGATGCAGGGATATTGAGCTTTGTGATTTCTTTATAGTTATCCAAAATATCGTTTTCGAAAACGATCTGTATATTCTTAAAATGAGTACCGTCGTTAAGTTCAATGAATCCGAAGGCATTGGAAGAACGGATAGTCTTTATCCATCCGCCCAAGCGGACAAGCTTTCCGCCGAAGGACTGCGGTTCGGAATAAATATCACAAACACGTGTTAAGGTTTCTTTTATCGCCATAAAGCCGATTCGCCTCCTAAAATTAGTTCCTATTATTATACCACCGCTTCCCTCTTATTGCAAGCGGTTTTTTCAGTTTTTAAGTCGATTTTCGTACAATATATATTGAAAAAAGGCTCTTTTTATGGTAATATTATCCTCAACAACGAAACAAAGAGGCATATTGTGACTATATACGAACTTCTAAATCCCGAAAAAGAATATTTCAAGGGCAAAAAAGCCTTTATCTTCGATATGGACGGAACACTTATCGAATCGATGAAATTTTGGAACCACCCTTCCCAATACGGTGCGCATAACTACCCTTCTTTTCAGGACTACATAGAGGATAAATACGCAAAAGACGTTATTCCGAAGAAGAATTCCATTGAATTTCTTGAATTGCTCCACAAAAACAGAATTCCCGTTTGTATCGCAAGTGATACACCATTTTCAACGGCAAAGGACTTTTTCAAGCGTTACGACCTTCCCTCGGTTATCGATTTTTATATCGGCAGTGACGAGGTCGGCTGTTACAAGGCACAATCACCGAAGATATTTCTCGAAGCGGCAAAAAGACTTGGCTTTAAGCCCGAGGAATGTGTTATTTTTGAGGATAGATTGCCCTATTGCAAGGACGTTAAAAAACTTGGATTTTCGGTTGTCGGGATTTACGATATAGACTGTGAACACCAAATCGACGAGATGAAACAGGTCTGCACCGATTACGTTTATGATATCGGAGAATTGATGAAATAAACCACCCAGCAAACAAAAAAAGCAGGTTCGAACCTGCTTTTTATTTTTGTTGAGATGATTGATTATACCCCGCAAAGGCCGTGCCCCCGTGAGAATGAAACCCTGCTTTGTGCAGGTGGGTGTCCTCTCCGATGCTTTAGTGCTTCCAACGTCCGCACGCAGAATGCATGCGGGAGGCCTGCTTCACCACAGCGGAATATGGACTCCCTTTCATAATTGTGGGTTTTTACACAGGGCAGAGTCCTAAGACTATGCACGTACCCAGCAGGATGATAGTTGACGTTTCATAATAGCGCAGAACGCACAAAAACGTCTTTTAATAAGTTCTTAAGGAATAAAATTCTTCGAATTTTACGATTTTCAATTGTATTTTTGTGCTATGTTCAAAATAAACCTCTCGCCGTATTAATATACGGCTTCGGGTTTCTTTTGAACATTCTGCATCTATTCTGAAACGTCAAGATTAGCTTCTACAATAGCGCAGAACGCACAAAAACGTCTTTTAATAATTATTCAGCGGAATCTACTGCTTCGTCGAGATCGATTTCGCCCATAAAGGTATCTTCAAAAGCGTCTGCAACACGGTCGAATTCGTCATCGTCATCGATAGTAACAAGAAGCTCGTCGCCGTTTTCGTCTACTTCGATCTTAAGAACAACGTATTCGTCTTCATCGCCGTCAAGCGGAATGAGAGCAAGATATTTATTGTCGTCAATAGTGAGTTCGCCGAGAAGCTCAAATTCGCTTTCGTTGCCTTCTTCGTCGGTGAGGGTGAAAATATTTTCTCTTTCAAAATTTTCCATTACAAATTACCTCCGGTAAATGCTTTATTTCCCCTATATTTTACAACCGACACCCTTAAAAGTCAATAGCCTTTTACACTTTCGCTCGACAGGGACAGCTTGATATATCCTTTTTACGACAGCGATTGACTTATTGCGAGGAATATTGTATACTAAATCCAACAAACCCGACGGAGTTGAAAAAATGGCATTTATACCGAGAATCTACGTTGGCAGTGACCGTATTGCCGACGGAAAAGCATATATCGACGGTTCCGATGCGAACCATATCCTTCGTGTACTTCGCAAGGAAAAGGGCGATACTTTGCATGTTTGCGATATGCACGGTAATTCTTATAAAGCAATAATCGACGAGATTACGGCTGACGGTCTTTTTGCCGTTCTTGGCGAACCCGAAAAGCAAAACAACGAAATGCCCTTTAAGGTTTCTGTTTATCAATGCTTCCCGAAGGGTGACAAGCTTGAAACGGTCATACAAAAGGCTGTTGAGCTTGGTGCTTACGAGATCGTTGCCGTTATGAGCGAGCGTTGCGTTGCACGTCCCGACGTAAAGGCTTTTTCAAAACGTATTGAGCGTCTTAAGAAGATCAGCGAATCTGCGGCGGCGCAATGCGGTAGAAATATTATTCCCGAAATACGCGGTATTATCACCTACGACCAAGCTATTGAAGAAATTTCGCAAAAGGATATTGGTTTTATCTGTTACGAGGGTGACGGAACGCTTCCCATCAAAGAGCTTCTAACCGAAACACCCGAAACGATCGGGTTTTTAATTGGTCCCGAAGGCGGTCTTTCGGAAAAGGAAACGGCAAAGGCAAAGGAGAAAAACATCTCTCTTGCAGGGCTCGGTAAACGAATCCTCCGCACCGAAACGGCAAGTTCCTACGTCCTTTCGGCGATTAGTGTTTTGCTTGAATTATAACAAAAAGAGAGGTTCGCACCTCTCTTTTTTGTTTATTGATTTATCCGCCGATCACGTATGTACCCATAACGTGACGTTTAAGCATTATATAGTCTGCTGCCGTAACAGAACCGTCGCCGTTAACGTCGCCTGCTTTGATTTGGGCTTCGGTTAAAGTGTATGTACTCATAACCGCACGTTTTGTAACGATATAGTCCGCTGCTGTTACTGTGTCGTCGCCGTTGATGTCGCCAACGATTATTTCGGGTTCGGCTTTGTATCCCCAATGGACCGTTGCATACCCATCTTCCCAAAGATTGCTCCAACCCGTAGGTTTGGATTCTGCTTCACAATAGATATCAAACAAATTATCACAATCCGAGAATGCGTTTTCACCTATTTTCTCGACAGAGTCAGGTATGACTACCTTTCCAAGCATCAAGCACCAACCAAATGCATATTCCCCTATTTCAACTATCGTATCGGGGATATTGATGGTTTCCAAATACTCACAACGATAAAAAACTTTTTCCGCTATTTTTTCAACCGAACCGTTAGAAGGAATAACACTGTTTTTGCAACCTGCAATAAGCGTCTTTGTTTCTACTTCTATTAAGCAATTGCCTGTACTGAGATATGCTTGATTTCCTTCTTCGACGGTTATAGTTTCAATACCATAACATTCAAGCAATACATCTTTTCCTATCGAAACAACAGATGCGGGGAAAGTTATATCTGTGAGTGTGTCACATCTGTAAAATGCTTCTTTGCCGATGCAAGTTACCGATTTGGGTATAGATAAACTGGTGAACAACGATTCCGAAAAGGCGTTGTCATAAATAACCTTCGTGTTTTCATTAATAAAACAAGAAGTTATTCTCTTTTTGATTGTTCCCATCAAAATCACGCAAGGATTAGTTTTGTTTCCTAAGTATATTCCGTTATCATAAGTAGTGTAAATCAAATTTTCGCAATCCTCGAAAGCATCGGAGCCAACGGTTATTATCGAATCAGGTACAGAAATATCGGTCAACGCCGAACACGAGCGAAATGCACATTCGCCTATATGCTTAACCGAATCGGGTATTTCTATCTCTGCAAGTTTAGCAGAAGATAAAAACGCATTATCTCCAATTGCAATTACAGTTCCAGGAATAATAACATCTACAAGTGCGCTGCTGTACGCAAACAAGGAATCGCTTATCACTTCCAAATTTCGAGGCAGTACAACCGTTTTTAGATTTCTGCACCACGAAAATGCAGCCATACCTATCGTTTTTACCGAATCGGGAACGGTGATTTCGGTTAACGCACTACAATACGAAAACGCACGTTCGCCTATACTTTCAATAGAATCGGGAATAATTACACTTGACAAATAAGTTTTTTGATAGAAAGCTTCATCCGATATTTCTTTGACGGGCAAATTATTGTAAACTGAAGGGATTGTAATATTTTTGTCATTACCAATAAGTCCAGAAACGGCATAGTATGTTTCATCTTCGCTCAACGTATACCTGAGATTTGCAGAAGAATCATCAGAAGTGTCATCCGATGAAGTACTCGATCCATCCGAAGCGTTTCCATAGGAATCCTCCCAGTCGGCAGAAGGAATCCAATATTTCTCGGGTTTTTCGGTCGACAAATAGGAGTCTACTATGCCAATATAACCAAAGGTGCTTTCATAATCGTTACTTTCGTATCCGAAATACAAACCGTCTCCTATCTGTAAAGAAGCAACTGCGTCATACGAGTCACTCGTAGCATAAACCATAATTATAAGATTACCCGGACCGAGTTGCCAATCCGTCTCGTATTTATTCCAACCAGTTTCTGTGTCTTGTACAACAAACATTTGTGTTTCGAAATCAAAAGACAGCCAAACATGGTAGAAATGCATAAAGGTATTTGCTCCCGGAGTTCCCGTATATAGAGTTTCGACAGTTTCAGATTCATCTGCGGAACTCCATGCAAAAACTTCGCCGAGATCCATGTAAGTATTAAATCTACCGATTTTGATTGTAATAGGCTCTGAAACCGCAAAAGCCGATAAAGGGATAACCGCAAATAACATTGCGAGTATAAGGGCATACGAAATTAGTTTTTTCATAAAATTGCTTTCCTTTCTATTTTTATGGAGATATTATACACCACATCAGGTGTATTGTCAATACATCATTTCAGATGTATGTTAAAATAATTTCGAGGTGATAAATAATGAAGACCTATCCCGAACGGTTGCGTGAGCTTCGAGAGGACAGAGATCTTTTGCAAAGGGACATTGCTGTAATAATCGGGACGACACAGCAGGTATATTCAAGGTATGAAAACGGGCAAAACGAGATGCCGATACGGCATTTAATAACGCTTGCGCAGTTTTACGGGGTGACAAGCGATTACATTTTGGGTATTAGTGAGAATAAATAAAAAGTACGCTGTTTTATTGAACAACGTACTTTTTTATTGTCACGGTGTGGGTTGGTTTTGAATTCCTATGTAATATCCGCAAAACGTAAAAATTTGTTGTTTTTTTGTAGGGACCGGCGTCCTCGACGGTCCGTTTAC
This sequence comes from Eubacteriales bacterium, assembly GCA_045536935.1. Lineage (GTDB taxonomy): Bacteria > Bacillota > Clostridia > Oscillospirales > CAG-382 > Coliplasma. Next base: position 40,472 of record JAZSOO010000036.1, on the reverse strand, counting down.
CTTGATTTTGAGAAAACGTTTTGGATTCGTTGTTTATATTGGTTTCTTTGTAGGGGAGGGTCTTGCACCCTCCCGTTTGTAAAAATATGTTGTTTATAGAAATCACATTGTAGGGGAGGGTTTTACACCCTCCCGTGCCCGAAATTATCCGTTGTATAAACCGTCAGCAAATCAACCTTTAAGGCATAGAACACAGACATAAAAAACAACAAAATTCTTTGAGTTCGGGAGGGTTTATTACCCCAAAAACGCAAGCGTTTTCAGGGACCCCGTTGCCCCTCCCCTACACCGTTGGATTTTGTTTTCGAACAGACAGAAGAAACAACGATGTTTTACGGGCGGACCGTCGAGGACGCCGGTCCCTACAATTCATATTATTTCATTTGTACACAGACATAAGAAACAACAACGAATTAAGAGCACGGGAGGGTATAAAACCCTCCCCTACATTCATATTTTTGTGATTTCACAGATATTACGACATATTCTCCTTTATCGTTTCGGCATAAGCTTTGGCGAAGAGGGTTATTGCGTTTTCGGCTTCTTCAAGCGTATTACCGCAAGAGCCGACCTCAAGGATAAGGCTGCCCTTTGTTAATGCCTGATTAAACGCAGAGGTGCGAAGGTTTATCGGGCGGGCAAGAGTTGGGAAAAGGGAGTTCATCTTTGATTGCAGATGTGTTGCAACAGTCAGGTTTTCACGCCAATTTGGGTGGTACGTGCCGCCTTGGTTGGTGCCGACAACAAACATAAGCTGGGCGCATTTCTTGCCGTCTATCGTCGTTAGGGGTTTTATATTCCTTCCCGATGAATCGAACACGGAATCACGGTGAAGGTCGATAACAAACTTGATTGACGGGTTTTCTGAAAGTATCTTCGTTATTCCCTTTTGTGCGTTTATATAGGAATGGCTGTAATCGTTTTTATCGTACATCGTTTCGTCGTGCATGACGGGGATCCCAAGCGATTCAAGCTCGGTCTTCAAGACCTCTCCAATATGTACGACCGTTTTTTCCTTTTTTTCGGAACGGAACGGTTCGTCGGGTGAATAATAGTCCTGCCCCGATGCAAGATAGCTTTCCGTGCCGTGGGTGTGGACTATCAGCACAAGGGGTTCGTTTTGCGGTATGTTTCCCTTTATGGGAAAGGATTTTTTCAGATAGTCATTCAGATCGACATCGAAATCGGTTTTGTTTAAAAGGTTCAGCTCTGCTTTTTCGCCTATCGAATACCAGCAAAGGTTATTTGCAAACACGGGAAGGTCATCTTTTCCGGGAGCTATTGGTATTTCGGGCTCGGGCTCGTTTTCCGGCGGAGCAGATTCGACGGGTGGTTCGGGCAGGGATTCTTCCGGTTCGCTTATTTCGGGCTCGTCTGAAGTTAAAATGCCCAAGCCGAGCGAAAAGCTTGGTTTCTCCTCCGCCATTACCGTTGTTCCGCCGAAGAAGGCATACGCCTTTCTTGCGTTTGGGCGAGGCAGAGTTTTTACGATCTGCGGTATGGCATAGAACACCGAAAAGAGCAAAGCTATACCAAGCAGAAGGCTGGTTAATTTTGTTATTGCTTGTCTTTGGGTCACGGTTAATCTTCTTCTCATTTTTATCACTTCCTCGCAAAATTATATGCGGAGAGAAGCTTGAATATGACTGTTCTATTCAATAAATTCCGAAATTTCGGAAATTTCCATATTGTGAACTGCAATATTGATTGCCGTTGCAAGAAGCTTTGCTGTTGAGCGTGCTATCATATCGTTATCCTTCGGGGTGACGAAATTTGTTGTTTCTTTGCTGTTTAATATCTTTGAAATTGCGTTTTCGAAATTCTCGTTTTCTCCGCCGCAATATTCCTCAAGCAGATCGTAAGCAAGTGTTGCGGCATCGACTACCATCGGTACACCGATCGAAACAACGGGAGCTTTCAGATATTCGGAATCGAGCGTATGGCGTTTGTTGGAAACGCCGGAGCCGGGGGATATTCCCGTATTGGAAAGCTGAACGGTTGTTGCAAGTCGGGACAGCTTTCTTGAAGCAAGCGAATCTATCAAGATAATACATTTGGGTTTTATATTTTCGGACACGCTTTTTATTATCTCTGCGCTTTCTATGCCCGTCTGTCCGAGCACGCCCGATGCTATTGCTGCAAGCGAGCCGAATCCGACGTTTTTATACAAGGCAGAATCGATAGTTTCGATATGACGTGTGACGAGGAGCTTTTTTACGGTTCTCGGCCCTAACGAATCGGGGGTTATTTCTTCGTTACCGAGCCCTGCCACAAAAACACTTCCGTTGCCTTCGGGAAGAAGGAGAGATATTTCGTTTGCCAAGGTTTTTGCTAAACTTTCGAATTTTTCCTTATCGTATTGCCAAACGTTGCCGATATCGACCGTGATATACTTCCCTGCGCTTTTGCCCGAAAGACGCTCGCCTTCTCCCTTCATGACCTCTGCTTCGGTTATATTGACACCTTTTTTTGTGATTTCTTTGACCTTTATTCCCGAATTTTCACCGTGTAGCTCGTGGACTTCCATTGCCAGATCGGTACGTTTTTGGAACATAATTTTTAAACCTCGCATGCTTTTTATTTCTATTTTGCTTATAATTAAAAAAATTTATACTTTTTTGCAAATACCTATTGCAAAAGATGAAAAAGTATGTTATGATGTAACGGTTCCAAAATACGAATGGGAGGTGCAAGTGCATGCCTAACATCAAATCTGCTAAAAAGCGTGTAAAAGTTACCGAAGTTAAGACGCTTCAGAACAAGATGTTCAAATCTGCTATGAAGACTTCTGTTAAGAAGTACAAAGCTGCTGTTGCTGAAGGCGACAAGGCTCTCGCAGAAAAGACATATCTCGAAGCTGTCGGCATGGTAGACAGGGCTGTTTCCAAGGGCATTATTCACAAGAACAATGCTGCTCACAAGAAGAGCCAGTTCACTAAGCTTCTCAACGGTTTAGCTTAAATTATAATTTAAGGTAACGGTTCCGTTGCCTTAAATGATTTGCGGGTGTAGTTCAATGGTAGAATTCCAGCCTTCCAAGCTGGCCGCGCGGGTCCGATTCCCGTCACCCGCTCCAAATATGTGCCTTTAGCTCAGCTGGGTAGAGCAACTGCCTTCTAAGCAGTAGGTCGGGGGTTCGAGTCCCTCAAGGCACGCCATATATGGTGGCTGTAGCTCAGCTGGTTAGAGTACCAGGTTGTGGCCCTGGGGGTCGCCGGTTCGAACCCGGTCAGCCACCCCAAAAATAAAAGCAAGTCTTATGACTTGCTTTTATTTTTGTGTTTGTGTCCGCAGGACACAACTTCGTTTTTTGCGTAGCAAAAATATCGTTTGACCGCCAGGTCAACATCGTTTCTCATTACCGGACACAAAACGAAGTTGCGCTTCGCACAAACGATGTTACACCTGTGGTGTAAACGATGTTTTGCCTACGGCAAAAATGATGTGGACATACGTCCAACGATTAGTTGATTTTATATGTTCACTACGACAAAAAAGACTTGCTTTTCGCAAGTCTTTTTTTAATACATTAATTATAATATAGCAAATCACCGTATGTCGGGAAGGGCCAGAAGGAGCGTTCGGTTATTGTTTCGGCTTCGTCGGCGGAGCGGCGGAGTTCCGACATGATCGGGAGCACCTCGTCTCGGCAATAGACACCGCAATTCTTACTGTTAAGGTTACGCTGTGCATGTTCTGCGTTCGCCAAAAGACGTTTCAGCGAAGCAGACATTTCGTCGGAAAGCTCAATAAGACGCTTTAACGTTTCGGACGTATGGTGCGGTATCGGAGAGCCGATCGATTTAAGCGATGCGATAGTTTGCGAAAGCTTTAAGATATAGGAATCGACCGCAGGGATAATATCTCTGCTTGCCATATCGCACATAGTTAAAGCTTCGATAGTGATTATCTTGCAATAGGATTCAAGCAAGATATCGTGACGGGAACGGAGTTCCTTTTCTGTATATACCTTATGGCGGGTGAAGAGAGAAATGTTCTCATCGCTTGCAAAATGAGGAAGTGCATCGGCTGTGGTGGGAAGGTTCAACAATCCCCTTCTCTCTGCTTCAAGCTTCCATTCGTTTGAATATCCGTCGCCGTTGAAGATTATGCGTTTATGCTTCTTAATGGTACGGCGGATCAACTCTTGAAGTGCGGATTGGAAATCGGACGCATTTTCAAGTTCGTCAGCGAACTGCATCAAGCTTTCGGCAACGATGGTGTTTATAACAACGTTCGGTTCTGCAACCGACATAGCGGAGCCGGGCATTCTGAATTCAAACTTATTACCCGTGAACGCAAAGGGAGAAGTACGGTTACGGTCGGTGGTGTCCTTCGGGAACGTGGGAAGTACGTGTACGCCGATCTCCATTTGAGCTTTTTTTGCGCCGTAATAGGGGACACCCTCGTCGATAGCGTTGAGGATATCGGTCAATTCGTCACCGAGGAACATCGAAACTATTGCAGGAGGCGCTTCGTTTGCACCAAGACGGTGGTCGTTGCCTGCGGTCGCAACAGAGATACGCAAAAGGTCCTGATGCTCGTCAACCGCTTTTATTACAGCACAGAGGAACAAAAGGAATTGTGCGTTTTCGTGAGGGTGCTTTCCGGGAGAAAGAAGGTTTACGCCTTTATCGGTAGAAAGCGACCAGTTATCGTGTTTACCGCTGCCGTTGATGCCTTCGAAGGGCTTTTCCTGAAGGATACAAACAAGGTCGTGACGGTCGGCAACCTTCTTCATCGTTTCCATTGTCAATTGGTTATGGTCGGTAGCCGCATTTGCCGTTCCGTAGATGGGGGCAAGCTCGTGCTGGCAGGGAGCTGCTTCGTTATGCTTGGTCTTTGAAACGACGCCAAGCTTCCAAAGTTCTTCGTCGAGCTCCTTCATAAATGCGGAAACCCTCGGCTTTATCGCACCGAAATAATGGTCTTCAAGCTCTTGTCCCTTGGGCGGTTTTGCGCCGAAAAGCGTTCTTCCGCAAACAACAAGGTCTTCACGCTGATTGAAAAGATATTTATCGACAAGGAAATATTCCTGTTCGGGACCGACGTTTGCTTCGACGTGCTTTGCTTCGGTACCGAAAAGCTTTAAAATACGCATTGCCTGTTCGTTCAAGGCTTCCGTTGAACGCAAGAGGGGCGTTTTTTTATCAAGTGCTTCGCCACCGTAAGAGCAGAATACGCTTGGGATACAAAGCGAGCCGTCCTTTATAAATGCATAGGAGGTGGGGTCCCAAGCGGTATAGCCTCTTGCTTCGAAGGTTGCACGCAAGCCGCCCGAGGGGAAGCTTGATGCATCGGGCTCGCCCTTTATGAGCTCTTTACCCGAGAAGGACATAATAACCTTACCGTCGTTAACGGGGGAAACAAAGCTGTCGTGTTTTTCGGCAGTAATACCCGTCATAGGCTGGAACCAGTGGGTATAATGGGTTGCGCCGTGCTCGACAGCCCAATCCTTCATAGCTTCTGCAACGACGTTTGCGACGGTAATATCAAGGTCTTCGCCACGCTGTATCGTATGCTTTAAGGATTTATAAACATCTTCGGGCAGACGCTCTTTCATTATTTCTCTGTTGAAAACCAACGAACCAAACATTTCGGGTATGTTTTTCATACTTTTCCTCCGACGGAAAATATTTTTTCGAGTTTAATTATAACTAAAAAGTCGTATATTGTCAACGGAATTTAGATCAAAACAAAAATTTTCGGAATATTACGAATTTTATACGGCAAAAATATGATTACAACAAAAAACAACGGAGGTTATTTATGTCACCAAAAGAATTGCTTTATATCGAGGACGCTCTCGGTCACACAAAGCAGGTTAAGACCGTTTGTACGGATTTTTCGTCACAGCTTGGAGATACCGAGCTTTCCAATTTCGTTGCGGATATTGCAAAGAAGCAACAGCAGACTTTCGACCGTTTCTATAATTTGCTTTAAGAGAGGAGACAATTATGCAGGATCAGGTAATTATGGACAACATTCTTACTTCGGTTAAGAATTGTTGCGACATCTTCATGCACGGCGCTATCGAATCGCCCACACCCAATGTTAACACCGCATTCAAGCAAGCTCTTAACGACTGTCTCTGTATGCAGAACGAGATATATTCCAAAATGGCGCAGAAGGGTTGGTATCCTTCGACGCAGGCGCCGCAACAGCAAATTGATCAGACCAAGCAAAAATATTCGAATTAGCATTGTGCTGTGGCACAATGCGTCGATATAAATCCCTTACGGGATTTTCGATATATGGCAAAGCCATTCGATATGATTTTTGCACATCTCGTTTTTGACGAGATGTGCAAAAAACTCGATATGTTCTGCGGAACAAAAGGGATTTATATCATATCGAATCCGAGAGGAACGAGGATATATCGAATTTGCGAATGCAAATATATCGATTTTGCGAAGCAAAAATCTCGACTAAAAAATGCAGGTATTAAACCTGCATTTTTTTATTATATATCAATCTTATTTGCAAACTTAAGAGGTAATCCTTCTGCGTGGAAATGCGAAGTATCCGAAACGGCAAGGCAGATCGGTGCGGTATAGCCGTCGGGGTTATTCTTGAAATGGACTATCGTCATTGACGAATGGTTCATATCGAACGTAGACCAATAAAGCACGGGCGGGATCGCAAGAAGGTGGGAAAGCCAAGTCGTGCCAAAGCCTTGGTGGCAGAAAACGGCAACACGTTCCTCGTTGGGCGAAAGGATCTTATAGTTCATTCCCTCTCGCTTATAGCCAAGCTTTTCAAGGAATTTGTCCGACTCACGCTGTATGCGTTCATAGCCTTCCTTTGCCTTGGTTTGGCAGAAGGGTTCTGCCTCGTACCATTTATCGCCGAGCGCCAAAACTTCGGGAGTTTTGTATCTTGTGGTCTGAACGTGAAAGCACCAATTCAATTTTCCGTCAAGTTCGGGGTCGTTGAAGGTGAATTCCTGCCAGGTATATGCCTCGCTCGTCCAATCCTCAATTTCGGGTGTTATACCCAAAAGCTCGCAGGTGGGCTGTGCCGTCTGGCGTGCACGGTTCATCGGTGAAGTATAGATTTTGTCAAGACCGTTTACGGCAAGACGTTTTGCAAGCGCTTTTGCCTGAAGATGTCCCTTCTCTGTGAGACTGTCGGGGTCGTATATCGGGTCGCCGTGACGTATTACGTAAAGAATCATTTTTTTACCTCTATTTGGATTCAACAATATAGAAATATGACGATGTTGGTGAATTGATTATCCTGAATTTCGCACAGCAATATTGCTTTCTGTCGAATTTTTCGAGAAGCTCGTTTATAAGCTCTCCCTCAATCTCCCCTTCCTCGTGACCGGGATAGACGGCTATGAGCAGGATCGCATCCTTATCAAGCAAGGATATCGCCGTTTCGATTGCGGAAAGAGTTGTTTCCCGTTTTGTCGTTATCGATTTATCACCGCCGGGGAGATAGCCAAGGTTGAACATTCCCGCTTTTATGGGGGTTTTTATATATTCCCTTGCGTTATGGTGGGAATCGCATATAAGAGTATAATTCTTGGGAGCGTTGTTTTCCTTCAAGCGTTTTTCGGTGCTGATAAGCGCACTTTGTTGAATATCAAAGGCATAAACTCTGCCGTTTTCTCCAACGGTTTTGGAAAGGAACAAGGTATCGTATCCGTTACCCATTGTGAAATCGGCAACGGTATCTCCCTCTTTTATATGATTTAATATAAAGCTTTTTTCGAGAGCCAATATATCAAGCATTATTATACCTTCTATCTGCGGAAAAGTCTGTTTAGCTTTTTGAAATATGCCGAATCGATAGAATTCATCATATCCCTTGTTGCACGGAACTTCCATTTTCCGCTGTCGTCACCGGGGATATTCATTCTTGCGTCACTGCCGAAACCGCACATATCCTGAAAAGGAATTATTGCAAGGTTTGAACTTGAACGCCATACAGTTTCAATGATCTTACGGCAGGCAGGAGCATTATATCCGCCCATACCCCAATCACCGTGGTCGAATCCGCAATAATCAAGCGCAAAGGCACGTTCCTCCGGTGTTGCTTCCCAAAGCCAGCCGAGGAGAGTATTATTATCGTGCGTGCCTATATAGGCAATAGAATTTTTCGGATAATTATGGGGAAGATGAGTTGAATCTCCGTTGGGTTCGAAGCCAAACTGAATTATTCTCATACCCGGGAAACCGCTTTTATCGAGAAGCGCAATAACGTCCTCGCCAAAGCTTCCGAGGTCTTCGGCAATGATCGGAACTTCGCCCAACGCACTCTTGACAGCCTTGAAAAGTGCAATACCCGGACCTTTTTTCCATTCGCCGTCCTTTGCCGTCTTTGCCTTACCGTCAACAGCCCAATAAGAAGCAAACGCACGGAAATGGTCGATTCTGAGCATATCGTACAATGTGAAGGAATATTTAATACGCTTTATCCACCAGGAATACCCTTGTGATTTATGATATTTCCAATTATAAAGAGGATTGCCCCAAAGCTGGCCGTCCTCGGAAAAATAGTCGGGCGGAACACCTGCGACACGCTCGGGCTGGTAGGTATCGGGGTCTATATCGAACAATTCGGGGTTGCCCCAAACGTCTGCGCTGTCACGGGAAACGTATATCGGCATATCGCCGATTATCTTTATACCGCAAGCATTTATCTCTGCCTTTGTCTTTTCCCACTGTGTTGCGAACAGATATTGAACAAAGCCGTGATAGCGTATTTCTTCACGGTATTTATCGGCAAAAGCAAGTGCTGTTTTATAGTTAGAGCCTCTTTTCCATTCCCAGAAGGGTCTGCCTGCGTTTTCTCTTTTTAATGCACGGTAGAAGCAATGGTTGAAAAGCTCTTTCTCTTCTATGAAAGAATCTATCTTCTTCTTGAAATCCTCGTCAAGACGGAAATACGCCAAACGCATTAACGTTTCACGGTTTTTGCGTGCAAAATCGTAATCGGCAACAAAGGGAGTTCCCTTATATCGCAAAACGTCGGCATCGGCTTTTTTTATAAAGCCGTCCTCAGCCATCATATCGGGGCTTATATAAAGCTCGTTACCCGCAAATGCGCTGTCCGAACCATAGGGTGAATTTGCATAGTCAACGGGTGTGAAGGGGAGGACCTGCCAATAGGAAAAGCCCATTTCCGCAATCCTTCTTGCAAAATCGACGGCGGTCTTGCCAAACGTTCCGATTCCGTATTCCGAAGGAAGCGAGGAAAGGCTTAGTAACACGCCCGAGGTTCTCTTCAAGTTGTTCATTTTCATTCTCCTTTTATAAGGAAATTATACGGGTGTTCCCTCTGATTTATCAAATGACAAATTGCACAATGCAAAACGAAAAGTAAATACCCAAAAGTAAGATGCCTTGCCAACGGTAAAGCTTTTCTTTAAAGAGCGTAGGAAGCGTCAATATTGCCATAACACCCAACATAACCGGCACATCAAGCACTAACGAAGAATTGACATTAAACAACGTGCCTGCAACGGGGATATCGAAAGGACTTATAGTGATCGCTGTACCGCTTACTAAAACAAGATTGAACAGGTTTGCTCCGATTATATTGCCCAAAGAAAGCGAGCCGTGCCCCTTCAAAAGCGCTGTAACGGCGGTAACCAATTCCGGCAAAGACGTTCCCAAAGCAACGATGGTCAAACCGATCACCTTTTCGGATACACCGAAATACTCCGCCAAAATGATGGCGTTGTCTACCAAAAAATCAGCACCGAATGCGATCAACACTGCACCCAATACCAAAAGAACGATATCTTTGAGCAGACTGTCTTTTGTTCCCTCATCTGCCGATTCTACAACATGATCTTCGCCGCTTCGAACTTCGAGTTCTTCTTCGCTTGTTACGGCACCGTACTTTTCTTCGGTCTTCACTGTTTCGATCGAAGCTGCGTTTTTCTTCATACGCAAAACCGTAAGAACCATATAAATAACAAAGGCACACAACAAAAGTATGCCGACGGTACGGCTGAAATAACCGCTAAAATAGGCAACACCGCAATATAAAGCGGCAGAACCGAAGAAAAACACTACGGGCAACACCATACTTTTTCTTGCAACCGTCGAGGGACGAACAGCGATAGTTATTGCTGCGATCAACGACGTATTGCAAATTATAGAACCGATAGCATTACCGTATGCAATAGAACCGCTTCCCTGAAAAGCCGCACCTGCAGAAACCATAACTTCAGGCAACGTTGTACCGATAGAAACGACCGTTGCGCCTATCAGCAATTCGGGCAAATGAAACCTACGTGCGATGCCCGTGGCACCGTCCACAAACCAATCTCCGCCTTTTATCAATAAAACGAAGCCTAATACAAGCAATAAAACGGGAACAAGCATTTAATTTCTCCTTGTTTTGTCATATCTTATCTATAGCCGAAAACAAACTTTTTAAGCAACTTCGGTTCGACTTTTTCCGATATATTATATCACGTATCTTTTTACAATACAATGTTTTTTTAAGCAAAGAAACATTTTTTAAGAAGAACAATACGATGATGTTTACAATCATAGTTTTTGGTGTTATACTATCTATAATATTTGATGATATATTTTAACCAAAAACAAGGAGGTTTTTCTTTGCTTAAAGATATTTTGACACCGAAAAAGGTGATATTTGCACCTACGTCGCACACGGAACTACGAGGTCAGAACTCCCGTTCAAGAGGAGTTACCTTGGTTTGCGGTAACCTTACGGGCAACTCAAGGCAGGACATTTCCGGCGTTTCGGCGAGAGTTTATAAAAACGGAACCTACGGTTTTTCGTCCATGGCGGAATATTCGCCCGAAGCGGCAGAGGCTGTTTTGCGTGCCGCAACCGAAAATGCAGATTTTATGAGTTTGCATATAAACAAGGGCAAGCCTTCCCTTCCCATTGTTACGGGAGGAAACCGTATTCTCGAAACCGATATAAAGGATGCCGAGCAAAAGGTTTATATCGATTTTGCACGTGAGATCGACAGCTATATCGCAAAGAAATATCCAAACCTTAAAAGCCGTACCGTTGCCGCAAGAGAGGATTCTATGGAAAAGCTCCTCCGTATTTCCGACGGTTGCGATGCTCACACCTGCTTACAGCGTTCCTACGTTTATGTTTTTCTAAATTCGGAAACGACAAGCGGCGCTCCTATTGAGCTTTTTGAAGCATACGGCGGAGAGGGTGCTTTTGAAGACAACTTTAAGGATCCCCAAGAGCTTTTCCCGAAAATCGATATTCTTTATGAAAAGCTTATGCAAAAGCGTGAAGGTGTCTATGCCGATGCAGGGGAAAAGACGGTTATTCTCGGCAGTATGATGACGGGTATGCTTGCTCACGAGGCTGTCGGTCACACCGTTGAAGCCGACCTAGTGCTTGGCGGAAGTGTTGCGGCGCATAACCTTGGAAAGCCCGTTGCAAGCGAGATCGTAAATCTTACCGACTTTGCACACACGGCGTTCGGGAACAAAACTCCCCTTCCCGTATACGTTGACGACGAGGGCGTTATTGCAAGTGACGCAAAGATTATTGAAAACGGCATACTTGTGGGTTATCTCAACAACCGTGAATCCGCACAGCATTTTGGTATGCAACCCTGCGGAAACGCACGTGCCTGGGCTTTCTCCGATGAACCTTTGATACGTATGCGTAACACGGCTATATTACCCGGTGCGGACAAGCTTGAAGATATGATTGCTTCGGTCGAGGACGGATATTACCTTCTCGATTCGAACAACGGCCAGGCAGACACGACGGGTGAATTTATGTTCGGCGTATGTATGGGATATGAGATCAAAAACGGTAAATTGGGCAGAGCTTTGCTTGATACCACCATCTCGGGCGTTGCATTCAATATGCTAAAAACCGTTGATATGATCTCCGACAAGGCAGATTGGTACAGTTCCGGCTTTTGCGGTAAGAAACAGCCTATGCCCGTTGGTATGGGCGGTCCTGCTATACGCTGTAAGGTTATGATCGGAGGTAGATAAGATGGAAAAATACAAAAGAATTGCCGAAGATATACTCAAAAAAGCAAAAGAGCTTGGTGCAGAGGTGGCACACTGTTCCGTTCGTGAAAGCGAAACGAACGAATTTAACGTTGACGGCAACGAATTTTCGCTTTTCAGAACTCTTTTTGACAGAGGTGTTACAGTAACCGTTTTTGTGGAAAACAAAAAGGGTTCGGTTTCGATAAACCGTTTTGATGATGAATCGATTGCACAAGCCGTTGAAAACGCCGTTTCCGCCGCAAAAAGCTCAAACCCCGACACCGCTTGGGAGATTGCAAAGGATATCGGCGAAAAGCATTTCAAGCGTGGTGCGATTGTTCCCGACAGAGAAAAGCTTTTCTTCCGCACAAAAGAGCTTTTGGAGGATATTAAAAACCGTCACCCCTTGATTATCGTCGAGCAGATGATTGTCACCCATACCTCGTCGAAGGGTGTTTATATGAGCACGACGGGCAACACGTATTTTTCTGAAAGCGGTCGTTACAACGCAGAATTGATGTATTCGGCACACGAGGGCGAGAAGGCAACTTCCTTCTTCGGCAGTGACGTTACCGTTGCCGACCTTGACAAGCCCTTTATCGACTGTGCTTTTATCGAGCGTGAGCTTACCGATATCGAGAATCAGCTGGATTCTGCACCCACAGAGGGTAAATTTACGGGGACTGTAATATTCACACCCGGTTGTCTTGTTGGAACGGTTTTCGGTAATATTTGTGAAAATTTTGCATCGGACAGCGTGCTTCTTGACGGAACCTCGCTTTGGAAGGATAAGCTTGGCAAACAGGTTGCCGACGAGCGCATTAACGTTTCCTTCAAGCCGAGCGACGAGCGTATTGTTTGCGGTCAGGTCTACACGGGAGAGGGATTTATCGCAGAGGATTTTGATTTTATCAAAAACGGAAGGCTGAACAGCTTTCTTCTTTCGCAATACGTTGCAAACAAGACGGGCAACGAGCGTGCAAAGAATTCTTCCTTCTCGATAGTTATCGAGGGCGGCACAACACCGCTTGAAGAGATGATAAAGAACGTCAAAAAGGGCGTTATCATTGGTAGATTCTCGGGCGGCAGTCCCGGAACCAACGGCGAATTTTCGGGTGTTGCGAAAAACGGATTCTTTATCGAAGACGGAAAGATCGTTTCGGCGCTAAGCGAAACCATGATCAGCGGAAACCTTGCGGATATGCTCAACAATCTTGTTGATATAAGTAAAGAAATTTTAATAGACGGTACTGTTGTTGCTCCCTATATGGCTTTTGACGGAATTACCGTTTCGGGTAAATGATCATGAAAAGATTTATATTTATTTTAATTGCAATACTTCTCTGCTTCTCGTTAACCGCTTGCGGAGAGGACAAGGATATTGTTACCGAGGTTAGATTTACCGTTTATGAAAACGACGGAACCGATCTTATAAGCTTTTATATGACCTCCGACGTTGAACCTCTCGGTGTTTGGGAATATACCATTTCCGACAGCAAAATGTTCGAAACTTTCCTTGAAAACGAGGAAACGAACGATTACGGCACCTTTGGTTGGGGCGGTACGGCTTCTTATAAAACGCTTGTCCTCAAGCCTATTGCCGAGGGCAATGCAACAATAACCTTTAACCTCACCGAAGGCGACCAAAAGAAGGAATTCTCCGTCAACGTCGCAAAGGACGATTCGGGCATTATCCGAATTAAATGTGAAAAAATTAAGGAATAGGATCAAATGAAATAAACCGTCGGGAGTTTTCTCGGCGGTTTATTGTTTTCTATTTTTTGATTTACGGTTGACAATCGCTTTTCTTTGTTGTATAATACGCCTTGCACGAAATATTTCGGGGTGTGGCTCAGTTTGGTAGAGCGCGTCGTTCGGGACGACGAGGCCGGAGGTTCGAATCCTCTCACTCCGACCAAAACGAAAAACGGGACTTTCGTCCCGTTTTTTGTTTTGATATGATATGTGATTTCGAACATTCAGTCAAAGTCGTCCCGAAACGGGATGACGGGGGAACGAGCAGAAAAGGTCTCGGGGAGACGTTTTCTGCGAAGTGAGCACCGCAGAGCAAGGAGTATCGCAAGTTGACGAAAGTCAACGAGCGATACGACTATGCGAACGGTGTGGGCCACGAGAGGTTCGAATTCATATAAATATCTTTTTTGCAGCCCATAGACAAACAAAAAAACGGGACTTTTGTCCCGTTTTTGTTTTGGTATTCTGATGTTATGAAGATTCGATTTAATTACTCGTCCTTTTTAGGATCAAGGAATTTGTAAACAAGAGCTGCAAGTATTCCGCCGACGAGGGGAGCTACGATGAACACCCATACGTTCGAAAGAGCATCTCCGCCTACCAACAAAGCAGGGCCGAAGCTTCTTGCGGGGTTTACGGAAGTTCCCGTGAAGGAAATGCCGAGAATGTGAACGAGAGTCAACGTAAGACCGATAACGATACCTGCAACAGCGCCGTTCTCGATTTTCGAGGTAACGCCGAGTATTGCAATAACGAAAACAAAGGTAAGAATGATCTCAATAGCGATAGAAAGAAGAACGTCGTTTTCATACAATGCATTTGCGCCGAGTCCGCTTTCTTTGCCGACGAACGCCATAAGAGCAGCCGCACCTGCCGTTGCACCGGCAAACTGGGCAACTATATAGCCGATGAAATCCTTGATGCCGAGTTTTCCGCTTACGAGCATTGCAATAGAAACTGCAGGGTTGATATGGCAACCGGATACGTTACCGATCGAATACGCCATAGCAACGATGACAAGACCGAAAGCCAATGCCGTCAACAAATAGCCCGTACCGTTTGAAGCAGAACAGCCAACGACCGCAGCAGTCCCGCAAGCGAAAAACACCAGTACGAAGGTACCGATAAATTCCGCTACATACTTTCTGAGCGAGTTCATAAAAATATACCTCCAAACTTTAATTTATAACAGTTTTTAAAACTATTACCGTCTTTATTATATAAATATAAAGAACAAAAGTCAATATACATATAGATCACATATATTCGAAACAGAAATACGCATTTACAGCTTTATTTCTTACGTTTTTTGAATATCTTGCTTCGGAAGAGGATTATATTAAGCACGACGAAGAAGGCAAAGAGGATTATTGTTGTTAGAATCGGTTTTACCGGAGCCAACGTTGCGAGGATCATCAACGGGAAGCCGAAGACGATTGCGGGGAAGTTCTGGTATACCAAGTTATCGGCAACAGGGGTTTCAAAATCGCCGTCGATCTCACGGAGAAGGATTATACCCGTGCTTGCCGTACCCGTAAGCATACCGTACATTGCGAGGAACTGTTCTTCGGAATATTCCTTAAACAAGGTTTTTGCAACGAGACGGTTATAAGCATAAGTAACGAGAAGACCGAGAACGCCGAGAATTATTATGATTCCCCAATACTTTTCGAGAGCACCGAATCTTATTGCCGCAATACCTGCAACGACCATTATATCGAAGAAGAAATTGCTTACACGTGTCATCAAAAACTTGTTCGTATGCTCACGTCTTATGATCTTTTTCTTTTTCAGGAAATTCATAACCGTCTTCACGAGCGTTGCGGTAATAACGCCGAGAAGGAAGTTGAAGCCGAATATTACCGAGCGCATATTCGGGAGAAGGTTTCCGAGAATATGCATAAGCACGTATGCAAGGAAATATGAAAGTGCGATCAATGCAAGCTGTATGGTCATTTTGTCCACGCTTTCCTGCATAGGACTTTCGTCAGCGGATTGAATCTCCTCGGCACGAATGATGTTTTGCTCTGTATTTTGAGGTTTTATCTTACCTTTTTTGCGAAGGATATTAAGGTGCACGACACCGCCGAGGCTTGCGCTTATAAAGCCCAAGGCGGCAATGGTAAGTCCAAAGCTCTTTCCGCCTGCAAAGCCGAATTGATTTTCATAGATCCCGCCGTAGTTGAGCGCCTGTCCGGTACCCTGACCGTAGCCGAAAGGAAGAAGCAAGCCCGAAGCAGAAAAGAAGCCCGAAATGAATTTTGCGGCAACGATAGTTATTATCATACCGAGCGTACCTTGGAGAAGATATGTAGAAACCGTCGTAACGCCCGTATCGAAAATTTCGTTTGCACGTTTTTTGGTCATTTTCTCGTTTGAATTTGTAAACGACGAAGCGATAAATCCAAGCGCAAGCGTATGATAAGTAATTATTTCGAGGGTCGCCGTACCGTTACCGCCGAAAAATGCGGTATCGAACATTATATTCCCCGTTACAGCCTTATAGATACCTGCGATTATGACCAAAACACCGCCGCCGAGAACCGACGTTGGTATCAAAGAGGCTTTTAGGAATTTGAAGGTTTTTTTAAGAAGGTTTGCTACGAGGAGGCTCATAAACAAAACTGCGATAAGGTTAAAGCCGCCCCAAACGTTAAAGTCCCAAAAATTTTCCATTTTCATCACCTTTCAGGATATTTTTGCAACGGTAACAGATATTAACGTATTTAAGTGCGTTGAACCGTTTGCTGCCTTTTATTTGATAAACCTTTTGGTTATGATAGATATTAAGCTTATTTCTGCCGAGAACCGCAACGGCGGTCACTTCGGAAAAAGGAAATTCAAGCCTGTTTTCGCTGTCTTCGTCGATCGCTATTCTGTCGCCGTAAAGGTTTACAGAGCAATTTTCACGGAGAAGCATTTTCTTTTTATAAACGATGACCTCAGAAAGATTTGCTTTGTCTTTATAAAGAGGCTTATCACAATTTTCGGTAACGTTAAGTGCATTAACAAAATCCTTTTGGTATTCGTACCATTCGGTAACGAAATTAAAGGGAAAATCGAAATCAACACCCTTAAGGCTTTTGTCCTCGCAATACTCTATCCTGCGGTTGCATTTTTTACATTCGATAAAATTGCCGTTGCTCTCAAATTCCGTCAAACCGCAATAGGGACAAACGTAGAGGGCACGTTCGAGATATTCGGCACGTTTTTCGGATCTGAAAACCCCGTCGGCAACGCCTTCGTCGACAAAAAGTCCTTTTTCGATAATTTCGAAAAGCTCATCGTCGGTAAGGTCTTTATAGTCTTCGTATTCGATGACCTGCGAAACGTAGGCACGCATACTTCCCTTTCGTGTCTTATCGCTCCAGCGGGGGTGAACGCCGTAACCGCCCTCTATGCGGAAAAGTGCGATAGGAAGGCGAAGTCTTTTTGCAAGCATCGAAACGGAGGGGCTCATATACTCGGTCTTTCCGCTGTACGTACGGTTTCCTTCGGGCGCAAGTGCTATTGTACCGCCTTCTTTGGCAACACGCATACAGTTTAATACAGCCGTAACGTCTGTCGTTTGTTTTTTTATCGGTATCGGCTCTACAAGCCAGCGTATAAGCGAAGAGACCCAGCCTTTTGAAAAGATATCCTCGCTCGCAAGATAGTAGACCGGACCTTTGAAGGAGAACGCAACAAAGAATTGGTCGAAGGCTGTTTGATGGTTCATCAATATCAAATATGCTCTGTCGCCCTGTTCCTTGAAGGGTTCCCGTTTGATGCCGTATTTTATTCTTGAATAGGTATACAAAAACGGAGCAAGTATATTCCGCACAACACGGTGGCGGTATTTTATCCAATTTTTCTTTTTGTTTTTCATAAGATTATACTTTCTCCTGCGGAAAGATAGGTTAAACGTTCGTTGAGGACGGTTTTTAAAAAGTCATACTGAGGCAAACCCGTACAATGACAGGTGTAATAATCGGTGTTGTATTCCGAAAGAAGCACTGCTTTTTCGGAAAGTCTTTGCGGTTCTGTCTTCATAAAATGGAATCCCCCAACGAAAACATCGGGCAAAAACCTCTGCATTATATTCAAAACACCTTTATGCGAGCAACCGCTTATTAATACCTTTTTACCGTTTTCGGTTATAGAAAGATATTGCTCGTGAAGGAAGGTTTCGGGGTACAATACTCCGTCGATCTTCACCGTCAGTCCGTCCGATTCTATCGGATACAGGTAAGTTTTTTCATTTGCATAGACGATTTCAAGGTCTTCGTCGATCTTACAATATCCGTCGGTGAAAACAATTCTTTCGTTATCCGAAAGTGCTTTATCAAGCCCTATGTATTTCTCATCGGCATTGTAATAATCACCGAAGGCGTCACGGTTTATATATACCTTTGCTTTATCGTTTATCGCTAGGAAGGTTTGAAGTCCGCCGCCGTGATCGTAATGGCCGTGCGACAGAATTGCAATATCAACTTTCTTTAGGTCGATATTCATTTCCCTTGCGTTTTTTGCGAAAAGGTCTGTCTGTCCCATATCGAAAAGGATATTGTGCTTTTCGGTTTCGATAAACAGGCTCAATCCATGTTCATACGCAATATTCGGTTTTTTTGACGTATTTTCGCAAAGTACCGAAATTTTCATAATATAATTTTAAAATCAGCCTTTATTTTTTCTTGAATCGAGATGTGATTGAAGGATTATCTGCGCAGAAAGTGCATCAATAACGCCACGGCGTTTTTTGCCGTTGAAATCGGTTATGTTAAGATAAGTATATGCTTCTACCGTTGAAAGACGCTCGTCGACGAAAATGATATTAAGTCCCGTTTCGTTAGACAACATTTCCGCAAAAGCCTTTGTCTTGTCTGCACGGAAGGAAAGAGAGCCGTCCATATTAACGGGAAGACCGAGCACTATTTCTGTTCCCGAAAGTTCTTTTATCTTTTCAACGGTTTTTTTGCAGGCATCTCTCATTCCCGTTACGTTCAAGGTGCAAACGGCGGAAGCAAGAAAGCCTGTTTCGTCGCTGACGGCAATACCGACACGGGCATCACCGTAATCTATACCTATTATCCTCATACGTTCACGTCCTTTCAAACATTACAATTTTAATTGATTTTCCACGATTTGTCAATATTTCAAGTGCATTAATCTTCCCTTTCGGGCTATAATAACATCGAACGAAAGAGATTCGTTCAGACAGGAGCATCAAAATGGGAAAACGAAGACAATACAGGTTTCCCCAAGGCATTAACGGTGTTGACAGATATTATTATCCACGCCGCCAAACGTCTCCCGATGCCGATCCCACAAACTATGTCACCGAGTTATTCGGTTATAACGACACGGATTCAAATTCTGATATTTTGGGAAGCTATACGGGTGTACCAAAGGATGGTACGTCAGTTCCGACACAGGATGCCGATGACCTGTAATAAGTTTCAGGCGGATAATTTATAAAATTATCCAAGAAGTGAAAATTTCAAAGCAGAAAAGACTTTTTAAAAAACAGCCAAGCAAATCTCCCCCAAGAAGTCTGACGACTTCTCGGGGACCCCATAATAAAAGGTCCTGCAAAAGCAGAACCTTTTATTTTTTTTTAAAACTTTTTAATTGTACAAATTAAAGGACATATAGGCGGTTATAATAAGCTTACAAAAACAAAGGAGGCATTCAAAAATGAAAGAATTTGTAAGCATTGCAAAACGCACTATGTTTGACCGTGAAGGATTTTGTTACGGATTTTTCAGAGGAGCTGTCGGGAGTGCGCTCCTAATATCGATTTTGATGATGTTTACCGCTTGTTTCGGTTAAACGAACTATTCCTCGTGACGGAAATTCTTTGCATAGTATTGGGAATTCTTTTTGAGTTCTTCGTTGAATTCACGTGCGCCCATTTCTTCGCAAAGCGTTGGTTTGCCGGAAAACATATTCGTTCCCAAGCCCAAACGGTCGCCCTCTATCGTACATCCGATAGCCGCAAGCGTTGTGGGGAACATATCGAGCGAGCAGAATTCACGGTTTTTAGCAAATTCGGTTTCGGTTCTCGAATTTATGATGCAGTTATAAACTCTTCTGCCCTTTGCGGTATCGATCTTTCTTTCGATGAATTTATTATCCATAGTAGGATGGTCGCCGCAGATTATGACCGTTGTATTTTCAAAGAAGGGTTGAGCCTTTATCCATTCGACAAATTCATAAACCTGTTTGCTTGAGCAGGCAAGTACGTTTTCATATTGCTCGTCGAAAATATCGTCACAGAGCTTACAAACGTAACCGTCGGTGAAGTGAGTATCAACAGTGAGAGTTGTGAAAGCAAAGGGTTCGTCTTTTGCGGCAAGCTCGGTTATCTTTTCTTTTGCATAATCGAAAAGATAATGGTCCTCAAAGCCCCACCAAACCTTTCTGCCGTCTTCAACCACGCCTTCGTCCCAAGCGGTGAAAAGGTCGTAGATACTTTCAACACCGTGCTGGGTGAAATAGGCTTCACGTCCGCCGAATTTTGCTTCCGAGCCGACCATAACGGCTTGGTTATATCCGTTTTCGGAAAGAATTTGGTTGATGCTCGTAACACCGGGAAGGAAGGTGTCTGCACCGTATTCGTTTCTGTCGATACCGTTGGGCACCTTAAGCGGAATACCCGCAGTCTGCGAAACCATTGCCGCAATAGTCCAAGTACCGCCCGAAAGACTGTAAAATCCGCCTACGGAATCGTTGCTTGAGAAATTGAGATTCTCGTCGGCGAGCTTGTAAAGCTCGGGTATCGGATTGATATTATTACCGCCGCCAAGGTTCTTCGGGAAAAAAGAGGTTTCTACAGATTCAAGGAAGATGTAGATAAGATTCTGTTTTTCTTCGGGGAAGGTTATTTCGACGGTTTTGGGATCTACGTATTTATCCTCGAAAATCGTGGAATCTTCGTTTATGCTTATAACGTATTCGGTCAATTCAACCTTATTCGCCGCAACGGCGATAAGCGGAATTGCGATAATTACCGCAAGTGCAAAGGCAATACCTCTGCGCAGAGGATAAAGATTTATGGATTTTCCCTTAATTTTCACAGAAAAGCTCTTTTTCGGCTTGAAGAACAGCAAAAACGAGGTTATTGCCGTCATATCAAACGTAGGGAGCAATCCGAAAAGGAGAAATCCTTTTATTACACCGGCTTCGGTACCGCCTGCATCGGAAAAGAGGGTGAACAGGATAGAATCG
Source organism: Eubacteriales bacterium (assembly GCA_045536935.1). Taxonomy (GTDB): domain Bacteria; phylum Bacillota; class Clostridia; order Oscillospirales; family CAG-382; genus Coliplasma. The sequence continues at coordinate 19,539 of JAZSOO010000036.1, read as the reverse complement.
AACCCTACGTTACCGAAGGTATCAATATACCAATCGGCAGAAAAGAAGCAAAGATAGCCGATACATAAAATCAACGTTCCGACTATTGTGAAGGTTATATTCAGCGCTTTATTGTTTTTCATTAAAATTCCTTTTCATCAATTGTTTTTCGTTTTTCCGCCGTTCGAGAGAAGCTCTTGCTTTAGATCCCAAAGCTTCTGCGAAAGGTCTACATAGTATCTGTGCGGATTTTCAAAACGGCGGACTTCTGCCCAAAGAGATTCCACCTGCGATCTGCAGTAATCACGCATTTCGGACAGCGAGGGGGCTTCGTAAACGAGATTTCCGTTTATGAAGATCGGTTTCATCAATTCAACCGCAACGTAATCGGTAACAGTTTGATGTTTCCACGTAAAGACGGGGTCGAAAAGCTCTATCGGAGCAGTTGTATCAAATTCTTCATTGTAAAGAGTTATATAATCGGCAATGGCAACACCGTCGCTCTTGCGGAAAAGTCTATAGAGTTTCTTAAAATGCGGGTTGGTTATCTTATCGGGGTTTTCGCTTATTTTTATCTTGGGTATGATCTCACCGTTTTCTTCGATCGCCGCAAGCTTGTAAACGCCGCCGAAAACGGGATGGCTCTTTGCGGTGATAAGACGTTCGCCGACGCCGAAAACGTCGACCTTTGCACCTTGTCGAAGGATATCCTTGATTATCTTTTCATCAAGCGAGTTTGTAACGACGATCTTACAATCGTGCAACCCCGCATCGTCAAGCATCTTTCTGACTTCCTTGGAAAGATAGGCAATATCGCCCGAATCTATACGGACACCGCATTTTGTTATACCGCATTCCTTGAACGCCTTTATTGCATTCGGAACACCGCTTTTTAATACGTTATAGGTATCGACAAGCAGAGTTGCGTTATCGGGATATAATTCGCAATAGGTCTTGAATGCAGTATATTCATCGTCAAACATCTGCACCCAGGAATGTGCCATCGTTCCCGATACAGGCAATGAATATTCCTTTGCAGAAATAACACAGGAAGTGCCTGCAACACCGCCGATATAAGCGGCTCTTGCACCGTGGATCGCGGCATCTGCACCGTGAGCACGTCTTGCGCCGAATTCGCTCACAACCCTGCCCTCTGCCGCACGGGTTATGCGGTTTGCCTTCGTTGCGATCAACGATTGATGGTTGAACGCAGTAAGAACGTAGGTTTCGATGAATTGAGCCTCAATGACGGGTGCTTTTACCGTTATAACAGGTTCACGGGGGAATATCGGCGTTCCTTCGGGAACGGCATATATATCACCTGTAAAGCGGAACTCCTTGAGATATTCCAAAAATTCCTCGCCGAACATATTAAGGCTTCTTAAATATTCGATATCCTCGGGAGTGAATTTGAGATTTTTGATATATTCGATGATCTGTCCGAGCCCTGCGGCTATTGCAAATCCGCCGCCGTCGGGAATATCTCGGAAGAATACGTCGAAATAGGCAATGCCGTCTTTTCTGTCCGAAAAGAAATAGCCGTTTGCCATAGTCAATTCATAAAAATCGCAAAGCAGAGTAAGATTTCTGTTATCCATTTAATCTCTTCCTTTTATTGCCTTAGCAATCACGTATGCTATGCCCAAGGTTGCGGCAACGCCTGCGCCCAGCATAGCCATCTTCTTGTGTTTTTTATTGTATTTTTTCACAAGGTTTGCGGGAATGGGAGGAATTTCGGGTTCGGGTTCAGGATTGATCTCCTCAACGGCCTCGATTTCGGGTTCTGCGATAGGTTCTGCAACGGCGGTCGCAACGTGGGTCACTGTCGGTTCATTAAACACGATTGCAGTTTTTTGGGGCTCGGGTTCGACTTCTATTGCCGTTTCGGGTTCAAATTTGACTTCTATTGCCGTTTCGGGTTCGGGAGTTACTATTAATTCCGAGATAGAAAAGGTCTTATCTTCACAAACGGGAGGAGCGTATTCCATACCGCCTTTTATAAACTCATACAATTTTTGGTAGAGCGACCGTTCGGAATCGTTTTTTGAATACGCAAATACGGAAATATTTTTCTCGTTTGCAGGTTGGTCATACAATCGAACCGTATTTCCAATATGACCGCAGAGGTTGGAAGACAGCGTATTATCGGTTTTAAGCGCAACGCCGAAACCGTATTTCTTGCATATCGGCGCAAGCTCTTCTATTGTATTTGCAGGCTTCATCAACGTGCAATCGAAGCCGATATATTCGGCCTTTTCACAACCGGCAACGAGGAAATCAGCAATGAAAATACATTTACATTCACGGTTATGTATCTCTTTTACGCAAGCTTGCGCAAATTCTATGGCGTCCTCACGGGTGGAACGGGACAGGCTGTTTTCTCCCCAAACGAAACCGCCGAGGGCAAGGTTTTCATAACAGCCGCCGTTAAAACGACGGAGGAAGCTGTCCAAAAACCAAGAATATGCAGTAATACAATCTTCGGATCGAAGCAATTTTTCGGTTATGCCGTCGCCGTTAAGGTCGCCGAACGGGTCGAGCGATACCTTCGGTGAAGGCGTTTTTATATAGATCTTATATCTAAAACTTTTGTCGAGCTCTAAAGTTGTTTTTATAAGCTCTACAACCTTATCAAGCGCATCTATATTACGGTTCTTTGAAAAAAGCTGATCGAGATGATCTTCCCAATCGGAAAGGGTCTCCATTCTGCCTTCATAGTCGAAATACAATGCATCGGACATAATATCTCTCGGCATTTCCATTGTGTCCACGAATGCCACGCAGGAGATAAAATCCTCTATACCGAGGCTCTTTTTATCGTCACCGCCGAATTTTGCAGAGAAAATATCCTTTACACCGTCAAGCGTTGACGGATCTGCAAAACATCCCTTTTCGGAAAAGCTTATCGGTTCTCCGTAGAGATTTGCTTCACTTCCGTTACATTCATCACCGAAAATACGCAATTCGTCGGCAAAGGTCTCGCCGTCGATACCGAACTTAAGCATAGCATATCTTGCACGTATCGGTTTTTCGAACCTTTCGGTATATACCGCACGGGTACACATATCGAAAGAAGCGTTATAGGGTGCTTTTACTATTGCGGTTTCGTAATAGTAATTACCGTTTTCGGAAAGGAAAAGCTTTACTTCCGACGGAGGGCAAACACCCTGCTGTTTATCATGAATAAATCCTATGTCAAACGAAGTTACGCCAAAATCCGCACCGAGATCCACAAAAAGACATTTTTCGATATCTTTATTAAAGCAAGTCCATTCCCGTGCATAACGGCAAGACGGAACGCCGACCTTTCCGTTTGTAAGACAGGTTATTCTATTTTCGTTACCCGAACGGGAATCAAACACTTCCTTATTCAAGGCAAGGTTTTTAATAGCCATAATCAACTCCGTTTTGTTCCAACGTGTTCTCCTAAGAGAACGGCGGTCTCTGTTTCGGTTTTGCTGTTTTCCGCAATATCTTCATCGGGAATAACGGTATCTTTTTTATAAAGCACGATTATAGTTGAACCACCGAAGGAAAAATATCCCTTTTCTTCCCCTCTTTTGAAGGATTCGGGGTGGTGATTATTAATCCTTCCGACCATCATCGCACCGACCTCGATATATGCCACTTCACCAAAATTCTCGGTATCGAGAAGTGTTAATTCACGGCAGTTTTTACCGTATACGTCAACACGGGAGGTTGCGATCGGGTTTACGGTATGAAGTATGCCCGGAATGAAGCGGTTTTCGGTCTCTCTGCCGTCATCGGGATAGCTGTAACGGTGGTAATTATCAACGGTAAGACGGTAGATAAAGCATTTTCCGCCGAAAAAACGGCTTGCAAGACTGTGATCTCCGCCCAAAAGCTCGGTGATGCTGTAATCGCAGCCTTTTATGCGATAAACGCTGTCTTCGCCGATATCGTAAACGGTAAGCTTTGAATCGGCAGGAGAAACGACCGCAGAGGGAGACATATCTATCGTTCTTTTGCCGTCTTTGATCTTTCTTATGAAAAATTCGTTGAAGGAAGAATATTTCTGTTCAACATATTCGGACATATCTATATTATTGCGTTCTATAAGCTTTGAAATACGTCTCTTGGAAAGCGGAGATTCCATATAGAGTCTGCCTATATTCGAAACAAATCTGCGGCAAAGCAATTTTGTTATCATTCTTCCGAGCTTGTTGGAATAGAGAAAAGACAGCGTCTTTTCCTGATCAAAATCCGCCGCTATTATATTGCCCGAACGGTCCTTTATCATATACTATCCCTCACTTTGTTTCTTAACTAAACATTATACATGTTTAATCAATGCTTGTCAACAAAATAAAAAGGGTTGAATCGGCACTTACGTCCCGATTCAGCCCTTCTGTTTATTTCTCGTTTATTTTTTTGTCTGTTTTTTTGCCATTTCGCTTCTGTAATACTTACGGTATGCACTCTTACGTGATGGCTGTTTGCGGTTGTTTCTTACAACGCCCAAAACTCTGCAGCCGCTCTTGTCAAGCTGTTCGACAACGTCCTGCGCTATACGGTAATGAACCTTATTATCGCCGATAACCATAATTGCACCGTCGCATTTTTCTGCAACGACAGCCGCATCGATAACCTGACCGAGAGGAGGTGTATCGATGATTATATAGTCATAAACCTTACGGCATTCGCTGATAAGCGTTGCGAAATATTTACCGCTCAAAAGCTCAACGGGGTTGGGGGGATACTGTCCTGCAAAAAGAAGGTGCATCTTGCTGTTCACAACGGGATAGATACATTCCGAAATAGGACGCAAGCCCGTCAAAACCTCGCTCAAACCGCAAGGGGATTTGACGGAAGTATTTCTGCCTGCGATGACCGATTTTCTCATATCGGTATCTATAAGCAATACTCTTTTATCAAGTTCGGCAAAGCTTTTTGCTATATGAAGCGCTATCGTGCTTTTTCCTTCGTTTTCGTTACAGCTCGTTATTGCGATAACCTTTATATCCTGTCCGCAGAACTGAATGTTGGTACGGAGGACTTTATAAGCTTCTTCGGTAAAGAAATCGTTTTCACCGGGCAATTTAAGATTTATTGCTTCCATATTTACTCCTTCTTTCCGTCGTTTTGAAAATTGTTTTGATATTCTAATCTTCGGTTATAGCCGTTCGCCGTATAATATTTTTGATACTTCGAGCCGTTGCGGCGGTAATATCTGTAGCTTCTGTATTTGTATTTCGATTTTTTCTTCGGAGCATCTGCATCGGGGATATCGCCTATTACCGAAACACCGAGATATCTTTCGATATCTTCTTCACTGTGGATATAGTTATCGAAGAGAAAGAGAATGAGAAAAGCAATATATACGCCGGCCGCCATAATTACACCGTATTTGAGATGCGACATAAGCGATATCGAATTGGTAGGAGCTTTTTCCAAAGTACCTTCTTCAAAAACGCTGAGGCTGTCGTATGCGAAAACACGGTTGATATATTCGGCACCGACCTTACAAACGCTGTCAACGATCTTCTTTGCCATTTCGGGCGAAGAATAGGTTGCCGAAATTTCCATAACACGCGTTTCTTCGGGGTTGTTTATTGTTATTCTTGATTTTAAAACCTTATATCCGTTCTCAATACCGACCTCTTCACCGACCTTATCAAGAACCGAACGGCTCTTCATAAGATAGTCGCAGTCGCTCATGATTCTTAAAGCTATTGCATAACCCGATGCAAAATCGCCCGAATCAAATTCGCCGTCTTCGTTTTTACCGATAAGGTACATCGTTGCGGTTGAAGTATAGCTTGGGGTATAGGTCGATTTTGCGTAAAGATAGCTTGCGCCGGTCACCAATATTCCGACCGCAAGCATTATCCAGATGCTTCCTCGGAATATATTCCAAAAATCCTTAAGCGAAATGGACTTCAACGACATTTTACCGTTCATTTCATTTACTTCCCTTCACCGTTTTCTGAAAAAATCCTCATTGCGTTATCGCAATAAACTCTTTTTGCATATTTTCTACCGTATTTTTCGGCAAAAAATTCATAACTTTTTTTAAGCTGCGGAGGACGTGTTGTTGAATTATGTGCATCCGATGCAACAAAATCAACGCAACCTATTTTTATCATATTTTTTGTTTTCAAGTCACCGAACATACACTTTGTTTTCAATACCGAATCGGCATTTATCTGTATCAGAACACCGTTTTCCCGCAGTGCGCCGATTCTTTGAACCGAAAGCTTTTTATACCGTTCCGCATGGGCAATTATCGGTACATATCCTGCATTTTGCAATCGATACGCACCTTCGGTAATATGATCCTCACTGTCGGTTACGTTAAATTCCACGAGAATATAGTTCGTGTCGCCCAACGGACGGCAAAGGCCGTTTTGAAGCCAAGATATGCCGTCGTGACGGTAGCCCAATTCGTTACCGAAGATCAATTTAAGATCGGGAAAATGCTCTTTGCAATACTCAACCAAAACCTCAAACGCCTCTTCCGCTTGTTTACGGTTATCACCGAAAAAAGCAGGAAAGAAATGAGGTGTCACGCAAAGCAACCGTGTTCCGTCCTCGTAAGAGGACTTCACCATCAAGAGCATATCTTCAAGAGTTTTTGCTCCGTCGTCTGTTCCGTACAGAATGTGTGTGTGGATATCAGAAAAAAACATTTTCTCATCCTTTATTACATCAATTCATTTTATTATGTCATATTTGACTTTAATTGTCAATATCAAAGATAAGGTCTATGGCATCTATCGCAGATTTTCTTGTGCTTATAAGCGAAATGTTTTTCCTTAATCTTGCCGAGCCCGAAAAGCCCTTGCAGTATTTAAGAAGGTGATGACGGAATTCACGTATACCGTTTTCTCCTTTATCTCTTATTACCGTTTCAAGCTGACGGACAAGCATTTCTCTTTTTTGGGAATTTGTCGGTTCGGTATATTCCTTTCCCTCGAGCTTTGCACGAATTTCGGAAAACACCCAAGGTGAGCCGTATGCTCCACGCCCGATCATAACCCCGTCGCACCCCGTTTCTTGCTTCATAGAAACAAAGTCGTCATAGCAGGCAACGTCGCCGTTACCGATAACGGGGATATTCACCGTGTTTTTTACTTTTTTTATTATTTCTCTGTCGGCAAGGCCCGAATACATTTGTACCCTCGTCCTTCCGTGAACGAAAACTGCGCTCGCACCGCCGTTTTCGCAAGCCTTTGCGATCTTTATTGCAGATTCGGGATCGTCATCGTCACAGCTTTTTCTGAATTTTGCGGTTACGGGCACGTCGACGGCTTTTACTACCGCAGAAACTATCCTTTCACAAAGCTCGCTGTCACGCATTAACGCACTTCCCTCTCCGTTTTTTACCAACTTCGGTACGGGACAGCCCATATTAATATCGATATAGACCGGCTCGAACCTTAAAAGACTGTTTGCGGCACGAGCCATAATTTCGGGGTCATTGCCGAATATCTGCATTGCCGCAGGACGTTCGTCGGGGTAAAGCTTGGCAAGAGTGTCGGTCTTTTTATCTCCGTACATAACACCCTTTGCGCTTATCAATTCACTTGTAACTCCCTCTGCACCGCACGAAACACATATTGCACGGAACGCATGGTCGGTTATTCCTGCCATCGGAGCAAGAAAAAGACCGTGAGGGAATTCGATATTTCCGATCTTCATATATTAATCAGTTGACGGTAAGACCGCCGCCTGTCCTTTCAAGGAATTTCTTTGCCGAATCAAAAAGTGTTCTGTATTCGGGGTTGTTTGGGTTTTCTCTTATCTCTTTTATCAAAGCATCTGTTTCTTTAAGCACGGTCATATCGCTTATTGCCGAGCATGCAAACGAAAATTCACCGCTTTGACGGACACCGAAGAAATCACCGGGGCCGCGGCGTTCGAGGTCTGCCTCTGCGACCTTAAAGCCGTCCGACGTATCACGCATTATCTTTAATCGGTCGGCGGAATCCTCTCCCTTACCGCCGTTTACGAGTACACATACCGAGCGTTTGTTGCCTCTTCCCACTCTGCCACGAAGCTGGTGAAGCTGTGACAAGCCAAAGCATTCTGCATTCTCGATTATCATAACAGTTGCTTCGGGAACGTCAACGCCAACCTCGATAACCGTTGTCGAAACGAGAACCTTTATCTTTCCCGTTGCGAAATCGTTCATTACCTCTGCTTTTTCGGCAGGCTTCATTCTTCCGTGCATAAGTCCCATAGGGATACCCTTAAGGACACCGTTTGAAAGCTCTGCAAAATAGCTTTCGGCGGATCTACGGTCGGGATCGTCTTCGTTTTCCTCTATAAGCGAGCAGACGACGTAGCCTCGCCCGCCCGATTCTGTTTCTTTTCTTAAAAATTCATAGACCTTCTTGGTATCGTTTGCAGAAACGACCCTTGTTTCTATCTTCTGTCTTCCGGGAGGAAGCTCGTCAAGAAGCGAAACGTCGAGATCGCCGAAGATTATAAGCGAAAGCGAACGTGGTATAGGTGTTGCGGACATAACGAGCATGTGCGCACGTCTTCCGTCAATTTCGCTTTTTGATAAAAGTTCTGCACGTTGCTTTACACCAAAGCGGTGTTGCTCGTCTGCAACGGCAAGCGCACAATTATTGAATACCGTCTTTTCGGTTATAAGTGCATGAGTACCGACGGCAACGTTAATGCTTCCGTCTGCAATTCCTTCACGGACCCTTCTTTTCTCTGCGGCGGGAAGCCCCGAAACCAAAAGCTCGGTCCTTATGCCGAAGGGCGAGAGGAATCTATCAAGAGTCTTTTTGTGCTGTGCTGCAAGAATCTCCGTAGGCGCCATCATACACGCCTGATACCCGTTCTTTACGCAAAGATATATTGCCGCAGCCGCAACGGCGGTCTTGCCGCTGCCTACGTCACCCTGAAGCAGACGTGCCATAGGTCTGTCTTTGCCGAGGTCGGAAAAGATCTCCTTAACAGCACGCTTTTGTGCGGAAGTAAGCTCGAACGGGAGTGATTCAAAAAAGTTTTTCGAACCCACGTTTTTAAGTCCAAGCGGAATTGCCTTTACCTGGTCGGTATTGGAACGCATATTGCAAAGCGCAAGGCGGAATACCGTTAATTCCGAAAATGCGATCGATCTTCTTGCAAGAGAAAGCTCTTTTTCGTCCTTCGGAACGTGCATTATCCTTACAGCTTCGCTTTGCTTTATGAGATTGTGGCTTGTCCTTACCGATTCGGGCAGCGGCTCGGGAAGTCCCTCGCAAAGCGGAAGAACCTCTAAAACGGCTTGTGATATTGCCTTTTGCGTTAAAGGCGGTGATAAACGGTATATGGGGATATAATACGGCAGTTCAACACCTTTGATTATCGGCTCGAGCTTTGGGGAAACCATTTCCTTTCCCCGATGTCCTATCCTAATTCTTCCGTAAACACGGTATTTTCTTCCCGATGAAAGAGTTTTTGCAATATAAGGACAGTTGAAGAACACCAATTCCATTGCACCGTTTTCGTCTTCCACCAGAGAACGAAACACCGTCATATTACCGCGAAGTCTTTTTACCGCAGAGGTCTCACGCACGGTTACTATGACAGAGCAAAGCTCTCCGTCGAACGCATCGGCAATAGAAACGGTCTTTCCCCTTTCCTCGTACCCTCTCGGATAGAAGGAAAGAAGGTCGAAGACGGTCTCGACACCAAGACGGGCAAAAGCATTGCTTTTTGCTTCGCCGATGCCCTTGATATATTTGATTGGAGTTTCAAGACCGAGCCTTACAGCCATTTATTTCTCCCTAATTAGTGTTTTTAATCTTAATATCGGTATATTCAATGCCCATTTCGTCAAGAGCATCACGTTCACGGTTACCGTGAGTTAGAATGAAGATCTGGTGCTTTTTCGATGCCTCACTGATCGCACCCGAAATCATACGAAGTCTTGTATCGTCCATACGAACGAAAGCATCGTCGAGCATTATCGGAACACCGCAGCCGCCGAAAAGAATATCGGCAAGCGCAAGACGCAAGGAAAGATATGCGCTGTCACGTGTGCCTGCGGAAAGATAATCACAGCTTCTGCGGAAATCCTCGCCGAAGCTCATCGAAAGCTTTGTATCGACCTCAAACGAGCTGTATTTTCCGCCCGTTGCGGCAGAGAAATATTCGTCGGCACGCTCGCTTATACGGGGTGCGACCATACTCTTCATATCGTCGGCGGCGGATTCTATAAACTTCATTGCCGTTTCATAAGCTTTATGCTTTACGGTAAGGTCGTCAACACGGGCGTTTAGCGAATCACGTTTGCCGACCATAGCGGAAATATCACCGCATCTTGCCTCGTAGGAAACAAGATCAAGCTCGTCACGGCGGTTTAGGTCGGAAAGCTGTGCAACCTGTGAAGAATAGAAGCTTATTTCCCTATCGACCTTTGCTTTTTCCCTTTCGGACATAACGGCACCCTTTGCTTCTTCTGCAAGGGATTCCATATCGATTCCTTCTTTTGCCTTTTCGAGATCATCTCTTTTTAATCTCCAAACGGCAAGCTTTTCTCCGCTTTCGGCAGAAAGAGAGAGGATATGCTCGAGCTGGGCATTATAATCGCCGTCGGCAACGTCGATATATGCACCTATACCGTCGTCAAGCTCCTTTTTAAGCCTGAAGCAACGTGCACGGCTGTCTTCATAAGCACCCTTTAATTGGGCTATCTTAAGGTCGGCTTGTTTGATTTTTTCTTCTATGATAGGTCTGTTTTTAATTGCGTTTTCAAGCTCTTCGACGGTTTCGTAACCGTGTTCCTTGGCGATAGAATTCGGTTTGCCGAGCATAACACCGCCGACAGAGGCGAGGATAAGACCAAGCACAACGCCCATCAATCCCCATACTGCACCCGTCAAGAAGACGATCAATCCGCCCACAGCGGCAAGACCGCCCGAAATGAAGAACAGCTTTGGAAGCTTTTTATATTTGTTGATAGTTTCTGCTATATCTTCACCCTCGTTCGAATCGAACGCTGTTTCGAAATCAAGCTGTTGTCTGTCGTCCTCGGCATTTTTGAGGGCAGTTTTGATATTTTCAAAATCACGGCATTGAGCAACGTATTCGGTATTTTTCGAGAAAAGCTCTCGGAATTCAATACCGCCGTCGTCCTGCTTTTTCAAGCCCGACGATACCTTTTGATATTCAAGCCTTGCGGTTTCTTCTTCAACCTCAAGTCTTTTTATATTACGCAATCTTGTCAACGCTTCGAATTTTTCGATATTTCTGCGTTCCGCATTGAGTGAACCGAGCTTCTTTTCTGCTTCTGCAACAGTGGTTGCACGTTTTTTGATATCCGCATTAAGACGTACTATCTCACGGCGCATATCGGCAGAGGCGGTTATTGCTTCTTCAAGCTCGTCACGTTCTCTCTGTGCTTTGGGAAGAAGACCGCTTCCAAGCTTGCCTTTAAGCTCGTTTTTTGCTTCCGAAAGACGTGACAAAGCCTTTTTAGTTCCAACCTGCTCGTCGGCGCTTATTGCAATATTACGCAATCTGTCGGCAAGAAGCTCGTCCTTGCTTTGCGGAAGAGTCAACTGACGGAAAAAGAGGGTTCTTGAGAAAACGTCCTCACCCACGCCAAAGAAAACTTCGCCGGGTATGGATCCGACAAATTCACTTTTGCCCGTTGCACGGTTGGTTATATCAAAGACCTCCTTGCCCGAAGGGGGACATCTTCTGCTTACGATATACTGAACACCGTCGGCGGTGATATGGATATTGCCCTCACAAACTTCGCCTTCCCAGGGTGTATAGAGCTTTCTGTCGTTATCGGCAATAGTCTGAACTCTTGTATTAACGAACCCGTAGAAAACAAATTTGATGAATGAAGCGAGCGTGGTCTTTCCGCTTTCGTTGGGTGCGGAAAGAATATTAATGCCCGAATCTGCCGTAACGACGGCATTTTTCAGCTTGCCGAAGGAAACGACTTCTATCTTATCAATAGTCACGTTCATTAACGCTCACCTCCCGTATAATCAACAACGCTTCTGTCCTCAAGCGCAGATATTCCGTATTTAAGCGCAAGCGAGAGAACCTTATATTCCTCGGAGGATCTGTCGTATTGTTCCATTTCGGAGCTTATCTTACGGTAGAAAATACCCTTTAACGTATTATTCTTTTCAAGCTCGCCAAAATCGGGAGCAAGGCTTGTTTCGTCAATAATTTCTATAAAATAGGGGTATTCACAGCCCTTGCCGATCTCGTTGGGAAGGATAACGAATGCATTTTTAAGCTCTCCCTTCAAGGTCAAGCGGAGCGCAGTATCCTCGGAATAGGGCTTTATTGCATTACGGATAATTTCAAGTGCTTCGTGCTTTTCGGTTGCGTTTGATATATCAACGCTTATCCATTCGTAACGTGATTTTGAGAAGCGGTAGCTTTTCATATCCACGTTGCCCTTTTCGATAGTACCGAACATCGCACCCTTATATCCAAGCTCGTCAAATCCTCTGCCCTCAATACAGCCTGGGTATGCATAGCTTACACCGTTTTCGGAAAGCAAGCCCGTTGCTTTATGGATATGGCCGAGAGCAATATAGTCAAAGCCCGATTGTGCAATATCGTTCTTCGAAACAGGTCCGCTTGTTGAGGAAGCCGAGGTAGTATCGCCGTGGCAAACGAGTATGTTGATCTTATCCTTATCAAGTCCCGTCCAGCCTGCAACGGGGCTTGAAATACAGTCTTTCGAAGTAAATCCGAAACCGTAAACGTCAACACCGAGATCAGAGAGATGAACACATTCACGCTCACCTCCGAAGATATGCACGTTTTCGGGGAATTCGGTGGTTTCATAAACCGAGCCTGCGGTGAACGGGTCGTGGTTACCCGGGGAGATGAAAATTTTTATATCGGGAGCTTTTGCAAACTCACGCAACAGCATTTCCTTTGTATCACGGGTCACGTATTCACCGTCGAAAAGGTCACCGCTTATTATGAATATATCTGCCTTGCTTTCACGGGCAAACATAAGTGCCGAGGTGAATGCGGCACGAAGCTCTATACGGCGTTTTTCCGCCTCACGTGGAGAAAAAAGCGAGAATGGCGAATCGAGATGTATATCCGCACAGTGAAAAACTTTTATCATAGTAAACTCCTTAAATACAAATAAACGAGCTCATCGTTCCACGGTTTACACCGTTTCGGCGGTGGGAAAAGAATTTGTCGCCGTTGCATTTTGTGCAAATATCGGCAGAGGAAATATTCTCGGGTTTTATGCCTATATCGATCAAAATTGCTTCGTTCACACCCGTAAGGTCAAGCATAAATTTATCGTTTTGAGGCTTGAAGAAGGAAGAATATTTATTATCAAGCTTCATAAATTCGTCCCTTACCTCTCCCCCAACCTCGTAACAGCATTCACCAATGCAAGGTCCGATGGCGGCAAGGATATTTTCACGTTTTGCGCCCAATTTTTCCATTAATTCAATGGCGTTTTTCGCAATCAAGCCGACAGCTCCACGCCAGCCTGCGTGCACCGCACCGCAGATATTTGCGTTTGTATCATAGAACAAGATCGGAACACAATCGGCAGTACGCACCGAGAGAAGAAGGTCTTTTTTATCGGTGACAAGTCCGTCAACGCCGTAATCGAAGTTCGGGAACGATATTCCGCGTCCTCTTTCGTTTTCGTCGGCATAAACGACGGTTGCGGTATGAGTTTGATAGGTACGGCAAACGTCTTCCTTTTCAAGGCCGAAAACGTTTGCGGCTATTGCATAATTCTGCATCAAATTTTCTTCGCTGTCCTTAATGTCGCCTGCGCCCAATGCAAAGTTCAGGCTATCGAACACACCCTCGCTAACTCCCCCGTTACGGGTGAAAAACGCATGGCGAACACCGAAAGAATCAAAAAGACGGCTTTTATAATACGGTACTTTACCTTCAATATAAATAAAATCGTTACGCAAAACAAGCCTCCGAATATATCAATTCATTTTATTATATCAAATAAAAAAAGAAAAGTAAACAAAAAGAAGGCCTTACCTTCTTTATTTTTGATTACAACACCCTTTTTTAATATTTTTTCATAAACCCTATTGACAAATGATGTCTAATGCGTTAGACTATGGTTGTCGAATAGATTAGATAACGAATGGAGGTTTATTTATGAAAAGAAAAATCATTTCCGTTCTCATAGTTTTATGTTTCGCTATTTCTCTATTCCCTGTTTCACCAACGGCAAATACGGGCACTTACGGAATTTTTAAATACGGAATAAGTATAGACCATGCATATATTTATTCCTTAACCGAAACTCCCGTAGGCGAAGTCGTCATCCCGTCGGAAATCGACGGTTATCCCGTGACTGAAATATCCGGTTTCGTGTTCTGGGGTTGCGACGAAATGACGTCGGTTACGATTCCTGATACAGTAACACGTATAAACGAAGGTGCTTTTGCATATTGTTCTGCACTTGAAAAAATCAAATTGCCTGCCGCATTGAAATACATCGAGGATAACACTTTCGGTCATTGCGACAGTCTCAAAGAGGTTTATATACCAAAGAATCTTTACTATATATCCGACTTTGCCTTTGGTTACTGTCCGAATATCGAAAAGATCACCGTCGAGGAAGGCAGCGAATATTATTACAGCAAGAACAACGCTCTTATAACCAAAGAAAAAGCATTGCTTCTTTTGGGCAAGAATAACAGTATCCCCGATGACGGTTCGGTCACTTCTCTATATGCTACTTTTTACGGAAACACTAATCTGTCTGAGATAGTAATTCCCGATTGCATAACCGAGATCGGCACATTTGCATTTACGGAGTGTACGGCTTTGGAGAGTGTAACGCTTCCCGACGAATTGACAACTATCGGTGAATACGCCTTTCACGGATGCACAAATCTCGAAAGCATTGACATTCCTGCAAAAACCAAAACCATCGGAATGCGTGCTTTCGAAAACTGCACGAAACTTTCCCGAGTATCTCTTCCCGAAGGTTTGACCCATATAAAAGATTGGGCATTCAAGGGTTGTTCCAATCTCGAAGAGCTTATTATTCCCGAATCCGTAATTTTAATTGAAAGCGCAGTTTTCGACAATTGCGACAAGCTTAATTACAACGAATCAAACGACGGGCTTTATCTCGGAAGCAATACAAATCCTTATTATGCATACATCAAACCTGCTGTTGATAATCCTACCGAGATAGACATTAACGGCAGCACGAAAATCATTGCAGGATCTGCTTTCAGCGATAACACGGTTGTCAAAAGCATTTATATTCCCGAGGGAGTTATATGCATAGGTCCTCTCGCCTTTTCAAGTTGCGCCGTTCTTGAAAGCGTATCGCTACCTGACACGCTTGAAATTATCGGAGACTATGCTTTCGGTTATTCCAAAGCTTTAAAAACAGTTCCTCTTCCCGGCTCTCTAAAAACATTGGGAGACGGCGCATTTTCTTCTTGTGAAAATTTGGAAAGCATTTATCTTCCCAAAACGCTAACAAAAATCGGAAATTCTGCCTTTTCAGGTTGCAAAAGTTTGACGAACGTAAATATTCCCACTTCGATTACGAGCATAGGCGATTTTGCATTTTCACGTTGCGAAAGCATGACAAGCATTTATATTCCTACGTCTGTTACAGAAATGAGCTCATTTTCCGTTCCAAACGGTTTGACCGTTTATTGCGGAGCAAAAGCTAAACCCGAGGGTTGGTCTGACCTTTGGGATAAAAATGCCGCGGAAGTTATTTGGGGTTATATTCCCTATGGCGACATTAACGGTGACAGTGAGATAAATCTTACCGACTACACGATGACAAAACGTATCGTTATGGAAACTTACGTTTTGGATTCCAACGGCAGCAACCCTGCAGACGTTAACGGCGACGGCGAAGTTTCTGCAAATGACTATATCCTAATCAAGCGTCACGTTATGCAGACCTATACTTTAGTTTGATTTTTCACAATACAAAAAAGGAGAGCTTTTCGCTCTCCTTTTTCTTTGTTGGGGTCCCCGAGAAGTCATTAGACTTCTTGGGTGATTTTTTAATTATTCTGCAGTTTCTTCGGTAGTTTCAATAACTACTTCAACTTCTTCTGCAGGAACGGTTTCGTCAACTTCGGGTTCGAGAAGAGCACGGATAGAAAGGCTCAATCTTCTTCTTTCGAAGTCTGCTGCGGTGATCTTAACGGTTACCTTATCGCCGACCTTAAGAACGCTTGCAGGGTTTGCAACGGGTTTATCGGAGATCTGGCTGATGTGGATAAGTCCGTCGAAATCGGGGAATATTTCAGCAAATGCGCCGAAGGGCATAATGGAAACGATAGTTGCATCAACAACGTCGCCGATGTTATAGTTCTTTGCAAAGATATTCCAGGGATCGTTTTCTTCGGTCTTGTAGCCGAGAGAGATTCTCTTCTTTTCTTTGTCAACAGACTTGATATAAACGTTTACGGTGTCGCCTTCGTTGAAGATCTCTGCAGGGTTCTTAAGTCTGCCCCAAGACATTTCGGAAATGTGAAGCATACCGTCAACAGGGCCGAGGTTGATGAATGCGCCGTAGCTCATGATTGCACGAACCTTGCCTTCGAACTTATCGCCTTCCTGAACGTTAGCGAAGAATTCTTCTTCTGCTGCCTTACGGGAGATTCTGTTGGAAGCCTTGATGGAACCAACCGCTCTCTTCTTCTGTTCGTTGATGTCGATGATCTTGAATTCGACCTTCTGACCCTTAAGAGTTTCAAGCTCTTCACCCTTGGGCACGCCGGTCTGGGAAGCAGGAATGAACACCTTGTTAGGACCGTAGAGAGCGATAACGCCTGCATAGCCCTTTTCGTTCTTGATGATCTCCTTGATGGTACCGGAAATGAGCTCGCCCGATTCGGAAGCAGCCTTGATTGCTTCCCAATACTTATGCTGGTCGAGCTTCTTCTTGGAGAGAAGAACCGTTCCGTCGGAATCGCTGAATTTACCGCATACTACTTCAATTTCGTCACCGACCTTGAAAAGCTCGTTAAGATCAACGCCGCCTTCTACGGTAACTTCGTCGTACGGGAGAATACCCGTATGCTTCGTACCGAGGTCAACTTTGACTTCGGTAGGATTGACTGCGGAAACGATTCCCGTTACCCTTTCACCTGTATTTAATGTTTTGAATGACTGTTCGAGCATCTCGGCAAAGCTGAGTTCCTCTTTTGCGATGTCTGCCATCTTGTTATATACCTCCTGTATTATCCCGCTCGGTGTCGATGCACCGGCGGCTATTGCAATTTTAGATGCAGAACGTATAACGTCTGCGTGTTCGTCAAGCTCGTCTGCCGATTCGATCATTATCGAATTTTTACAGACAGAGCCTGCTATGGCAAAAAGTTTTGCCGTGTTCGAGCTGTTTCTTCCGCCGACGATGACCGAAAGGTCGGAAATGCTTGCAAGCTCAAACATTTTCTTTTGGCGGTTTTCGGTTACGCTGCATATCGTTTCGTAAATACGAACGTTTGGATAAAGCTCGGTTATGCGTTCCTTACAGCGTTTCCATTCCTCGCCCGAATAGGTCGTTTGAACGGCGAGGATACAATCCTCTTCGCTCTTAAAGCCTTCGTGATGGGCATTATCTATCGCTTCGCAATTTGCGAAAACCACGCCTTCGCCCTTTGCCCAGCTCATTATCCCCTCAACCTCGGGGTGCTTTGCGTCGCCGATAACGATAACCTTTGTATCCTCGGGCTGAGAAGCAACTATCTTATGTATCTTCGACACGTAAGGGCAGGTCGCATCTACATATTCTATATTCTTCTTTGCAAGACGTTCATAGATCTGCTTTGTCGTTCCGTGTGCACGGAGAAACACCAATGCACCCTCGGGAACGGAATCTATCTCGTCAACGCCGATAAATACAACTCCCCTTTCACGTAGTGTTTCGTTGAAAAGGCGGTTATGTATCAATTCGCCCAGGCAATATATCGTTTTGCCCGACGTTTCAAGGCTTTTATTTATCATATCGACAGCACGTTTTACGCCGAAGCAAAAACCGCTGTACTCTGAAATCTTTATATCAGTCATGATTATATTTTTCGAAGTCCTCACAAAGCTTTGAGAAAGCGTATTTTGCGATCTCGTGCGAATTGGGACGTTCGTTTATATTCATATATTCTTCATAAGGAATAGGTTTGCCGATATAAACCTTCACCTTTGAAAAAAGCTTTGGTTTTTTATTATTCTTACCGTAGCATATCGCAACGGGAAGCAGGGTTGCCTTTGCTCTGGTTGCCATCAAACCCATACCTGCAAGTGCTGTTTCAGGGTCGGGAGATTCACATTCGATTCTCGTGCCCTGAGGATAGATACCAACACAATTACCGTTTGCGATAACGTCGCAGGTCTTTCGAAGTGCGGCAATATCCGATTCTCCTCTATTGACGGCAACAACGTTGCAGGAATCGAAAAGCCATTTCATAAAGCGGGATTTGAGAAGATCGCTCTTTGCCATAAAATGAAGCGGTCTTTTTACTGCAGTTGCGGTGAAAAACGGGTCTGCAAGTGAAGTGTGGTTTGAAAAAACAACAACGCCGCCCTCTGCAGGTTCGTTTTCTCTTCCGTGAAATTCAACACGGTATCCGATTTTAGCACATATCAGCGCAAAACCACGCACAACTCTATACAAACTCATACCTTAATGACCTTATCTATTATTTCAATAGCGGCAGAAAGAGTTTCTTCCACGTTCAAGCCCGAATTATCGAACATAACGGCATCCTCTGCAGGTACAGCGGGGGCAATATCACGGTTTTTATCGTTTGCGTCACGCCATTTCATATCCGCAAGGACCTCTTCATAAGCGGCGTTATCGCCCCTTTCCTGAAGTTCGGCAAAACGGCGTTTTGCTCTTGCCTCGATAGAAGCGGTGACGAATATCTTGACCTGAGCATCGGGAAGGATAACCGTTCCGATATCTCTGCCGTCCATTATAACGTTGTTCTTACGTGCTATATCACGTTGGGTCTCCAAAAGAAAGGCACGTACTTCGGGAATCTTTGAAACGTCGGAAGCGTATTTCGAGCAAAGAGGTGTTCTTATCTCGTTGCCGATACGTTTACCGCCAAGGTAAACGACACCGCCGCCGTTTTCAAGCTTCATCTCTATATTAATTAAGGGAAGGCAAGAAATAATACCCTCTTTGTCATCGGATGCAATACCTCTTTCTGCAACAAAAAGACCGATGGTGCGATAGAGTGCGCCCGTATCGATATATACAAATCCGTAATGCTTTGCAAGATTCTTAGCAAGCGTGCTTTTACCCGAACCCGAGGGCCCCATAATGGACACATACTCCCCCTCCTCCACAGAGAGGCAGATGTCATGGAGCACAGGGACTTCCGTCTTGTCGGCCCAGTAGGATTTATCCAAATGCTGCATTTCGATCATCATAGCCTTAGCCCTCAACGCTGTAGAGTTCGGGCATCATCGCCACGCTGTCCTCTACCATCATGTCGTCCATGACCATGTCATCCTCGCCGTAGTATTCCTCCCCATAGAAATCCTCGGAGAAGTCATCCCCCATCATGTCACCGCCCTCGTCGAAGGAGAACACCGTGGTGGTCTTGCTGCCCTCGCGGCACTCCT
>JAZSOO010000004.1:0-6472 GCA_045536935.1 Eubacteriales bacterium | reverse complement strand
GGATCGCTTAACCAGGCTCTTTGCTACGAAAAGGGCTCGACTAACGGTGTGGATATTTCCACCTACGTCAAATGCGGAAGAAGCGTTGTCGGTTCTCCCGGAATGTTCTCTTACGAATTCTCTGTAGACAGACGTTTCGGCTTTGGTTTTGATCCCTATTCGACGGATAAATCGGTCCTCGACAGAATTTATATTGAATCCGAAGAAAACTTCTTGCCCGAGTATTACGACGTCCGTTTCAGCACCGACACTAACTATCGTTGGTCTGTTGACACTACGCATAATTCTGTATATGCGACCGACTACAAACCTTCTCTTAAGGATTCCTACCATAAGGTCACCCATTTCAACAACCGTTTGGGTCTCGATGAGCTCGGTGCATACGATACTCCCGCAACCTATTACAACCCCTATACCCTTTACACTCCCGACGGTTATCTCGGCGTAAAGGCTTGGCCCGGATTGACTGCATCTGCAGGCGGTCCTGTTAATGCGGACTGGGTAAATACGGACGGCAACGAACGTATTCAGAACCTTCACTATCTCCATTCGCTCCGTGCGGACTATGAATTTGTCTACGGTGCTCTTTCCGTACAGGCAGAAGCAGATTCTGCATTTACCGAATGGAAGCACGGTACCGAAAGTTCTCCCGGAAACGGCGACTATTTCACTCTCTGGGTACAGGATCCTTCCAATACCTACGCTATCGTCCGTTTCGACCTTTGGACCTATCTTGACGGTAACGAAGTTAAAGCACAGATCGGCGCTCGCAGATCCGACGGTACTTACAACACCACAAAGAGTACCGGCATGAGA
Source organism: Eubacteriales bacterium (assembly GCA_045536935.1). Taxonomy (GTDB): domain Bacteria; phylum Bacillota; class Clostridia; order Oscillospirales; family CAG-382; genus Coliplasma. The sequence continues at coordinate 5,656 of JAZSOO010000004.1, read as the reverse complement.
GCGGCTTTCGTAAACCGTGAAACTTCTGCCGATAAAGACAGATACTACGCTTTTGAATACTGCATTGCTCTTTCTTCGTTCGGCATCAAGCTCAATACCGGCATAGATACCAACGAACAGGCGGCAGACTATCTTTCCACTCCTATTTTTGAATACTATACTTCTATCTCCGTTGCGAAGAACGACAGCGGCGACCACGGCTCTATGCTTTGGCCCAGAGCAGGCGAAGCTAAATTGCCCAACGACGACGGATTTATTTGGGACGACGATATTTACGGCAATCCTCAGGTTCTCAGATATCAGGACGTTATCCGTGTTGTAGAACCCGACGGACGTATTGTTGAAGAATTGCGTTTCGACCTTGATAACATCGGTTTTGCAAACTCCGAATACCGTGATATCAGCAAATACAGCAATTACTTCACCGCAAAAGAAGAATTCTACGTCGGCCGTGACTATGCATACCTCGGCGTAGAAATGGACGGCAACGTTTCTTCTTACAATACAAAGGTTATCCTTTGGATCAAGAATTCCACGGGAATTCATAACTACGAATTTGGTTATAACGGCGCTAATGCGACCATGAAATACGACGGAAATACCGTTTCTGCCGGCGAATTTTACGACCATTACGGTATGACCTCCACCAACGGCAAGACCTATTTCGAAGCAGTCCTCGATATGGACCGTTTCGGCAGCGGTGAATTTGAATATTTCATCGAGGTTCAGCAGAGAATCAACGGTGAAAACCTCAACCGTGTATTCAGCGACGGTGTTAAGAAGATCATTCTTAACACAATCGACTACGGTACTCAGATAAACACCGTTAAGGCTTGGTATCAGAACGCAGGCCATATCGAAGACCTTATCCACTTCCCCCGTGAAGAGATCACCATCGACGGTAACCTTAACGACAACGGTTGGGACCCGAACGAATGGACCTACGTTTCTCCCGACATCAACGCAAACCTTCAGGAAGCCGATACGCACTACAATGCGTACAAGACCGACTTCTACTATCAGCTTCGTGTTGACGACGAACATCTCTACGTTGCTGCAGTAATTTTCTATTCCGATAAGCACACCGATTCCGACGGCGACGGCCTTGCATACGCATCCGACCCCGGCGTAACCCCGACAGCTTCGGATATTATGGCGTCTAACCCCGGTTTTAGAATTTGGCTTAAATCGGGCGAAAACGGCGACAAGAACGCCAATGGTGCTACCAATACTTATACCGACTATTACGGTATGACCATGGATGCAAACGGCAATGTTAAATTCGGCAGCTATAAGAATACTATGCCTTCCTATGCAAACAACACCCGTAATCTTTACAACAAGTATTACGCTCCCGTTGTTCCTGCAAAGGATGCTAACGGCAACTATATCACCGAAAACGGAAAGATCACCTATACGTACGACAAGACCGGTTTGTCCACCTTCTACGAACGTAAGGATGGCGATACCGTATATCCTTCCGACCTTTTCGGTTATACTCAGTACATAATCGAAGAACAGGAAGCAAATAAGAACGTAAATGAAACCGAAGTTCTTAAGGGTGAAGCGATCAACCCCGAAAACTACGCAGATGAAAATATGCTCAAGGACGCTATTCCTAACGTCGAACAGGGCATTATGCGATCGGGTAGTGCGGGCGATTATATCAACACCTTCAACCACGGCCGTGTAGAACAGCTCGGCGGCGACTCGATGGTCGTTGAATTCAGAGTTAAGCTCGACGAATTCGGCGGACATGATCAGTTCCAGTACATGGTTACCACTTCTGCCACCAACAGCTGGGGCGGTACAAGAACCACCATGTACCCTGCTATCACCTCTGAATCAGGCTCCCGTGACAACTACTTCCACTACTACTATCCCTACTGGCACTGGGTTGACGGTACTTCCGTTACCGTTACCGAAGAAGTCCGTGCGGATATGACCCTTCTTACTTACAAGCGCCCCGTTATTACTCTCGGCGCAAAGGTAAGCAAGACCTATATGTACCAGGGCAAAGAAACAAACGCTTTGCGTATGGGCGGTCTTTGGGAAGAAAAATATATTAGAAAAACCAAAGAACTTGCCGCAAATAACGGCTATTGGCCCGATAAAGCAGGCGATCCCAACTGGGTCGACTATTGGGACGTTAAGGCAATGGGTATGGTCGTTATCCCCACCCATTTGCTTAAAGAAAACACCAATATGACCCTCGAACGACAGGGTAAATACGATCTCTTTAAGGGTACGACAAACTCCGTTTGGATGGATGCAGACGGTATCGTTAAATGGCAGGGCGATCTTAAAGACGGCAACGAAAGAAACAACTATGCCGACTATAAGAACTTTGCGTTCTACGTAACCGTTGTTAACATTCCTACGAACGTAAACTTCTCCTTCCGTGGATTCGTTGACTATTATGACGAAGTGCTTGATAAGGCTCCTTCGTATTATGACGTGATCCTCGAAAGAAGCATCGATATGGTTATCGACAGTGCTATCCGCACCGAAGATAACAATAAGGAAGAAGAAGATAACGCACTTCCCGGCGGCGACTTCTCTCGTGATGACGAAAGCGGATTTACCGGTACCGACGGCTCCGATTACGAAAACTCGATCGATCCTTCCGATCCCTCTGAAGACGTTTCCGAAGACGTTTCTGATGCTCCTGTAGCACCCGGTATTACTACCGAAAAGGACGGCGCAGAGCTTGATATTGCTTGGCCTACACATTACCATCAGAACACCGGCGACGGTAAGTATCCGAACTCGCTCGTATTTGCGGACGCTACTAACGGTAGCTATGCTCTCGACGGCTTCTATTACGATTCTACTACCGGCACCAAGTTCCCCGGCGAGCAGCTTACATGGTGGACCAAGCTCTTCTTCACCGAAAACGCTGACGGCACTTTGACGTTGCAGAACATCGAAGCTCCCGGCGGTACGGATTACCAGAACTGGAAAGTAACTTCCGAAGTTTTGGTTGTTTCATACTATGACCATCATCCCAACAAGGCTGTATTTGACAGCTATAAGATCGGCGAAACCTTCGTTCTCGAAGGTATGACTCTTGACCAGATCGGTTCGACAAGTCAGGATGCAGAGCTTGATGCAAGACTTAAGAGAGTTATCGTTTGTAACCACACTGCAGGCTGGAATGCTGCAACCTGTACCACGCCCGAAACCTGTAAGAACTGTGGTGCGGCAAGACCCGGCAGCTATCCTCTCGGACATAACTACGCAGAAGGCGCAGTACAAACCTGTTTGGAAGGTATCAACTGTACCGTCTGCGGATACGAAAAGAATCCGCCTCTCGGCCATACCAACGGTCTTGGCAAGTGGACTTACAACGATGCAACACACTGGTGGACCTGTACCCGTGAAGGCTGTCCCGAAGCTGACGTTAAACGTAACGAAGCAGCACATACCTTCAAGAACGGTAAATGTTCTGTTTGCGGATATGCTTGCGAACATCCTTACGGCGAAGGCAACTTCTATGAAGCAAAAGCTCCCACATGTGGTGTTTCCGGTAATATCGCATACTATGAATGCGAATGCGGACTTAAGTTTACCGACGCAAACTGCACCACTCCTGTTGACAATGTAATAATTCCCGCACTTGAACATGATTACGATGAAGAAACCGGAATCTGTAACAACTGCGGCGACGAATTGACTCCCACTGTTGTAGGTAAGCTTGAACAGGTATTCCCCGGTGCAATGAACAACGCTCCCGGTTATTACTATTCGATGGTATTTGCTGACGCTGCAGAGCGTTCGTACTATTACACACTTGACGGATTCGGTCTTGCAACCGACGGCAACGGTGTTGCTCAGGGTACCGACTCTGACGGCGACGGCTTGGTAGACTCTAATTTGGTCTACTTCCCCGATGCCGACAATAATGATATTGCATGGTGGCATAAGGTTAAATTTGACGTTATCACCGGCGCAGACGGTAAAGAATACTTCAAGGTTTCTGCTGTTTGCGAACCTGCATATACCAGCAACGGCACGGTAGTTTACAACACCGAGTACTTCGGTTGGGAAGTCAATCCGACAACTCTCGTGGTTGCAATATATTCTGACCATCCGTATTACGAAGCATTCACTCAGCTTGCTGACGGCGATATCGTATACATCAACGAAGATAGTACCCAAAGCCTTGCGACGATGGGTCACGCTGATGTTAAACAGGATACCATCATCGAAAACACCTATCTCCTTCTCCACAAGCATAAGTGGACTGCTGCAACCTGCGATTCGCCCAGAATGTGTAGAGAATGTGGTGAAACAGATACCGAAAATCCCGAACTCGGACATACTCCCGGTGATGAAGCAACCTGTACAACCGCACAGCTTTGTACGGTATGTAATGCGGTTGTTAAAGACGCACTCGGACACAGCTTTAATACCTACAATTCGGATAACAACGCAACCTGTACAACAAACTGCACAGAAACCGCAAAATGCGATAATTGCGACGTTACCAATACCCGCGATATTGAAAATACTAAGCTCGGACACGACTTCAAGACTTACGTATCCAATAACAACGCAACCTGTACCAAAGACGGTACTAAAACCGCAAAATGCGAACGTTGTAACGTAACCGATACAATTGTTGATGAAGACACCGCTACAGGACACAGCTTCACTAACTACGTATCCGATAACAACGCAACCTGTACCGCAAACGGCACAGAAACCGCACGATGCGATAATAATTGCGGTGCAACCGATACACGTGTTGTTGAAGACTCGGCTACCGGACATAGCTTCACTCGCTACGTATTCAATAACAACGCAACCTGTACCGAAGACGGCACAGAAACCGCAACCTGTGACTACTACGGCTGCGGCGAAACCCATACAAGAACCAAAGCAAACACTGCTCTTGGACATGAAATGTCTTCCGAATGGACCACTGACGCAACCTACCACTGGCACGTTTGTATCAGATGTGACCATGTCTTTGAAGACAGCAAGGCAGAACACAACTTCGTTGACGGATTCTGTAGCGTATGTGAAAGAGCTCAGTTTAATCCCATAAAGCTTGGCATTACTTATCCCAGTTCGACGCTGAATAATGCAGACGTACTCGTATTTGCATATTCCGATGCTTCCGGAAGTCAACCCAACCACACGTTAAGAGGCTTCGAAGACACCTTCATGCTAGACAGAAATACCCTTAGTGGTTATACTCTCTATGCTCTCGATATGGTTAGAGGAGACGTAAATGGCGAAAGCGTATGGAAGATTGTAGCAATTGACACAGATGGTGTTGCGTACTACGACGAAGTTGCATCGGGTAACTGGAACAACGAAAACGGCCTTACATGGAACGTTGGTAGCACGGCATCCGCTAACGACGGTCACAGAATGGTAATTGCTATTCGTAAAAACACCGAAGTTTACACCAATGCTGAATTGCTTGAAGAGGGCGATGAACTTAAGTGGTATGGCGACAAGACATATTACTATGCGGGCTCAACTCCCGGCGCTGAAGAATTGGTTGATACCTATCTCGACCTCGTATGTGTTCACTCTTGGATCGAAGCAGATTGCGACACTCCCATGACCTGTAAGAACTGTGGCGTAACCCGTGGTGAAGCTAAGGGCCATGAACCCGGCGCAGACGCAACCTGTACTACTG
>JAZSOO010000015.1:0-53525 GCA_045536935.1 Eubacteriales bacterium | reverse complement strand
AAGGTTCGTCAGAAGGTTCGTCAGAAGTTTCTTCAGAAGGTTCCTCGGAAGGTTCTTCGGAAGGTTCCTCGCTGGGTTCCTCGGAGGGTTCCTCGCTGGGTTCTTCGGAGGGTTCTACAGAAGGTTCTTCGGAGGGTTCCTCGGAAGGTTCTTCGCTGGGTTCCTCGGAAGGTTCCTCGGAAGGTTCCTCAGAAGGCTCCTCGGAAGGTTCGTCAGAAGGTTCTTCGCTGGGTTCCTCGGAAGGTTCCTCGGAAGGTTCTTCGGAAGGTTCTTCACTGGGTTCCTCGGAAGGTTCTTCGCTGGGTTCTTCAGAAGGTTCCTCGGAAGGCTCTTCGGAAGGATCTTCGGAGGGTTCCTCGGAAGGATCTTCGGAAGGATCTTCGGAGGGTTCCTCGGAAGGTTCTTCGGAAGGTTCCTCGGAAGGTTCTTCGGAAGGTTCCTCGGAAGGTTCCTCGGAAGGTTCTTCAGAAGGTTCCTCGCTGGGTTCTTCGGAAGGTTCTTCGGAAGGTTCTTCAGAAGGTTCCTCGCTGGGTTCTTCGGAGGGTTCCTCAGAAGGCTCCTCGGAAGGTTCCTCGGAAGGTTCGTCAGAAGGTTCTTCGCTGGATTCTTCAGAGGGTTCCTCGGAAGGTTCTTCGCTGGGTTCCTCGGAAGGTTCCTCAGAAGGCTCCTCGGAAGGTTCGTCAGAAGGTTCTTCGCTGGGTTCCTCGGAAGGTTCCTCAGAAGGCTCCTCGGAAGGTTCTTCGGAAGGTTCTTCGCTGGGTTCCTCGGAAGGTTCCTCAGAAGGCTCCTCGGAAGGTTCTTCGGAAGGTTCTTCGCTGGGTTCTTCGGAAGGTTCTTCGGAGGGTTCCTCGGAAGGTTCTTCGGAAGGTTCTTCGCTGGGTTCTTCGGAAGGTTCTTCAGAGGGTTCTTCAGAGGGTTCTTCGGAAGGTTCTTCGCTGGGTTCCTCGGAAGGTTCTTCACTGGGCTCTTCGGAAGGTTCCTCGCTGGGTTCTTCGCTGGGTTCTTCAGAGGGTTCTTCGGAGGGCACCTCGGAAGCATCGTTATATTCGGGAACGGTTATAATATATGAACCGTTACCGACACATTCAACGGGAGGACCGTCTTCGGTATTCGTTGCACCTTCAATTTCGGGGTGAGGAATATATACGGGAATGTCGCCTTCCGCATCCTGAAGGACAATGAATTTAAGCATGAAGGTTATATCGCCGTTAAGAACTGCAAAATCGTCTACGTCTGCGCTGGGGGTTTCGAAACGGATATAGACAACACCGCTATTAAGAGGAGTTGCAACCAAAGTTTGTTCGTCGAAGGTATGTTCTACCGTCGAGAAATTCTCCCAGCTTGAATCGGGAAGAAGAGGATCGCAAACAAGGATATTATCGTTATCTTCGTCAAGGTCGTTCGAGATCAAAAGTCGTGTATTGTCGTAATATATAGGAAAATCAACAAGTGTAAGTCCGGTATGGGTGCCGTTGTTAGCGGTGATGTTATCGATAGTAACCGTAACGGTTATTTCCTCTCCACGTACACAAGTGGGCGGTCCGCTGAGGTTTGCATCGTATTCACCGTCGGAATTTTCATCGCCCATAACGTCGCTTATGTCGAATGAGGGATCGGATTCGTCGGAAATATCTTCGGAAGGTTCTTCGGAAGGCTCCTCGGAAGGTTCTTCGGAAGGTTCCTCGGAGGGTTCTTCGGACGGTTCTTCGGAAGGTTCCTCGGAAGGCTCGTCAGAAGGCTCCTCGGAAGGTTCTTCGGAAGGTTCTTCGGAGGGTTCGTCAGAAGGTTCTTCGGAAGGTTCTTCGCTGGGTTCGTCGGAAGGTTCTTCGGAAGGTTCCTCGGAAGGCTCGGTTTCTAACATACCAACCTCTAACTTATACGCAAAGAAATCCTGAGTTCCGCTATTTTCGGGAAGAAGTACCATAAAGCTGAACTTAATGGTTTCGCCGTTTTCACGAACGAGAATATATCCTTCGTCGGGAATCGGGTCGCCTGTATACGCAACCGCTTTATTATATAATGTTTTCTGTGTACCCCAGATGTAATAGTTATCGGTAAGGTGCCAAACGATTGCCTGAACCAAGTTCGTATCCGATATTACGTAGCCACCGTTGCCGTTGGACACAAATATATCGTCAAAGCATTGTGTAAACAAAACCTTTAATAATTGAGAAACGTCGGCATTAGTTGTATTGCTTATAGCCGCTGACGTATCTGTTGTTTCAAAGTTATCTCCTGAATATGCACCCTTGAGGTTACTATCAAGACAAAAGCCTCTATAACCGTTCGAAAACAATATGTTTCTATCACCTGTGTTAAGCGCTGTTTCTGTGCTTGTTTCCGCAAAAACAGCCTGACTGAACATCAGCAAAATTACTAACGTAAAACAAATAAACTTCTTCATACTTTTCTATTATTTTCCTTCCCGTCTGTTTTACACATTCGAACTTTCGACATTTTTCGCAGTATTTTACTATAGCTACATTAAAACATTCTTAAATATTATACATAAATCCTTTTCGCTGTCAATTGTTTTTCGTTAAATTGTACAATATCCGCCGGAAGTGTAAAACAAAAAGCTCTCCAAAGAGAGCTTTTGTGTTTTTTATTGTCCGTTTTTAACGGTGTTCATTTTTATAAATTAATTTAGATTCTCTTCTTTTTGCTTATCACGAATGCCATAGCACCGCTTACTGCAAGAAGAATGCACCAGAGAAGCATATTTCCGTTGTCGCCCGTGTTGGGTTTTTCGGAATCTTCATTTTCTTCGGGATCGGTAGATTCGTCAGAGGTGTCGTCTTCTTCGGCGGGTTCTTCAGAGGGTTCTTCGGAAGGCTCTTCGGAAGGTTCTTCGGAAGGTTCTTCGGAAGGTTCTTCGGAGGGGTCTTCGCTGGGTTCTTCGGAAGGTTCCTCGGAAGGTTCTTCGGAAGGTTCTTCAGAGGGTTCCTCGCTGGGTTCTTCAGAGGGTTCTTCGGAAGGTTCGTCGGAGGGTTCATCGGGTTCGTCGGGTTCGTCGATAGTTCCGTCGGGATTGATGACCTTGCTGTTTACAGTATATGCTTTTACAGAAAATTCAAGGTCTTGCAAGAGACGGTTTCTTGCTTCGACTTTAATGTCAAGGCTGTCCAATAAGCCTTCGACTTTATTATAAGCGCTTACATTGTAGTCATCGTCGATAAACGATGCAGAAAGCTTATCGAGTTCAGCAACAAGCGTCGATGCATCTGCTTGGCTCATACCGCCGAGAGGAACGATGATATCGTTGATCCTGCTCTTCATATATTCTATCTGAGCTTTGGATGCCTTTGCAACGTTAAGAGTGGGGGTGATGGCTTTTTCACGGAAAACACCCTTGAGGAGATGTTTGCCGGTGAGTTTGTTGAGGTAGTGGTATGCTTCGAAGAAAGCGGAGCCGTTTGCGTTTGCAGCGGTATTGTATTCAACCTGAGACTGCATATCGGTTGCATCGTGCTCGAGCATATAAATGCCCAAACCGATCGCAGAAAATGCGTAATCACCGCAACGGTCGACAGAGCCTTGGATAGCCGATTGATAACCGCTGTTATATGCCATCGGGAACAAAAGGTCGAGCCAGCCGCTGTCTACCCAATAGCTGTAGTTCTGATAGTTATAGTTAAGGCTTTCGTTAGGATCGGGAACAACGTCTGCCGCAAGAAGTACGTCAGGTGCAAATTCATCGATCATAAGCTTAATTTGAAGAACGAAATCGGAAATATAGTCTGCTCTGAACTGTACCCATTTATTCCAATATGCAGAATTGGTATTAAATTCGGGTTCAACGCCGTATTCTGCTTCGAATTCGGACATTGCGGTTTCGGTATAACCCATATCGAGAGTAGCAGTACGGGTGAAATAACGGATGTAGTCAAGCTGGAGAGAGTCAATATCGTATGTTTGTACGATGTATTTATAGCTGTCAAGAAGGAATTCTTTAGCTTCTTTACAGCTCGGGTCGAGCATTACGTAGCCGTCTGTAACTTCGGTGGTCTTGCCGGTACTGCTTACGCTTAACCATTCGGGACGTTTCATAGCAATGCTTCTGTGGACGTTGGAAGAACCGCCGTCGCCTACGTAGAATACGGGCATCCAAACGTGAAGTTCCATATCACGCTCGTGGCAGGATTCGATAAACGCCTGAAGTACGTCAAATCCGCCGAATTTCGGATGATGCTCGAACAAGCTGTCTTCGGGCATCGGCATTATCATACAACTGTCTATGAGAGTTTCAAGACAGATCGCATTGATGCCGTTTTCATAAAGAGATTGAACGTAATTATCAACTTCCGTAGCGTTTTTCTGATCAGGTCTCAACCAGACTGCACGGTATTCAACAGGTCTGCTTTCGCATATAAGAAGAGAAGCTTCTGTTACAGCAGAGTTGAAAGCATTAACTGCATTGGAAAGTGCTTTTTCATCGCCGTTAGCTTCAAAAGCATCTTTTGCGTTCTTGACGTCTTTTTCGAGCTGCTCAATAGCCATGCTTGCTGCGGTATAGTCGAAATTATCAAATCTCTTTACGGAAGTGTTATAGTCGTCCCAAAGAGATTCGATCTCAAGTTCCATTCCGGCAATTGCGGAATCTTCGTCATAGGACAAATGTACGGATCTGTCCACCTGGTTTATTTCAACCGACATACCCAAGCGTGCGTTTTGCTGGAGCCAGTCTGCTTTGTCACCGTGGCCGGAAAGAACAAAACTTCCGATTTCGTTGGGAACAAGGTTATTATTACCGCCGATAGAGCTTATAACACCGTTTGTGCAAACAACTTCAAAGCCCCAGTCGTTCGTACCGGTATAAGAACCGATGTTGTTGTAAATAACAAGGGTGTTTGTGTCACGCACGCCGTTGAAGGAAGAATAGTTGTTGGAAACAGTATAGAACATACTGACTTCTAAGGGTTGGTCGGAAATGGTAACGGTTCCGTCGGGAGTGTAATATACGTAATCGCCGACATATACTTTGGATTTAAGCCACGAAGCCATTTTTCTGCCGCCTGCGGTAAGGTCATCGTGTCCGGAGACAATAAATCCGTTTGCGGGAATGGTGTTGTTACCTGCTATGCCTGCTTTTACAACAACGTTGTCAACGACAACGATCTCATAACCGTAGTTGTTTGTTCCGCTGGTCGCGCCGAAGGTCGGTGTATAGATGACCAACATGCCGGTTCCTCTGACGGTGTTGAAGCCGTCTGCCGCAATAGAGACCGAATATGCCGATGCGGACATTACGAACAAAGGAAAAATGCAAAGAACGGAAAGGATGATTGCGAATACTTTTCTGGAAAGTTTCATTTTTTACTCCTCTTTGTATTTAAAAAATATTTAACCATAATTTTGTGTTTTTTTATATGCTTTACCACTTGGATATTTTTTCCAAATGCTGTCTTATTTCAATATTCTGCGGACAATTCTTTTCGCATTTTCCGCATTTTATGCAGTCTGCAGGAGTATTTTCCTTGGGAAGCAAGGGTTTTGCATCTTTGGCGGACACCTTTGCCGCAAGAACGCTGTTATAGATTTCGAAAATGTCGGGAATCTGAATATTCTGAGGGCAAACCTCGGTACAGTATTTACATTTCGTGCAGGGAACCTGTCTTACTTCACGAATTATTTCTCTCGCACGGTCGGTTACGGCAATTTCCTCTTCACTAAGAGGAACAAAATCGGTAAAAGTATTGATATTGTCCTGCATCATTTCCGTAGTGTTCATGCCCGAGAGAACCATAAACACCTCGGGGAAGCTTGCGGCATAGCGCAAAGCATACGAAGCATAACTGCCGCCGTTTAATTTATCAAATTCCTGCGCCGCCTTATCGGGAAGATTTACAAGCGCACCGCCCTTTACGGGCTCCATAACGATGACCTTTTTGCCGTGTTTCACAGCAACGTCGTAACAAGCCTTGCTCTGCACGCCCGGGTCGTCGTAATCAAGATAGTTTATCTGCAACTGAACAGCCTCGACATAGGGTTGCTCGGTCAATACCTTATCAAGAAAGTCTGCGGTATCGTGGAAAGACATAGCAATATGCTTTATCTTGCCCTGTTCCTTAAGCTTCTTTACGATCTCGAAAGCATTGCACGCTTTGTATTTGGGGTATGTATCTCTATTAATGCAATGGAACAAATAGAAATCGAAATATTCCACACCGCAAATTTCAAGCTGGCTTTCAAACAGCGGAACGATATCCTCTTCCTTTTCAAAACACCAAGCGGATAATTTATTTGCCAAGACGAAATCTTCACGGTTATATCTTGCGGAAAGACATTCGCCTATTGCAATCTCGCTCTTGCCGTTAATATATCCGTGAGCGGTATCGAAATAATTAAATCCTGCGCCGATAAACGCATCTATCATACGGTTGAATTCATCGTAATCCACCTTATCGTCTGTCATCTTAAGACGCATACAGCCAAAACCGAAATTTTTCTTGATCTTTTCAAAAGACATACAGAATACCTCTCCCCATTCTTTTTTAGCGATTATATCATATATTTCTCGAATTTACAATATCCGAAAAAAAGAAAAGTGGCTTAGAATAAGGATTTCAAGCCACTTTATAAGCATCATTTATTTTTTAAGGTGGTAACTGATGAAACGAGCATTCGTCGAAGGTCTATGCACACCTTTTGGAATTTTCGAAATTCCTCTTCGCCTATGCTATTTGTCTCATACAATAATTCAAGCCAATATTCGCTCTCGTTACATTCCTTGAGTGCAATTTCAAACTTCGATATGAAATCTTTTGTTCCTTGTGCATACTGTGCTTCGTGTATATTAGCACCAACAGATGTTCCGCAACGCAAAAGCTGGTTAGTTAAAGCGCTTTCAACACCGTTTTGCTTCATTTTCCTGCAAAGAAACACAATGTTTTTGGCAAATTCTTTGGATTTGTTTCTCAATACGCTATCTGCCATTCAGGTCTCCAAAATGAAGTTTTTAGTTTAGAGTTATGAATTTGGATTTGCCAAACGTTATGATATGATTGCCTTGTGACTTCAAACTGCACCGAAGGTGCATCATAACTACGCAAGGCTTATCATAACTGATAACTTGCCGTAGGCAATCATAACTAATAACTCGTTTCGCTTATGAGACGGGATAAGTTATGAGTTTAGAGTTATAAATTCGGCTTCGCCAAATGTTATAATATGATTGCCTTGTAACTTCAAACTGCACCGAAGGTGCATCATAACTACGCAAGGCGTATCATAACTGATAACTTGCCGCAGGCAATCATAGTTGATTTGAGCAACGCTCAAATCACTCCCATTCAATGGTGCCCGAGGGCTTCGGGGTGAGGTCGTAGAGGACACGGTTGATGCCTTCGACCTCGTTAGTGATACGGGAAGTTATCTTATGAAGGACCGCATAGGGGATCTCTTCAATAGAAGCAGTCATCGCATCGAGAGTATTTACGGCACGGATTATTGCAGGCCAGCCTTCATAACGGCTGTCGTCTTTAACACCGACGGATTTGATGTCGGGAATTACAACGAAATACTGCCATACCTTTTCTGCAAGACCGCAAATATCAAACTCTTCACGGAGTATCGCATCAGCTTCACGGAGAGCGTTCAATCTGTCACGGGTTATTGCACCGAGGCAACGTACGCCCAAACCGGGGCCGGGGAACGGCTGACGGTATACCATAGCATGAGGCAAGCCGAGAGCTTCACCGACAACACGTACTTCGTCCTTGAAGAGGAGCTTGAGCGGTTCAACAAGCTCGAACTGAAGGTCTTCGGGGAGACCGCCGACGTTATGGTGAGACTTAACTGCCTTTTTACCTTCTGCCTGCTTTATGCTTTCAAGAATATCAGGATAGATCGTGCCCTGCGCAAGGAAGGAAATACCTTCAAGCTTACGTGCTTCATCAGCAAAAACGTTTATAAATTCCTTACCGATAATTTTTCTCTTGGTTTCGGGGTCGGAAACGTCTTTGAGCAGATCGAGGAAACGGTCGGTTGCGTCAACGTAGATGAGGTTGGCATCCATGCCGTCTTTGAAGAGTTTTATAACGTTTTCGGATTCATCCTTACGCATAAGACCGTGGTTTACGTGAACGCAAACGAGCTGTTTGCCGATAGCCTTAATAAGAAGTGCGGCAACAACGGAAGAATCAACACCGCCGGAAAGCGCCAAAAGCACCTTTTTATCGCCGACCTGCGCACGTACTTCTGCAATCTGTTCTTCGATAAACGCATTTGCGAGTTCTTTGGTCGTTATACGTTCCATAGATTCAGGACGCAAATTATTTTGCATTTTATATTCCTCCCGATATATTAAAAATCAAAAATTTATGATGAAATATTATAACAGCGAAATTCGACAATTACAAGAGAAATTTATAAGAAATTATCGTTTTTTCGATATATTTTATTTTATAAAATAAACAAAAACGGCTCTGCTTTTCGCAGAACCGTTTTATTAACAGTAATTAGCCGATATACCAGCTACCGTCTACGCAGTATACGGTAAAGGTTTCAACGTCAGCCATAGTAATAACTTCGCCGTCTTTTTCGATTTCTCTGGTAACGAGAACGCCTACAGCAGCAACAGCAGTCAATTCGTCTTCAATTGCGGTGCCCTTGTACATAAAGCTGCTCTTTGCTTCATCAAAGGTATCGCTGTCTTCGTCATATTCGTTGCAGTAGATGATTTCGTAAGAAACGCTGCAATCATCCCATTTGTTTTCTTCGATGGTTTCTTCGATGTCTTCCATTTCGTTGATCTTGTCCTTAGCACCTTCACGTGCCGCACGAACACCATCTTCCAATTCGGAAGCCTTGTCGTCGTTATCGATAAGATCAATAACGTCGAGGTTCCAAGCCAATTTAACAGCGTAAACGTCTTCAACTTCTGCACCGCCGTCATCATATACAGCGTCGAGCCAGGTTTCTACTGCTGCTTCGGGGCTACCTGCGCCGCCGCAAGAAGCAAGAACGGGAACGAGGCAAAGCAACATAGCGAGAAGTAATGTAAATTTCTTCATATCTAATTCCTCCAAAATTAATTTGTTGTATTAATCTTACCACAATTTACTAAAAAATACAACTGTTTTTTTAATATTTTATTTATTTTTTCCGAAAAACTTTTCATACACTACCATTTTAGCGAATATTATTGAACAAATACAATACTTTACGGGGTTTTGCAATGAGAAGATTTATTTGTTTTTTATTAACTATTCAGCTTTTACTCATTCCCTTTTCGGTTACTGCAACCGAAGAAGCAAGCGTCTATCCTTATGATATACCGACGGGAGATTTTTGGTTCGAGCCTGCTAATGCGGAATACATAAGCGACGGCGATGCAAAATCGCTTTTACTTATGGAATATTCAACGGGAAAGGTCTTGTTTGCCGAAAACGAAAAAGAACACCTCCCTATCGCATCGGTAACAAAGGTTATAAGCACGCTTTTGGTTATGGAAGCGATCGATTCGGGACGTATCTCGCTTTCGGATATGGTGACCGTTTCGGAATATGCCGCTTCTATGGGCGGTTCGCAGGTATTTCTCGAGCCGGGCGAGCAAATGTCTGTTGAGGACCTTCTTAAATCGCTCGTCGTCGTTTCTGCGAACGATGCAACCGTCGCCTTGGGCGAATATATCTGCGGAAGCGAGGCTTCTTTCGTTTCCGCAATGAACGCAAGGGCAAAGGAGCTTGGGTGCGAAAACACGAATTTTGTTAACACCAACGGTCTGCCTGCCGAAGGACATTATTCCTGCGCTTTGGATATTGCTCTTATCACGAGAGAGCTTATGAAGTACGAGCTTATCTTTAAATACACGGGAATTTGGATGGACACGATACGCAACGGTGCCTTTGGTCTTGCCAACACAAACAAGCTTATCCGTTTTTACAAGGGCGCAACGGGTATGAAAACGGGCTTTACGGGAGAAGCAAAATATTGCCTTTCGGGTACGGCAAAGCGTGACGGTATGCACCTTATTGCCGTTGTGCTTGGTGCATCGACGAGCGACAAGCGTTTTGCGGCGGCGAAGGGTATGTTTGATTACGGCTTTGCAAACTATTCGATAATCACGCCCGAAGTTCCCTCTCTCCAACCCCTAAAGGTCACAAGAGGTATTTCCGAAACGGTAAACTTAAGATCCGAGCCGATAAATATTCTTTCCTCAAAGGGTAATTCGAGCGATATCGAGGCAAAGCCTTTTATTGCCGAAAGTCTGCAAGCACCGTTTGAAAGCGGAGCAGAAGCAGGATATATTTCCTATTGCCGTAACGGAGAAGAAGTCGGACGTGCGAAGGTATATACGGAAAGCGGTGTTACAGAGATTTCTTACGGCTCGATTTTAAGCAAGATCTTCGGAGCTTTGTTTTTCAGATAAATAAAGATTGAAAAGCACCGCTGTTTTATGTATAATAAAAAAGAGGTGATAAAAATGATTATCGAAGGACTTCAAAAGTTAACTCTGCTTGATTACCCGGGTCACGTTGCCTGCACGATGTTTTCGCACGGGTGCAACCTTCGCTGTCCCTTCTGTCACAATGCGGGTTTGGTAGTACGAAAAGCGGATAATATAATAAATAAGGAAGAGATCTCTCAATTTCTTGAAAAACGCAAGGGCATTCTTGACGGAATCTGCCTTACGGGCGGTGAACCTCTGCTTCAAAAGGACGCAGTTGAGTTTTTGAGATTTCTTCGCAGTTTTGGGTATAAGATAAAGCTTGACACGAACGGTTTTTATCCCGAAAAGCTGAAAGAAGTCATCGAAGAAGGTCTTGTTGACTATATCGCTATGGATATTAAATCCTCGCCCGAGAATTATTCCGAAGCCGTCGGCATACAAGATATAGATATTGAACCGATGAAGGAAAGTGTTTTGATCATTATGAATTCGGGAATCGATTACGAATTCCGTACCACCGCCGTTAAGGGTATTCATACCGTTGAAGATTTTAAGGGCATCGGCGAATTCATCAAGGGTGCGAAAAAATACTTCATTCAGCAGTTTATTGACTCCGGAGACCTGATTTCGGGCGGTTTATCTGCCTTTTCAGCCGAAGAGACAAAGGAGTTGCTTGATAGCGTTTTACCATATGTTCCTACTGCCGAAATAAGAGGGTTATAAGTATATAGCATAAAAGAACCGAACCCGCAATGCCTACGGCGGTTATTTTCGGCATAAATTTCGCTTTTTCTCTTGATATACGATGGTATATCTGCGCTCAAAATCAAAATTTCTTCTCGAAACTACCTCGCCGTAGGTTGTTCGAAATTGAACTTTTTGTTCAGAATGAGCAAGACGAGTGACGGAATACGAGCGTATTCCTAATGAGTATTGCGATATTATGGGCGAAAAGGACTTTTCAAACCATTGTGTGTTCGGTTCTTTTATGCTATGTCATAAATAACCATAATTTAACACAAGATATTGTGCAAAGTTCCAAAACCACAATATCTTGTGTTTTTCTATTGACATACCACCAATATTATGATATTGTTATATTCGCCGACCGATGCGGCAAAAATCGAGTATATAATAAAAATTACAATATAGAAAGGTAACAGAACTATGTATCAGGTTGTTAAAAGAAACGGCAAAACTGCCGAATTTGACATCAAAAAGATCGCAGCTGCGCTCCAAAAGGCATTTGAAGCTTGCGACCGTCCCACTCACCCCAGCGTTATAGATTTCCTTGCGCTCAAAGTTACCTCCGATTTCGAAACCAAGATCAAAGACGGTTATATCGCCGTTGAGGATATTCAGGACAGCGCCGAAAGCGTTCTTGCTCAGGCAGGCTATGCCGACGTTGCAAAGGCATATATCCTTTACCGCCGTCAGAGAGAAAAGCTTCGTAATATGAAATCGACTATGCTCGACTATAAGGCATTGGTTGACAAATACGTTAAGAACGTTGACTGGCGTGTTAAGGAAAACAGCACCGTTACTTATTCCGTCGGCGGTCTAATACTTAGCAACTCCGGCGCAATTACCGCAAACTACTGGCTCTCCGAGATCTATGATGACGAGATCGCAAACGCACACCGCAACGCAGACATTCACATTCACGACCTTTCCATGCTTACCGGCTACTGTGCAGGTTGGTCGCTTAAACAGCTTATTCAGGAAGGCTTGGGCGGTGTTCCCGGAAAGATAACCTCTTCCCCCGCAAGCCATCTTGCAACCCTTTGCAACCAGATGGTCAACTTCCTTGGTATTATGCAGAATGAATGGGCAGGCGCTCAGGCATTCTCCTCCTTCGATACCTATCTTGCTCCCTTCGTTAAGGTCGACAACCTTTCCTACGACCAGGTCAAGAAATGCATCGAATCCTTCATCTACGGTGTTAATACTCCTTCCCGTTGGGGTACACAGGCTCCCTTCTCGAACATCACGCTCGACTGGACCGTTCCCAACGACCTTGCAGAGCTTAACTGCATCGTCGGCGGTAAGGAAATGGACTTCAAATATAAAGACTGCAAAGCCGAAATGGATATGATAAACAAAGCGTTTATCGAAATTATGATCGAAGGCGATGCTAACGGACGTGGATTCCAGTATCCTATCCCCACCTATTCCATCACCGCAGATTTCGACTGGTCTGAAACCGAAAACAACAAGCTTCTCTTCGAAATGACCAGCAAATACGGCACTCCTTACTTCTCCAACTATATCAACAGCGATATGGAACCGAGCGACGTTCGTTCGATGTGCTGCCGTTTGCGTCTTGACCTCCGTGAGCTTAGAAAAAAATCCGGCGGTTTCTTCGGTTCGGGCGAAAGCACCGGTTCTGTCGGCGTTGTTACTCTTAATATGCCCAGACTTGCATACCTCTCTTCCGATGAAGAAGACTTTATGAGAAGACTCGACCACCTTATGGACGTTTCCGCACGCTCCCTTAAGATCAAGAGAACCATCATCACAAAGCTTCTTGACGAAGGTCTCTATCCCTACACCAAGCGTTACCTCGGCACCTTCGACAACCACTTCTCCACAATCGGTCTTGTCGGTATGAACGAAGCAGGTCTTAACGCAAAATGGATCCGCAAGGATATGACTCACAAGGAAACTCAGGAATTCTCCAAGCGTGTTCTTAACCGTATGCGTGAACGTCTCTCCGACTATCAGGAAAAATACGGCGACCTTTACAACCTTGAAGCAACTCCTGCAGAATCCACCGCATACCGTCTTGCTAAGCACGACGTAAGCCGTTATCCCAGCATCGTTACCGCTAACGAAAACGGCACTTCTTATTATATCAACAGCTCCAACCTTCCCGTTGGATACACCGATGATATATTCGAAGCTCTCTCCATTCAGGACGACCTCCAGACTCTTTACACCTCGGGTACCGTATTCCACGCATTCCTTGGTGAAAAGCTTCCCGATTGGAAGGCTGCGGCAAACCTTGTCCGCAAGATTGCAGAAAACCACAAGCTTCCTTATTATTCCATCTCTCCCACATACTCTGTATGTAAGAACCACGGCTATATCGCAGGCGAGCATTTCACCTGTCCCGAATGCGGTGAGACCGCAGAGGTTTACAGCCGTATCACCGGTTACTACCGTCCCGTTCAGAACTGGAACGACGGTAAATCGCAGGAATATAAGGACCGTGTGAACTATGACGTTATGAACAAGAACGAGGTTCACGTAAAGGCAGAAAAAGCAGAAGAAGCTTGCGCTTGCGGTAACGTCGGAGAAACCATTCTCTTTGCTACCAAGACCTGCCCCAACTGCCGTATTGCGGCGTCGCTCCTCGACAAAGCAAACGTAAGCTACCGCAAGGTCTACGTTGAAGACGAGCCCGAGCTTGCAAAAGAGCTTGGTCTTAAGCAGGCTCCCACGCTTGTTGTTCCCACCGAAAACGGTTCCGAAAAGATCGTTAACGTTTCGAACATCAAGAAATTCCTCGGAAACTAATAATTAAAAGGAAAAGTACCCCGAAGATCTTTCTTCGGGGTGCTGTGAATTGATATGCATGATATTATAATTATCGGCGCAGGACCCGCAGGTCTTACTGCCGCAATATATGCGCTCCGTGCCAACAAAACGGTTTTGATCCTCGAAAAAAACAGCTTCGGCGGTCAGATGACCTTCTCGCCGAAGATCGAAAACTATCCCGGTTTTCTCTCTGTTTCGGGCAGCGAGCTTGCAGATTCGCTTGTCGAGCAGGCGCTTGCGCAGGGTGCTGATATGGACCTTGAAGAAGTTGAATCTATTGAACTTCTTGCCGACGGTACCAAAAAAGTCATTACCGACAGCGGCGAGCATACCGCAAAAGCTGTTATCGTTGCAACCGGTGCGAAGCACCGTCTTTTGGGTGTTCCCGGTGAGATCGACCTTATCGGCAACGGTATTTCCTTCTGTGCGGTTTGCGACGGTGCGTTCCACGCAGGCAAGAATATTGCAGTCATCGGCGGCGGTAACTCCGCTTTGCAGGAAGCGATCCTCCTTGCAGACCTTTGCGAAAGCGTTACGGTTATTCAGAACCTCGACAACTTCACGGGGGAAAGCAGACTTGTCGATGCTTTGATGGCAAAGCCCAACGTTAAGGCTATCTTCGGAACCGTTGTTTCGGAATTTCTTTCCGAAAACGGAGAATTGACGGGACTTGTTGCAAAGAACGTTGCCGACGGAAGCGAAACAAAGATGGATTTCGAAGGCGTTTTCGTTGCTATCGGACTTGCTCCCGACACGGAGATTGCAGAAGGTCTTGCGGAACGTGACAGATTCGGTTATATCGTATCCGACGAAAAATGTCTGACGTCCACCGACGGACTTTTTGTTGCAGGCGACTGCAGACAAAAGGGTGTTCGTCAGATCGCAACCGCTATCGCAGACGGTGCAACGAGTGCTCTTGCGGCTATTGCTTATATTGACAGATAGGGATGTAAAAAAAGCGCAGAACGCAAAAAAACAAAAAATCATAAATGAGTTTATACAAATCCCTATAAACATACCGTAAAAACAATTTTATATGAAAGAAAATGGAGCGACGTGCTCCATTTTCTGTTTTTTATATGTTTTTTGTGTTCTGCGCTTTTTTTCTATCCCTTAAGGGTGTTCAAATTCAGCCACAAAAAAAGCTGTGGGAAATCCACAGCCTTTCTTTTTATATCTTATTAATTTCGCTTTCCCTGCCGACAAGACCGAAGAGGAGTTCTTTCAGTTCTTCTTCATCAAAATATTTTGCGTGAAGCACGACAGTATCGCCTGCATAAAGCTTCTTTTCGCCGTTATTGTCGGTGTCTTCGCCGTTTTCATCGGCACGTTTTATGCTTATTACCGTTGAAGACGAGGGCCACATAATATCACGAACCATTTTTCCGACAACGAACGAGCCTTTTGAAACGACCATTTCAAAGTTTGCGATATTCGCAGTCTTGCCTTCGTTTTGAGCGTGTTCCATATTTTCAAGAGCAAGGTCGTAGAAGGGTGTTAGGTTGAATATCTCGGTCACAAAGGATACCGCAAAAACGACGAGCGCAACGTACATAAAATCGGAGAACTGAAGCGTTAGCTCGACAAATAATATTGATGCCGTCAAAGGCGCACGGAGCGTTCCGCCGATGAAGGCGCACATACCCAATATTACCGCAGTTGCGAAAAGGGATTCGGGCATACCTATCATAACGAGGATCTTTGAAGCTATTGCAGAAAAAGCCGCACCTATGGCAAGAGTCGGAATAAAGATACCGCCGGTTGCACCGCTATCGGTGACAAGCAACATCATAAGCAGTCTTACTATGAATAATATAATAAGGAAGGAAAACGTCTTTGATTCAAATGCGACCTCAAGTATTGCATCGTGTCCGCTGTATACGCCGTCGGAGAAGGTGAACGCCAATACACCCGTCACGAGAAAGACGGTCAACATCATCAAAGGTGCCGTTAAATACTTTTTGTGTTTTCTTGTGAATACAGTCAAGAAATCAATAGAGCTGTCAAATACCGCAACCGCCAAGGCTACGAGCGCACCCAAAAGTAAAAGATAGCCGACGTGGGAAAGTTCAAAGCTTGCAAGCTTTTCGATATGAAGCATATTCGGGTCGAGCCCGAAGGTTTCACAAAGCAAACGGTTTATATAGGTTGCCGAAATTACCGACGAGGATACCGTAAGGACAAGCATCGGGGTAAAACGCTTGTGTATCTCCTCAAGAGCAAACAAGATTCCCGAAAGAGGTGCACCCGTTGCAACGGCAAAGCCTGCGCCTGCGCCGCCCGTCATAATATATCTGTTCCAAGTCGTTTGGTTCTTCGATGCCTTACCGCACATTGCGCCGAGAGAGGTACCCATTAAAACCGCAGGGCCTTCACTGCCGACAGGGATCGCACAAAGAAAGCTTATAACGCTTCCGAAAAACGTCCCGAAAAGTGTTCTTGCCCAACGAAAGCTTAGTACACCTCTCAAAACACCTTCGCTTCTCGGAATACCGCCGCCACGTACCTCGGGGGCTTTTTTATGCAGCCAGCACATCGCCAACGCACAAACGGCAAGCAGGAGAAAGGCACAAACAATATATATCGGGTCTTCTTTTGCGGTAGAATAGAGGAAACGGGAGACCGATTCCGCCTTCTTTGCGGCAAGCTTAAAGAGAAATATTACCGCACCGACAGCAATACCGCACATTATTCCGTAATACAAACAAGGGAAAACGTTTTTCAGATAGTCCCTTCTCTTACATTCGTTCAAAATATATACCTTCGTTTTTCGTCATTTTTATTACATTATAAACAAAAAAATCTGTTTGTCGATAGTTTTTTGTTCTTTTTTCTCCTTGAAACGTGTGTTTTTAAAGCTTTTTTGTGTTGATTTAATATGAGATTGTGACAAAACACCAAAAATCTTCCGCTCGTTTGTGCAAATATACAAAAAACTTTTTAAGGTATGATTAAAGATTGACTTTTTTTAATAAAAACATTACAATATACGATGTAAGCATTTTGATTTATGATATAATAAGGAGGAAATTTATGAAACTCACCAAACGCATTTTGGCTGTCTGCCTTTCTTTGGTTATGATGGCCGCTATGTTCGTTCCTATGGGAATGACAACAGTTTCCGCTCTTGAAGGCGCAGGTCTTCAGGGCTACACCACCCACATTTATGAGGGTTGCGACCTTTCGTTCTACAACGTAGGATCTGACGGATGGTCTGAAAGCGACGCCGATTATTCCCTTGTCAATTTCAACAAAATGAAAGCTGACGGCTGCGACTTCGTAATTCTCCGTCTCGGTAGTGAAGACTCTTCGGGACGTTATTACGACCCCCACTTCGTTACATATTATAATATGGCACGTGAAGCAGGAATGGATATCGGTCTTTACTATTATTCCTACGCTCTCACCTATAACGAAGCTGTTGCGGATGCTGAATTCTGTATCGACGTTATCGAAAGCTACGATATGTACTTCGAATATCCGATATATATCGATATTGAAGAATCCAACCAGATGTCTACGTCTATCGCTCCCGTTATCAGCCAAGGCTGGTGCGAAACCATGATCGCAGCAGGTTACTTCCCCGGTATTTACGGCAACTATAACCTCTACGACAACCTTACAACGACAATCAAGCAAACTTATGACCTTTGGATCGCTTACGTTACTTCCAACACCTCTGCAAGCGCTTACAACCCTTCGAACTATAACATAAGCTCTGACTGCTCTATGTGGCAGTATTCCTTCTACGGTTACGAATACGACGGTATCGGTCTCGATATGCTCGACGTTAACGTTTCCTACAAGGACTACCCCGCAATCATGGCACAGTACGGCTACAACAACGTAGACGGCGGTTCGAGTAGCAGTAACGTTTCGAAGAACGCTACCTACTATGCAGACGCAAACACCCGTACCGATAATTATGCCGATAACGGCACAAAGCTTACCGACGGTTCTAAGGGAAGCATCTACGGCGGTGAAGAAGAAAGATATGCCGGCTGGTACCTTCCCGAGCTTAACGTCACTGTTGACGTAGGAACCGAAGCAACGTACGATACCTTCTCTGTTTACGCTGCTACGAACGCAAGCTGGGGCATCACTTCCGCTCCTTCGGGCTTTACCGTTTTGGTCAGCGACAGCCTTAACGGAACCTATACCGAAGTTGCCGCTACAACAACGGCTCAGGCTACCGGTTCCGACAGTACTACCGGTTGGAACACCTATAAGCTTTCCGTTACCGTTGACGGCGAACCCCTTACCAACAGATACGTTAAATTCGTTATCGACGCTAACACCGCAGGTACCGCAGACCATATGTGGTTGGACGAAGTTGAAGTTACCTATGTCGGCGGCGAAGGGTCCGGCGGCAACGGCGGTACTACCAGCACCGTTGTCAACTCTATCGAATTCAGAACCACCTCTGCAACTCCCGTTGCAGGCGGCGCAACCTTTACTCCCACCCTTTACAGCGTAAACGGCGATACTTCTCTTACCAATCTCGTTACCGCTAACGTTTACCGCTACACCATCGGCTCTATCGGCGGCGACGACTGGGCAACCCACACAGGTTCCACTTTCGAAGAGGGTATCATTTATGACTACTACTTCTCGATAACCGCTGCTTCCGGCGTAACTATCAATTCCAACTGCGCACTTACTCTTACCACCTCTAACGGTTCGCATCAGGGTATCCAATACTCCTATGATGCAAGCGCAGGCAAGATCGCATTCGACGTTTACTTCAACCTTTCCGAATCCGCTTCGGGCGACAGCGTTTATATAACCGGCTTTAACAACTCTATCACCGCAGGCGCAGCAACCATCTTCACTCCCGATTTCGGTACTGTTAACAACACTACCGCAAACATCACCTGGACCGCAAACTGTGTTGCTAAATACGATGCTTCCGCAGGCGCATACATCGTTAAGAGCATTGAAACTCCCGGTCCTTCCGGCAACTCTTCCAGCTACACTCTCGCTGATGACGAAATCCTCATCGCAGTTCACTGGGACGATACTTCTTCCAGCACCGCTTCGAAGGTCAACTTCGATACCCTTGCTGCAGTTAAGCCCGGTATGGCGCTCCAGTTAAACAACATCAACGTTGACAACCAAACTGTTGGTACTAACGCTAACATCATCTTCTACAACCCGAAGGATTCGGTTGAATCTCTCGGCGCAAAGGCTAATGCAAACTCCAACGGTTTGCGTTTCGGCGCAACCTACACCAAGGTTGACACCAACGGCGAACTTACCGACCTCGGCTTCCTTCTCATCTCCGACTACCGTCTCGGCGACAACACTCTTGACCTCAACTACGCAAGCAATTCTGAAATTGCTTCCTACGTTATCAAGGTTACCGCTTGCGGTATTGAAGAATACGAAGAAGGCAAGGCATTCGATGATTATGATACCTGCACCTTCTATGCAACTGTTATCGGTCTTGCAGAATATGCAGATCAGGACATCGTTGCAGTTCCCTTTGCATGCTACGCAAACGGCAAGATCGTTTACGGTCAAGAAATCGTAAACAACCTTAACGGCGTACTCGCAGGCGAAAGTTCTTTCGAATAAGATAACATATAAAAAAGCCTCTCGAACGAGAGGCTTTTTTGTTTTGTTTTTGAATACAACTGTAGAAACAGGAGGGGTTTATTACCCCTATGCCGCTTGGAATTACAGGAATGTGTCATTCTGAACGGAATGAATATGAAGTGAAGAATCTCAATCAGTTGTTTCTTTTGTCTGTGGTTAATTAACTTTACCTTCTCCTAAGTGAGATTCCTCTCAATACTACCACCCCAAAAACGCAAGCGTTTTCGGGGACCCCGGTTCGGATTGCTCGGAATGACAGGTTATACTGTCTTGTTTACTCGGAATGACAAGTTGCATTAATCCAACCTGCACCGTGAAAATAAAAATCATTCTTTTGCTTCGACAACGGTTATGTTGGCAACGGGGATTCCCGTTTGTTCATAGACGATATCGGTTATCTGTGTTAATTCATCGGGAACAAGACCGCTTGCATTGACTACGATAGAGCAATTTTCACCGCTTATAACTGCGACACATTCGGCAATACCCTTTGCTTTTACAAGCGTTTCGATGTTGGCTTCTGCCGTCATATCGTCGGCGATATCGGCGATGGAAGAAAGAGCTTCTTCCTTTGCATCGGGAAGAGTGTCCGGATTTGTTGCGATCTCGTTCAATACTTCAAGTGCGGAATCACGAACTTGGGTACGGTTGATTATCGACATAGCAAAGAAATCGTTATCACTTGATTGATTGTTTGTGTTTGCATCGGGTTTGGTTTGGCTGTCATCAAGTGAACTATCGTCACTTGCGCTTGCATCGACAAGAAGCGTATTACCGAGAACCTTGTTTCCGTTTTCGCCCACGATGGGTTCATCGGTTCGGTTCACAAGCGAGCTTACAAGCACCGCAACGCATATCAGCATAACGCAACCGACGGTTATGAATGCTTTTGTTGCTATCAAGCCTCTCCAATCAAGCTCTTTAAGCTTTCTTTTGACCTGTTCGTATTTTTGTTTAATGTCCATTATTGCCCTCCGTAAATATGTTTTATGTTTGAACGCTTATCCGATTGCTTTTTATATCGAACAAGGCGCATATAAGGTCTATGATCCTTCTTTGCGTTTCGTACGATGCACCCTCGCAGACAACGGCAACACCCGCAATCTTCGGCATCGTTTCTTCAACAAGAATAGCCGTTTCACCGTCGGTACTGTCGGCAAGCACTATCGTCTTGTCGGTCTGCTTTGAATCGCTCTCCTCACGAACGTGCTGGTCGGTGGCATAGATATACCGAAAGCCGGATTCAAGCGTTATAAAGACAGAGCATTCCTTGACTTCGGGCAGGCGCAAGATCAATTCCTCTGCCTTTTTTTCGAGCTCTGTGCAATATTCAACCGAGCTTATCTTTTCTCCCGTGTTTTCTGTGATTTCGGGAGATTTTGTTTCTGTCGGTATCAAAAGCAAGGCAACGCCTGAGATAAGTCCGATTATTATAAAAGCTCCGCCTTTCGTGCCGAAAAGCTTTTTGAATTTTTCGATCCATTGTTCAACCTTCAATAATTTTCACCTCTCCGCCCAGAACGTTTTTAAGATAGTCTTGCGCCGATTCCTTACAATGTATATCCTCTTTTTTGAAAACGACGGTTATGTTTTCAATCATAGGCTCGTTTGAATCCCAATCTATTTTTATGTCGGTTGCCTTTGGTTTTATGCCAAATTCCGAAAAAACGATATCGTTAATATAGCTTTCGGCACGTTCTTCGGTTATTTCTGCCGCAAGAGGATAAAGTCCTTCGGGGGATTCTGTATTTTCAATACCAATATCCGCATCCACGTCGAACATCGACGAAAGGTCAAGCTCTTTTAGCGGCGACAGCATAACACAAATGCAAACGAGCGAAGCGATATATTTTATATATTTTTCAAAACCGTTCCCCGACAGCATCGTGCAGACAGCACCGCAGACCGAGGTCACGAGCAGCGTATAGAAAAATCCGTTCATAACGTCACCCCCGTTTTTACGAATACGGCAAGTGCAATTATACAAACCGCCCCTGCGCCTGCAACAAGCGCAAGCAGGACGTTTAATATCCCGATAAGGTCATACAAAAAACGGCTTTCGATATCGCAACCCAAGGATTTAGAGACGATCCCGCAGATCAAAAGCATAAATTTATTCAGCAGCACAAC
Source organism: Eubacteriales bacterium (assembly GCA_045536935.1). GTDB lineage: Bacteria > Bacillota > Clostridia > Oscillospirales > CAG-382 > Coliplasma. The sequence goes on along the minus strand of JAZSOO010000015.1, from coordinate 31,864 downwards.
GATGATCGGCGGTATTACGACGGAGAGTATTATAACCACGCCCACTGCCCCGACAGAGCCTTTTATTACCGAAACCGATGCCATAACCGTCCTCGATGCATCGCCGAGCATATTGCCGATGACGGGCACTATAACACCGCTTGCGAATTTGACGCTTCTCGTTACAAAATTATCGCTTGCAGATGCAACGGCGGTTTGAAGATACAATGCAAAGCCAAGCAGAGTGAATACGAACGCCATCAACGTTGTCGAAGTGTTTTTTACAAGGTTTGTTACCGAGCCGAGATTTATGCTCCCCGGTATTGCCCCCGTAAGGCAGAGTGCGAACGATATCCGCAAAAGAGGAAGTATCACCTTCGTGCATATCATTGATATGACCGAAAGCAAAAGTAGCAGTCCCGTGCTTGATGCCGCACCTGCGGCAGGATTACCGCCGAAAACGTACAACGATGCCATAATAGGCATTAACGAGCCTACGGCGGCGGCAAGGGCTTCCATAACTGCAGTTATATACACGAAAAGCTTGTAGAGAATATTATAAGTGACCCCTGCCAAAACGAGCACCGAGATATATCCGCAGACCTTGTCCAGCGTTTCGTTCTGACCGAACTTCATTGCTCCCATAACGCAGGAAAGCAGAACCACAGCCAAGACTCCGCCGAAGGATCTCACGACCGAAAATCCGTTATCACGAAGAGAATCTTTTATTATGGAAAGAGTTTTCTCGAAAACGTTTACAGACTTATCACCCGAAAGCTCGTCCTTTGTCAGATAGTCGTTTTCAAGCTTATCTGCGCCTGCTTGTTCGGCTATGCTTTCGGTTTGCGAATCTTCATAAGCAAGGGTCTTTATACAAAAGCAGGGCAAAAGGCAGAATATAAAAGCCATTATCAAAATCGATTTTTTCATCCGAGCATATCCTTTGCAATTCCGAAAAGCTGTTCAACAACGGGAATACTTATTATTACGATGCTCACCTTCCCCGCAAGCTCCACACGTGAAGCAAGCGAGCTTTCTCCGCAATCACGGCATACGTCTGCGCTGACACGGCAGCAAAGCGATATCGCCAACGATTTTAACATCAAGGCGAAATATCCCCCGTTCCCCGTCTCTGCGGCGGTGTTTTTTAAAAATGAAACGAAGGGAGACAGTCCGTTAAGCAGATATACGAATATTAAAACGCCGACAAGCGCAACCGATACGGTTGCAAGCTCGGGACGTATCTGACGTAAAAATGCGATAATGCACGCAGAGGCAACAGCAAAACCGCAGACCGCATATACGTTCACAGCCCAAAAACGCTTTTAAGCGTTGAAAACAGCGAGCTTATCTCTTTTGAAAGCATAAGCATTACGATGATCACGCCTGCGACGGTAACGAAGGTTGCCTGCTCGTCACGTCCGCTTTTTTGCAATATCTGGCAGGCAACGCTCACAACAAGCCCGATTCCTGCTATTTTTAATATTAAGGTTATTCCCAATTTTTCGTTTCCTTTCTGTTACAAGAGAATTATCGTCGTCAGCATACCTGCAAGAAGGCATACCGTTTTTATTGTTTTTTGTTTGTCGGGGAGTTCTTTTTTTATCACGTCACGCCTTTCGGAAAGTACGGACAAAATATAATCAATACGTTTTATTTGGTCTTCAAGCTGAAGTGTGCCAAGCTCCGAGAAAAACCGTATCATCTCGGCTTTTATATCGATCTCGAAAGACAATAACGACAAAGCACTCTCCCATTTATCCTCCGAAGGGTTGCGGTTGCGGTTGATCTCCTCGAGAAATCCGACACGTTCAAGATATTCATCACGGAAAGAGGAAAAAAGCTCGAAAAGGAGTGTTCTTTCGCTGTTTATTTTGCGTTTCATATAGGTTAAAAGCTTTATCAGCGAATCGACCGACAAAAGCCTTTCTTCCTCGTCTTTGGAAAGCTTTGTGCCGAAAAGATAGGTTGCAAGTACAAAAAGCAAAGCTCCGATCCATTTCATATCAGCTCCTCCGTTTTCATAACCTTGCAGGTGTATCCGCCGTCATAGCCGAGGACAACGCAGAGAGGAAAAACGTTTTGATCGAGAAGCTGTTTCATTCTTCCACGTTTTTGAAGCTCGCTAACGTCGGTACAATGTGCGGAAGCAATAAGCGAAACACCCGTGTTTTGCGCTTCAAGCACAGATGCCGTTTCATTTGCGCTTATTTCGTCACAGACGATGATCTCGGGCGACATCGTGCGTGTCAAAAGTGTTATTGCCTCTCCTTTCGGCATACCCGAAAGAACGTCGAGCAAGCCCGAACCGAATATTCCGACGGCTATTTCGTTTCTCTCGTCTGCAACCGCAACACGTTTGGGTTCAATCCCCTTTCCGACAGCAAGAAGATAGGCAATACTCCGAAGAAAAGTCGTCTTGCCGAACGCAGGCGGAGAGCATACTACGGTACCCTTGATTCCGTTTTCGGCAAACTCCTCAACAAGCGGTCTTGCAACGTCGGGAAGAAATCGGTTTAGCCTTAAATTGACCGAATATATCTCCGAAAAGCCGTTTTTGTTCGCCTTTCCGCAAACACCTGCCCTTCCTCCGCAGGAAAGAGGTATGAAGCCCGATGCGACGTATTCGTCATAGCTATACAGCGAGCCTTCCGTTAGCCGTCGGATACATTCCGATATCTCCTCGTCGGTGACGGTGATCGCCGAACCGAGAGGGCAGATATTGCCCTTCCCGTCAAGAAAAAGGTTTGTAACGCCAAGTGTGACCGACAGCGCACCTCTTTTGCGAAGCCGTATCTCGTTTATATTTTCAAGAATATCCTTCGGCAAAGAATTTATTGCAACCGAAATACGCAAAGGGAGATAGCGAAAAAGTTTTCCTATCGAGCTTTCAAACATTATCCACGCAACCTTGTTACCGTTGTTTTTATACGTTCATAAGCAAAAAGCATTAATATCAATGCAAACACGCCGACATATATGATCGTACCTGCCGATGCGTTTGCTATCGCACCGCCAAGGGCAAGCTTTGATAATATAAACCTTGCAGAAACGCCGCTCGAAACGGCGCAAAGAAGAGGAAGGAATATATCTGTCTGCCATCGTGGTTTAACGCCCGTTGCCTTGTAAAGCCTATGACGGCAGAGGACGTACGTAAAGGTATTTGATATGACCAAGAGCCAAAGATAACCGACTTCGCCCGTACGTGACACGAGAAGCAAAATCAACACAACACGCAAAACCGAATTATAAACCGTAAACTTTAAGGTTTGAACCTGTTCCCCTATTGCCTTCAAAAGTCCGTCGGAGACGGTCTCTACGTACATAAAGGGTGTTACGAGCGAGAGTATCGCTATTGCCTTTGCAGTATTTTCGCCGGGGTAGAAGGCTTCACCTATCTCGCTCGGCAGAAAGAAGAAAAGTCCGCCGACGGATATGGAAAGTATGGAAACGAAGGACATTACCGACGATATTCGCGAATAAAGCGGACGTCGGTCGTGCATAAGGTTAAGACGGCTTATTTCGGGAGTGAACACCGAAACAAGACTTCCTAAAAAGGCAAACGGGAAAAACAGTATCGGCACGACCATTCCCCGTATCATACCAAACTGCGAAAGTGCATAACCCCTGTCGCCCGAATAGCTTTCGAAAACGTACGGGATAAGCAGCGTTTCGGCGGTGTGCAGTATGCTTGTAAGATAGACCGAAAGCGATATGGGCAGAGTTACGTTTATTAAGGAACGCATACTGTCACGTTTTGTTTCGGTCGGGAAGGATCTTTGCTTTTCTTTTCTCTTCGGTATCGCACGGAAGAGGAACAGATATGTAAACGAGCACATCTCCGAAACCGTAACGCCCATAACGATTCCCGTGCAAAGAGTTCCGATATCGTCGGTGTTCGAGAACACAACATTCAAAAACAGCGCCGTGACGGTTATTTTGATAATCTGCTCGAAAAGCGATGCCGAAGAGGTTACCGTGACCTTCTGCTTTGCAATAAACCAGCCCTTCAGACACGCCGCAAACGCCATAAACGGCATACTTAACGCCAAGATCCTTAAGGGCTGTCCGCAACGGATATCACCCAAAAACTTTTCGGCAATCATGTCCGAGCAAAACAGCATAATCAAAGTTGCAACGGCACTTATCAAGGCAGACGCCAAAAAGGAATTGCCCATAAGTCTGTTTGAATCCCCTTGGCTTCTTTGGTCCTTCTCGGCGATAAGACGGGAGACCGAAACGGTAAAGCCCGCCGTTGCGAAGGTTGAAAACATCGTATAAACGCTCATTACAAGCTGATAAAGCCCCATACCTTCACTGCCGATACGTGCAGAAAGGAAAAGCCTTAGGAAAACGCCGAGCAATTTATTGATAAGCGAGAACACAGTCATCGCCGCCGCACCCTTTATGAGAATACCTGCGTTCGTTTTTATTTTTCATCACCCTCTTTTTGTTCGATTGTATGCACAAAAAGATAAAAAAAGAACTGTGTCTGAAATTAGACACAGTTCCCAAGGAGAAATCATGAAAAAACTTTCTCGTTAATATTTTAATTTTCGGTGGTGACTTCAAACTTATAGCCAACGCCCCAAATCGTCTTGAGCGTCCATGTCTCGGACGCATTTTCAAGCTTTTCACGAAGACGCTTGATATGAACGTCAACAGTACGGCTGTCACCAAGGTAATCGAAGCCCCAGACTTTATCAAGAAGCTGGTCACGGGTGAAGACTCTGTTATAATTGGAAGCGAGGAAATAGATAAGCTCAAGTTCCTTCGGGGGAAGGTCAACGGATTTACCGCAAACCTTAAGCTCGTATTTCTGAAGGGATATCTCAAGATTTTCAAACTTGATAAGCTCGCCGTCGGCAGTATCGTGGTTCGCATAGCGGCGCAAAACAGCCTTTATGCGGGCGAAGACTTCTTTCATATCAAAGGGTTTTACGATATAATCGTCTGCACCGAGCTCCAATCCGAGCACCTTATCGATCGTTTCGCCCTTGGCGGAGATCATAATGATAGGCTTTGAAGAATGTTCACGGATCTCACGACAGATCTGCCAACCGTCCTTCTTGGGAAGCATTATATCGAGAAGGACCATATCGGGTTCGTACATACGGAAAGCCGAAACACCCTCAACACCGTCGTTTGCGGTTCTGACCTCATAACCTTCTTTTTCGAGGTACATTTGAAGCAGATTGCAGATATTAAGGTCGTCATCAATAACGAGGATTTTTGTCGCCATACAAACACACTCCTTTTAGTAACATTTATATTTTTAACTTAAGTTTTATTTTCTACCCCGATTCTACCACAAAACCCCACGTTTGTCAACGGTTTTTGTCTTGCTTGTTTATTTTAATTAATAATTATATATATTTTTATGTAAATTAAAATTACATATTGCATATCTCACAAGAATGTTTTATAATAGGTTGACAGTATTTATCCAAGGAGAATTTTAATGAAATTAGGTATAGTAGGCTTGCCGAACGTCGGCAAGAGTACACTTTTTAATGCTTTGACAAAAGCAGGCGCAGAAAGCGCAAACTATGCGTTCTGTACCATAGATCCCAACGTCGGCGTTGTTCCCGTTCCCGACGAACGTCTCGACAGGCTTGCAGAAATCTACAATCCCAAAAAGTTGACGAGAGCAACTATTGAATTCGTTGACATTGCAGGTCTTGTAAAGGGTGCGGCAAACGGCGAAGGCCTTGGCAACAAGTTCCTTTCCCATATAAGAGAAGTTGATGCGATAGTTCACGTTGTCCGTTGCTTCGGCGGAAGTAAGATAATCCACGTTGAAGATTCCGTAGACCCCAAGCGTGACGTTGAAACCATCAACACCGAGCTTATCCTTTCCGACATTGAAATGCTCGAACGTCAGATAGACAGACTTACAAAGCAGGGCAAGGGAGATAAGAGTGCTCTCGCAGATGCAGAGATCCTGAAAAGAGTCTGCGCTGAGCTCACAAAGGGTGTTTGCGCACGTAACGTTGAGCTTACCGAAGCAGAAGCAGAGGTTCTTGCAAACGTACCCCTCCTTTCGGGCAAGCCCGTGATCTACTGCGCAAACATTTCCGAAGAGGACCTCACACGTCCTCCCGAAGAAAACGAATATTACTGCGCTTTAAGAGATTACATCGAGGGCGAAAACGCTCAGATCATTGCAGTTTGTGCCGAAACAGAGGCAGAATTGGGCGAGCTTGACGAAGAAGAGCAAAAAGCATATCTCGAAGACCTCGGCGTTACCGAAACAGGTCTTTCGAAGCTTATAAAAGCTTCGTATGCGCTTTTGGGACTCATCTCCTTCCTCACGGCAGGCGAACCCGAGGTTCGTGCTTGGACCATAAAGAAGGGAACGAAGGCACCCGGTGCGGCAGGCAAGATCCATACCGACTTTGAACGTGGTTTTATCCGTGCCGAAGTCGTTCCTTACGAAACGCTTATCGAAAAAGGCTCGCTCGTTGCCTGCAAGGAAGCAGGTCTTGTACGAAGTGAAGGCAAGGAATACGTTATGCACGACGGCGACGTTGTTCTTTTCCGATTTAACGTATAATATTTCATAAATAAAAAAGGAGTAAACAAAAATGAACTTTTTAAGAAAACCTTTGGCTCTCTTACTCTCTCTTCTTTTCGTTTTCCCCTTGTTTGTTATGCCTTCCTCCGCAGCTTCTGCTTGGATGATTGCAGACGGCTTTAACATGGAAAGAGCAGACGGTACGATGGTTATTTACACCCCCGAATACGGCGAAACCACCGGTACAAATAATTACGGCTATGAAATTGTCGTTGATAACAACATAGTTATTGGCGTTGGTCGTTTGGGCAACAACACCATTCCCAAAAACGGCTTTGTTGTTTCCGGCCACGACGACGAAGGCCACGGCAGACTTATGGCTTATTGGCTTAACATACATTGTGAAATCGGCGATTACTGCTATTATTCTCCCGACGGAACTGTTACAGTTTCCGACGAACCTATGGTTGCGGATACGTTCTGCACCGTTGCGAACTATTATGATTCGTTCAACGGCGTGCGTGACGTAGACACGCTTATCATCTATAACAACATCGGTGCATATACCGGCACAAACGACTGGGGTTATGAAGTCGTTTGCACAAACGGCGTCATCAGCTCTATCGGTGGCAATAACAACCTTGTTCCCAACGAAGTCGGAAGCTTTGTTCTTTCCGGCCATGGCTCTAAAGCAGATTGGCTTATGAAAAACGCACGTCTCGGCATGTCGGTTGAAATAAGCCAGGCAGACAAAACCGTACATTTGACTTATGACGAATATTCCGCAATCTCCGGAATGGAACTTAAAATCAAATCTCTCTGGGATAGCTTCAATGCTTCAAAAAACAGATTTGACAATATTGATTATGATACTGTAAGCGCAACCATCAAAAAGCTTGAGGCAGACGTTCAGGCCGCAAAAGACAAGTTTGATAAAGACAACGATACTCAGGCGCTTTCCGATGCAATGAACAAGTTCAACACCGACGCACAATACGCTGCTCTTCTTATCAGCGAAAGCAAATCTGTGGAATACCGTGCTGCTTGGGTAAGACCTGACCAGACTACCGCAGAGGACGTCGATGATTATGTTCAGAATCTTTACAACAACGGCATCAACACGCTCTGTGTCGAAACTCTTTATGACAGCTGTATGATCATGCCCATGCCCGAAGACAGCTTGTTCGAGCAGAATCCTATGTTCGACGGCTTTGACGTACTTCAGGCGTATATCGATTCTTGCCACAAGCGTAATATGGAACTCCACGTTTGGCTTCCCGTATTCTACGTTGGTTCCAGCGGTTCCAAAAACGCTTTGAGAAGCATTGGTATGAAGCGCAAGGATTGGTTAAGCGTCAGCAGCAACGGCACGGTTGCCGACGGCAAGGCCACCAACGGTTACATCATGCTCGACCCGAGCAACAAGGAAGCAAAAGAATTCCTTCTTGATACATACAAATATATCGTTCAGCACTACGCAATCGACTCCTTCCAGCTCGACTACATCCGTTATTACACTCGTTCCGTTGACCTCGATATGGGTTACACCGAAACCGCGATGTCCGAATTCGAAGCAGAATACGGAGTTCGTCCCGAATCCTCTCCCTCTTCCCCTTATTGGAACGAATGGGTTCAGTTCAGAGCTGATTACATCTCTGATTTTGTGCTTCAGATCAAGCTTATGCTCGATGAATATGCACCTCACGTTCTCCTTGCTGCAGCGGTTGTTCCCGATCCCGTAGAAGCACTTACCTACAACTATCAGGATTACAGCTATTGGGTAGACAGCGGATGGCTCGACCTCCTCTTCCCCATGGCATACAACAGCGGCTATCAATCCGCGATCCAAGGTTCTATCGACCGTTGCGGTGATCTTGCGTTCTCCGCAATCGGTTTGGGCATTTATACGGACGCAAATGAAGGAATGGACTATGCCGCAATGGATATGTTGCCTCAGGTAAACTACAACACTGCTTGTAATGCAAACGGTTCTGCATTCTTCAATTCTTATTGGTATCTCCAGAAGCTCACCGGTAAATATCTCACCAAAGGTCCGTTCCGTGAACAGGCAATAACCCCCACTCTCGACGTTATTGCAGCATCGAAGGCGCAGATCGAATACACCAAGAGCAGAATCAACAACATCATCGTTCCTTTGGGTGCTATGAGCGAAGAAGATGCAAAAACACTCATCGCCAAGCTCGACAAGCTTTCCGCTTCCTTCCAAAAATACACCTATGATGAAGCAACTTACAAAGAAGTCCGTAACCTTATCGGCGACCTTAACATCGCCAACGAAGCAAGCATCCGTCTCTTCCAGGACGTTGAATTTGCCGTCAAGGCATATTCGGTAAACTGTAAGGTTATCAATCCTGACGGTACTCTCGGCGACTTCAAGATCCCCAACGAAGTTGAAAGACCCACTATTTCCGATAAACCTTCCGACGTAAGCGATGATGCTTCCGAAGATACAACCGACAAAAACGAAGGCAATGACGACGGCGACAACACAGTCCTTTGGATCGTTATCGCAGTTGTTGCAATCGCAATGATCGGCGGCGGCCTGTTCTTCTTCCTTAAGAAAAAGAAAACCGCTGACGCAAAAACCGAAGCAACAGAAGAATAAAAAACGAGCCTTCTTAAAGAAAGCCCGAAGACGAAAAGAAATCCCGTTCCTTCTCGGAACGGGATTTTTGTTTTATTTGTTTCTTTTAATAAGATACGATACGAAGGTTGCGATACCGTATATTGCGAAAAAGATCAACGTTGCGAAGAACAGCAAGATTATCCAAGCGCTTGCCTTTACGTTCGATGCGCCTGCGTGAAGAAGATAAACACAAACCATTGCGCCGACGTAATTCATCAAAATATGAAGCGAACGTTTTGCCGCAGAGGAAAGCTTCTTTGCCTGCATCACCAGGAACGAAAAACCGTAGACCGCCGAATATAGTGCTATCGCAAGGTTATTCTCGATAAGACGGGATGCGAATGCGCTGTTATCCGCAACCGCAACCGTACTGCCAGATGATACCGCCGACATTCCCATAGCAACGAAAGCGAGCCAAAGGAAGCTTAGTACAGCGTATGCACCGCAAGCACGGAAACCGCACTTTATAAGTTCTGTCTTTTTATCGTTCATTATGCGTTAACAGGACGAATGAATCCGGTGGTTTTTTCGGTGAGTGCGCCGGGATCGGTAGATGCTACGATAACACATTCGATCTTGTGCTGAGAAGTGATCTTTTCAACCTTAAGTACGAAATCTTCAAACGCTTCAATATTGTCACCGCAGATCTTAAGAGCGCTGTCAATGAAAAGCTCGGTTATATCATAGTTGCCCGCAAGCATACCGCAAACGAATCCGTAAAGCTTGTCTGCGTCGTCAACGCCATATTCGAGAGCATCGACCAAACGTGCATGATATTTAATATCAAAGGTGAGTTTTCTGCCGCATTCGATACAGATAACAACACCGTTGGTTTCTTTAGATGCTTTGTTGACTTCTTCGATGAGAGTCTTGGTTTTACCTGTTCCTTTTACTCCAACAATAAGCTGCATAATATAACTCCGTTCTTCCGGCACAGTGAATTTTAGAAACCGCCGTGCGTTGCCGGATGCAACGACGGTTTTTATTTGTTATTATTTTACTTTATTTTCACGAAAAAATCAATAGAAATTATCATATTGAATTAATTTTTTTGAGAAGCTCTGCTTTTCCCTCTTCATAACCGGGTTTTCCGAGCAATGCGAACATATTTTTCTTATATTCCTCAACACCGGGCTGGTCAAACGGATTGACACCGAGAATATATCCCGAGATAGCGCAGGAAGCAAAGAAGAAATATATCAACTGACCGAGCGAATACGCATCCTTGCCGCCGAAATCGATTATAAGGCTTTCCGTACCGCCCGTGCGGTGCGCAAGAAGCGTTCCCATCATCGCTTTTTGGTTTATTTCGTCCATTGTAACTCCCGCAAGGAAGTTCAGACCGTCACCGTTATCCTCGTCATAGGGGATCTGGGGAGAATTTGCGTCGTATTTTCCTGCACGGCAGATCGTTTCGAAAATTATCGGGCTTCCGTCCTGAACGAACTGTCCGAGCGAATGAAGGTCGCTGCTGTACGTAACGGATGCAGGGAACAAGCCCTTCTTTTCCTTACCTTCGCTTTCGCCGAAGAGCTGTTTGAACCATTCACCCATAAATCTGAAATCGGGGTCATAGCTGACCAAAAGCTCGTTCGTTCTGCCCTTCGCAAGCATTATATTTCTTAACACGGCATATTTATACGCAGGATTATCAAGACCTGCAGAAAGGATAGTCTCCCTCTCGTCAACCGCACCTGCAAGAAGTGCATCGGTATCAATGCCCGAAACCGCTATCGGAAGCAAGCCTACAGCCGTAAGCACCGAGAATCTTCCGCCGACGTCGTCGGGAACGGTAAAGCATTCATAGCCTTCCTTATTTGCAAGCTCGTGCAATGCACCCTTATGAGCGTCTGTCGTTGCAACGATCCTCTTTGCCGCTTCTTCCTTACCGTAGCGTTTTTCCATATATTCACGTATCAAGCGGAAGGCAACCGAACTTTCGGTCGTCGTTCCCGATTTACTGATGACGTTAACGCTCACACGCTTGCCCTCGCAAAGCGAAAGCACGGCGTTCAATTCACCGCCCGCAAACGAATTGCCAAGGAAGTAAACGCAGGGGTCGCCCGTATTAAGCTGATTATGATACGCTGTTTTTAAGTATTCAATAACAGCACGTGCACCGAGATACGAACCGCCGATACCTACGACGATCAAAACGTCACTGGTTTCACGGATTCTTGCGGCGCAAGCCTTTATACGCTGATGTTCTTCGCTCTCGGGACGGATTCCAAGGTCACGCCAGCCGATAAAATCGTTGCCCTTTCCCGTTCCTTCCCAAAGAGATTTATGAGCCTGTTCAAGACGTTCTTCGAACGCAGCGAAATCCGCATCCGTTACACTTTGAACCTGTTTGTATCTAAAATTTACCATACCAATATCCACCTTTGATTTTTTTCGGCAAAACGAGGGGAATTTTATTCCATTTCGCCAAGATAGATTGCGCTGTTTTTGCCAAGGAAATATTGTTTTATGATGTTCCTCATATCGACGGGATAAAGCTCTTCGTGTCTTATATTGTCGATATTAAGCCATTTTGTTCCGACTTGGTTTGAATCGTAGGAAAGCTTTGTTTCGTCGATGTCGCTTATGATGTCGCAGATGAACATAAATTCAATTCTGTGAGTTTCGTTATCAAAGCCTTCACGGATAAAGAGAAGACTTTTCGGTTCTACGGTATAGCCCGTTTCTTCCTGAACCTCACGTTTGAGCGCATCGATCATAAGCTCGTCAGGTCTTTGCTTTCCGCCGGGGAGGGTATAATATTCTTTCCCCTCGTCCGAACGCATCTTTACTGTCAAAAGACGTGTTCCGTTAATGATTATTGCTTTAATCGAGTTCCTGATCGTCATGGGAAATCTCCTGTATTGTATTATCACCCTGCATCGACACCGTAACCGAAAGCTTCTTTTCGGTCACGTTATAATGAATAACTATGATCTTATCATTATATATCGCCGAACGGGGATATTTATCGCTGTTGAACTGTATTCCGCAATCGTTTTCGAGCTTTTGCGCATATTCCGTTATTTGCTCGGTAGTAACGTCGGTATAATATGCCGTCATATAGCTATCGGCGGAACGGAAAGCATTATGATCGTTCGAGAACGAAGGAATTCCTTCGGTGATGCCCTCGCCCCATTTAAGTTCTTTCTCGTCATTCGGTAACGCTATGATAACAACTATCAAAGCCACCGCAAGAACAACGGCACCTATGGTTATACCTAAATTGCGTTTTGAGCTTGTAACTTTGGCTTTTAATTTAAGAAATACTTTTCTTGCCTTTGCCGAAAAGGCATTTATCTTTTCCTTCATTTTTTCTTATCCTGATACCATCTTACGATGAACAGCGTTGCTGCGCCTGCAAGAACTACGAATACAATAACGAGGATCGCTACGACTCTTCCGACGTTGCTTCCCTCTTGGGTGTTATCTGCGCTTGCTTCGTCGATCAATGCAAATTCAACGTCAATGGTATGGTCGGCAGAAATATTTTCCAATTTTCCTTCAAATCTTTCTCTGCCGTTTGCGCCCTCAACGGCAACACCGTCAACGAGGACCTTATCTATCTTATAACCGTTTTGTGCGGTTATCTGATACATAAAGTTTTCGCCAAGCTTGACCTCGGTCGCACCGTTGGGGTTGATCATTCCGCCGTGATTTGTAACGTTTGCCGTGATCTTGAAGGTCGAAAATTCGCTCTTCGCCAAAACCACGACGCCGTCGTTATTACCGTATTCAAATCTGCCGGTCATTCCGCTTTCAACGGTAATTGCTTCGGCAGCGGTATCCTTAAGGTAGAAGCTTGATTTTGCGCTGTCGTAGAGATACATCGCAACGTCGCTTGCGTTATAGGTTTCTCCGACGTTGAAGGAGATAAGTGTGCCGACGGGAAGCTCTCTGTTGACAGAAACGCTGTATATTACGTGAGCAACGTCCTTTTTGCCGCTTGTTTCGATCGCTTTTTCGATGCTGGAATAAAGGTCACCGCCGTTAAGCGCAACTATCTCGAAAGAAGTATAGTCAACGTCGCCTTCGGATTTTGCGCCGTAAGGGATATATACGGTTCCGTTTTCATTGCGGAATTCAACGTATTTTCTTCCGCTTAAGGTCTCTATCTTCTGGAAGACCTCTTTGGAAACGGTCTTTTCGCCCGTTATATCAACGACAACGGGGTTTGCAAACCAATCGATATCCTCTGCGGTCACTGCATTTGCGCCGTTTTCGTCTTCTGCCTTCTTAAAGCGTATCTGAACCGAAATATCTTTATTAACTTTAGTTAAAGTATATGCATTGTCGGTTATTTCGATCTTTTCTTCACCGACGGTGAAGGTATCGAGAACGTAACCTTCATCGGGAGTTATATTGAATTTCAAATCCTCGCCGATCTTAACCGAAACGTCGGTTCCCGTATTGCCGAGGATCTTACTGTCGCCCGCCGTAACCGTACCGCCCGAGCCGACGAAAACGTTGACCTTGCAGTTCTGCTTTTCGGGAGCAGTGGTAGCCGCACGCATGACTGTTTTTACGGTCGTGGGGCCGTTTGCATAGAAATAATAGATTCCGTCCTCCAAATGTCTTTTGGGTTCGGAAATTTCGGCGATGCCGACGATCTCATATCCTTCGCCGGGAACTACCGTGAAGGAATAGTGTGCGCCTTTTGTTAAATAACGCACGACCTCTTTAGGTGCAAGTTCGTTGTTTTCAACGGGTTCGACCTCTTTCGAGATCGTATATTTACCGGGGCCGACGAGAATGAAGGTTACGGGAACAACGCCGTAAAGGAATCTGATCTCGGTATTGCTTTCGATGACGAATTCATAAGAATCGGACGTCATTTCAACAAGCGAAGTGCCGAGGAAAAGGGTTGCTTTTGCTGCGTCAAATTCCGCCTCGGTCTTGAACTGAACCTTAACGGTATCACCCGTCATGATCTGATGAGATGCACGGTCGATCTCCTGGCCGTTTACGAAAACCGAATAGCCTGTTGCGCCGATCGTATCAACGTCGAGCGATACGGGCGTGGGAAGCTTTTTAAGAACGACGTTCAAGGAATATTCCTTGCCGTATTCGAGGTTATAAAACATATTGCCAAAGCCGTTGTCGTTCTTGGGAAGAGCATTACCGTCGAAAAGGACGCTTACGACCTCATAACCTTCTTTTGCGGAAACCTGAATGTCGATATCGGTTACTACGTCAACGAAGTTACCGGAAACCTCGGTGCCGTTGATCTTGACGGTCGCATTCTCTGCACCGCCTTCAACGGAAACGTTTATTTCGTACGTAGAAGGTGCAGGTTCTTCGGACGGAACATCGGAAGGTTCTTCGGACGGAACGTCGGAAGGTTCTTCAGAGGGTACGTCGGAAGGTTCTTCCGAAGGAACGTCAGAGGGTTCTTCGGACGGAACGTCGGAAGGTTCTTCGGAGGGTACGTCGGAGGGTTCTTCCGAAGGAACGTCAGAAGGTTCTTCGGAAGGCTCCGTTATTTCTTCGCTGACATCAGACGATACATCACCGTCGCTCTCTTCGGCAATTGCGAAAACGGCAAACGGAGCTATCATCATAAGTGCAGACAGAATAAATGCAATAATTTTTATGTTAGTTTTCATATTTCCTCCGACAAAATCGTCATACTGTAATTGACAAGTCTTTATTAATCTGTTATACTTCTTCAAGAATATATTTCAAGAACATATTTATAGAGTATATTATAAAACATATTTTATAATAATGCAAGAGTTAGAAACAAACTGTATGAATTTTTTTACGAAAGGACTTATAAATTATGGCAGAAAAGAAGTTCGTTGAGGAAATCACTCCCATGGAAGAGGATTTTGCTCAATGGTATACCGATATCGTTAAGAAAGCCGAGCTTATCGAATACACTTCCGTAAAGGGTTGTCTCGTTATCCGTCCCTATGCTTATGCTATCTGGGAAAATATCCAAAAGATCCTCGACGGTGCATTCAAGGCTACTGGCCACGAAAACGTATGCATGCCCATGTTCATTCCCGAAAGCCTTCTCCAGAAGGAAAAGGACCACGTTGAGGGCTTTGCGCCCGAGGTTGCTTGGGTAACCCACGGCGGCAGCGAAAAGCTTGAAGACAGACTTTGCGTACGTCCCACCAGTGAAACACTCTTCTGCGAGCATTATTCGAATATTATCCATTCCTACCGTGACCTTCCCAAGCTTTACAACCAATGGGTAAGCGTTGTTCGTTGGGAAAAGACGACACGTCCCTTCCTTCGTACCCGTGAATTCCTCTGGCAGGAAGGCCATACCATTCACGCAACCGCAGAAGAAGCAATAATCGAAACAGAACAGATGCTTAACATCTATGCCGATTTCTGTGAAAACGACCTTGCAATGCCCGTTATCAAGGGACGCAAGACCGACAGCGACAAATTTGCAGGTGCAGAAGCAACCTACGCTATCGAAGCTCTTATGCACGACGGCAAGGCGCTTCAGGCAGGCACCAGCCACTATTTCGGCGACGGATTCGCAAAAGCATTTGATATTACCTATACCAACAAGGAAAACAAAAAAGTTCACCCCTTCCAGACGTCTTGGGGTGTTACGACACGTCTTATCGGTGCAGTTATCATGACTCACGGTGACAACAGAGGTCTTGTTCTTCCTCCTGCAGTTGCTCCCGTTCAGGCAGTCATCATTCCTATCGCTCAGCACAAGGAAGGCGTTCTTGACCGTTGTGCAGAGCTTAAAAACGAGCTTGCTTCTGCGGGAATCCGTGTTAAGCTTGACGACAGCGATATGAGCGCAGGCTGGAAGTTCTCCGAATACGAAATGAAGGGTGTTCCCGTTCGTATCGAGCTTGGTCCGAGAGATATTGAAGCAGGCAACTGTGTTATCGTTTCCCGTGTTACCGGTGAAAAGAAGATCGTTCCGCTTGAAAACATCGGCGAGACCGTCAAAGAAGCTCTTAAGAACGTTCGTGACGAAATGTTCAAAAAAGCTTTCGACAACCGTGCAACACACACCTACCGTTGCACCTCTCTTGAAGAGATCTGCAAGGCTCTTGAAGAAAACGGTGACGGCTTTGTATTTGCACCCTGGTGCGGTGACGAGGCTTGCGAAGATGCCGTTAAGGAAAAGACCGGTATCGGCTCCCGTTGCATCTATGACGAGGTTTCCGTCGGCAACAAATGCGTTTGCTGCGGAAAAGAAGCAAAGCACAACGTCGTTTGGGCAAAAGCGTATTAATAACAAAAAACAAAAAGTGCGGAAGGCTCAAAACCTTCCGCTTTTTTATTATTCGTTTGTCTCTCCGTTGACGATAACACCAAGTAATTTTGCGTTTGCATTTTCGATATTCGAAAGTGCCTTTTCAAATTCCGAATAGAGCGATATCTTACTTCTGACAATAAGAATCACGCCGTCGGCAAGCTTTATAACGGGCAATGCATCCGAAACAATATTGAGAGGCGGTGTATCGAAAATTATATAATCGAACTGTTCCTCCAATTCCTCCAAAATCGAGAAAACCCTCTCGTTTGCAAGGATCTCCGACGGGTTCGGTACGATCAATCCTGCAGGAAGGCAAAAAAGATTTGCATATCGGGTTTCGCTTATTGCTTGGTCCAATGTTGCTTGGTCAGAGACGACGTTCGTCAATCCGGGTTGATCGGAAATACCGAACGCTTTATGTATTTTCGGCTTCTTTAAATCGCAATCGACGATAAGCACTCTTTTTGATTCCTGTGCAAAGGATATTGCAATATTGACCGCCGTTGTGGATTTGCCTTCACGGGGGCTTGCACTTGTAATGACAAGTCTTTTACAGCCCTCTTTCAAGAGAGAAAGGCTTATGTTGGTCTTTATGGTTTTATATGCCTTTTGAACCGCAGAAACGTTGTCTTCTCTGTTGGTTGCATTAGCCTTTTTGATCATTTTTGCGCCCCTCCCTTTTTCTTGTTTCTGTTAAATTCGGGGACAGAGCCCAATATCGGCACGCTGTATCTTTCCGCAAGCTGTGAAGCGGTACGAACGTAAACGTCCAAAATATCCTTCAACAGCGATGAAATAAACGCAACGGCAAATCCGATAACAGCCGCAATTGCTCCGATGACGGAGGCCTTTGCAGTTGAAATTTCGGGAGAAAAAGGTCCTTCGACAGTTTTACATTCAAACTCTCCGTATATTCCGGAAATATACGTCGGGACAGCTTTTAAAATGGCGTTTGTAATAACAGAAACATCGCTTTTTTGAGACAAATTGAAGGTTATTCTTATGATCTCGGTTCCGTTGACCGTAGAGAACGAAGCAGAACTATGAAGCTCCTGCACCGAATATTTTTTTATGATATCGGCAGGAAGGTCTTTACGGACGGAGGCGAAAAATCTGTCGGTATCGAGAATCTGAACGAAGGTTTCGGCAAGCAAGCGGTTTTCGTTTGCATCGACCTCTGTGCTTGATTTTTCTAAAAGCAAGAAATCCGCCGTCGTATAGTAATTCGGGGAAACGGCAAGCCTCATAAAAGCAAACGCACCGCCGAAGCAAAGAAACGCCGTGGCAAGCAACGTTGCAAGATTCTTTTTCAATATTGTTTTTATCTTTTTTATCGTTATCTTCTTTTTCATTTCAAGCGCCTCCCTGCTTTGGATATTTTAACAAATTATTACTATTCTGTCAATAGCACCGCTTGTTTTAGAGGTATTTTCGTCCATATTAATAAACAAAAACTATTGACTTGATTGCGATAAAATGGTAAAATTTTTACTGTGTAAAAATGTTGATTAATTTTGAGGAGATTTGATTTATGAACCGTATTTTCAACTTTTCCGCAGGACCTTCCATGCTTCCCCTTTCCGTGCTTGAAAAAGCAGCTTCCGAAATGACCGATTTCGAAGGCAGCGGAATGTCGGTTATGGAAATGAGCCACCGTACTCCCGTTTATCAGGGTATCATAGACGAAGCAGAAAGCAATCTTCGCAAGCTTATGAATATCCCCGATAACTACAAGGTTCTCTTCCTTCAGGGCGGCGCCACCCAGCAGTTCTCTGCAGTTCCGCTTAACCTTATGAACAAGAACCGCAAAGCAGACTATATCGTTTCCGGTCAGTTCTCCAAAAAGGCTGCCGACGAAGCCGCAAAATACGGTGAAGTAAACGTTATTGCTTCCTCCAAGGACAGAAATTTCGCATACGTTCCTACCGTTAACGAATTTTCTCCCGATGCAGACTACGTTCACATCTGCTACAACAACACCATTTTCGGTACCGTTTATAACTATATTCCCGACACGGGCGATATTCCTCTTGTTGCGGATATGTCTTCGGGTATTCTTTCCCGTCCTATCGACGTTTCCAAGTTCGGTCTTATCTATGCAGGCGCACAGAAGAACATGGGCCCCTCCGGTCTTACCGTAGTTATCGTTCGTGAAGACCTCCTCGGCAACGCAAGAGAAGGTACTCCCGTTATGCTTGATTATAAGGTTCAGGCTGATAACGGCTCTATGTATAACACTCCTCCCTGCTATTCCATCTACATTGCAGGTCTTGTTTTCAAATGGCTTTTGGAAACCGGCGGACTTGAAGCAAGAGAAAAGATCAATATCGAAAAGGCAAATCTCCTTTACGATTTCCTTGACGAAAGCAAGCTCTTCAGCGCAACTGCAGACAAGGAATTCCGTTCTCTCATGAACGTTTGCTTCGTTACCGGTGATGCAGAAAAGGACAAGGAATTCTGTTCTCTCGCTTCCAAAGCAGGCTTTGTTAACCTTAAGGGCCACCGTTCCGTCGGCGGTATGAGAGCTTCTATCTACAACGCTATGCCTATCGAAGGCGTTGAAAAGCTCGTTGAATTTATGCGCAACTATGAAAAGGAGAATGCATAATGACAAACATAAAGCTTTATAACAAGATCAGCCAGATCGGTCTTGACGTATTTGATAACAGTAAATATTACGTTGCTGAAGATGCAAACGCTCCCGAAGGTATCCTTGTTCGCAGCGCGGCGCTTCACGATGAACCCTTCGGAAAAGAGCTTCTTGCAATCGCACGCGCAGGCGCAGGCGTTAACAACATTCCGATAGACCGTTGCAGTGAAAACGGCATTGTTGTTTTCAACACCCCCGGTGCAAACGCAAACGGCGTTAAAGAACTTGCTGTTGCGGCTCTCCTTCTTGCTTCCCGTGATATCGTCGGCGGTATCAACTGGGCTTCCACCCTTAAGGGTCAGCCCGAGGTTGGCAAGCTTGTTGAAAAAGGCAAGAGCAAATTCGTTGGTCCCGAAATCAAGGGCAAGACCCTCGGCGTTATAGGTCTCGGCGCTATCGGCGGTATGGTTGCAAACACTGCTTGCGCTCTCGATATGGACGTTGTCGGCTGCGACCCTTATATTACCGTTAAGAACGCTTGGTCCATCTCCCGTGCAGTCCGCAAGGCAGACGACTATGATGCAGTTTATGCACAAAGCGATTACATCACCTATCACATTCCTTCTCTTCCCTCCACAAAGGGCATTATCAACAAGGAAAACATCGCAAAGATGAAAGACGGTGTTCGTATTATCAACCTCTCGAGAGGCGACCTTGCGAACATTCCCGACCTTATCGAAGCACTTGAAAGCGGAAAGGTTACTTCCTACGTGACCGACTTCCCCTGTGAAGAGCTTATCGGTATTCCTCACGTTGTTTGTATCCCCCACCTCGGCGCATCTACTCCCGAATCGGAAGATAACTGTGCTGTTATGGCTTCCGAACAACTTATCGACTATATCGAAAACGGTAACATTCGCAACAGCGTAAACTATCCCGAGATCGTTCTTCCCCGTACCGAAGCAAACCGTGTTATCGTTCTTCACGAAAACATCCCCAATATCATCACTCAGATCTCTGCCGCACTTGCAAGCGACAACGTAAATATCGAATCGCTTCTCTCGCAGGCAAAGGGCAACAACGCAGTTTCTATCTTCGGTTCCAACGACAGCATCAACGAAGCAATCGTTGCTGACATTGCTGCTATCAAAGGCGTTGTTAGAGTTTTGGTTAGATAAAACAACCTATACGAAAAGCACTCTGGAAAAATCAGAGTGCTTTTTTGTTGCCTGTGCAACGCAAAAATTTTGAATTTTTAGATATAATAAAGAAAAAGGAGGAAGATTTATGAAATTTGCTTTTTTTGATACAAAATCCTATGATATTCCTTCGTTTGAAAAATACGGAAACGAAAAAGGAATTGAATTTAAGTTCTTTGAAACGAAATTAAACAAAGATACCGCAAATCTCGCAAGCGGTTGCGACGGTGTTTGTGTTTTCGTTAACGATACGGTCGATGCCGAGGTCATTGACAGGCTTTACGAGCTTGGCATTAAGATTATTGCACTCCGCTGTGCAGGCTACAACAACGTTGACATCAAGTACACCTTTGGAAAAATACACGTCGTTCACGTACCTGCATATTCCCCCTACGCCGTTGCAGAGCACGCAATTGCAATGCTTTTGACCTCTATCCGCAGGATACACAAGGCATATATCCGCACGAAGGACCACAACTTTTCGCTTTCCGGATTGACGGGCTTTGACCTTCACGGAAAGACCGTGGGGGTTATCGGTACGGGACGAATCGGACGTGTTTTCATCGATATTTGCAAGGGGTTCGGTATGAAGGTTATTGCATACGACAAATTTCCTGCGAAGGATTCGGATATTAATTACGTTACTCTTGACGAGATATTCGAAAAAAGCGATATAATCTCGCTCCATTGTCCTCTCACCGACGAAACCAAGCATATTATCGGCAAAGAGGCTATCAACAAGCTGAAAAAGGGTGTTGTTATAATCAATACCTCCCGTGGTGCGCTTATCGACGCAGAGGCTCTTCTCGAGGGTATAAAATCAAGACGTATAGGTGCGGCTTGCCTTGACGTTTATGAGGAAGAGGCAGATATATTCTTTGAGGACGTTTCGGGTCATATTATGGACGACGACACGCTGGCAAGGCTTATTTCGATGCCGAACGTGCTTGTCACCTCGCACCAAGCCTTTTTAACCGAGGAAGCTCTTAACAACATTGCTGAAACGACGGTGAACAATATCACGGAATTCTTCGACAACGGTTATTCCGAAAACGAGCTTTGCTACCGTTGCGGAAAGACCGAAAGCTGTAAAAACGGCAGAAGGAAATGTTTTTAAATATAAAAAATTTTGAAAGAGAGCCCGAGAGAAAAGCTTTTTTAAAAGTTTTCTCTCGGTTTTTGCAAAAAATCCGCCCAATCGGGCGGATTTTTCAATTATTAAAGCTTATAAACGCTGTCACCGGAGAGTATCTCGCAACCGTGTGCAACGAGTGCGGCGATTGCCTTTTCGTTATCCGCAACACGCATTATGAGATATGCACGGTCGTGGTCACGGGAGATGAACGCATACATATATTCAACTCCGACATCCTTGTCTGCGATCTTGCACATTGTTTCTGCAAATCCGCCCGGTCTGTCGGGAATACCGACAGCGATAACGTCGGTGAGAGAAACGGTCAATCCTGCTTCCTTCAAAGCCTTTTCTGCTTCGAAGGGTTTATCGACAACAAGACGGAGAATACCGAAATCTGTCGTATCTGCGATAGAAAGGGCACGGATATCGATGCCTGCTTTTGCGATTGTGGAAGTTATTTCGGCAAGTCTGCCGGATTTGTTTTCAACGAAAACGGAAAGCTGTTTGATATACATTTCGGGTTTCCTTTCTATACTTATATTTTTCTTTTATCGATAACACGTTTTGCCTTGCCCTCACTTCTGGGAAGGGTACCGTATTCAACAAATTTAATGTGTGCGTGAACGTTAAGCGTGTTCTGCATTGCCGCTTCAAGACGTTTCTTTTCGGATTCAAGCTGTTTTATCGTGTCGGCAAAGAGCTCTTGACTTACTTCAACCTCAACCATAAGAGTATCGAGATTGTTGACACGGTCAACGGTTATCATATAGTTAGGTTCCATACCGCATTCAAGAAGAACGTGCTCTATCTGCGACGGGAATACGTTTACACCTCTGATTATAAGCATATCGTCGCTTCTGCCCATAGGCTTCGACATTCTGACGATCGTTCTTCCGCAAGAGCATTTTTCGTGGGTTATAGAGCAGAGGTCACGTGTACGGTAACGGATAAGAGGAAGTGCTTCCTTGCCGATACAGGTGAACACAAGCTCGCCGACGGTTCCGTCGGGAACGGGCTCGAGAGTCTCGGGGTCGATAACCTCGGGATAGAAATAGTCCTCGTTAACGTGCATACCGTTATGCGCTTCGCAATCGAAGGAAACGCCGGGACCTGCAATTTCGGAAAGTCCGTAAATATCGTATGCTTCGATACCGAGAAGTGATTCTATCTTCGAACGCATTTCTTCGGTCCAAGGTTCTGCACCGAAGATACCTGCACGAAGCTTTATTGAATCAAGCGGGATTCCCGCATCGCGTATCGCTTCGCCAAGATAAAGTGCATAGGAAGGTGTACAGCAAAGCACTGTCGAGCCGAAATCCTGGAAAAGCTGAAGCTGACGTGCGGTATTACCCGTAGAAACGGGAAGTGCTGTTGCACCGATATATTCTGCGCCGTAATGCAAGCCGAGACCTCCGGTGAAAAGTCCGTAGCCGTAAGAGATATGAACCAAATCGTCCTTATTACCGCCGGTTGCGGTGATAGCACGGCCTGCGCATTCCGACCAAACGTCGATGTCCTTTTGAGTATAGCCTACAACAGTCTGTTTGCCCGTTGTACCCGAAGATGCATGGATACGGACAAGCTCGCTTTGAGGTACTGCGAAAAGACCGAAAGGATAGTTATCACGAAGGTCTGTCTTGACGGTGAAGGGCAATTTCGTTATATCGTCGATAGACTGAATATCGTCGGGAGAAATACCCATCTCGTCGAGCTTTTGCTTATAAAACGGAACGTTTTCATAAGCGTTCTTTACCATTTTTATAAGTCTTTCGGATTGGAGTGCTTTGAGATAGTTGCGTGAGGCGCATTCTATCTCCGGTTTAAGTATTCCCATTGTTGTCACCTCTTATATGTTGTAGCCAAGCTCAAACGCTTTTTCATTTACTTCAATGGTCTTTTGGGGAACTGTTGCACGGATCGCTTCAAGACATTCTTCTTTGGAAATACCAAGTTCCTTTGCCGCAATAGCAAGAAGAACGATATTAACAGCCTTTGCGCTACCTGCCTGTTCGGCAAGCGACAAAGCATCTGCGGAAACGACCTTCACGCCGAGGTCTTGTATTCTGCCGAGAACGTTTTCGGGATACTGCGCATTGCCCATAATAACGGGCATCGGGTCTATTTGTGCGGTATTCGATATTATCGTACCGCCCTTTTTAAGATAAGGAAGCCAACGTGCACTTTCAAGTGCTTCGAAGGAGATTATCATATCAGCTTCGCCGAGGTCGATAACGGGAGAAAATACCTTTTCGCCTGCACGGACGTAGGTTACAACACTGCCGCCACGCTGGCTCATACCGTGAACCTCGCTGACCTTTACGTCAAATCCCGAATCGATAAAAATTTTACCCATAAGCTTAGAGGCAAGCAAGGTGCCCTGACCGCCGACGCCGACGATGAGAATATTCATAGAGTTCATACGTTGCCTCCTTATATTTCTTTGATTGCGCCCAAACGGCAGGTTTCAACACAAACACCGCAGCCCAAGCACTGGTTCGGGTCGATAAACGCCTTTGTCTTGCCGTTTTCCTGCTTTTTCTGCGAAATAGCGGGACAGCCGACCTTAAGACAAGCCTTACAGCCAACGCATTTATCAAAATCAACCGTCAAGGGTGCAGGGTGCTTTACACTCTTAAGAAGTGCACAGGGTCTTCTCGAAATTACGAGAGACGGCTCGTTCGCCTGCAATTCTTCAGCCACAGCCTGCTTTGTACCCTTGATATCAAAGGGATCGACAACACGGACACGGTTAATACCTATTGCTTTTGCAAGCGCTTCAAGGTTTACAGCCGTTGTGGGATCGCCCTTTATGGTCTTACCGTTCAAGGGGTTGTTCTGATGTCCCGTCATGCCGGTTATTGAGTTATCAAGAACGATAACTGTTGAAATACCCTTATTATAAACTATATCAACAAGGCCCGTTATGCCCGAATGCATAAAGGTCGAGTCGCCGATAACGGCAATACTCTTCTTTGCGGATTCGGGACCTCTTGCGGTATTGAATCCGTGAAGCGCGGATACCGAAGCACCCATACAAACACAGGTATCCATCATCGAAAGAGGAGCCTGTGCGCCGAGAGTGTAGCAGCCGATATCACCGCTTACGTAGAGGTTCATATCCTTCAACGCATAGTAAAGACCTCTGTGAGGACAGCCTGCGCAAAGAACGGGGGGACGTGCGGGGATCTCGCCGTCGAAAGTGAGAGTTTCGTTTACTTCACCGAGGATCGTTTTTGCGATAAGCGATTGGTTATATTCGCCGAGGGGCGGGAAAACCGCTCTGCCGATAACCGAAACGCCAAGCTTGATGCAATGTGTTTCGATAATATCGTCAAGCTCTTCGATAACGTAAAGCTTTTTAACCTTCTTCGAAAATTCGATAATTGCCTTTTCGGGAAGGGGGTTTACAATACCAAGCTTAAGATAGCTTGCCTTTTCGCCAAGCGCTTCACGTGCATAAGCATAGGTACTTCCTGCCGCAATAACGCCTATCTCATCAGAGAAAAGCTCTTCTCTGTTTATGCCAAGCTCGAAAGCTTCTCCGTCTGCCCATTCGGTAATGGCTTTATTACGTGCTTCTACCCTTGCGTGCGCCTTACGTGCCATTGCAGGCATCATAACGTTTTTCATAACGTCACGCTTATATTCACGAAGCTCTTTTTCTTCCCTTCCCGTAAGGGTTACAAGCGAACGGGAATGGGATATTCTTGTAGAAAGTCTTAACAACACGGGTGTATCGAAGCGTTCGGAAAGCTCGTATGCATATTTTGTGAAGAAAAGTGCATCTGCGCTGTCGGAGGGCTCAAGCATGGGGACCTTCGCTGCGATTGCGTGATGACGGGAATCCTGCTCGTTCTGGGAAGAATGCATTCCGGGGTCGTCTGCAACAGCGCAGACCATACCGCCGTTTACACCGATATATGAAGCTGTATAAAGAGGGTCTGCCGCAACGTTAAGACCGACGTGCTTCATCGCACAAAACGATCTTGCGCCGCCGAAAGATGCACCGATAGCAACCTCAAAAGCAACCTTTTCGTTGGGTGCCCATTCGCTGTATATTTCGTCATATTTGGAAGCGGCTTCGGTTATCTCGGTACTCGGTGTGCCGGGATAGGAGGATATAACACGCACGCCTGCTTCATAAAGACCTGCGGCAACCGCTTCGTTTCCTAAAAGTAATTTCTTTTCCATATTCATCTATCCTTATTTGTTTTCGTTTCTCAAATCAAGTACTCGTTTTGCTTTACCCGTAAAGCGTTCGATAGAATTCGGTTCGACAAGGTTTACCTTAATTTCTATGCCGAGAATGTTCTTGATATTATCGTGGATACGCTTCTGCAAAGCAACAAGCTCGCCGTAACGGTCAAGGAGAGAACCGTCAACAAGCTCGACACGAACCTCCATAGAATCGGAATAGCCTTCTCTGCGGAGGACTATCAAATAGTTCGGGCTGATACCGCTTATGCCGATAAGAGCACTTTCGACCTGAGAAGGAAATACGTTTACACCGCGAACCTTTATCATATCGTCGCTTCTGCCGATGATCTTATGCATTCTTGCGGTCGTTCTTCCGCATTTGCAGGCATCGTAATTGATGTTTGTAATATCCTTCGTGCGGTAACGAAGCATGGGAAGACCTCGTTTTGTGAGGTTTGTAACGACAAGCTCGCCCGTTGAGCCTTTATCGAGAGTTCTGCCGGATACGGAATCGATAACCTCGCAATAGAAATGGTCTTCGTTGATATGCAAGCCGTCACGGTACATACATTCACCCGACATACCGGGACCGTTAAGCTCGCTCATACCGTAGTTATCGGTACAGAAGAATCCGTTACCCCAATGGTTTTCGATCTCGGTACGCATTTCGGGAGTTGAACCTTCGCTTCCGAGGATACCGTATTTGAGGTTATAGCTGCTCATCGGGTATTTATCCTGCATCGAGCGTGCCGCTTCTGCAAGGTACATACAGTAGGAAGGTGTTGCAACTATTGCATCGGTCTGGAAATCACGCATGAACTTAAGCTGTTTTTCGGTATTGCCCGAAGACGTGGGAACAACGACGGCACCTATCTTTTCAAGACCGTAATGAAGTCCCAATGCACCGGTGAACATACCGTAACCGAAGCATATCTGAACGGTCGTGCCTTCGTGAGCACCTGCCGCCATCGCAAGACGTGCGACCTGCTCCGACCAATTTTCAAGGTCTTCTCTCGTATACGCTACAACCGTGGGGTTGCCCGTCGTACCCGAGGATGCGTGAACACGAACTATCTTTTCCTTCGGCACGGAAAGCATACCGAAAGGATATGTATCACGGAGGTCGTCCTTTGTGGTATAGGGGATATATTCAATATCCGAAAGGCATTTTATCTTATCGGCGGTAACGCCTGCCTTTTGAAGCCGTTCTGCATAGAATTTGGAATTCTTTTCGCAATAATCGACAAGCGATTTTAGTCTTTCAAGCTGTAATGCTTCCAAATCCTTACGGGACATACATTCCATATCCCTGTTAAAAATTCTGTTTTCCATTTTATTCTGCTCCTTTTTGGAGGTTTTCTTCTTTGTAGGTCAATGCGCTGACAGTCATTACGACCAAGAGCGAAACTGCCATAGCGAGACAAGCGAAATGCGGTCCCATACCGCTTAAAAGTCCGAATTTACCAAGTGTGAATCGGCTATTGGCAAGCTTTGCAACAAGAGGCGGCAAAGCAATTGCAAAACCGCAAAGTATTCCTGCCCAAGCGCCGATCTTTGTGGTTTTCTTGTAATACAAAGCCACAGCGTAAGGCGCAAGGAAGCTGCCCGAGATTATACCCCAGGAATAGCTCATCATATCGAGTATCGGCGTGCCCGTTCCCTTCCAAGCGATGAAGAAGGACAGTGCAACGAAGGCGACGCAAACGATCTTTGTAAGAAGAGAGATATCTTTTTCTTTATCCTTGATAAACCTGTCGTGAACGATATCCATAGTGAGCGTCGAAGCCGCCGTTATGGTTACCGAAGAAAGCGTGGAAACGCTTGCGGCAATAAGCAAAACAAGGATAACGCCGACAAGTATATCCGAAACACCCGATTTTATAAGAAGGTTCGGAACGAGATAGTCGGTTCCGCCCTCGGGAAGTTCATTAAAGAAGAGATGCGAAAGAGAGCCGATAAGATAACCGCCGCCTGCAACGACAAATGCGAATACCGTGGAGATCACAGTTCCTCTGGAAACCTCTTTGTCGTCACGGATACCGTAATATTTATGTATCATCTGAGGCAAGCCCCAAGTACCGAACGAGGTCATCAATACCGTTGCCCAAAGACCGATATGATCGAAAGCGTTAAGGCTTAATTTAGAAGTTTCGGAAGCGATATTCTTAAATCCTTCGGTCATACCGCCGACGTTATCGCTGTTCAAAACCGAGAAGATAAGCACAAGCACGCCGACGAGCATTACCGCACCCTGAATGAAATCGGCTTTAAGTGCCGCCATATATCCGCCTGCGACAACGATAAGTGCGCCCGCAATAGCGATAACGAGCATACATATCCATTCGTCAATGCCCAAAAGTATGGAACAAACGCTTGTAAGTCCTTTATATACCGATGCGGAATACGGCAATAGGAAAACGAAGATCACGATTGCGGAAAAGAGCTTCATTGCTCTCGAGCCATAGCATTTCTCGAAAAACTGCGGCATCGAGGTTATTCCCTTTTCTCTCGTATATGAACGTGTTCTCTTTGCAAGCACCAGCCAAGCAAAAAGCGAACCGATTATTGCATTTCCGATACCGGGCAGAACACCCCAGATACCGTATTTCCAACCCGTACCGCCGGCATAGCCGATAAACATTACTGCGGAGAAATACGCCGTTCCGTACGAAAAAGCAGACATCCAGGCGCCTGCGTTTCGACCGCCGACGGTGAAATCTCCCATATTTTTTGATTTTTTACTGCTGAACAATCCGACCAACGCTATAAACACAGCGTAAACGCCGATCGTTATCCAGATTATCTGTTCTCTTGTCATGATGATTTTTGTGCTTTCTATCCTAAAAATAATATATACTACAAAATTATACAAAGTACATTATACTACTTTTTCGACAAATTTCAATAGTAAATTAACGGATTAAAGCGATTTTCCTTTCTTTATTTTATACAAACAAAAAATCCGTACTGCATTCTGCCTTAAAGCATAGCAAATACGGACTGCCGTTTTATTCGACCAAAAGCGTTTATGCCTTGGACATCACATAAGACGGGCAGCCCTTTTTAAAATAATAATAGTAATAATAAAACTTATTTTTCATTATTTTTGCCGCTCCTTCTTAAGTGATCGCTAAGCATTATATCACGTTACTTTGATAAAGTCAATGGGTTTTACAATATTTTTTTACAATATCTTTTAATATTGCGACAAAAAACGGAGAACGCTTCTTTACAAAGTGTCTCCGTTTTAATATATTTATTTCTCTGCAAGGAGCTTTTGAAGTTCTTCCATAAATGCTCCGATATCCTTAAACTGACGGTATACTGAAGCAAAGCGGATATATGCGACTTCGTCAAGCTCTTTTAATTTTTCCATAACCAATTCACCGATACGGTCGGAGGTTATTTCGTTTTGGAGCGAATTTTGGAGAGAAAGCTCGATATCGGTAACAAGATTGTCCATTTGAGAAAGGGTTACCTGACGTTTATCGCAAGCACGGATAACGCTGTTCAGGATCTTGTTTCTGTCAAAGGTCTCTCGGGACATATCTTTTTTGATGACGATGAGAGGAAGTGTTTCTATATTTTCATAGGTAGTGAAGCGTTTTTGACATTCAAGACATTCTCTGCGGCGGCGTATCGAGCTTCCGTCGGAAGAAGGACGGGAATCTATAACTTTGCTTTCCGCATGGTTACACAAGGGGCATTTCATAGCATTACCTCCGATTTTTTCATAAAAACGACTTGTTACCACTAAATATAGCATATTTTTTATCATTTGTAAAGTAAAAGCAACAAATTTCGGTTGACAAATCGAAAAAAAGTGGTATACTCAATTTTAAGGTACGAAAAGAAACAGAACACGTCCTTTACGAAACGGCTTTCCAGAGAGTTGCAACGATCGGGCTGGAATTGCAACAAGACACGCCGTAATAGATACCGCCTGTTTTGTGCCGACAATTTAATTTTTAAGTTAAATCACGGGTGGAACCGTGTGGATCTTATCTGCACCCCGACATTTTGCCGAACTTTCGGTAATGTGTCGGTTTTTTATTTTGAATCATTGAAAGGAAAGAATTCATGAAAATCATCATCAACGGTAATAACGTAAGCGTTGAAAACGCAAATACCGTATATGAAGCCGCAAAGGAAGCAGAGCTTATCTCTCGTGCCGTTATCGCCGCAAAGGTTAACGGTAACGTTTGTGCACTTAACACCGCAATCAACGAAGGCGACGATATTGCACTTCTCACCTTTACCGAACCCGAAGGAAAGCAGGTCTTCCGCCACACCGCCGCACATATTCTTGCGCAGGCAGTCAAGCGTCTTTATCCCGAAACAAAGCTTACCATCGGCCCTGCTATAGACAGCGGTTTTTATTACGATTTTGACAGCGAGATTCCCTTCACTCCCGAGGTTTTGAAGAAGCTTGAGGACGAAATGAAGAAGATCGTCCGTGAAAATCTTCTTATCGAACGTTTCGAGCTTTCAAGAAGTGAAGCCATCGCTCTTATGGAAGAAAAGGAAGAACCCTATAAGGTTCAGCTTATAAACGAGCTTCCCGAGGACGCAGTCATCAGCTTCTACCGTCAGGGTGAATTCGTGGACCTCTGCGCAGGCCCCCACCTCTTCTCTACCGGCGCAGTTAAGGCTATAAAGCTTATGCAGTGCACGGGTGCATACTGGAAAGGCGACCAGAACAACAAACAGCTTCAGCGTGTTTACGGTGCTGCTTTCCCGAGCAAGGACGAGCTTAACGCACACATCGCACAGCTTGAAGAAGCAAGAAAACGTGACCACAACAAGATCGGCAGAGAGCTTGAATATTTCACCACCGTTGACGTTATCGGTCAGGGTCTTCCCATACTTATGCCCAAGGGCTCGAGAGTTATCCAGCTTATGCAGAGATGGGTTGAAGACGAAGAACAGAAACGTGGTTATCTTCTCACAAAAACTCCTCTTATGGCAAAGAGAGAGCTTTATAAGATCTCGGGACACTGGGATCACTACCGTGACGGTATGTTTATCATGGGTGATGCAGACGACGAAACCAAGGAATGCTTTGCGCTCCGTCCCATGACCTGCCCCTTCCAATATCAGGTATTCCTCAACAAGCGCCGTTCCTACCGTGACCTTCCCATGCGATTGGGCGAGACCTCGACCCTCTTCCGTAACGAAGACAGCGGTGAAATGCACGGTCTTATCCGTGTCCGTCAGTTCACTATCTCCGAAGGACACCTCATTCTCCGTCCCGACCAGCTTGAAGAAGAATTTAAGGGCTGTATCGACCTTGCACAGTATTGTCTTGAAACTCTCGGCCTTTGGGAAGACTGCACCTTCCGTTTCTCGCAATGGGACCCCAAGCGTACCGACAAATACGAAGGTTCTCCCGAACAGTGGAACGAAGCTCAGGAGATCATGGGCAGATTGCTCGACGAAAACGGCATAAAATATGAGATCGGTATCGACGAAGCCGCTTTCTACGGTCCGAAGCTTGATATTCAGTGCAAGAACGTCTTTGGCAAGGAAGATACGATCGTTACTATCCAGATCGATATGCTTCTTGCGAAGAAATTCGGTATGGAATACGTCGATTCGAACAACCAGCTTGTTAATCCTTATATAATCCACCGCACCTCTATGGGTTGCTATGAACGTACTCTTGCGCTCCTTCTTGAAAAATATGCGGGTGCGCTCCCGATGTGGCTCTCGCCCACACAGGCAACCGTTATTCCCGTTAATGCAGATATGAACGGTTATGCGGCAGAGGTCGCAAAGAAGATGGAAGCCTGCGGTATCCGTGTGAACCTCGACGACCGTAACGAAACAATGGGCAAGCGTATCCGTGAAGCACAGCTTGAAAAGATTCCTTATATGCTCATCGTCGGTGCAAAGGAACAGGAGCAGGGTGCTGTTTCGGTTCGTAACCGTAAGGGTGAAGACCTCGGCGTTATGTCCGTTTCGGATATGATCGTTAAGTTTACGACAGAGATTAATGAGAAATTGAGATAATCGCTTCGCTCTCCCCAATAATAAAAGGGCATCGTTTGATGCCCTTTTTGTTGTTTGTTGGTTTATTGTTTATTGGTTTATTTTTTATTCAAGGTTACCGTGTCTGTTTTAACAGAATTACCGTATTTATCAGTTATCACGCAGTAGATCTGTCTGCCTGCACGTGCGTCGGTCATCGTTACGTAATAGGAACTGCCCGTGAAGGAATTTGTAAGGCTGAACTTGGTGTCGCCTTTATTTTTATAATACCATTTATAAGTCTTTCCCTCTCCGGAAGCGGAAACGGTGACTTTTGCTTGTTTTCCGTTTGCAACCTTGACAGATACGGGCTGTTCTTTTATCTTG
>JAZSOO010000034.1:0-71135 GCA_045536935.1 Eubacteriales bacterium | reverse complement strand
GCAAAGGGAATAATACTCACAAAAGATGCCGACGGATTTGAATTTACCGTTGGCGTGCCCCAAAACTTTAAACTTATCGGAATCGGCAACAACGAAGCTGTCGTTAAACCGATAGATTAACAGCAAAAAAATGTTTCACGTGAAACATCTAACATTTTGTTTCACGTGAAACAATAAGAACGGAGAATATAATTGAAAAGAAAATTGTTTGCTTTAATAGCCGTTTTGTTGCTAATATTCACAATCGGTTGTGAAAACGTCGAGTATATCGAGAAATCAGATGACCCCGATGAATCGGTAAATATCTACGAAAAACTCGAAAGCGACCTTCCCGACCTAAACGACGGGGACACACCTATTGCACAGCAACAAACGTTTAAAATTGTAACCGATAAAAAAACGGTATTCCTCAACGACGAAAGCAATCCTGCCTCGATAAACAAGGCAATAACAGACAGAAACGCCTTTTTGAAATCGAAATACGGCGCAAATATCGAAGTTGTCGAGGTTGCAAGCAACAAGGTTGCCGACGAACTGAAAGCGGCGGTTGCTTCCGATATGGAATATTGCGACATGCTTTCGATATCCGCAAGAGAAACGGTGAAGTTATTCACCGCGAAATTGCTTACGGATATGAACACTTTGCCCGATTTTAATGCTGAAAACACATTTTTCGACAAAGAAAACGCAACGTCGCTCGCAACAAACCAAACCTTTTATATGTTGGCAGACCCCACCGCGCTTGTTTATGATGAAATGTACGTGTTCTTCTATAACAACGACATAGTACAAAAAAGCGGTCAAAACCCCGAAACCCTTGTAATGCAAGGAAAATGGACTTGGGACAGATTTAACGAAATCGCAAAAGCGTCTGCGCCCGACGTATATAATAAGGTAAGTGCAGACCTTGACAACGACGTTTTCGCGTTTGGCTCATATCATCTCGAAGGAACCTATCCTTTGGTGATGTGGACATCGAGCGGCGAAAAAATGATAAAAGACACATATAAAAAACCTGTTGCTTTTTCGATGAATACCGATGACGTTGTAACAATCGCAGAAAAGTTAATGCAGAGTTACAATTCAAGCGGTAAATATCCGTTCGAAGAACAATATGCATTGAACGCATTTATGAATAACAGATTAGCGTTCTTCTGCCATAATTTAGATTTCTTTTATGCGCTTCGCGACGGCACAACAAAAGGAAGTAACTACGGTATACTTCCGATACCGAAAGTAAACGAAGAACAAGACGGTTATAACTGCCTTGTAAGCAGCGACGCGAGGGTATTTTCTGTGCCGATAACCGTTGCAAACGACAGCGAAGACCGCAAACGTTTCGTTTCGGCAGTTTTGTCGGCAACCTGCGCAAGCGGTAATAATACGATTCCAAAGGCATATGCGAACCACCACATAGGCATGTACCTTAACAATAACAGCGAAGCGGTTATGTTTAACACCGTGATTGACAGTTTAACGTTTGACTTTGCAAACGTTTTCGGAAGCGGTATTTATGAAGTACGCCTTCACACAACCGCCGCTATTGTTGATTATCTCGACATCGGTTCGGGGCTTGTAAACTCGATAAATTACTCAAAAGCAGGGTTTGATTCCTACTGCGCGACTAATTTTAATTAAAAACACTCGAAAAGCCCTTGATTTAAGGGAAATTTTGGTGTATAATCAATGGTTGGAAATAAAAATAAATAATTATTTCAATACAAAGAGGAGAAACAAAAATGAACGTTAAAAAGTCCGTTGAAGACCTCAAAGTCACCGGTAAGCGCGTGCTTGTCCGTTGCGATTTCAATGTTCCGCTTAAAAATGGCGTAATCACCGACGAAAACCGCATCGTTGCCGCTCTTCCCACTATCGAATTCTTGCTTGACCAAGGCGCGAAGGTTATCCTTTGCTCTCACCTTGGCAAACCCAAGGGCGAACCCAAGCCCGAATTTTCTCTCGCACCCGTTGCAGTTCGTCTTGCTGAAAAGCTTGAAAGAGACGTTGTTTTCGCCGCTGACGATTGCGTAGTTGGCGAAAACGCTAAAAAGGCTGTTGCCGCAATGGAAAACGGCGACGTTGTTCTTCTTCAAAACACCCGTTACAGAGCCGAAGAAACCAAGAACGGCGAAGAATTTTCGAAAGAACTCGCTTCTCTCTGCGACGTTTTCGTAAACGACGCTTTCGGTGCGGCTCACAGAGCACACTGCTCCACCGTCGGCGTTGCTTCCTACGTTGAAGAATCCGCAAACGGCTTCCTTATGGCAAAAGAAATTAAATTCCTCGGCGATGCTGTTAACAACCCTGTAAGACCCTTCGTTACCATTCTCGGCGGCGCAAAGGTTGCAGACAAGCTCGCTGTTATTGAAAACCTTCTCACCAAGGCAGATTGCCTTATCATCGGCGGCGGTATGGCTTATACCTTCCTTAAGGCTCAGGGCAAGGAAGTAGGTCTTTCCCTCGTTGACAACGAAAAGATCGAATACTGCAAGGAAATGCTTGAACGTGCAAAGGCTAACGGTGTTGAACTTCTTCTCCCCGTAGACTGCGCTATCACCAAGGAATTCCCCAATCCTATCGATGCTCCCGTTGAATGCAAATACGTTTCGGTTGACGAGATCCCTGCAGATATGGAAAGCCTTGACATCGGTCCCAAGACCCGTGAGCTTTATGCTTCCAAGGTCAAGAAGGCAAAGACCGTTGTTTGGAACGGACCTATGGGCGTTTTCGAAAACCCCACCTTTGCTGAAGGTACTATCGCAGTTGCAAAAGCACTTGCAGAAACCGATGCTACCACCATTATCGGCGGCGGCGACTCTGCAGCAGCAGTTAATATTCTCGGCTTCGGCGACAAGATGAGCCACATCTCCACCGGCGGCGGTGCATCGCTTGAATACCTCGAAGGTAAGGAACTTCCCGGTATTGCAGCAATGACTGACAAATAATACGGGCTGACTGATTCAGGTCAGAACGAAAAAATCCGTTTTTCAATTTTGCGGTATAGGTTATAATAGATTTTATTGTTATCACCGCAAGTGAATTGGAAATTATAGGTAGAAATTCTTCGAATTTCATTTTATCGGATTTTTTCTATTGCGCTTTGCAACTCCGGCAGTAGACATCTACAGCCTGTCGTTGCAAAATCGCAATTCTGCCTCTGAATCCGCACGCCCTTCGTTAGAGTTTCGCTTTGCTCGACACTCGCAATGTTCATAGGTATAAAAATCGACAGATGGGGACCCCGCAAAACTTGTTTTGTGGGGAGGAGCACTTGTCGCCGATTTTTATGGGATTTTCATTGTATTTTAATCAATGTATTTTCAAAGAAAGGAAATGTATCACGGGAACGACACAGGAATTTAAAATGTGCCTACACCGTGAATTTGAAAAAAAATGAATAAGGAATTTAGAAAAGCAATTATCGCAGGCAACTGGAAAATGAACAAAACTCCCGCTGAAGCGGTTGAACTTATCGAAGCTATCAAGGCTGAACTCGCAGGCAAGGACACCTCCGGCTGCGGCATCATCGCATGCGTACCCTACGTTGACATCGATGCTGCTGTTAAAGCTGCTGCAGGTTCTCCCATCGAGATCGGCGCAGAAAACTGCCATTGGGCAAAGAGCGGTGCATTCACCGGCGAAATTTCCGCAGATATGCTCGTAGCTTGCGGTGTTAAATACGTTATCATCGGTCACAGCGAACGCAGACAGTACTTCGGTGAAACCGACGTTACCGTTAACAAGCGTGTTCTTGCTGCTCTCGAAGCAGGTCTTAAGGTTATCCTCTGTGTTGGCGAACTTCTTGAAGAACGTGAACAGGGTATTACTGCTGAGCTCGTTGCAATGCAGACCAAGATCGCTCTTATGGGCGTTACCGCAGAACAGATGAAGGACATCATCATCGCTTACGAACCCGTTTGGGCTATCGGTACCGGCAAGACCGCTACCTCCGACCAGGCAGACGAAGTTTGCGGTATCATCCGTAACGTTCTTTGCGGTCTTTACGGCTGTGACGTTGCAAAGGCAACCACCATTCAGTACGGCGGTTCTATGAACGCAGGTAACTGTGCAGAGCTTCTTTCCAAGGAAAACGTTGACGGCGGTCTTATCGGCGGTGCTTCGCTTAAGGCGGGCGATTTTGCTACCATCATCAACGCTGCTCTCTAATGCGTGCTTTGTATTTCGGGTAAGACCGAAAACCGCTTTTTCGATTTTGCGGTGTAGGTAATAACAGATTTTTCACGTTATTTCCGCAATAGCTTATTAAGAGAACACGAAAATTCGTGTTCTCTTTTTCTTGGGGTGATTTGGTAGAAATCCTTCGGATTTCATTTAATGCGGTTTTCTATTGCGCTTTCCGACTCCGGCAGTAGATTTCTACAGCCTGTCGTCGCAAATCGCAATTCTTCCTCCGAACTACTTCGCACTTGGCTTCTACAGCTTCGGGTGCCGTTTTTTCATTCTGCGTCATTCCTGCTACGCACTTGGTGTTTTAATATTATAAGTAAAGGTGATATATAATGAAGACAAGAATACGTGACCTTCGTGAAGACAACGATTTGACACAAAGCGAGATTGCACAATATCTTATGTGCGACCAATCCTTATATTCGAAATACGAACGTGGAGAACGCACGATTCCCCTTGAAATTGTTGTAAAGCTTGCAAAATTCTATAAAACGAGCGTCGATTATATAGTTTATCTTACCGACGACCCGAAGATTAAATCACCCCAAGAAGTCTAACGACTTCTTGGGGACCCCGACAAAAAAAGGCATCGAAACGATGCCTTTTTGTCATCTAATCTTTTTCATCACTCTAACCAACGGAATTATCAACAATCCAACGCAAATGTTTGAAATTCCGTGAATTATATCGAACGGCAAACCCGAAATATACCAAGCAATACCAAGCTTCAGATCAAGTCCGAATAACAACATCTGCGCCGGCATATAAAATAATCCAAACGCAAAGCCGTGAACCGCACAAACCGTGATATAAAGCACGTTTTTCACCTTTTCGGGGAGCTTTTTCGGTATGAGCATAACCATACCCCAAAGTATTGTCCATATATAAAGATACGGGTACCACCAAAGCGAAAAACCGCCCAAAAGTCCGTCAAGGAAGACGTAAAGATAGATAGGTATCAACGCATACGAACGGTAAACAATAGTCAGCGACACGATGAAAAGCCCCAGAAGATGTATATTAGGAAGAATCTCCATGATCTTCTTCGATGCTATCATCATTGCCGCAATCATTGCAAAAACCGCAATATCGCGTATTTTAAGCTTCATTATTTTTCAACCTTGAACTTATATACCGATCCTGCCTTAATTTCGGTTGTGTCAACACC
Organism: Eubacteriales bacterium; assembly: GCA_045536935.1. Taxonomy (GTDB): domain Bacteria; phylum Bacillota; class Clostridia; order Oscillospirales; family CAG-382; genus Coliplasma. The sequence continues at coordinate 65,779 of JAZSOO010000034.1, read as the reverse complement.
GGTCATAGCCATTTCGCCGTCGATATAGAATGCCCAATAGGTCTGGTCCTTGTCGTAATCGGCCTCGATGCCGTTGACCTTCTTTACGTAAAGGCCGTAAGGACCTTCTTCACCCTCGATGAGCTTTGCATCGACAAGTGCTTCGCCGACAGTCTTTTTGTCTGTTGCAACCTTAAATTTTGTAACGTTGCCCTGACCGTCAACTACCTCAAAATCAAAGGTGGTTTCGCCAACGCCGACGTTTTTAATGCCGTCATTATCGGTATTTCCGACAGAAGTATCCGATACGTCGCCGATAGAATTTTCACCCTTTGAGGTGTCGCTGACCTCGGGAGTTTCTTTTCCCGGATCGTCTGAATTATTTTCGCATCCGAACGTGCAGAGAGCCATCGCCGCAATAGCCAAAACACATACAAGACACAAAATAAAACGGTTAAATTTTCTTTTGTTCATTGTTTTGTTTCTCCTTAAAATATTTTTTGTTGTTTTCCCCTACTTTCAGCGCTCGTAAATTTTCGGGAAATGAATTGTTGCCAAAAAAATTCGGCTTAAAGAAGTATTCCGACTGCAGTGCGTCCGTTTGCGCCTTCTCAGGTTTTTAAAACCCAATGGCTTGTCCTCTTTTGCGGCAAAGAGCAGCAAACGGAAAAAAATTAATGCACCTCACGGCGGCGTGCCCGTTCGGGATTCGCACCCGATTCCATACTTTATGAGCAATTATAGCATATTTGAATGAAAATACAAGTCTATTACATAAAAAAATACACGGGCGTAAAAGATTTCTCTCACGCCCGTGCTTGTTTAGAAATACGTATCACGGGAACGACGCAGGAATTTGAAAAATGCCTTCACCGTGAATATGAAAAAAACTATTTTTTAAACTTAAATCCGTATATCTTATACTTTTCAATTTCGGTTGCAAAAACGTTTTGTGAGGACACCTCGCCGTCAATATAAAATTCCCAATATTCCTGCTCGCTTTCCTTGGCTTCAATACCGTTCACCTTCATAATGTGGGTACCGTGGCCGTGATTTTCGGCTACGATAAGGTGAAGCTCTGTAAGTGCTTCGCCGACGGTCTTTTTATCGGTTGCGACCTTAAATTTGCTTATGTTATTGTTGCCGTCGACGACCTCGAGGTCGAAAAGTGTTTTGCCCGAGCCGACCATGACCGCCTCGCCGACCCAACCGTTGTCGTTCCCTGCCCCCAAGGAGCTTATCTCATCTTCCTTCGAACAACCGTATGCACCAAAAACAGTCAAAACGGCAAAAATACATATTATAATACGCTTTATCGTGTTCATAATCGTTTTCTCCTGTGTATTTATAGTTCTTCTGTTTTAAATTCGGAATAGCCTTCGTAATAATAGCTGTGGTCGATACCCTTCATAAAAATTTCACGGTTATCTATTTCGTCGGTAAGGGCATTTTTGAGGATATGCTTGATCTCTATATCACGAATGGGACTTCGTTCCATCGCAAGAAGATAGTCCTCTTTATCGACCAAACTCCAATCGATAACCATATTCAATTCCTTTTTTAACATCAGATCAAGCCAAATTCGACCGCTTCTTCCGTTTCCTTCACGGAACGGGTGGGCAATATTCATCTCGATATACTTTTCTATAATTTCATCAAAGGTATTTTGAGGCATTTTATCAATGTTTGAGAGAGCCGATTCGAGATACATCAACGGCGCAAAGCGGAAATTGCCTTTTGCAAGATTGACCGTTCGTATCTTTCCTGCAAAATCATAAATATCCGAAAAGAGATATTCGTGTATCGCAGAAAGCGCAGAAAAACTGCCCGATTCAAGCGAATCGAGAATATTGCTTTCGAAAAGCAGCAAAGCCTTTTTCTTACTTATTCTTTCTTCTTCACGGGCAAGCTCGACCGAATCGGTTATACCCAATTTGTTTTCAATCACAAAAAATACCTCTTTTTATTGTTATTTATATTATACTCAATTTCGTAAAAAATGCAATAGAAAACAAAAAGGCTTCGTGTGAAGCCTTTTTTATATTAAAGTTTTTGAGGGTTTCAGGGAACTTTTTTCAAAAAGTTTCCTGAATAAAATCAATTATTTCTTCTCCGGCGAAATAACGATCTTTCTGTCAGCGCCTTCGCCGATAGAACGGGTGGTTACACCTGCAATATTCTGGCATTCGGCGTGAATGATACGGCGTTCGTATGCATTCATGGGTTCGAGAGCGAAGCTTCTCTTATATTTAAGGACCTTGTCGCTCATACGTCTTGCAACACCACGAAGGGTCTCTGCACGCTTTTCACGGTAGCCCTGAACATCGACCGTGACACGGTAAAATCCGCTCTTATTGATGTTTGCGGCGAGGGTGGCAAGATACTGTATAGAATCGAGAACGTCGCCTCTGCGGCCGATCAGAATGCCGAGAGATTCGCCGTTTATCGCCAAGGTTGCGCCTTCGTCGTCCTTGGATACAAGTTCGACGGTTGCTTTAAGGTTCATATTCTTGATAAGACCTTCGAGAAATTCGATAGCTTTAATCGCAGGTGTTCTCTTTAACTTAACTTCGACCTTTGCGTCGGAAGCGCCGATACCGAGAATACCTTTTTTTGCTTCTTCGAGAACGACGTATTCAACTTCGTCAGCAGAAACGCCAAGCTCCAAGCAAGCGTTGTTAACAGCCAATTCAACTGTTTTTGCCGTTACAACGGTTTCTTTTATCATAACTTTTTTGCCTTTCAATTATTTTTCGTCTTCGTCGTCCGAAGTGAGCATTTCGATCGTACGGGGTGCTCTTTTTGTGGGGTCTTCATTGGAAACATAAGGCTTTTTGTCAACAACGAGAGCGTCATAGCTGTTGTCGTCTTCATCAACCTCTATAGTGATGACCTTCTTTTTCTTCTGCTTTATCTTCATTTCACGTCTTGCTTCTGCGATCTGTTCTTCGGTAACGGCAGGAATGGGCATAGCCTTTGCCAAAATGAAGGATTGAACGATACCGAGAACGGTTCTCCATATCCAGTAAACACCGATAGCCGCAGAGAAGCTGTATGCAAAGATAGCAGACATCAAGGGCATACCGACTTCCATAAACAAGCCGCCGCCAACGGGGTTGCCGTTTGCATCGGTCTGCACAGGGTTAAGCTTACGCATAATCTTTGTGGAAAGCCAAGAAGAAAGGAAAACGAGGACAGGAACGATCATCAACCAGATATTTGCGCCGAAATCGGGCTCGTTAATAAGGTTAAGACCGAAAATTTTGTAATTGGGGAGCGATTCACGGTAGGAATCGAGCTTTGTATCTTCGAAGGTCTTAAGAATAGAAGAATCTATCTTGCCTTCTTCTACAAGTGCGTTGAGGTCCTCTTTACCGTCGATGATAAGACGGGAAAGGGTGGATTCATCGATAAGAGCTCCGTCCTTTACGTTATAGACGTTAAAGCCCTTTTCATTTTTATCCTTTTGCTTTTCACTTCCAAGCTCGGATTGGTAGGTATCGATAAGCGCAACAAGCTCGTTATATTCCTTTTCGGAAGCAAACTTGTCCTTTATAAGCGCTTCTTTTTCAACCTGATAGAATTCAAGTGCAATAGCAGCGTTGTCCTTAACAAAATTTGAATTATTGTCAAGAAGGTTGCTTGCATAGGTTATGGGCTGTCTTACGATAGTGAAAAGAATGAGGATAATGGGAAGCTGGATCAACAAGGGAAGACATCCGGAAAACTGGTTGTATCCTTCTTTTTGATACATTTCCTGTATTTCCATTGTCATTTTCTGCTGGGTAACTCTGTCGGTTCTTCCACGGTATTTTTCACGGATAGCCATTTCCTTCGGCTTTATCTTTGCCATCATTATCTGCGATCTCTGCTGTTTGATGGCTAAAGGAAGAAGAACTATCTGCATTGCGAGCGCAAAGAAGAGGAGCGCCCAAAGATAGGAATTGCCGGCAATATAAAGGCAACCCTTCATCAAATAGGAAAAAGGTACGTAAATAAAGCTCATTTTTTTCTCCTTTTAGAAAGAACAAGGCATTTCTTCAACGTTTTTTCTTCGGAACAGGATCGTATCCGCAATTTTTATTGAAAGGGTTACAACGTAAAATGCGGTATAACGCAAGTAAAACCCCTACGATTGCGCCGTGAATCTCAATAGCTTCGATAGCGTATGCCGAACAGGTCGGCTCAAAACGACAGCAACGGGGCTTATTTGAAGAAATATGTCTTTGATAGAACCGTATTAACGATATAATTAATTTTTTCATATTACTTTTGTTTATAAAAGCGCCGCTTTTTCCAATAATCCCTCAAGCTCGCTCGTTACTACGGAAAGATGAGCACCAACAGAGGGCTGACGCGCGACGATGACGATAATATGACCTTCTTTTATAAACGGATGAAAAACACGGTACGCCTCTCGAATTATCCTCTTCGTCCTGTTACGGACAACGGCGTTACCACGGCTTTTTGATACGGTTATGCCTAATCTTTTTGCTCCTTTGTTATAATCCTTCATAACGTAAAGAGCGACGTACTTGCCGGAAAAGCACCTGCCTTTTCGGTATGCCTTCGAGAACAGGTGGTTTTCCTTTAAAGTTTTGATCTTTTGCGATTCGTTCATAAAAAACCGCACTTACCGATTAATAAGTAAGGCGTGCTCTGCCTTTTGCTCTTCTTCTCTTGAGAACCTTTCTGCCGTTAGCGGTAGCCATTCTCTTTCTGAAGCCGTGTTCCATTTTTCTGTGTCTTTTCTTAGGTTGATATGTTCTAAGCATCGGTATTACACCTCCAATAAATATTCAAAAATCATCAATTTTAACTTTCCTGCCCCTAAAGCCGTAGTCCTCTAAAGTCAGGCATCGAACATTATATACTCAAAATACCCCGTTTGTCAAGACATTTTCTCCAATTTTGCATTTTCATTTCATATTAATTTTTTTATTATATATATAATATATATATTACGTTAAATATATGTATAAAAAGGTATTTACATTTAATTATTTTTATGCTATAATAGTGTGATTTTATATATAATCAACTTATAAGGATAACTATAATGACGGAAAACGCATTAAATCAGATAAAGATTTTCGTAATAGAGGAGCTTAAAAAAAGCTATTCGCAGGCGACGGTCAACCTTTGGTTCGAGCCGTTAAAGGTCGTTTCGCTTGAAGGCAACGCTCTCACAGTTTCGATAACGCAGGTCAAAAAGGCGTTTGTCGAATCTCAGTATTACGAGGTATTAAAAGAAAAATTTTCGCAGGTCATAGGTATTGATATAAAGCTTTCTCTTATCTCTGACGAGGAAGAGGCAGAAATGATGCCCGAATTTGAAGAAAAGGTCGAATCGGCATATAAAATACGTTTTAATCCCGATTACACCTTTGAAAACTTCGTTGTCGGTAAATCAAACCAGCTTGCACAGTCGGCGGCAAACGCCGTTGCAAAGAATCCTGCATTGATAAACAACCCGTTGTTCCTCTACGGTCCCTCGGGCTTGGGTAAAACGCACCTTTTGTTTGCTATCGTAAACGAAATACGTGCAAACTTCCCTCATTTTAACATTCTCTACGTCACCGGCGAGGAATTTACAAACGAGCTTATCGAATCACTGACGATGAAGAAGCCGATGCAGTTCCGTGAAAAATACCGTAACGTAGACGTGCTTTTGGTCGACGATATTCAGTTTATCGCAGGTAAGATGTCGGTTCAGGAAGAATTTTTCCATACCTTCAACGCTCTCTTCCAGATGAACAAGCAGATTATTCTTGCGTCAGACTGCGCACCAAAGGATATTGACAACCTTGAGGAACGTCTTAAGAGCCGTTTCGTTATGGGCTTGGTTGCCGATATTCAGCCGCCGGATCTTGAACTTCGTGTTGCAATATTCAAGCGCAAGGCTTTGGACTTCGGCTGCAATCTCGATCTTGACATACTTTACTATCTCGCAAAGAACATCACAACGAATATCCGTCAAATAGAGGGTGCTCTTAAAAAGCTTAAAGCGCACACGCTCATCACGGGTGAGGTTTGTGACTACAACGTCGCAAAAACCGTACTCAGCGAGTTTTTTGCCAACGCAAAGAGCGAGGAATCGGTCATCGAGCGTATTCTTACTTATGCTGAAAAGCGTTACGGCGTTACAAGAGAAGAAATGAAATCGGCAAAGCGCAACGCAGAGATCATAGCCGCACGTCATTACGCAACCTATCTTATCAGAAAGACGACGAATCTTTCTCAAAACTCGATAGCAAAGCTATTTAACAAAAAAGACCACACGACGGTCATCAATTCTATCGGATTTATCGAGCGTAAGATGCAAAAAGAACCGAACTTCGAGCGTGAGATTAACAGCCTTATTGCAGAATTTAAGGCGTAAGCCTATCGGCGGAAAAAGAAAAGAAACTATAAAAAGGAATATTTATTAGCAGTATTATTAGTAGTAGGCTGCGTGGAAAGCGTGGAAACCTTCAATACGGCTTGTCCCGTAATCAAAAACCGACATTTTACGAGTGGAACGCTCTGTGTTTTTGATGTGGAAAAGGGTATTTTTGGGTGTGGAAAAGAGAGTCGCTTCGCTCTCCCCAAAAATGCAAGCATTTTCGGGGACCCCATAAATTTAGATGTCCGTTCGCTCGCGCCACGCTCACCGCGTGCGGACATCAGAGGTATATTTTTCAAGGCACATGTCCTTGAAAAATATAAAAAAATAATTGTATAAACCTTATGTCTGTGTAAATACAAAAATATAGAATTGTAGGGACTTATCACCTCGACGGTCCGTTACAAAAAATTTTGTTCAGCCTTATGTCTGTGTAAATAACAAAATACACGGGTGTAGGGGAGGGTCTTGCACCCTCCCGTACCCGTAAGATTTTGTTGTATGAAATGTCAACGAAAAAGTTTCAAGGTATATAACACAGACATAAAAAACAACAAACAATAACGAGCACGGGAGGGTTATTTACCCCAAAAACGCAAGCGTTTTCAGGGACCCCGTTGACCCTCCCCTACATTGAAACCAATATAAACAACATAAACCAAAACGTTATTACAAAACCAATGAAAGCGGACCGTCGGGGACGCCGGTCCCTACATTGGATACAACAAAACCAACGCAAAATCAATACCAACACAAACAACAAATGTTTATGTTTCACGGGAATCACGTGGAAATTAAAAACCAACCAAGACCGTGAAGATAAAAAAATCACGGGAATCACGCAGAAATTTAAAATATGCCTACACCGTGAAAATGAAATAAAAAAAATTTGAAAAGAGAGTTTGAGAGAAAAACTTTTTAAAGTTTTTCTTTCAAAAAACCATAAATTTCTCAAAAAACCATAAATCTTTCAAGAAACCATAAAAAAAGAAAGGATATCGCGGGGATACGTTAGGGTTTAATAATAACCTAAACCGCGAAGATGAAAAAAGATGAAGTTTGTATCGGACAAGAAGACGTTGTTGTCTATGATATTGCCTGCTGCGTCGGCGGCTTCCAATAAGAGCACATTGCCTGCGTTGGAGGGTCTTTTGTTCACGCTCAAGGGTGACGTTCTGACCGTTTGCGGTTACGACCTCGAGAAGGGCGTTAGAACGATGGGTAAGGTCGTTTCTATGGAGGAGGGTGCTGTTATTATCAACGCACAGAAGATAACTTCCATTATAAGAAACTTCCCCGATTGCGATATTTGTATCGAAACGAACGACAGAAACATGGTTCGTATCTCCGGCGGTATGAGTGATTTTTCTATCCACGGTATCCTTGCAGAGGCGTTCCCGAACTTACCCTCGCTCGGCGGTGAAAACTCGTTTAATATCTCACGCTCGCTTATGAAGGAGATAATTAACTCCACCGTTTTTGCGGTTGCACAGTCCGAGGCAAGACCTATTTTGACGGGTGAACTGTTTATGATCGAAAACAGGACCTTGACGGTCGTTGCGCTTGATAACTTCAGATTGGCGATGAGAGAAGAAAAGGGCTGTATCTTTAATAACGATAACAGATTCTCGTTCATCGTGCCCGGCAAGGCATTGTCCGACCTTGCAAAGCTGCTTGACGACAGCGACGAGCCGTTGACTGTTGAATTTACCGCAAAATATATTATCTTCAAGATCGACGATACCGTGTTCTTCTCCAGATTGCTTGAAGGTGAATATCTCGATTACAGACGTGCGCTCCCCACGCAGAATAAGATATTTGCAACGGTTGACAGAGCAGCGTTTATCGAGAGTGCAGAAAGAGCAAGCCTTCTTGTTGATGAAAAATTGAGAACACCGCTTAAATGCCGTTTCGAGGATAACAGCCTTAATATTTCGTGTAATACCCAATACGGTACGGTAAACGATAATATCAAGATAAGAAAAGAAGGCGACGATATTGAGATCGGCTTTAATAACCGTTTTCTTTTGGACGCTTTGCGTGCCTGCAAGGACGATGAGATTGTCGTTTCTATGTCCACACCCTTGATGAGTATGATTATCGAGCCTGCCGAAAAGGACGAAAACAGCAGCTATACTTATCTCGTGCTTCCTGTTAAATTGAAGGATTCGTAATGATAATCGAGCATCTTTCGCTGTCTGATTTTAGGAATGCATCTAACAGCGAGATCAAATTTGATCCGGGCATAAACGTTATCTGCGGCAGTAATGCGGCAGGTAAGACCAATATTTTAGAGGCAATATTCTATTTCGCATCGGGCAAGAGCTTCCGTAACTGTAAGGACAGGGAGATGATTCGCTTCGGGTGCGATAAAAGTAATATCGCAATGCGGTTTTCAAACGGAAAAGCGGTTAAAAAGATGACCGCAACTCTCTCAAAGGGCGGAAGAAGAGTTATCCGTATCGGCGAGAGTATGCCGCTGCGTATGGCGGAATATATCGGTCAGTTCAGGGCTGTAATATTCACGCCCGACCATTTGAGCTTGGTTAAGGGCTCGCCCGAGAATAGAAGAAGGTTTCTCGACCTTGCGATATGTCAATCCTTCCCACGTTATGCGCCCACGCTTTCGGAATATAATAGGGTCTTGGCGCAGAAGAATGCGCTTTTGAAGAAGGGTAACGTTAATGACGACCTGCTTGCCGTTTATAACGACAGATTGGCGGTCCTTGCAGGGATAATAACGATAAACCGCAAAAAATACGTTACAAAGCTTGAAGAAGAGGCAAAAAGGTTTCTTTTTGATATGAGCGACGGTAAGGAAGAATTGTCGATCCATTTCCAGACCCAAGCAGGTGATTTTGAAACGCAGGAAGAGCTTCGTGATCAATATAAGGAGCTTTTTGAGAAGAAGGCGTATTACGAAAAGGAACGCTTTATTTCTCAGTACGGCGCACAAAAAGACGATTTTACCGTTTATATAAACAAGAAAAGCGCAAAAATGTATGGCTCGCAGGGGCAGCAGAGGAGTGTTGTGCTCGCCTTGAAGCTTGCCGAGGGTGAGCTTTCATCAAAATTGACGGGCGATTACCCCGTGTTTCTACTTGACGATATCCTGTCCGAGCTTGACAAGGACAGAAAGGAATATATCCTCTCACGCATAACCGACAGGCAGGTTATTATAACCGGCTGTGAGAGTGAGATATTCAAAACCGAAAACGCAAAGCGGATTTTGGTTCGCAACGGCGAAGTCCAAGCTCTTAATTGAGATTTGTTAATCCCCAAAAATGCAAGCATGGGTTCCCTGCAAAACGAAGTTTTGTAGGGCTATTAAGGGGACCCAATGAGATTTTATTGCGACTTTTTTGAGATGAATCTTTAGGTTTTCGGTTTTAGAATGAAAGCACAAAAGCATTCGGAAACTTTTTGAAAAAAGTTTCCAAACCTTCAAAAACTTTTCTATATAAAAATTGTTTCACAACAATTTTTATGAAAGTTTTTAAAGACAAAAATTCATAATACAACAAATTTATATTGTATCAATGGTATGACGTGGGGTTTATATAACCTGTCATTCCGAGTAAGTCAGTACAACTGTCATTCCGAGCGAATCGGGGTCCCCGCAAAACCGTGTGTTTTGTGGGGAGATATAATGAGGAATCTCACCCAGGAGAAGGTAAAGTTAATTTAACATAGACAGAAGGTTATCAATAATTGAGATTCTTCACTCCATATTCATTCCGTTCAGAATGACACTTATACTGAATTAACCTACACCGTGACAATAAAAAAGTATCACGGGAACGACGTAGGAATTTGAAATATGCCTACACCGTGAAATTGAAACAAAAAGTTTTAAAAAGAGAGCACGAGAGAAAAACTTTTTCAAAAGTTTTCCTCTCGTATAAAGAAAACAAAGAAAACAAAAAAATGAGATATATTCAACTTGAAAAAGGCGAGAGTATCGACACGAAAGATATTGTAGGCTTCTTCGATATCGAGAGTGCGAGCATATCGCCGAACACAAAAGAAATATTCCGCCGAAAGGAAGAGGAAACGGGCGTTGTGAACGTTTCGAACGACCTGCCGAAGAGCTTTCTTCTCTGCGACGGCGAATTTACGGATACGATATATATCAGCGGACTTTCGACAGAGAGTATCCGCAAACGACTTGAATCTGAGAAAGGAATGAAAACGTTTTGGAAGAAATAAGAAACGCAAATCCTGAAAATAACTATGGTGACAGCCAAATACAGGTCTTGGAAGGTCTGGAGGCGGTAAGAAAGCGTCCCGGTATGTATATCGGTACGACGTCTGTTAAGGGTCTTCACCACCTTATAAGCGAAATTGTCGATAACTCTATCGACGAAGCGCTTGCAGGCTATTGTAAGAATATCACCGTAACGCTTCATTCCGACGGAAGCTGTGAAATAACCGACGACGGCCGTGGTGTTCCTGCAGGTATCCACCCGACGGTCGGCAAGCCCACTCTTGAGGTCATCTATACTATCCTTCACGCCGGCGGTAAGTTCGGCGGCGGCGGTTATAAGATAGCCGGCGGTCTGCACGGTGTTGGTGCATCGGTCGTTAATGCGCTTTCAAAGAGGGTTGAGGTTAGAAACCACCGTGACGGCAAGGGCTATTATATTGCGTTCGAGCGTGGTAATACCGTTGAAGAGTTCCGTGAAACGGGTGATACCGACGTTCACGGTCTTCACGTCAGATTCTGGCCCGACGATACTATCTTTGAAACTGTTGAGTTTGACTATGAGACCGTAAAGACCCGTTTGCGTGAGCAGGCGTTCCTCAACGGCGGTCTTTCGATAACCGTTGCCGACGAGAGGATCGTTGATGCAGACGGCAATATCGAAAGCAAGACCTTCTGCTATGAGGGCGGTATCCGTTCCTTTGTTGAATACCTCAACAAGAAAAAGGGTGCGGAAATGCTCCATAACGACGTAATCTATCTTTCGGGCGAGAAGGGCGATTCTATTGCAGAGATCGCAATGCAGTATAACGATACCTATAACGACGTTATACTTTCCTTCGCAAACAATATGCATACCATCGACGGCGGTACGCATGAGACCGGCTTTAAGGCAGGTATAACGAAGGTACTGAACGATTACGGCAAGAAATATAACATACTTAAAAACGAAGAAAAGCTTACGGGCGAGGACGTCCGTGAAGGCTTGACGGCAATAATCTCGGTTAAGCTTGAGGACGCACAGTTTGAAAGCCAGACCAAGGCAAAGCTTGGTAACAGCGAGATTAGAACCCTTGTTGAAGGTATTGTTTCCGAAAAGCTTTCGGTATATCTTGAAGAAAACCCCGATACGGCAAAGACTATTATAGAAAAATCGATTTCCGCCGCAAGAGCAAGAGAAGCCGCAAAGAAGGCAAGGGAATTGACAAGAAGAAAGGGTCTTCTTGAATCCAGCTCGCTCCCCGGCAAGCTTGCAGACTGTAATGAAAGACGTATGGAATATACCGAGCTGTATTTGGTGGAAGGGGACTCGGCAGGCGGTACGGCGAAGGATTGCCGTGACAGCCGTTTCCAAGCTATCCTTCCCTTGAGAGGTAAGATCCTTAACGTTGAAAAGAACCGTATTGACAGGATCTATTCGTCAACGCAGATCATTCCCATAATCCTTGCGCTTGGTACGGGTATCGGCAGTGAATTTGATATTTCAAAGCTCCGCTACGGCAAGATAATCATTATGGCCGATGCCGACGTTGACGGTTCGCATATTAAAACACTTCTTTTGACGTTCTTCTTCCGTCACATGCGTCCCCTTATCGAAGCAGGCCACGTATATTCGGCAATGCCGCCGCTTTATAAGGTATACCGTGGCAAACAGCAGAGATACGCCTTCTCCGACGAGGAAAGAGATATGTATATCGAGGAGCTTGGCGGTAACGCAACGGCAGAAAGATATAAAGGTCTTGGTGAAATGGACCCCGACCAGCTTTGGGACACCACGATGGACCCCGAAAGACGAATTTTGAAGCGTATCACCATTGAAGATGCATTCGAGGCTGATGCACTCTTCTCGGTGCTTATGGGTGACAAGGTCGAGCCCAGACGTGAATTTATCGAAGCTAATGCTAAATACGCTAACCTTGATACATGATGTCGCTTCGCTCTCCCCAAAAATGCACGCATTTTCGGGGACCCCATTCCAATCAAAAACAGGTTTTTGATTGATTTTGTGAGGTTCGTGCGTTCGCACCAATCTTGTGCGCAACTTAATCACCCCAAAAATGCAAGCATTTTTTGGGACCCCGATTAAGTCTTGTCCAAGATTGCGAACCTCTAAGGTATATTTTTCAAGGCGCATGTCCTTGAAAAATATAAAATTTTGATTGTATTTTATACGCTTTTTTATAATTTTCAGAATGAAAAATTTTGAAAAGAGAGTCCGAGAGAAAAACTTTTTTAAAAGTTGTTCTCTCGGGAAAAAAGAAAAGAGAGAAAAATATGGCACACGAATACGATTACAGCAATCACGAAGAACAAGTAATACATAATATCGGTATCGAGAACGAGATCAAGAGCTGTTATATCGACTATGCGATGAGCGTTATCGTCGGCAGAGCACTGCCCGACGTTCGTGACGGTATGAAGCCGGTCCACAGACGTATCCTTTACGCTATGTATGAGGACAGGCTCACCTACGACAAGCCCTTCCGCAAGTCTGCAACGACTGTCGGTAACGTGCTTGGTAGATACCACCCGCACGGCGACGCATCGGTCTATGATGCGATGGTTCGTCTTGCACAGCCCTTCTCGTTACGTTATCCCTTGGTCGAAGGCCACGGTAACTTCGGTAATATCGACGGTGACCCTGCTGCGGCATACCGTTATACCGAAGCAAGAATGTCACGCCTTGCCGACGAGATGATGGCGGATATCGAAAAGAACGTCGTTGACTATACCCCCAACTTCGATAACTCGAGAAAAGAACCCGTGGTTCTTCCTTCCCGTTTCCCCAATTTGCTTGTAAACGGCAGCGTCGGTATCGCAGTAGGTATGGCAACGAATATTCCCACGCATAATATGCGTGAGGTCATTGAAGCGACGGAATATCTTATCGACAACCCCGATTGCACTATTCCCGACCTTATGAAATACCTCAAGGGTCCCGATTTCCCGACCTACGGTACGATATACGGCACCTCGGGCATTTATGAAGCATATATGACGGGCAAAGGTAAGGTCCGTGTCCGTGCGAAAGCTCATTTCGAGGAAAACAAGGGCAGAACGAGCATTATCGTCACCGAATTGCCTTATCAGGTCAACCGTTCGATGCTTCTCGACAGCATGGTAGAGCTTGTAAAGACCAAGAGGATAGAAGGCATCTCCGATATCCGTAACGAATCGGGCAGAGGCGGTATGCGTATCGTTATTGAGGTCAAGAAGGACGCAAATCCGCAGATAGTATTGAACCTTCTTTATAAATATACCCAGCTTCAGGACACCTGCGCAGTTAATATGGTTGCTCTTGTAAACGGCGAGCCGAAGCTTTTGAACCTTAAAGAAGTGCTTTCCCACTATCTTGCACACCGCAAGGAAGTTGAAACAAGACGTGTTCAGTTCGACCTTGCAAAGGCAGAGCACGAAGCACACATCTACGAAGGCTATAAGATCGCAATAGACAATATCGACGAGGTTATCAGTATAATCCGTGCGAGCGCAAGCATTCCCGATTCTAAGGCTAATTTGATGGAACGCTTCGGTCTTTCCGATATACAGGCGCAGGCTATTGTCGAAATGCCCCTCGGCCGTCTTTCGGGTATGGAAAGACAGAAGATAGAGGACAGACTTGCTTCGCTTTATGCGCTTATTAAGGAATTGAAAGAGATCCTTGCCGACGAGACCAAGCTTATCGCAATAATCAGAGAAGACCTTGAATACGTTAAGAATAAATACGGTGACGAACGCCGTACCGAAATTGTAGAGGCAGAAAACGATATTCTTATCGAGGACCTCATCGAGCGTGAGACCTGCGTTATCACCGCAACCCGTGCAGGCTACGTTAAACGCTTGCCGAGTGATACCTACCAGGCACAACGCCGTGGCGGTAAGGGTATTACTGCAATGGGAACAAGAGAAGAAGACCTTGTTGAAGACGTTATCATCTCCCACAGCCACGATTTTCTCCTTATGTTCTCCAATACGGGCAGAGTTTATATTAAGAAGTGCTACGAGATCCCCGAAAGCACACGTACCGCAAAGGGTACGAACCTTGTAAACCTTCTCTCGCTCGACACCGATGAAAAGATAACGGCAATAGTTCCCGTTACCGAATTCTCGGAAGACGAAAACCTTGTTCTTATCACAAAGCTCGGCGTTGTTAAGCGTATCAACCTTATGGCGTATAAGACCAGACGTACGAACGGTCTTTATGCAATAACTCTCGACGAGGGCGACCAGCTTCTCTACGTTCTCCGTTCGAACGGTAACGATAACATCATCGTTGCAACGAATAGAGGTATCTCTATCAGATTCGACGAAAACGACGTCCGTGAAATGGGCAGACACGCCCGTGGTGTTCGTGCAGTATTGCTCGACGAGGACGATTTCGTTGTCGGCGCAGGTATAATTCCCGAAGGTGCAGACGAGGAAGAGATATTCGTTCTTACAATAACATCAAACGGCTACGGTAAGAGAAGCTTGATAAGCGAATATAAATGCCAGCACCGTGGCGGCAGAGGTATTATCTGTCACGGTATCAGCGACAAGACCGGCGAGCTTGCAGGTATACGTCTTGTCAAGGAAAGCGACGAGATCATGCTTATCACCGACGGCGGTATCATAATCCGTACCCGTGTTTCTGAAATACCCGTTTACGGCAGAAGCGCTTCGGGTGTAATCGTAATGCGTCTTGAAGAGGGTGCATCGGTAAAACGCTTTGCGGCTGTCGATCCCGACGTTGAAGCAGAGGACAGACCCGAAATTACCGAAGAAGCAACAGAAGAAACTGCAGAACAACCCGTAGAACAACCTATTTCCCCGGAGGAATAATAAAATGGCAATAAAAACATTCATACTTGAAAACAGCACAACAAAAAAACAGCGTCAGTCCGATATCCAAAAGGCTGTGCGTGAATTCCTTAAGGACAATAAGGTTAAGATAGTCTACGACGAAAACGGTATTCCTTCGGTTGAAAACACCGAAAAGAAGCTCTATCTTTCAATAGCCCGTGCAGAAAAGGTCATGCTTGCCGTGCTTTGCGATAAGCCCGTCGGCATTGACGGCGAATATATGCCCCGTATCCTTTCTGCCGATAACAAGGTTGACTATATGATGCTTGCAGAAAGATTCTTCTCGGTTGAGGAATCGGAGTTTGTCCGTGAAAGCGACAGCGGTAAGGAAGCAGAAAACTTCCTTCGTATCTGGGTTCGTAAGGAAGCATACGTTAAATGCGTCGGCAAGACCATTGCAGAGTTCCCCAACTTCTCGGTTATCGACAATTCCCGCTTCGTTCCGAAGCTTAAGGGTGTTTCCTTGAAGCTCTTCAAGATCAATTTCCCCGAATGTGACGACTATATGTTCGTCATCGCAGGTATTGAATAATTCTGAATAAATCTCGAGAGAGACCTTTAATAAAAAGGAGCCTTTGGCGTTTTAACGTCAAGGGCTCTTTTTTCTTTTTTTATTGTCACGGTGTAGGCATATTTCAGATTCCTGCGTGATTCCCGTGATACTTTTTTTATTTTCACGGCGTAGGTTGGTTTTTAATTCCCACGTCGTCCCCGTGATACGTTTTTTATTTTCACGGTGTAGGTTGGTTTTAAATTCTCACGTCGTCCCCGTGATACGTAAAACTTGTTGTTTGTGTTGGTATTGATTTTGCGTTGGCTTTGTTGTTTCCGATGTAGGGACCGGCGTCCACGACGGTCCGTTCTGTCATTCTGAACGGAAAACAAATCTCCAACCTGTCATTCTGAACGGAAACGGGGTCCCTGCAAAATTTATTTTGCGGGGTGTTGTAGTGAAGAATCTCACTTTGTTGTTTCTTCCGTCTTTGAACAATTAACTTTACCTTCTCCTGGGTGAGATTCCTCGCAGGCTCGGAATGACAGGGGGTGTCATTCTGAACGGAATGAATATGAAGTGAAGAATCTCAAGAAAGTTGTTTCTTCTGTCTGTAAAATAACAAATCTCCCCAAAAACAAAAAACGCCGTACATCGTTGTGATGCACGGCATTTTTTATATCAAATTATTCTTTGTTTGCTTCGATATGATCCTTTACGGCGTGGATAGCCTTCTGGAATCTGCGAATATTTTCTTTTCCGTATTTTTTAACAGAGAAGTATATTGCACCGCCTGCATATTCGATCTTAAGATGAGATTTCTTTGCGAACAGATATATAATAAAGAAAACTAAAGCAGGAAGGAAGAAGGAGAAGAATATTCCGATTTCTTCTTCGGAAACGGCTATTATAAAACCAATAAGTAATGCGAGAATCGGAATAATAAGCAATCCGACGGGGTTAAAGTTTGCGATCTTCGTGCCCGTAATATCCTTGATATCAACCTTTTCCTCTTGTGTGCGAACGTTGATAATACCTCTTTTGTGATTGTAATACAATCTCTTGTTGGTGATCACCGCACCTTCGGACTTGAAGCCTTCACCGGAAATGATGTTGTCAAAAACACCGTTTTCGAGGTTTGCGACGATGTATTCATCTTTGGAAATGAAATGACCGCTCGGGAAATCAAGCGAGATTCTTTCGTTTTTCTTGGGTTCTTCGGTGGTTTGAGGTGCTTCAACGGTGGTTTGCTGAGTATCAGCAGTGTTGAAATCTTGATTTTCGGTTGTTTCTGTGGAAAATCTGTTGCCGCACGCCGTGCAGAAGATTGCATCGTCTGCGCAGTTATTACCGCAGATGGAACATATTCTCATAAGACATACCCCTTTCAATTTGTTAATTAATTATAACATATTATTTAACAAATTACAATACGAATTGTCGATTTTTTATCTTCACGTTTTTTTATTTTCACGGTGTAGGCATATTTCAGATTCCCACGCCATTCCCGTGAAACGTTTTTTAAACCTGTCATTCTGAACGGAATGAATATGAAGTGAAGAATCTCACTCTGTTGTTTCTTCCGTCTTAAAAGTCCCCTTTTTACGTACTCGTCATATACTAAAAACAAGGAACGAATACGTTCCTTGGCGAAAAACAAAAAAGAAAGGTGAAAAACAAAAAATGTTACCGAAAGAATACGGCTTGTTCTGCATCGACCAAGAGCCGATCATGCCGGAAATGCCCGAGGAAAGCGTTTTCCCTGCACGTGTATCTCTTGCGATGATGTACGTTCCCTATCAACGATTCGAAAAGCTCTATGACGGCGAAAAGGCTTTGTCAAGAGGAACACTTTTCGAAGAGCTCGACCTGCCCTTCTACGGCGGAAAGAGGGGTAACGGCAAATGAACGGCGATAAAAGACAGGAATCTCTGATGAGAAGGGTTCAGGTTGCCGCATTCGTCGAGCACGAATGTACTCTCTACCTCGATTGTCACCCAAACAACAAACGTGCGCTCGAACGACACAAGCAGGCTGTTGCCGAGCTTAACGAGGCTGTGAAAGAATATGAAGCTATGTACGGTCCCTTAACTTCAAAATCCGCCGGCGGACAGGACTGGAACTGGATCCGTGGCAGATGGCCTTGGCAGAACTATGAGGACTGAAAAGGAGAAAAGATATGTGGACTTATGATAAAAAACTTCAATACCCCGTTAATATAAAAAATCCCAACGCAAAGTTGGCAAAAATGATAATTTCCCAGTTCGGCGGCCCCGACGGTGAGCTTGGTGCGGCTATGCGCTACCTCTCCCAGCGTTACTCTATGCCCTATAAGGAACCTATCGGTATCTTAACCGATATAGGCACCGAAGAGCTTGCACACATGGAGATGATCTGTGCGATCGTGCACCAGCTGACAAGGAATTTGAGCCTTGAGGAGATCAAGAACAGCGGCTTTGACGCTTATTACACCGACCATACTACGGGACTCTACCCCGTTTCGGCGGCAGGTGTGCCTTGGTCGGCGGATACCTTCCAATCGACCGGCGACCCGATTGCCGACCTCTCGGAAGACCTTGCAGCAGAGCAGAAGGCAAGAAAGACCTACGACAATATTCTTCGTTTCTGCGACGACCCCGACGTTGCCGACCCGATCAAGTTCCTTCGTGAACGTGAGATCGTCCACTTCCAACGCTTCGGTGATGCGTTGCGTATTGTTCAGGATAATCTTGATTACAAGAACTTTTACGCTTATAACCCTGCGTTTGATAAACGCTAAAACGGCATAACAAAAAGGGTACTTTTTTCAATACCCCCACAAAACAGAGTTTTGCGGGGACCCCAAAAAGTACCCTTTTAAAATCCCCAAAAACTTTTTATTATTCCTTATCCTTTGTCAAGACCTTTTTCTGCCAGGATTTCTTGCCGCATTCTGGGCAACGCATGTGGCGTGTGCGGTTGATATGCGAAGCAAGAAAGACGCTTTTATAGGTCGGAATATAGCGGTGACCGCATACTTTACATTCGTAATAGCCTGCAATCTGCTCAATTTTGAGCATAAAGGGTGTTGCGATGAGAATGGGTGCAAATCCGATGAGGATAAGCGTGATTTGAAGCCATTCTTCCATTTTGACGAGCAATGTGATAGCCACTAACGCAAAAAGTACCGCCATACATAGAACACCGACGATGATCTCCAAAGAAAGCAAGCGTTTGTCGGCTTCCTGTTTTTGTTTTGTCATCTCGATAAGGTTTTTTTCCATTTCATTGTTGTAGTTTTCCATAGTTACAACCTCCCCTGATAATAGATCGTTCACTGTGATTTTTAAAATACCGCAAAGCTCAAGCATTATTGAAGAATCGGGCAAGCATTTACCGTTTTCCCATTTCGAGATCGCTCGGTCGGTGATGTTGAGCATTTCCGCAAGCTGTGATTGGGTTAGATTCACTTCTTTTCTGCGCTCGGCGATGAATTTGCCGATTTTGATTTGATCCATAATCGTTCTCCTTTCGGTTATAGTATAGCACCAATGGGCAAGAAATCAACAAACCGTCGGTTGAGTTGGGGAGATTTGCAATAGTATAGCATAAAAGAGCCGAATCCACAATGCCTACGGCGGTTGTTTTTGGTATAAATTCCGCTTTTTCGCTTGATATACATTAGTATATCTGCGCTCAAAAACAAAATTTCTTCTCAAAACCACCTCGCCGTAGGTTCGTTTAAAAAAGGGTTTTTAAACCATTATGTGTTCGACTCTTTTATGCTATAGCATAAATCATGCGTCGTTGCAAATCGTTTTGTGGGTGGGTATGTGAAATAACGAAATCCAATAATGTAGGGGAGGGTCTTGCACCCTCCCGAACTCTTTGTTGTTTGTTGTTTCTTATGTCTGTGTTTTGTTCCTTAAAGGTTGATTCGATGACATTTCATACAACAAAATCTTACGGGCACGGGAGGGTGCAAGACCCTCCCCTACATACAAACCAATACAAACAACAAAACCAATACAAACAACAAATATTTATGTATCACGGGGATAACGCAGAAATCAAAAACCAACCAAGACCGTGACGATAAAAAACGGGTGCGACGTGGGAATTTGAAATATGCCTACACCGTGAAGATGAAAAAACCGTGAAAATGAAAAAAGAGTTGCCATTTGCAGACAACTCTTTATTGTATTTCCTGTTCTAAATTGCGGAAGGACTCGTGATGAAAAAATTCGTCAACGGTTATTCCCAGCCCGTCACAAAGCTTTTTTATCGTTACGATTCCAATGTTTTTCGCCCTGCCGTTTACAATGTCGTTCACGGTGGATTGCGTAACCGCAGAGATCGTGGACAGTTTATTAACGGTTATGTTCCTTTCGTTACACAAAGTAAGTATTCTCTGCGCAACCGCATTCGAGATTCCCATATTATCACCTCTTAAAGGGATTATATAATATCATCGGCGGGAAAGTTGTCGGTTAACCGTTGACTTTTGCAAAACGGTGTGGTAAGATTAATTAACGTCAAACCGTTGCATTATAAAAACTATCACGGGAATCACGCAGAAAGTAAAAACCAACCAAGACCGTGACAATAAAAAAAGAAAAACATTATGTTAAGGTATTGCAATAAGAGCAACACTGTGTTAACATAATGTTAGAACAACACAAAAAGGAGAGGATAATTATGAAAAACACAAAGAAATCCGCACTTTTCAACATCATTCTGGCATTCTTGTTGGTCGCAAGCCTTGCATTGTCTGTTGCAGGCTGTGAAAAGACCCCGAACGACACGTCAAAGGACGTATCGGGCGACGTATCGAACGACGGTTCGAATACCGTTTCTAATGATTCCTCTCTTGATGTTTCCAAAGATGTTTCGACGGAATCGAGCGATTCGGGCAACAGCGGAGTTGTTTTGACAGCTGAAGAGCATTATAACCTCGCAAAAGAGCTTATTAATGAAGAAAAATATGAAGAAGCATATAATCATTTGACCGAATGTAAGGATTATAAGGACACAAACGAGATACTTAAAAAGTTCGTTTTGAAGTATCAAGACGTATCTATTTATAAGAAAAATGAAAAATTTATCGGACGATATGAATATAAATACGACAAAAACGGAAACCTTGTATCCGAGATCCGTTACGAAAACGAAAAGACGGATTCGAGTGAAAACGATAGATATGCCTATAAGGTCGAATATGCCTATGATGATGCCGGAAACAGAACTTTGGTAAAGATATTTGCGGCAGACAAAACGGTTTCGTCGCAAAAAGAGTACACGTACGACAAACACGGTAACGTTCTTGTTGAAATCACTTATGATGAATACGGAAACAAATATCAAGAAGAGAATAAATATACATACGATAAGACCGGCGAGAAGATTATATGTGTTGAAGTTTATGGAGACGGTATATTGATAAGTAAAGACACGTATGATGAAACCGGCGAAAAGCATTTGAGCAATGAAACATATTCTGACGGCAAGCTTATGAGCAGATGGGTTCGCACGTATAGCGATGACGGAAAAACCTCGACTTATGCCAGCTATGATGGCGAGGGAGACTTTATTACAACAGGCCAAAGTGTATATGACGAGTATGGCAACGCAACGTCTGATATTTATTGTGAAACAGACGGATTTATCCATTCTTTTTCGTATGAATATACCTATGATGAAAAGGGAAATAAGCTAATCCAAAAAGATTACTATGACGGTGAGCTTACCTATATATACGAGTATGACGAAAATGGCAATAGGGTTGCCGTGATCGAATATAACTTTGAAGAAAACGCAAAATCAAGAACCGAATACAATAAGTTTGGCGAGCAAATGCAACATATCAAATATGATAAAGACGGCAATATTGTATCTACGCAGAAAGACAGTTATGACGAATACAGAAATTTGATTACAAGCGGTGTTTACGACAAAGACGGAAAAGTTATAGAGGAAAACCGTTTTGTAAACGAAAACGTCTGCGTTCTCTATTTCCCCGACGGGGTTGAAGAATAAAACATAACAAAAAACGGACTCGGTTGAGTCCGTTTTAATATAAAAAATTTTAAAAAAAGAGCACGAGAGAAAAACTTTTTTAAAAGTTTTTCTCTCGTTATGTTTTTTCAGCGTATTTGTCCGTTACCCTTGACAAGATACTTATAAGTCGTCATTTCGGGAAGACCCATAGGTCCACGTGCGTGCATTTTCTGGGTCGAGATGCCGATCTCTGCGCCGAAACCGAACTCCTCGCCGTCGGTGAAACGGGTCGAAGCATTAACGTAAACGGCGGCGGCATCGATATTATCGGTGAAATATTTTGCGTTCGCCTCGTTTTTCGTTATGATAGCCTCGCTGTGTCCCGTGCCGTGACGGTTGATGTGCTCAACAGCTTCTTCAAGACTTGAAACGACCTTGATTGCAAGGATATAATCGTTGTATTCCGTGAAAAAGTCCTCGTCGGTGGCTTTTTTAACGTCTTTGAGGATATTGCAGGTCTTTTCGCAACCACGAATTTCCACGTTGTCAAGACGCTCTTTAACAAGCGGAAGAAGCTCTTTTGCCTTTCTTTCGTGCACGATAAGCGATTCCGCTGCATTGCAAACAGAGGGACGGGAGCGTTTTGCGTTGTCGATTATGTTGATTGCGATCTCGGGGTCGGCTTCGGAATCGAAATAGATATGGCAGTTGCCTGCGCCCGTTTCGATAACGGGAACCGTTGCGTTCTCTACGACCGAGCGTATGAGAGATTTGCCCCCACGGGGGATTAGAAGGTCGATACCGCCCTTCAAGGTCATCAATTTGGTTGCCGTTTCACGGGAAGTGTCTTTTACAACCTGTATTGCGTCCTTGGGAAGTCCGATAGCTTCAAGCGCATCGGAAAGAACCTTTCCGACGGCAATATTAGAATCTATTGCTTCCTTACCGCCACGGAGAATTACGGCGTTGCCCGATTTAATGCAGAGTGCCGCCGCATCGGCTGTGACGTTGGGACGTGCCTCGTAGATTATTGCAATAACACCAAAGGGAACACGGACCTTTTCTATTGTAAGTCCGTTGGGACGGGTCCAGCTTTCGCTTTTTTCAAGCGGGTCGGGGAGAGCAATGACCTTTTTGACGGAATTGGATATTGCAACGATACGTTCCTTGGTAAGCGTAAGTCTGTCAAGCATCGCAAGGGTCATATTATTTTCTTTTGCACGCTGTATATCGGAATCATTCGCCTTTATAATTTCGTCGGCACGTTCAACCAATGCGTCTGCCATAGCCGAAAGAGCTTTGTTTCTTGTTTCTGCGTCGGTCGAGCCGAGCAAGCGGGAAGCTTTTTTTGCGTTTTCACTCATCAAATTAAGCATAATTATTTCACTCCAAAATACGTACCGACAAAATCACCGTCGAACACGTCATAAAGAATTTCGGGATCGGCACCGTTGACGATTACCATGGGTATTCCACGCTCGGTGGTGTATTTTGCACTCTCGAGCTTTGCGGTCATACCGCCCGTACCTCTTGCCGTGCCTGCGCCCTTGCCGAAGGAATATATATCGTCGCTCACAACGGGGACGTATTCAATAAACTTTGCATCGGGGTTCTGACGGGGGTCGGAATCGTAAAGACCGTCAACGTCGGAAACGTTGATGCAAAGATCGGCATTACAAAGAGCAGAAACCGTTGCGGCGAGCGTATCGTTACTTCCTATTTTTATCTGCTCGTTGGAAATGGTATCGTTTTCGTTAACGATGGGGATTATACCCTGACCGAGAAGAAGCTCGATAGTTGTGCTTGCATGGTCACGAAGCTCTTTATTATCAATAACGCTTCTTGTAAGAAGAATCTGCGCTATCGTTGCGCCGAAATCGGAAAATCTGCGGGCATACATATCGATAAGCTGACATTGACCGACAGCGGCGGCAGCCTGCTTTTGCTCGGTCGTTAAGGTATCACGGCGGAAGCCTGTCTTTGCAAGACCGCAGCTTACCGCACCCGAGGAAACGAGAATTATCTCCTTACCGCTGTTATGGATATCCGCAAGGCAGGAAACAAGCTTTTCAACCTTGCGAATGTTGATATAGCCCGAGGAATGCGTCAAGGTCGAAGTACCAACCTTGATGACCACTCTTTTAATATTGTCTGTAGATATTTTCATAATTTCACCTATATAACACTTGAATACAATAAAGTATTATAATATAATGTAATCGAATAATCAAGATTTTAAAGGTATTTATATGAAAAAAAGATTGATCTTAGCCTCTTCTTCACCAAGAAGAAAAGAGCTTTTAAGTGATGCAGGCTTTGTTTTTGAAATCATAACGTCAAACGCCGACGAGGTGGCAATTGCAGGCTCGCCCGAAACGACGGTTCTTATGAACGCACGCTTGAAGGCAAAAGAGGTTTTTGACTGTAACAGCGATGCAATAGTTCTTGGTGCAGATACGGTCGTCTGCCTTGACGGCAGGATCCTTGGCAAGCCGAAGGATATGAACGATGCAAGAAATATGATAAAAAGTCTGTCGGGCAGTGTTCACGAGGTTTTGACGGGGTATTCGATTATTGACGAAAACGGCGAGGAAAACGGTGTTACCGTGACGAAGGTGTGTTTCCGAACCATAACCGATGCCGAGATCGAAGAATATATCCAAACCGACGAGCCGTACGATAAAGCAGGCGGTTACGGCATACAAGACCGTGCCGGCGAGTTTGTTGAATATATCGACGGTGATCTTAATAACGTAATCGGCTTGCCCGTTTGTGATATAAAGCCGGTTTTGGACCGCATCGTGCAAAAGCACGATGAATCGATATAAATCACGCAAGGGATTTATATCATATCGAATCCGAGGCAACGAGGATATATCGATTTTGCGGAAGCAAAAATATCGAATTGCGAAGCAATATATCGACAAAAAGGCATCGTTCGGTGCCTTTTTCTTTTTTTATTGTCACGGTGAAGGCATATTTCAAATCCCCACGTCGCACCCGTTTTTTATCTTCACGGTCTTGGTCTGTTTTAAATTCCCACGTCGTACCCGTGATACATAAATATTTGTTGTTTGTGTTGGTATTGATTTTGCGTCGGTTTTGATGTTTCCCTTGTAGGGAGTAAGCGTCCTCGACGGTCCGTTTTCCTTGAATTTAGGAGGACGTTTTGGTTTTTCGTTGTTTGTATTGGTTTTATTGTAGGGGAGGGTCAAGGGGGTCCCGAAAACACTTGTGTTTTTGGGGTAAATAACCCTCCCGTACCCGTAATATTTTGTTGTATTAGATGTCATCGAATCAACCTTTAAGGAAAAAACACAGACATAAGAAACAACAAACAACGAAGAGTTCGGGAGGGTGCAAGACCCTCCCCTACATTATTATTCATTCGTATATTTCACAGACAAAAGGTTTAATCAAATCGTTGCGTAACGGACCGTCGGGGACGCCGGTCCCTACAAATCTATGTATTTCTTTATTTCACATACACAAGGTTCTACAAATTCCTGCCTTAAGGACCGTCGAGGACGCTTATTCCCTACAATTATAATTATTTCGTTATTACAAAGACATAACAAAAAGAACCTCGTGATTACGAGGTTCTTTTCTTATGTACTTATTTCTTTTCAAGAAGAGCCTTGATGTCGTTCAAGGTTGCAAGAGTCTTTTCTTCAACGGAAGGTTCTGCAGGTGCGGTTTCTTCTTCAACGACTTCTTCTGCTTTCTTAAGGTTTTCAAGCTTGTTACGCATACCCATAAAGATCCTGATAACAACGAACATACAGAAAGCAACGATTATAAAATCGATTATGTACTGAATGAACAGACCGTAGTTGAGAGTAACGGCGGGAGTTGTGATCACGCCGGCTTCATCGACAACAGCGGGAGTGAGCTCGTATTTCATTTCTGCAAGCGACTGTGTACCTGCAAGCTTGCCGATAACGGGCATTATGATGTCTGCAACGAGCGAGGAAACGATCTTGCCGAAAGCAGAACCCATAATAACACCGACAGCCATATCGAGAATGTTGCCTTTAGAGATGAATGCTTTGAAGTCCGAGAAAAATTTCATTTTTGTTTCTCCTTTTTTTGTTTTTCAATTATTTGTTGAGAGCGTTGTTGAGCTTGTTAAGAAGCTCTTCTGCGTTCTGACCGTGTGCGCTGCAAGCGTCTGCGATGGATTCGCCACGGGACATAGGACAGCCGAGGCAGTGCATACCTATCTCGAGGAAATACTGTGCAAGCTCGGGATGTACGTCGAGAACCTCGCCGACGAGCATATCTGCTGTGATCTTAGTCATTTTCGTTACTCCTTTCGGTAGAGTTTGTATTTTCGTTTTCTTCTTCTTGGTCATCGTCCGAGAGATTGCCGAATTCGTCAATGAATTCGATCTCGTCGTCGGACATTGAATTGATTGTTTCGGGTGCGGGAGCGAAGGTTATAGAGCTGTTGGGGACAGCCTCTTCTTCGGTTTCTTCTTCCTCTTCGTCTTCTTCGTCAAGCTCGAGCTCTTCATCGGAAAGGTCTGCTTTCTTGCGGAGCGCTTGAAGCTTTTCTCTGCCTTCACGGGAGAGGAAATATCTTGTCGTTTCGGAGAGGAACCAGTATGCAAGCGCAACGACGGCGGATATTATGATCTTTGACATTTCGGGAAGAGCATATCCGAACACGTTTGCGCAAAACGGAGCTGACGTAAGGAGCGCAGTCAATGCAAACACGCCAAGTCCGACAAGGAAAAGAAGTCTGTTGCCAAATCGTTTTGTCTTGAAAACACTTCCGTTACCGCCAAGCGAGCCTGCATAGAGGAAAAGCAATATTGCAAGAGAGATTAACGAGCAGGCATAAGACGAGGTTGAAGCAAAGGTTATGAACAATGCAACGCCTGCGCCGACAGAAAATCCAAGCGGATAGAGGAACTGCCATAATTTTGGCTTTGAACCCATGGGCTTATGCTTTTCGTAGAGGTTTTTAACGCTTCTCGGCTCAAAGGCAAGCGCAAAAGCAAAAGCAAGATTGAATATAATTCCGCCGAAGAGCACGTCTTGGGCACGGAAGGGAGTGATTTGGTTATAGAACAGCGAAATTAACGATGCAACAAGCATCATTATTGCGGCAGAAGGGAGATATTTAACGACAGAGCGGATACGGCGCAAAAGAGTTTTTGCGTTTAGAATACCGTCTGTGATAAGATTTATGCCGTTACCGAGCATTAAAACGTCTGCCGTTTGGCGAAGGGTATCTGTTGAGGTTTCGGGTACTATCGAAACGTCGGCTTCGTTCATAATGGGAAGCTCGTTAATCCGTTCCGCCGTAACGGCGGTAATACGTCCGTTACCCTTGCGGAGCTTTACGATATCAAGCCATTCGCTGTCGTCAATATTAAGGAACATTCGATAATAGGGGGCGTTTGCAATAAACAACCCTCTCGAGCAGGCACGGATCTGCTCTGCAGTTATTATCTGCGTTTCGTCGGTGATTATTCCTGCGCTTTTTGCGGAATTGAGCGCAGTATAATAGGCATCGTTGGAATTAAGGACGGTTTCTATCCCTGCGCTTTCGCAACGGTAGACAGAGGACGCAACCCCTGCATCAAGCGAGCTTGCAAAAGAGATGAATCCTTTGAATATCAGCCTTTGCTCTGCTTCTATATCACGGAGAGTTTCGGCTTCGGTCTCGCCTGTTGCAACTGCAACGAGGAAGCTGTTTGTTCTTGCGGAATCCTCAACAGCGGTAAGTATTCTCTTACGGGTGAAGTCACTTAATTTATAATCCGCACCGTTAAGAGTATATCCGATACAGCGTGAAAGTATGTTTTCGGGCGAGCCGCGCACGATTATAATATTTTTTCCGTCACGCAACGTCAGCATTCGGGAAATATCGCCCGAAAGAGTATATTCTGCATCAAGACGGATATATTCGTCACGAATCATTCCGATGGGCTTGTTCCATTCATCGAAATAATCGACGATAGCGTCGTCAAGCGGTGTTCCCTTATATTCGGGAAGACCTCTTTTTTGCTTCTTTTCCGCCTGCGTAATACGTCTTGCGTCGGAGCAGACGAGCATAAGCTTTAAGATCTCCTCTGCCGCTTCGTCGGGACGCTTTTCACGGTCGTAATTCTTTCCCGAGAAATAAAGTCCCGTCAGAGAAATCCTTTTCGGCGGAAAGGCAAGGTTTTTACCGCACATAACGGTATTTGCGTTCGAAAGCTTTTCAATACAGTTATAATTCTTTATAACCATACCGTCGTCTGCCATATTCTTTGCGCCGAAGCCCAAAGAGGTCGCACAAAGCGACAGCATACTGTCACAAAGCGAGCTTGCACCGATAGCGAGCGAGCATATAAACCATTCGGTTATATCTGCACCGAAGACAACACCCAAAAATAGAAGTGAAAACGATGCAATGACCGATATAAGCGATACCTTCTGCGAAAGAGTGCCGACGTATTTAAGTATCCTCGGGGTATATTCATCACTGCCCGAGCGCATTCTTTTCATCAAGGTGTCGTTTCCGATACGGCAAACTATTGCCGTTGCATGGCCCGACGTGACGATACTGCCTGCATAGACCATATTGGCACAGATGACCTCATTCCCGTCAACGGCAAGATAACGGCTGTCCTTCGGGGCAGAGCCCTTTTTACCGCTGACGTGAGTTTCGAGCACCGAAAACGCCATATCGTCTATAAGACGGCAGTCGGCAGGAATCATCATGCCCGATTCCAGCGTGATTATATCGCCGGGGACAAGAAGCTTACTGTCGATAAGGCTTTCTTCGCCGTTTCTTGTTACCTTCGCCTTGAGCGAGGAATATTTTTTAGGCACCTTCAAAGCAATACTTGCTCTGAATTCCGAAAAGGAATTTAGGAATATAATCGCACCGATGACGAGAGCCATAATAAGATAGGTTATCTCGTCGGGACGGAAAAGATACATCAAAAACGACGAAATAAACAGGAATATCCCCGTCAAGCCTTTGATCTGGTTTCTAAGGCTTTCACGGAAGGAAAGACGGAATTCACTCTTAATATCGTTCATTCCGAACATTCTTCTTGCTTTTTTTATCGCTTTCGGCGTTTTTCCCTCGATAAGATCGCTTTCAAGCGCTTCTGCAACCTCAAAGGGCTGCATCTCCTCGGGGGAAAACGTAAGCTCCTCTTCGTTTTCTGTGCTTAAAACGGTTTTTATTTTTAATTTTTCAAATCCGTTTTCTGCCATAACAAGGTTCTTTCTTGGAACGTTTTAGTTTTTGTCTGTGTTTATAATTACGGTCTCGCCGTTTGCATCGGCAACAACCTTCTTTATCGGGTCACGGTAGGAAGAAACTATCTCCTGTGCTATCTTATCCTCAACGTCGGTCTGTATCAAACGGCGGAGGTTACGTGCACCGTATTTTTCGGAATATCCCTTGTCGGAGAGATAGTTAACGAGGTTTTCGGTATATTCAAAGAAAATACCCTTTTCGTTAAGAACTCTTTCGAGGTCGCCGAGCATAATTTTACAGATAGCCGAGAAATTGTCACGGCCAAGGCGGTTAAACACGATGATTTCGTCAACACGGTTGATAAATTCGGGACGGAGGAAGGATTCAAGCGCCTTCATGACCTTCGTCTTTTCGTTTTGCGAAACACTTTCGCCAAAGCCTGCAACAGAGCTGGATTCCGAGCTTCCCGCATTCGTCGTCATAACGATAACGGTGTTTTCAAAATTAACTTCCTTGCCGTGTGCATCGGTGATTCTGCCGTCGTCGAGTATCTGAAGAAGGATATTCAAAACGTCGGGGTGAGCCTTCTCTATCTCGTCGAAAAGCACTACGGTATAGGGCTTTCTGCGTATCTTTTCGGTAAGCTGGCCTGCCTCGTCATAGCCGATATAACCGGGAGGCGAGCCGATGATTCTCGAAACCGAATGCTTTTCCATAAATTCGCTCATATCAAGGCGAATTAAGGATTCGGGAGAATCAAAAAGATACTGTGCAAGCACCTTTACAAGCTCGGTCTTGCCAACACCCGTACTGCCTGCAAAAATGAAGGAGACCGGTTTTTTCTTATATGAAATACCTGCACGTGAGCGTTTTATTGCTCTTGCAACGGCATTTACAGCCTCGTCCTGACCGATAATGCGGTTTTTGACCTCATCTTCAAGACGTTCAATCTTTACAAATTCGTTTTCCGTAATATTGGTTGCGGGAACACCCGTCCAAACCTCTATAACTCTTGCTATCGCTTCCTCGGTAAGAGTAAGCTTGTCACGCTCTGCCGAAAGCTCGTTAAAGCGTGCTTCCTTTTGCAAAAGCGCGGTCTTTATATCGGCAATACGGCGGTAATCGTCCTCCTCGGGAGATTCCTTTGCTTCAAGTGCAGAAAGCTCCTCACGATTTTTCTTGATTATATCACTTATTTCGCCTATCTCGTTGACTATCGGGGAACGCATTGCAATATGCGAGCAAGCCTCGTCCATAAGGTCTATCGCCTTGTCGGGAAGGAAACGGTCGGTTATATAACGCTCGGAGAGGGTTACAATACGTCTTAAAAGATATTCGGGGACGTTAAGACCGTGGTGCGTTTCGTAATATTTTTTGATTCCTGCAAGGATCTTTATCGTGTCTTCAATAGAAGGCTCGCCAATCATAACGGGTTGGAAACGGCGTTCAAGCGCCGCATCCTTTTCTATATGAAGGCGGTATTCGTTAAGAGTCGTTGCGCCGATAAGCTGAATCTCGCCACGGCTTAATGCAGGCTTCAATATATTTGCGGCGTTCATACCGCCCTCGGCGTTACCTGCGCCGACGATTGAATGGACCTCGTCGATAACGAGTATTGCGTTGCCCGCCTTCTTCGTTTCCTCGATAAGACCCTTCATACGGTTTTCAAACTGACCTCTGAACTGCGTACCTGCAACGATTGCCGTCATATCGACAAGATAAACTTCCTTGCCCTTAAGCTTGTAGGGCACGTTATTGCTTGCGATTCTCTGTGCCAAAGCCTCTGCAACGGCGGTCTTACCAACGCCGGGTTCACCTATAAGGCAGGGGTTGTTCTTCTGACGGCGTGTTAAAATTTGAATAACACGCTCAAGCTCGTTATCTCTGCCGATTATATTATCAAGCTTGCCTTCTCTTGCACGTTCTGTAAGATTAAGGCAAAAATCACGCAGATAGCTGGGTTGACGGCGCTTATCCTTTTGCTTTCCGTCAGCCTTGCCCGAAGCATTGCCTTTGTCTGCCCCTCTTTCCATGGGGTTTCCGCCGAAAAACGAGCTTATGTCAATACTGGGCGCACGTCCTTCGTCTTCGTCGCCGTTGTCCATCGGCATTAAGCCCTCCATCATACCGTCGCTTATTGCGTCCAGCTCCTCGGGACTTATATTCATTTGATTTATAATGTCGTCAATGGGCTTTATACCAAGCTCCTGAGCGCATTTTATGCAATAGCCTTCGCTTGTGATCTTTCCGCCTTCGTTTTTCTGTATGAAAACGATTGCAGGACGAACCTTACAGCGAGAACAGCGTTTGAGTTCCATATCTGAAATTACCTCTTAAAGACCTTGAGTTCGTATTTTCCTTTGAAATCCTTGAAATAATACATTGCCAGTGAAAAGATCATAACGGCAAGCATCGTTAAGCAGAGAATTATATCAAGCGTTGGGTTGTCACGGATTATAAGACGTGTGCCTGCGCAGACGAACAGCAATCCCGTTGCAATCTTTCCGTACCAATGCGCCTGAACGACGACCTTCTTCCTTTTAAGTATTGCCACAGTACCGAAAAGCATAACTGCTTCTTTAATAATAAGCGGTATTAGCATAATAAGGAAAATATTATTATCGATAGTAAAGCATAGCGCCGCCGTAAATTGCATTAATTTATCTGCAATCGGGTCAAGTATCTTGCCGACGTCGGTTATCCAGTTATTTCTTCTTGCAAGATAGCCGTCGAGAGCGTCGGTGAGCCACGCAAGAACGTACACACCTACAGCAATATATTGGTTCGGGCCCTCGGTATATTCAAAATAAGTATAGAAAAATACGGGGACCATAAATAGACGGAAGACCGAAAGCATATTTGGGATCTGTTTTTTCATTTTTTAACCTCTGGAGATATTAAACGAAGGATTCTATTAAAGGAAGAAAGAGAAGATATCTATATTATAGAGCTTTCCGAAAATAATGGTATTATCGGGGTTGAGCGCAGAGATGAAATCGTTTCCGAGGAAATCTGCGTTGTCGATAAGCAATCTCATAACGAAGCAGAAAAGGAAGATTCTGAACAACGCAAGGACAATACCGAGAATAACACCCAAAAGTGTGTTGCAGGAGCGAAGCACAGGCAATTTTGCTATAAGGTTCAACACCTTTGAAAGAATGGAAAGCAAAATTTGCGTTCCAACAAAAAGCAAGACAATGGAAACAGCCGTTGCGATTATATCGATTATCGGGGCTGCAACCTTCTTTGCCAGTGCGGATTCTGCATTTTCGGTATCGACTATAGCTTCTGTATACCATTTGAAAAGCTCGGCTTTGTCAATACCCGCAACGGTAAGGAGTGCATTGAATTCCTCGGATTCACCCTTAACGAGAGCATCTGTGCCGACAGCGCCGTCAAGGATAAATTCGGTAATTTTTTCTTCTGTTGCGTTTTCAATGGTTTCCGCAATAGGCGTTGTTTTTAAATATTCCGCAAGCGGATTGCAGAACGAAGCCGTAATTATTATTGCCACAATAAAGGAAACGGCGCTTATAAGTGTTTTTACAAAGCCGTTTTTAGCGGCGAAAAATACGGTTATACCGAAAATTAAAGCTATTGCAATATCAAGAAACCAGCTCATCTATTGTTCCTGCCTTTCAAAATTTTTAGATTCAAAATATTCCGCACGGTTTTCAGAGAAGAGAATAACTCTGTCTCCGTCACGCACGAGTGATGAAAACGAAGTGGGTACAGAATAGACCTTTTCCTTGCCCGAAGCAATATCCGTTTCCGACAAAGCGCCGGGGGAAAGCGCATAGAGCTTTTCACCGCAGACCGAGGTATCGGAAAGCGAGGAGGAAAACTGCTTTTCAAGCACGGTATTGCCGTTAAGGTCGTAGACCACAGCCTGCGCACCGCCCGAAAGACCGTTTAATCCATAGGTAACAAGCGCATATTTACCGTAAATACGTCCCGAAAGAAGCTCTCTGCCCTTAAATTCAACCGTGCCGATATTATTACCGTCGTTATCAAAGAAACGCAAAGCCTCGCTCGTCATTAAGGCATATCCGTTTTCGGTATAATAAACGCCAAGCGGTATCTCGCCGACAAACGTGCTTGACGATACTGCGTCCTCTGCATCGGTCTTGAATCTTGAAATTCTCGTTACAAGGTTGCCCTTTTCCGAGAAATGCGCCGCCGTTATAAATTCGTCACCGTCTTTATTAATATCAACAAAATCAACGTAATCGTCACCGAAAAGACGGGAATATATCAAACGGAAAGCGCTGTCGTAAACGTGGACCGCCGAGCGATAACCCTTTTGCGAGGTTATCACGGCAAACCCACCCTTTTGCGAAGCCGCAAGCCCGTATATCGGATATTCAAACGGTTTTTCGGGGGACCAAACACGTGAATAGGAATTAAACACCTTAATATCGTTTCCGCCGATGTCATAGCAGAAAAGGTTAATGCCGTTTTCAACCATTTTCGGGTGGTCGAACATAAAATCGGATTTCAAAAGCACCTCGCCGTCCCAACCCGTTACGGTAAGACCGCTTTCGTTCATAACTGCAAGGTCGCCCTTAAAGAGGATACCCTTGTTGCCTGCGCTTCCGTCGAAGGTGATAATACCGCCTTCGGGTGTTTCGGCTTCTTCGCCGAGGTTTATAAATTTAAGCATATAGCGGAAGTTTTCAATAGTTATCTCGTCGCTGTGGAAGGAAAGCGAATAGACCGCAAAAGCCACAACGAACGCAAGGACGATATATCGAAGCGTTGCGATCTTACGCCCAAGCTTTATATA
This sequence comes from Eubacteriales bacterium, assembly GCA_045536935.1. Taxonomy (GTDB): domain Bacteria; phylum Bacillota; class Clostridia; order Oscillospirales; family CAG-382; genus Coliplasma. The sequence continues at coordinate 31,907 of JAZSOO010000034.1, read as the reverse complement.
ATGCGATGCCACTGTCGGTGTTTCGCTTGCGGTTTGTCTTTTTTTGTCTTTAAATGCGGAAAAAGCGCCCACTTCTTAATATCCTCCTTTCAAACATAGTATCTTCAATAAAAAACTTTATTTAAAAATAATCCCTTTGCAGGTGCGGTTATACCTGCCTTTGAACGGTCGAGCGATTCTATTATTTCCGTAACCGTCAATCCTGCCGTGCCCGATGCCATCTCTGCCACCGTGCCGACCATGATTCTTACCATATTATATAGGAACCCGTCGGCGGCTACGGTAAATATTACCATATCGTCTTGGCGTTTTACGTCGAAATATTTAATCTCACGCACCGTATCTGTAATTTTCGAGCCTGCCGCCATAAACGCACGGAAATCGTGCCTGCCGACAAACTCTTGGCAAATACGGTTTGCCTTTTGCTCATCAATATGCTTTGGGAAAAGCCAGCTTGTGTCCTCAAGGAACGGATCACGAATACGGCTGTTGCGGATATAATAGACGTATTCCTTGCCCAAGGCATCATATCTTGGGTGGAAATTTTCGGGTGCGGTCTTTGCCTCTTTGATAACTATATCGGGGGGCAATTTTGTGTTTATCGCAAGGGGAAGAGCTTCAACGGGAATTTCGGGTATATCGCCCGAAACGAGCGCAACAAACCCGTTTGCGTGCACGCCGGAATCGGTTCTGCTGCACCCCGTAAGACTTACGGGAACGCCGAAAGCCTCTTCGATTGCCGATTGCACCGTTGATTGCACCGTTTTTTTGTTCGGCTGAACCTGCCAACCGCAATAATCCGTGCCCTTATATGCAATTTTGAGAATATATCCTCTCATTTACCGTTACCTAATAAAAAACATCAAAACAGTCAATCCCGTTACGGCAAAAAGGAACACGAAATCGGCAACACTTGCCTTCATGACCTTCAATTTTGTTCTGCCCTCTCCTCCGTGATAGCAACGGCATTCCATTGCATCGGCAAGCTCCTCCGCACGTCTTATTGACGAAACGAAAAGCGGAATGAGGATAGGTATTAACGATTTAACTCTTTTCAAGATGTTTCCGCTTTCAAAATCGGCACATCTTGCCTTTTGCGCAGAGATTATCTTGTTTGTTTCCTCGATAAGCGTGGGTATAAAACGCAATGCTATCGACATCATCATTGCAAATTCGTGCACGGGCACCTTAATTGCCTTCAAGGGGGAAAGCAGGCTTTCGATAGCATCGGTAAGCTCAAGCGGGCTTGTTGTGAACGAGATGAGCACGCTTGTGCCCAAAACGAGCGAAACAAGACGCAAAAGCATCATTACCGCCGTTTTTATACCTTCTTTATATATAGTTATAAAATAGAAATCAACAAGAGGTCTTGTATCCGCTTTTGTAAAAAAGAGGTTTATCACTGCCGTAAAGACAAGCACGAATATCAACGGCTTTACCGATTTTATAAGCACCGAAAACCGTATTCCCGAAACCGTTATCAAAAATAAGGTGAAGGAAAGCGACACCAACGCCGCAATTTCGGTCGTTGCGGCAAGGACTATTACAAGATATTCGATGAGAATTATCATCTTAATTCTCGGGTCGGTCTTATGAAGCAGTGAATTCCCCGGATAATATTGACCGAAGGTCACGTCTTTAAGCATTTTCGGAATCCTTAATAAGTTTCTCTATTTCTTTTTTTGCATATCCGACGGTATAAACGTCGTTGGATCTGCAAAGATTACGCTTTTTAAGCTCTATAAACAGCTTTGTAATCTGGGGCACGTCAAGATTTGCATCGAAAAGCTTTTCCGCCTGCATAAATATCTCCTCGACGTTGCCCTGCATATATACCTCGCCCTGCTTCATAACAAGAATGTTATCCGCATATTTGGCAATATCTTCCATACTGTGTGAAATAATCAAAAGTGTTGCGCCGTAGGTGTTTTTATATTCGACAAGACCGCTTAAAATTTCTTCCTTGCCCTTTGGGTCGAGCCCTGCCGCAGGCTCGTCAAGCACCAAGACCTCGGGCATCATCGCAATAACGCCTGCAATAGCCGCACGGCGTTTTTGTCCGCCCGAAAGCTCAAACGGGGATCTTCTAAGCTCCTTTTGCGTCAATCCGCAAAATTCGGAGGCAAGACGCACACGTTCCTTTATTTCTTCTTCGGAAAGACCGATATTTTTCGGCCCGAACGCAATATCCGATTCCACCGTTTCGTCAAAAAGCTGATATTCGGGATATTGGAACACCAGACCGACACGGCTTCGAACCTTGACCATTTCCTTCGGTTTATCCCATATATTTTCGCCGTAGAGGAGAATTTCGCCCTCTGTCGGCTTTAAAAGTCCGTTCGTTAATGAAGCAAGCGTGCTTTTACCGCTTCCCGTGTGGCCGATAATACCCGTAATACTGCCCTTTTCGAAGGAAACGTTGATATTATTGAGCGCCGCCTTGCGGAAGGGTGTGTTTTCGCCGTAAATGACGCTTATATTCTTTAATTCAAGAGCCGTCATTTCCGTCCACCTCCGATTAATTCCATCATCTCGTCGGCTGCGTCCATAGCGTGAAGCACGCCACGTTTTGTTTTATATCCGTCCTTTTCAAGCTGGTACAAAAGCTCTGTAACCTGCGGAACGGCAAGCGAAACGCTGTGAAGCTTTTCAACCTCGGAGAAAATTTCCTCGGGCGTACCGTCGGCAATAATACTGCCTTGGTTCATAACTATAATTCTGTCTGCCTCGACAGCTTCGTTCATATAATGGGTTATCGTAACGACGGTTATGCCGATCTCACGGTTAAGACGCTTCATCGCAGAAACAAGGTCTTTTCTGCCTGTCGGGTCGAGCATAGCTGTTGCTTCGTCAAAGATTATACATTCGGGGCTCATCGCAAGAATACCTGCAATGGCGATCCTCTGCTTTTGTCCGCCCGAAAGCTTGTAGGTTGCGTGCTTTGCATAATCGGTCATACCGACGGTCTCAAGTGCTTTGTCAACTCGTCGTCTTATCTCTTCTCTCGGAAGACCGAGATTTTCGGGTGCAAACGCAACGTCTTCTTCAACCACGCTTGCAACAAGCTGGTTATCCGGGTTCTGAAAGACCATACCGCATTTTTTGCGTATTTCAAAGGAGTTTTCTTCGTCCACGGTATCAAGCCCGTCAACGTAGACCTTTCCTTCCGTCGGCAAAAGGATACCGCAGAGCAATTTTGCAAGAGTGCTTTTACCGCAACCGTTGTGACCGAGAATTGCGGTATAACTGCCCTTTTCGATATTAATATCTATTCCGTTTAAAACTCTTTCGTCTTCGGGTGAATAGGAAAATCCAACCCCTTTTGCCTCTATAAACATTAAAATTTGTCCTTAATAATTAAATATCGGGTGTCCAACGGCTTGAAGCACCGCAAGGGAGAGCTTCATTACTTTCTTCGATCGGAATACCAAGCTCCTCGCTGATGACCTTACCGCCAAACTTTTTGGTGTGCTTTCTCAAAACGTAACCGTTCGCCGCAGGGGAAAGGCCCGTTGTATAGGAATTCAAAAGCACAAACAGAGGTTCATCGGAAAGAACCTGACAGACAAGCTCTACAAGCTCGTCAAGGCAATCCTCGATGACCCATTTTTCACCGCCCGGACCACGTCCGAAGGAGGGTGGGTCGAGAATTACGGCATCGTATTTGTTGCCTCTGCGTATCTCACGGGCAACGAACTTAAAGCAATCGTCAACGATATAACGTATCTTGTTTTGGGGTATATTCGAAAGCTCGGCATTGCGCTTTGCCTTTGCAACGATACCCTTCGATGCATCGACGTGGCATACAAAAGCACCTGCCTTTGCCGCCGCAACGCTTGCACCGCCCGTATATGCAAAGAGGTTAAGTAATTTGATCTCTCTGCCGGAATTCTTTATCAATTTGGAGAACCAATCCCAGTTTGCCGCCTGCTCGGGGAAAAGCCCCGTATGCTTGAATCCCATGGGGGAGATGCCAAACTTAAGGTCGCCGTATGAAATTATCCATTCGTCGGGAACGTCCTTTTTGACCCATTCGCCCCCGCCCGAGCGTGAGCGTTTATAGATACCGTCGGCTTTTTTCCATTCGTATCTCTTTTCGTCGCCCTTCCAGATAACTTGGGGGTCGGGACGAATGAGGATATAGTCACCCCATTTTTCAAGCCTTTTGCCGTTTGCGGCATCTAAAAGGCGGTAGTCTTTCCAATTATCGGCAAAAAACATATTATTGCTCCGTAAAAGTGATTTGACCTGCATTTGAATCAATGGGCGGTTCAAGCCCAAGATGCAGATATGCGTTTCTCGTTGCGCATCTTCCTCTCGGCGTGCGGTTTATAAACCCAAGCTGAAGAAGATACGGCTCGTAAACGTCTTCGATAGTAACGGCTTCCTCGCCGATAACGGCGGAAAGCGTTTCAAGACCGACGGGTCCGCCGCCGAAATGCTTGATTATTGCAGTTAACATTCTTCTGTCAACAGAATCAAGACCGAGTGCGTCAACTTCAAGTGCGTCAAGAGCCTTTCTCGTTATCGCAAAATCGATAACTCCGTTGCCCTCGACGGTTGCAAAGTCACGCACACGCTTTAAGAATCTGTTTGCGATTCTCGGCGTACCTCTCGAGCGAAGTGCAATTTCATAGCTTCCGTCTGCGGTTATCGGAACACCCAAAATACCTGCCGAACGGGTTATTATAAGAGAAAGCTCCTCGGGAGTATAAAGCTCCAGGCGGAACGCCATACCGAATCTGTCACGCAGAGGTGAAGAAAGCTGGCCTGCCCTTGTCGTTGCGCCTATCAGGGTGAACGGCTTTAGGGGTATTCGAATAGAACGTGCCGAAGGGCCCTTGCCCATCATAAGGTCAAGCGCAAAATCCTCCATCGCAGGATAGAGAACCTCTTCCACGGTTCGGGGAAGGCGGTGTATTTCATCAATAAAGAGAATATCGTTTCTTTCAAGTGTTGTTAAAAGTGCGGCAAGGTCGCCTGCCTTTTCGATAGCAGGACCGCTTGTCACTTTAAGGTTAACTCCAAGCTCCGATGCTATGATGCAGGAAAGGGTAGTCTTACCCAAGCCGGGAGGTCCGTGGAGAAGAACGTGGTCAAGCGAATCTCCTCTCGCCGCCGCAGCCTTTATAAAGACGGAGAGGTTGTCCTTAACCTTTTGCTGTCCGACGTATTCCGAAAGAGTTTTCGGACGGAGAGAAAATTCCGATTCAACGTCCTCTGCCGTGAATTCCGCCGAAGTCAAACGGCTTTCAAAATCGAAATCCTCGGAATAATCGGGAATCTTTGAATTGATAGGCATTTAGCGTCCTGCCTCCTTTCCGAGAACACGCAACGTCTGCGCAATAAGCTCTTCCAAGGGAAGAGAGGTATCAAGCTTTTTGAGTGTTTCGATAACGTGAGCACGGGGAAATCCGTAAACGGCAAGCGTATCGACCACCTGAAGCATCTTTTCGCTGTTTGCGCTTCCTCCCTTTGAAGCAGGAAGAACCGCTTCGTCGCCCGTGACCTTGTCCTTAAGCTCTATAATAACCTTCTGCGCCGTCTTAAGTCCGATACCGGGGGCTTGCGCAATTGTCTTTGCATCGTTGTTTGCGATAGCGGCACGAAGGTCGTCGGGAGAGAAGGTCCCAAGTATGGAGATACCTGCCTTCGGGCCGATTCCCGAAACAGAGATGAGCTTTTTAAACAGATTAAGCTCGTCTTCTTCAAAGAAGCCGTAAAGCGACATATTATCCTCGCTTACCGACATATAAGTATAAAGAAGCACCTTTTTGTCCTGCAAATTGGAAAGCTTTGAGCTTGTGGTGAGCGAGATACCAACCTTAAACCCAACACCGCCGCATTCGATAACGGCATAGTCACCCGCAAGTCTTGCAAGATTGCCGTTCAAGAAATATATCATATCCGTGCTCCTTTCTGAATTCTAAATCAACCCGTAAATCCCGAAATACGTGTGCCGTGGCAAAGCGCAAGCGCAAGTGCATCGGCGGTATCGTCGGGCTTTGGAGTTTCGTTAAGTCCAAGCATAAGGCGGACCATATACTGGACCTGTTGTTTTTCTGCTCTGCCGTAGCCTACGACCGAGCTTTTGACTTCAAGAGGGGTATATTCATAAATATCGACGCCGCATTGATGCGCCGCAAGGAGAATTACACCCCTTGCCATAGCAACGTCAATAGCCGTTGTCGTGTTATTATTAAAGAAAAGCTCTTCGATTGCAAGACAGTCGGGCTTGAATTTTTTTAACAGCTCGGTCATATCGTTATATATGTCCGACAAGCGTTTTTCGATCATCTGCTTGGGTGCCGTTGTGATGGCTCCGTACTCGATGGCACGGTATTTCTCGCCCGTCTTCATAACCAGCCCAAATCCTATCGTTGCAAGGCCGGGATCTATTCCTAATATAAGCATATATACTACTCCTATTATATCATCATATTCTATCACGGAATAGCTTTTGTGTCAACCGAAACAGACCGCCAAAATCGTATAAAATGTAAAAAAATTAAAAAGGACTTGCAATTTTGTTTCGTTTAGATTATTATATAGACCGACAAGACACCAAAGCAAACGTCTTTGGCTAATGAAAGGAAATTTTTTAATATGCAAATGATTGACAGAGTTAAAGAAGTTATAGCAAAACAGCTTCGTATCGACGTTGCTGAAATTGCAGAAAATGCGGACGTTATCCGTGACCTCGGCGCAGACAGTCTTGATATCGTTGAAATGCTTATGACGCTTGAAGACGAAATGAACATCATCATTCCCGATGAAGTAACCGGCATCAAGACCGTTAAGGAAATTGCGGATTATATTGAGAGTGTAGCATAGAACTTTGCCAAAGGCAAAGTTCATCGATATAAATCCCTGACGGGATTTTCGATATGTTTTGTATACCTCGCCATAGGCGAGATATACAAAACTCGATATGCAAAAGCTCGATATGCCCTGCGGGGCAAGAAGGGATTTATATCATATCGAATCCGAGCGAATGGACCCCCTCAATAACCCTACAAAACTTCGTTTTGCAGGGAACCCACGCTTGTGTTTTTGGGGCATCAAGTGAGGATATATCGAATTGCGAAGCCATATATCGATTTTGCATTAGCAAAAATATCGACAAAAACCAAAAACAAAACCGAGTGAGAGATTCACTCGGTTTTTTCATCGATATATTCAATTATGCTTTTTTGTTTTCGATCTCTCTTATGTGCTCTTTGAGAACAATGTTGATATATTGAGAAAGAGAACGGTCGTCTTTTTCTGCTTCGAACCTTAATTTTTCAATAATATCGTTGTCAATGGTAATGCTGATTTTTTCTTTCAAGGGTTTCATAGTAATCACCTCTTCGAACTTATTATACCGCAATATCCGACCGAGTATTGACAAGTACGATAAAGTAGTATAAAATAAGACAAAAAGCATTGGAGGACGGTGAAAAAATGGATAAATACAAGGAACTGTACCTTCATCTTTTTAATGAAGTTACGACCGTGATCGAAAAATTAAAAGAGGCTCAAATGAAATGCGAGGAGATATTTATCGAATCGGAAGATAACAAAACCGAGTGAGAGATCACTCGGTTTTTTACGTTGTGGTTGCGAGATAACGAAAGAATTATTATTGTAGGGACAGGCGTCCCCGACGGTCCGTTGTGAAAGATTTAAGTCTAACCTTATGTCTGTGTAAATACAAAATACACGGGTGTAGGGGAGGGTCTTGCACCCTCCCGAACTCAAAGGGTTTTGTTGTTTCTTATGTCTGTGTTTGACGTTAAGGTTAATTCGTTAATATTATATACAACAAATAATCACGAGCACGGGAGGGTTTATTACCCCACAAAACAAGTAAGGGTTCCCTGCAAAACGAAGTTTTGTAGGGTTATTAAGGGGACCCCGTTGACCCTCCCCTACATACAAACCGATATAAACAACATAAACCAAAACGTTCTAATAAACCCAACGAAAACGGACAGTGGAGGACGATAAGTCCCTACATTGGAGACAACAAATTTTTATGTATCACGGGAATCACGCAGGGATTTGAAATATGCGTACTCCGTGACGATAAAAAAACGGGGACGACGTGGGAATTTAAAAAACCAAGACCGTGAATATGAAAAAGCCTACACCGTGACAATAAAATATACATATAATATATAGGCGAAAAAATGAGAGTTTTTTCATCGAAGGGCGGTTTTATACATAAAAACCGTGCATAAATGCATAAAAATACATAATATACAGCGTTGACTGCATAAATATTAAAAAATATTCGAAAAACTTGAATATTTTTTCATTTTACCTATTGACAAGCGGGAAAAAGGGGTATATAATGGGCAACGCAAAATGAGAAAAATTTTCTTTCGGAGGCAGAAAAATGAAAAACGAAAACATCAAAAAGGTTGTACTTGCCTATTCGGGCGGTCTTGATACATCGATAATCATTCCGTGGTTGAAGGAAAACTATAACAACTGCGAGGTTATCGCCGTTGCAGGTAACGTCGGTCAGGCAGACGAGCTTGACGGTCTTGAAGAAAAGGCAATCAAGACAGGCGCAAGCAAGCTTATCGTTGCAGACCTCGTTGACGAAATGGTTGATGAAATTATTATTCCTGCGCTTAAGATGGACGCAAAATATGAGACCTACCTTCTCGGTACAGCTTTTGCCCGTCCCGTTATCGGTAAAAAGCTTGCAGAGATCGCTATTGCAGAAGGCGCAGATGCGATCTGCCACGGCGCAACGGGCAAGGGTAACGACCAAGTCCGTTTCGAGCTTGCGATCAAGCGTTTCGCTCCCGAAATGAAGATCATAGCTCCCTGGCGTGAATGGGATATCAAGTCCCGTGATGAAGAAATCGATTATGCAGAAGCGCATAACGTTCCTCTTAAGATAAGCCGTGAGACCAACTATTCCAAGGATAAAAACCTCTGGCACCTCTCTCACGAGGGTCTCGACCTTGAAGATCCCGCAAACGAGCCTATGTACGATAAGCCCGGCTTCCTCGAAATGGGCGTGTCTCCCATGATGGCTCCCGATGAACCTACATATATATCTATCGATTTCGAAGCAGGCGCACCCGTTGCATTCAACGGAGAAAAGATGAAGGCTTCCAAGATCATTGCAGAGCTTAACAAGGTTGGCGGTGCAAACGGTATCGGTATTATCGACATCGTTGAAAACCGTCTCATTGGTATGAAGGACCGCGGTGTTTATGAAACTCCCGGCGGAACTATCCTTTATTTCGCACACGAAATGCTCGAAATGCTCACCGTTGATAAGGACACTCTCCACGTTAAGCAGAAGCTTGCCGTTGACTATGCAGACCTTATCTATAACGGTAAATGGTATTCTCCCTTGCAGGAAGCTCTCACCGCATTCGCTAACGAAAGCAACAAGTTCGTTACCGGTACGGTTAAATTGAAGCTCTATAAGGGCAACATTATTCCTGCAGGAACCACCTCTCCCTATTCTCTCTATTCCGAAAACCTCGTAACCTTCGACGAAAGCGATTACGACCAGAAGCAGGCAGAAGGCTTTATCAACCTCTGGGGTCTTCCCACAAAGGTTCAGGCTTTGCGTGAACAGGGTAAGCTTTAATTAAAAACGGAGTAAATTATGGCTGTTAAAATGTGGGCGGGCAGAACCGCCGGCACAACAGACAAACTCGCTGACGATTTCAATTCCTCGATCAGCTTCGATTCGAGAATGTACCGTCAGGACATAAAAGGCAGTATGGCGCATGCTTCAATGCTCGGCGCAAAGGGTATTATCTCAAAAGAAGAAGCCGATACGTTGATCGACGGTCTTGAGAAGATACTTAACGACATCGAATCGGGCGAGCTTGCAATCAATATGGAATGTGAAGACATTCACATGTTTGTTGAGCAGGTGTTGACCGAGCGGTTGGGCGACGTCGGCAAGAAATTGCACACGGCAAGAAGCCGTAACGACCAGGTTGCGCTTGATCTACGAATGAACCTTCGTGATGAAGCGGATACGGTAATTTCTCTTCTTAAAGAGCTTATTGATGCACTTCTTTCCCAGGCAAAAGCCAACAAAATGACGATAATGCCGGGATATACGCACCTTCAACGTGCTCAGCCGATAACCTTTGCACATCATCTTCTTGCTTACTGTATGATGCTTTTGCGTGATATTGACAGATTTTCGGATATGAAAAAACGTCTTAATATTTCGCCCATCGGCTCTTGTGCATTGGCAGGAACGACATACGATACAGACCGTTTTTACGAGGCTCAATTGCTTGGCTTTGACGGTGTTTGCCAAAACAGTATCGACGGTGTTTCCGACCGTGATTTTGCGGTTGAGTTCCTAAACTGCAGTGCAACCTTGATGATGCATCTCTCCCGCTTGAGTGAAGAGATAATCCTCTGGTCGAGCTGGGAATTTAAGTTTGTCGAGCTTTCCGATGCATACACGACGGGCTCGTCGATAATGCCCCAGAAAAAGAATCCCGATATGGCAGAGCTTATCCGTGGTAAAACGGGCAGAGTTTACGGTGATCTTATCGGTCTTCTTACAACGTTGAAGGGTCTTCCCCTTGCATATAATAAAGATATGCAGGAAGACAAGGAAGGCGTTTTTGATGCCGTTGATACGGTCAAGATGTGTCTTTCCATTGCGATCCCGATGATAGCAACGATGACCGTCCGTGCCGATAATATGAAAAAAGCTGCACAGGAAGGCTTTATAAACGCAACCGACCTTGCAGACTATCTTGTTAAGAAGGGTATGCCCTTCAGAACGGCATACAAAATTTCGGGTACTATCGTTGCCGAATGTATCAAACAGCGGAAAGTGCTTGAAGATCTTACTCTTGACGAGTACAAGACCTATTCCGAGCTTTTTGATACCGATATTTTTGAAGAGATTTCGCTTGAGACCTGCGTTGCAAAACGAATCTCGTTCGGCGGAACTTCGGTATCTTCGGTCGAGAAGCAGATCGCATTTGTCGAAACGGAGCTTTCGAAATGACAAATATTTTCATCGACGGCAGTGCCGGTACGACCGGACTGCGTATATACGAGCGTTTGAGTTCGAGAAATGATATAAATTTAATAACGCTTCCCGAGGAACAGCGCAAGGATATAAACGCTCGCAAAGAAGCTCTTAATTCTGCGGATATTGCATTTTTGTGTTTGCCCGATGCGGCTGCTGTCGAGGCGGTGTCTTTGGTGGAAAACGACAAGACCGCAATAATCGATACCTCAACGGCACATCGCATTGATCCTGAATGGACCTATGGCTTTCCCGAACTTAAAAACGGCAAACTTCGTGAAGAAATAAGAAATTCCAAGCGTATTGCAAATCCGGGCTGTCACGCAAGCGGGTTTGTTGCGCTTATAGAACCGCTTGTTGCCGAAGGCTTGATGGATAAGGATATCATGCTGTCGTGCACGTCGCTTACGGGTTATTCCGGCGGCGGCAAAAAAATGATAGCCGAGTATGAATCCGCCGAGCGCAGTATGCTTTTTGATGCGCCCCGTATGTACGGATTGACGCAACAGCATAAACATTTGAAGGAAATGAAGGCTGTCTGCGGAATTGAGAATCTTCCGCTTTTCTGCCCTATCGTTGCACCGTTTTATTCGGGCATGGAAGTCACTGTGCCTCTTTTTGCAAATCAAATTAAGGGCAACACGGCAGATATATGCGAGGTATATAAAGAATATTATAAACAAGGGCTTGTAACGTTCAGCGAATCTGCCGATGAATCCGGTTTTCTCTCTGCTGCCGCTTTTTCGGGCAGGGACGATATGCAGATAACCGTTTGCGGCAACGAAGAACGTTTGCTCCTTGTTTCACGGTTCGATAATCTCGGTAAGGGTGCATCGGGAGCCGCAATACAAAATATGAATATTTTGCTCGGCACGAATGAAGCGTGCGGACTGGATATATAGGAGATATTAATGAAAATAATCCAAGGCGGTGTTTGTGCCGCCAAAGGTTTTACCGCCAACGGCATACATTGCGGTATCCGCAAAAACAGAACAAAGCGTGATCTTTCTCTCATCGTGAGTGAAACAAAAGCTGCGGCCGCTGCGGTATATACCACAAATCTTGTAAAAGGTGCGCCTCTGGCTGTCACCAAACGTAATATAGCCGACGGCTATGCCCGTGCAGTGATCTGCAACAGCGGTAATGCCAACACCTGCAACGCAGGCGGAGAACAGATCGCAGAAAAAATGTGCGAACTTGTCGGTAATGCGCTTTCTATCAACGCAGAGGACGTTGTGGTTGCATCGACAGGTGTTATAGGACAGCCTCTTGACATAACCCCTATCGAAAACGGAATGAAAGAGCTTGTAAACGGTCTTTCGGAAAACGGCGGCGATTTTGCGGCAGAAGGTATTATGACTACCGACACGGTAAAAAAAGATATTGCCGTTGAATTCGAGCTTGGAAACAAGGTCTGCAGAATAGGCGGTATCGCAAAAGGAAGCGGTATGATACATCCCAATATGGCGACCATGCTGGTGTTTATTACTACCGATGCGGCTATTTCTGCCGAAATGCTTCAAAAAGCGCTTTCTTCCGATATTGCCGATACTTTCAATATGGTCAGCGTGGACGGAGATACCTCCACCAACGATATGGTCACCGTACTTGCTAACGGAATGGCAGGTAATGCTGAAATAACCGAAGACAACGAAGATTTCAAGGTATTTATGAAAGCACTTAATACGGTCACGGTTCAGCTGTGCCGTATGATCGCAGGCGACGGCGAGGGTGCAACAAAATTGCTTGAATGTTCGGTTTCCGGCGCAAAGGATATAACCACGGCGAAAACCGTAGCAAAAAGCGTTATATGCTCAAGTCTTTTAAAAGCCGCTATGTTCGGCGCAGATGCAAACTGGGGCAGAGTGCTTTGTGCTATCGGCTACAGCGGAGCAGACGTCGACGTAAATAACGTCGGTGTCTCGTTCAAGAGCCGAAAAGGTGTTATCGAGGTTTGCAAAAACGGCGCAGGCGTTGATTTTTCGGAAGAGAAAGCAAAAGAGATATTGCTTGAACGTGAAATAGAGATCATCGTTACTCTCGGCGACGGCAACGGTAGTTCTACCGCTTGGGGTTGCGATCTTACGTATGATTACGTTAAGATAAACGGTGATTACCGTACTTAAGGAGTATCCGATGGAAGGAAATCAGTTATCCAATGCGCAGCGTGCAGAGGTTCTTACTCAGGCGTTGCCTTACATAAAACAGTATACGGGCAAAGTTGTCGTTATCAAATACGGCGGCAATGCAATGATAAACGATACGCTGAAGCAACAGGTTATGGAAGATATCGTTCTTCTTTGGCTTATCGGCGTAAAAGTCGTTCTTGTTCACGGCGGCGGTCCCGAAATAAACGAGCTTATGTCCAAACTCGGAAAAAAAGCGGAATTTGTTGACGGACTTCGTGTGACCGATAAAGAAACGGTCGATATCGTCCAAATGGTTCTTGCAGGCAAAGTTAATAAAACACTTGTAAATCTGCTTGAAACAAAGGGCGGAAAAGCAATGGGCATTTCGGGTATGGACGGCAGATTGATAGAAGCCGAAATTAAAAACGAAAAATTGGGTTTTGTCGGCTCCATCACACACATAAATATCGATCCCGTTACCGATCTGCTCGAAAAGGGATATATCCCCGTTGTTTCCACTATAGGTTGCGACAAGGAAGGAAATATCTACAATATCAACGGCGATACTGCGGCGGCATATATCGCAGGAGCGATCCAAGCCGAACGTCTTATAATGATGACCGATATCACCGGTATCCTTCGTGACTGCGAAGATGCTTCTTCGCTTATTTCCGAAATAACCATATCCGAAGCCTCAAAATTGAAGGACGAGGGAATAATATCCGGCGGTATGATACCCAAGGTCGATTGCTGTATCGAAGCTATCAACAAGGGTGTAAAAAACGTGGTAATCATGGACGGCAGAGTCCCCCATTCCATCCTTATGGAACTGCTTACCGACGAGGGTGCAGGTACGATGGTCAAACGTTGACAATATATAAAACGGAATGAATGAAATGAGCGGTCTTAAACAAAGAGACAAAACATATATTGCGAATACATATTCGCGTTTCGACGTTGAAATAGTTTCCGGCAAAGGTTCGGTCGTTTACGATGCAAACGGCAAACGGTATATCGATATGGGTTCGGGTATCGGCGTAACTTGCTTCGGCATTGCCGATGACGTATGGGTCAAAGCTGTCACGGAACAGCTTGATAAGGTCCAGCACACGTCCAACCTTTATTATACCGAACCCTGCGTTGAATTGGCAGAGCTTCTTTGCAACGCAAGCGGAATGAAGAAGGTATTCTTCGGCAATTCGGGTGCGGAAGCTAATGAATGTGCGATAAAAGTTGCACGGAAATATGCCGCCGAAAAGAAGGGCAGAGACTATTTTAACATAATCACTCTTGAAAACAGCTTTCACGGCAGAACGGTAACGACGCTTGCCGCAACGGGGCAAGACGTGTTCCACAAGGATTTTCAACCGCTTACGCAAGGTTTTTTGCATTCTCCCGCAAACGATCTTGATGCAATGAAAAAGCTTGTTGCAGAGAATAAGATCGCCGCAATAATGATAGAATGTATTCAGGGAGAGGGCGGTGTGAATCCGCTTACACCCGAATTTGTAAAAGGCGTATATGATCTTGCGCAGGAACAGGATATCCTTCTTATTGTCGATGAAGTGCAGACCGGTAACGGCAGAACGGGCGAAATGTATGCATATCAAAATTACGGTATTACGCCTGATATCGTGTCTACGGCAAAGGGGTTGGGCGGCGGTCTTCCGCTTGGTGCAACGCTTTTGGGCGAAAAGACGGAATTTGTGCTCGGATACGGGGATCACGGATCTACGTACGGCGGAAATCCTATAGCGTGTGCAGGCGCGGTAAGCGTTATCGGCAGAATGAATAAAGAATTTTTGGATTCGGTAAAAGCAAAAAGCAAGCTTGTGTTTGAAGCTCTTGCCGATTCAAAGGGTATCGAATCGGTAAGCGGTATGGGTCTTATGATCGGAATCAAGACCGAAAAGCCTGCCAAAGAGATCGTTATTAAATGTATAGAACGCGGGGTTCTTTGCCTTACCGCAAAGGATAAAGTAAGGCTGTTGCCCGCGCTTAATATCGATGAAGCAACTCTTACAGAAGCTCTTGAGATAATTAAATCGGTTTGTGCCGAATAAAATAAGAAAGGTAATACTTAAAATGAAAAAAATCACAGCACTTTTACTTTCCGTACTTATGCTTGCGGTTTGCTTTGTAGGCTGCGGCGCAAAGGGTAAATCCCTTGCAGACGTTAAAGAAGCAGGTAAGCTCACCATCGCTACCAGCCCCGACTTCCCTCCTTTTGAAAGCCTTGACGAAAACGGCAAGGTTGTCGGTATCGAAGTTGAGATCATGAACCTCATCTGCAAAGAACTCGGCGTTGAAAGCGACTACGTTCAGATGGACTTCGACTCTGTCCTTATCGGTATCCAGTCCGCTAAATACGACTGCGGTATGTCCGGTATCACCGTAACTCCCGACCGTGAAAAGAATATGCTCTTCACCGATCCCTACTACGTAGCAGCACAGGTCATCGTTGTTAAGAACGACAGTGCAATCGCAGGCAAAGCAGACCTCAAGGGCAAGAAGGTATCCGTTCAGACCGGTACCACCGCTGACGAAGGCTGTAAGGCAGAAGGCTACGACGTTCAGGCATTCGCTGCAAACGCAGATGCAAAAGCAGCTCTCACCACCGGCAAGGTTGACGCTTGGGTAGTTGACAACCTCACCGCTCTCCAGATGGTTAAAGAAGGCGACGGACTTAAGGTTCTCGACGAAGCTATGACCGAAGAACCCTATGCATTCGCATTCGCAAAGGGCAGCGAAGACCTCGTTGAAGAGATCAACAAGAGCCTCAAGACCCTCATCGACAACGGCACTATCGAAAAGATCTTCACCGATTTCGGCGAAACCTACGTTAAACCCTAAGTTTTAAAATTTTTAAGAAATATGCGACTCCGTGTCAGTACACGGAGTTGCTTTCTTGGTGTCCCCGCAAAACCGTGTGTTTTGCGAGGTGATTGATAAATCCGAAAAAAGGAACAGCTTTAATGAACGCTTGGTTTGAAAAATTATACGAAACCTTCATCGAAGGCAACCGTTATCAGTGGCTTATCGAAGGTTTCAAGAATACGTTGATCATCACGTTCGGTGCGCTCCTGATAGGCGTAATGATCGGCGCAATAATCGCAATTTCAAAATATTTTTGCGAGGGCAATAAAAAGCTTCGCTTTGTAAACTGGATATGCGACCTTTACACCACCGTGATCCGTGGTATTCCCGTTACGGTATTGCTTCTCGTTTTCTTCTACATAATCCTCGTTTCCGCCGACGGTGTAACCGTTGCGATCATCGCATTCGGTATAAACTCGGGAGCATATATGGCAGAGCTTATCAGAAGCGGTATCAATGCCGTTGATAAGGGTCAGATGGAAGCGGCAAGAAGCCTTGGTATGTCCAAAGGTCAGGCTATGGCGAAGATAATCCTTCCCCAAGCCGTAAAGAACATTCTTCCCGCCATCGGTAACGAATGTATCGCACTTTTAAAAGAGACCTCGGTTGCGGGTTACGTTGCTATCGTAGACCTTACCCGTGCGGCAACCAACATCAGAAACAACACCTTCGACGCAGTAAACCCGATAATTATGCTTGCGTTGATCTATCTTGTTCTTGTCGTTATAATGACAAAGCTTCTCGCAGTTTTGGAAAGGAGGCTTCGCAAGAGTGATGGCAGATAATATCATAATCAGCGTTAAAAACCTTGAAAAGAAGTTTGACGATACTTCGGTTTTGAAGGGCGTCAGCGTTGATATCAATAAGGGCGACGTTGTTTGCGTCATCGGCGCATCGGGCTCGGGTAAATCCACCTTTTTGCGTTGCCTTAACCTTCTTGAAATGCCCACGGGCGGAAGTATTTTCTTCGAGGGCGAGGATCTTACCGATAAAAAGGTAAACCTCAACCTTCACCGTCAAAAAATGGGAATGGTGTTCCAGCAGTTCAACCTTTTCCCCCACATGACCATACTTGAAAACCTCACCTGCGCCCCCGTTCTTCTTAAGAAATTCACGAAAGAACAGGCAGAAGCAAAGGCAAAACAGCTTCTCGAACGTGTAGGTCTTGCAGACAGAGCGGATTCCTACCCGAACCAGCTTTCGGGCGGTCAGAAACAGCGTGTTGCAATAGTTCGTGCGCTCTGTATGGAGCCCGACGTTATGCTCTTTGACGAGCCGACAAGTGCGCTCGACCCCGAAATGGTCGGCGAGGTTCTCGACGTTATGAAGGAGCTTGCAAAAGAAGGTATGACTATGGTCGTCGTAACGCACGAAATGGGATTTGCAAGAGAGGTCTCCAACCGTGTTCTCTTCCTCGATGACGGCGTTATCGCAGAAGAAGGCGAGCCTAACGAGCTTTTCGGCAACCCGAAATGCGAACGCTTGCAGTCCTTCCTCGCAAAAGTTCTTTAAAGGAGAAAAAGTATGTCTCTTAAAGGAAGAAGCTTTCTAAAATTACTTGATTTTACAAAAGAAGAGATCCAATCTCTCATAGACCTTGCAATCGACCTTAAGGCAAAGAAAAAGGCGGGAATACCCCACCGTCTTTGCGAAGGCAAAAATATTGCGCTCATTTTTGAAAAAACAAGCACCCGTACCCGTTGTGCTTTTGAGGTTGCAGGCGCAGATTTAGGTATGCACCCCGTATATCTCGACCCGACGGGCTCGCAGATCGGCAAAAAGGAAAGTATTGCAGATACTGCAAGGGTTCTCGGCAGAATGTTCGACGGTATCGAATACCGCGGGTTCGGTCAGGAGATAGTTGAAGACCTCGCAAAATATGCAGGTGTTCCCGTTTGGAACGGTCTTACAAACGAATTCCACCCCACGCAGATACTTGCCGACTTTATGACTATTATCGAGCATTTCGGCACGCTTGACGGCAAAAAGCTCGTCTATATGGGCGACGCTCGCTATAATATGGGCAATTCATTAATGGTGGGCTGTGCTATAATGGGTATGCACTTCGTTGCCTGTGCGCCGAAGAAGTATTTCCCCAATGCAGACCTCGTTGCAAAATGCCGGGAAATTGCATCGAAGTCGGGTGCAACGCTTGAATTTATCGAGGACCCCCTCACCGCAACCAAGGACGCAGACGTTATCTATACCGACGTTTGGGTCTCTATGGGCGAGCCTGCAGAGGTTTGGGCAGAAAGAATCAAAGAGCTTTCCCCCTACCGTGTGACGAAGGCTCTTATGGACAACGCAGGACAGGGCTGCCGTTTTATGCACTGTCTTCCCGCATTCCACGACCTTAATACGACCGTCGGCCGTGATATCTACGAAAAGTTCGGCATTGACTGTATGGAAGTCACCGACGAAGTCATCGAAGGTGAACAGTCTATCGTTTTTGACGAAGCGGAGAACAGAATGCATACTATAAAAGCCGTAATGGCGAGTACTTTATAGTCGCACTAAGTATTTCGGGTAAGACCGAAAACCGCATT
Source organism: Eubacteriales bacterium (assembly GCA_045536935.1). GTDB lineage: Bacteria > Bacillota > Clostridia > Oscillospirales > CAG-382 > Coliplasma. The sequence continues at coordinate 13,329 of JAZSOO010000034.1, read as the reverse complement.
TTCGATTTTGCGGTGTAGGCAATAACAGAATTTTCTCGTTATCTCCGCAAGGGAATTGAATTTTATAGGTAGAAATCCTTTGGATTTCAATTAAATGCGGTTTTCTATTGCGCTTTTCGACTCCGGCAGTAGATTTCTACAGCCTGTCGTCGCAAATCGCAATTCTTCCTCCGAACTACTACGTGCTTGGTTTGATTTTTTATAAAAAAGAAAAGGACATTTTCGAAACGAAAGTGTCCTTTTTGTGTTAAAAAGTTTTGAAAAGAGAGCACGAGAGAATAACTTTTTCAAAAGTTTTTCTTTCGTAAAACCCCAAAACCCTAAAATCAAGCGTTCAACAACGCATTGACCTCTTCAAGCGTGGGGACGGAAGCGATAGCGCCGTGCCTTGAAACGGCAAGCGCACCTGCGGCGTTTGCGAATTTTGCCGCCTTTAAAATATCGTTCGTGCGGAGATATTCAACCGTCAAAGCGGCGGTGAACACGTCGCCTGCTGCGGTTTTGTCTGCAACGGGCACGTCGAAGGGAGAGATAAGGTCGCAATATTTACCGTCGTAAACGTAGCAACCACGGGAGCCGAGCTTCAAGACGACGTAACCGATGTCAACTCTGTTGCAAAGCGCAATAGATGCACGCAGGCAGTTTTCCAAGCTGTTGGGACGGATACCCGTGAGGATCTCGGTCTCGGTCTCGTTGGGGGAGAGGACCTCGACACGTTCGAGCTTTTCCAAGGGGAAGTTTGCTCTTGCAGGGCCTGCATCAAGGAAGAACTTAATGCCGTCGTCTGCGGCAAGACGTGCCGCATTTACGATAGCTTCGGGATTTATTTCAAGCTGGGATATGACCGCATCGGGATAGCAGGAGAATGCGTTTTCAACGTCTGCCTCGCAGATCTTGCGGTTTGCACCCTTGAAGGAGATAACACGGTTCGCACCGCTTTTTTCGAGCATAACGACAGAAAGCCCTGTCTGTTCAAGCCTGTCTGCTTTTACAAAACGGGTATCGACACCCTTTTCCTTGAAAAGCGCAATAAGTCTGTCACCGTAAGCGTCGTCGCCGACACGTGAGCACAATACCGCACTCTCGCCGAGCGAGGCAACCGCAACGGCGGTGTTTGCACCCTTTCCGCCGGGCGTGAATGCATAATTGCCCTCGGACACCATAGTTTCGCCGGGAGCAGGTATATAGGGAGTATTAAGAAGCAGATCGATATTCGAGCTTCCTGCAACCAAGATCCTTTTTGCCATCGGGAAATCCCTCCGATTTTACAAAGATTATATATCATCTACTATTCTACACCATTCTTTCTTCGTTGTCAACCTTTGTGAGATATATACAATTCAAGAGCTGTATATCGGCAGATTTGCCGTAGACTTTGCATATTAAATATGGTAAAATACCTATGATTAAGACAAAATAAATTTTTTGGAGGATATTTATGACAAAGCGTATTTTAGCAATGTTCCTTGTTGTGTGTATGGTAACGGCTTTGGTTCCGTTCACCTTCATCACCGCTTCGGCTGCCCCCGTTTCTTCCGATGATGCAATACAAATCACAGTAGACGTTACTAACACCTACACTGATACGTATGTAAACGGCGTTATCGGTTGGGCATCGTCCGATGCTACTCAATCGGTTGAAGACATTTACGGTCTTTCTGCCGACAATGCAACTTTCCAATGGTTCTATAAGGCGTTGTTCGTTTACGATGAAGAAAACAACGGCTATATTGTAACAAAATACGAACTGCCCGGCGAAGGTGCAAATCAGTACGATTCCTGGACCCTCGGCGAAGGCAGATTTGTCCTTATGTGCTATGCAGGCACTACCAGCGTAGGCGACCTTCAGGCATTCCAAAACCTTGAAGTCGGTGATATTTTCACCACGACCGCTTCTTTTGACCAATTCCTTAACATCGGCTCGGCCAGCATCTATCTTGACCAGTTCGGCGAAGATATGATCAAGCGTGCCGATGCAACTATCGACCTTAATATCGGCTGGCCCTCTCACAGCAGTTTTGTTGAACCCTATGACCAGACGTATTTCTTTGCTGACGGAAGCTCTCAATATTCCGTAGGCGGTTTCTATTATGATGCTACAAACGGAAACTTCCCCGGCACAAACCTTGCATATTGGCATAAGGTTCTCTTTGTCTATAACGAAGAAACCGATACCTTTGTCGTAAGCCAGATCGAGACCGCAGGCGAAGGCAAGACCGATTATTCAACCTGGAAAGCAGGCTTGAACAATCTTGTTGTTATTGCATATAACACCGCTCCCTGCTATGAAGATCTCGTAAGCCTTGAAATCGGCGACGAGCTTACTCTTGTCGGTACGACCTTCGAACGTCTCCAAACGGGTAACGGCTCTCCCGATGACGTTTTGACAGGTGCACAGCTTGTCCTTGACGTCGAAGAAGAGGAAGTTACTCCCGCATATCCCGACGTTTTTGATATAGTTGCAACCAACACCTCTCTCTGCTATGACGAAGGCGAAACCGTTTATCTCAGAGTTAAGCTTAACCCCGTTCTTCTTGAAGGCGGTATTTCCGGTGTTGGATTTACGGTTAATTACGACAGCGAAAAGCTCACTCTTATCTCCGACCTTGACGAAGATTTCGACAATGCGGTCGATTGTTTAAAGCGTGTTCCCGACGAATCCTGGGAAAACCTCTCCAACGTCAAGCACACCGTTGATGATGAAGGTATTGCAACCCCCGTTAACGACGGCGTTATAAACGTTGTTGCAGTTACCGTAAGTACGGATACTGCTGATTTTGCAACCGATTTGGTTGAGCTTTCGTTCGAATTTGCATTCGAGCTTAAGGAAGGCGCAACTGGCGATCTTCTTTTCACCGTTCCCGATGAAAGCATTCTTGCTATGCAGAATACCGAAACCGGCTTTGATAAATATACCGGCACGGGTCTTGAAAGAGTTATAAAGGCACACTCCACTTCTACCGTTGCAGACTGTACAACAGAAGCTCGTTGTGATAACTGCGGCAAGCTTATGGAAGCAGCAAAGGGTCACACCCCCGGTCCGGAAGCAGATTGTGAAAACGATCAGGTATGTACCGTCTGCGGTGAAGTTCTCAATGCAAAACTCGGCCACGATTTCGACGATGCATGGACTTATGACGAAACCAACCACTGGCACGCTTGTGCAAACGGTTGCGATGAAGTATCCGACCTTGCAGAACACACCTTCGTAGGTGACGATTGCGAATGCGGATATACCAGAGGCCACGTTCACGTTCCCGGCCCGGAAGCAGACTGTGAAAACGATCAGATCTGTACCGCTTGCGGTGAAGTGCTTACCGAAAAACTCGGCCACAGCTTCACTAACTACGTATCCGATAATAACGCAACCTGCACTTCCGACGGCACAAAGACCGCAAAGTGCGACCGTTGCGATAAGACCGATACAGTAACCGAAGAAGGCTCTGCACTCGGCCACGATTTCAATACCGAATGGAAGTATGACGAAACCAACCACTGGCACGAATGTGCAAACGGTTGCGGAGAAACTTCCGACCTTGCAGAGCATACCTTCGTAGGCGATACCTGCGAATGCGGATATGAAAGAGATCACGTTCACGTTCCCGGTCCGGAAGCAGACTGTGAAAACGATCAGATCTGTACCGCTTGCGGTGAAGTGCTTACCGAAAAACTCGGTCATAGCTTCACAAATTACGTATCCGATAACAACGCAACCTGCGAAACTGACGGCACGTTGACCGCAAAATGCGACAGATGCGACAAGACTGACACTATTGACGATGAAGGCTCGGCTCTCGGCCACAGCTTCACTAACTATGAATCCGACGGCAACGCAACTTGTGAATCCGACGGCACAGAAACCGCAAAGTGCGACCGTTGCCACAAGACCGAAACCAGAACCGAAGAAGATTCTGCTCTCGGCCACAGCTTCACCAACTATGTATCCGATAACAACGCAACCTGCGAAACTGACGGTACGTTGACCGCAAAATGTGACCGTTGCGACAAGACCGATACCATTGACGATGAAGGCTCGGCTCTCGGCCATAGCTTCACAAATTATGTGTCCGACGGCAACGCAACCTGTCTTGAAGACGGCACAGAAACCGCAAAGTGTGACCGTTGCGACGTAACCGAAACCAGAACCGATGAAGATTCTGCTCTCGGCCATAGCTTCACTAACTATGAATCCGACGGCAACGCAACCTGTCTTGAAGACGGCACAGAGACCGCAAAGTGCGACCGTTGCGACGTAACCGAAACCAGAACCGAGGAAGATTCTGCTCTCGGTCACAGCTTCACAAATTACGTATCCGATAACAACGCAACCTGCGAAACTGACGGAACAAAGACCGCAAAATGTGACCGTTGCGTCGTAACCGATACCATTGACGATGAAGGCTCGGCTCTCGGCCACAGCTTCACAAATTATGTGTCCAACGGCGATGCAACCTGCACTTCCGACGGCACAGAAACCGCAAAGTGCGACCGTTGCGACGTAACCGAAACCAGAACCGAGGAAGATTCTGCTCTCGGCCATACTCCCGGTGCTGCAGCAACCTGTACTACCGATCAGGTATGTACCGTTTGCGGCGAGGTTCTCGTTGAAGCGTTCGGACACACCGAAGGCGAATGGGTAACCGTTAAGGAAGCAGAGGTAGGCGTTGCAGGTCTCCGTGAAAAACGTTGTACCGTTTGCGGAGAGCTTCTCGACAGCGAAATCATTCCTGCTCTTGAAGCAGAGCTCGGCGACGTTAACGGTAACGGCACTGTCGATTCTATGGACTACATTTCCGTAAGACGTCACGTTATGGGCACCTACGTTCTCAATGACGATGAGTTCATCAGAGCAGACATCGACCAGGACGGCGCAATAACCTTCGTTGACTATGTTGCGATCAAACGTGCAGTTATGGGCACATACGTTATCGTAAGCAAATAAATATAAAACATAAAACAAAAAAGGCTCGGTTCAAAACCGAGTCTTTTTTATCTTCACGGTGTAGGTTTTTTTTAAAGTCCCACGTCGTTCCCGTGATACATAAAAATTTGTTGTTTGCGTTGGTTTCGTTTTTTATATTGGTTTTTTTGTAGGGACCGGCGTCCCCGACGGTCCGTTTTCTTGGTTTCAGGAGAAGGTTTTGGGTTATGTTGTTTGTGAAAATCACATTGTAGGGGAGGGTCTTGCACCCTCCCGTACCCGTAAGATTTTGTTGTATGTAATGTCAAGGAAATTACATTGAAGGTATATAACACAGACATTAGAAACAACTGAAAATAAAGAGTTCGGGAGGGTTTATCACCCCACAAAACAAGTTTTGCGGGGACCCCGTAGACCCTCCCCTACATTATTGGAAAAGGCTTTAAACAGACATTAGGTCACACAAAAATCTTTCGTAACGGACCGTCGAGGTGATAAGTCCCTACATTATCGTAATTATCGTTATTCCACAGACATTGGATTATACAAAATGTTTGCCTTGCGGACCGTCGGGGACGCCGGTCCCTACACCCGTGTATTTGGTTATTCCACAGACGTAAGGTTAAATAAAGAATCGTCCGAAAAACAAAAACAAAAGGCGTCAAACGACGCCTTTTTACATTTTTGCGTGTTCTGCGCTGAAGTTGAGGAATGATGCGAAGTAGTTCGGAGGAAGAATTGCGATTAAGACAAAAAGCGCGTAGCAGAATGACGCAGAATGGACGAACAGAACCCGAAGCTGTAGTAGCCTACTGCGAGAGGTTCTGTTCGTTCATAACGCAAAAATACAACAATAAAACGGACTCGAGTGAGTCCGTTTTATTTACCTTATAATCTAAACTATTATTTATAAAAAGCTTTTTTTGCGTGTTCTGCGTTATTATGCTTAGCGCTATTTCTCCCATTTGTCGCAGAGGGAGTTGATCTGATTAGCAAACTTTCCGATATCCTTATTCGAACGTTCTCTGTAACCGTCGATAATGCCCATAAGTCTTCTTCCTGCGGAGAGAAGCTGTTTGAACGCAGAGGATTCACGGGTCTTGCTTGCACCCTTATGTATCTTAACAATACGCTCGGTGTTGCCCTTTTCAAGACAAACACCCGTGATAAGGTCGTATTCTGCACCGTTATAGGGCGCAGTTGCACGGATAACAAGGCTTTCCTCAACGGTTTTTGCAAACTCGTCACAGACCTCATCGGAGCCGTGATTTACAAACACCATACTCGGCTTTGCTTCAAATCCGTCAAGCCAGTTTAGAAGCATATCACGGTCGGCGTGGCTGCTTATACCTTCCAAACGTTCGATCCTTGCCTTTATGCGTATCTCTTCACCGAAAAGCGTAACCCTTTTTGCACCGTCGGTAATTATTCTGCCAAGAGTTCCTTCCGATTGATAACCGACGAAAAGAACGGTGGAATCATCTCTCCAGAGATTGTGCTTAAGATGGTGGCGGATACGGCCTGCTTCGCACATACCGCTGGCAGAGATAATGACTTTCGGGGAATTGTCACGGTTTATCGCAACCGAATCCTCGCTTGTGACCGAAAGACGGAGGTTGTCGAATTTTATCGGGTTAATGCCCTTGTTAAGAAGGTCAAGCGTTTCGTCATCGAAATAATCAAGCAGATTACTGCTGTATATCTCGGTTGCTTCAATAGCAAGGGGGCTGTCAACGTAGACGGGGAAATCGCCGTGACGCTGAATAAGGTTGCGTTCCTTAATAATACGGATAAGATAGAGAAGCTCCTGCGTTCTGCCTATTGCAAACGAGGGGATTATAAGGTTTCCGCCTCTGTCGAAGGTGGATTGGATAATACGTGAAAGCTGGGTGACGTAATCGATACGTTCGCCGTGCAGACGGTTGCCGTAGGTCGATTCGATAACGACGTAATCGGCGTTTTTCGGCTGTTGCGGATCACGGATAAGAGGTCTTCTGCTGTTACCGAGGTCGCCCGAGAAGCATATCGTCTTTTCCTTACCGCTTTCGTTGATAGTAATATTAATACTTGCCGAGCCGAGAAGGTGTCCTGCATCGGTAAAGGATATCTTTATACCCTTGCAAAGCTCGTAAACGTTGCCGTAATCGCAGGCAACGAACTGCTCCATGGTACGCATAACGTCGTCTGTGGTGTAGAGGGGTGTATATGCCTCTTTACCCGAACGTTTTGCCTTGCGGTTGCGCCATTGTGCCTCGAATTCCTGAATGTGCGCCGAATCGAGAAGCATTATCTTGCAGAGCTTCGTCGTTGCGGCGGTGGTATAGATATGACCCTTAAATCCGTTTGCCGTAAGTGCAGGTATCTTACCGGAATGGTCGATGTGTGCGTGAGTCAAAAGTACATAGTCGATCTCAGACGGGAGTATGGGCAGGTCGCAATTTTCATAAATGTCGGGGCCCTGTTCCATACCGCAATCGACCATAATAGTCTTGCCTGCCGCATGAATGACCGTGCAAGAACCCGTAACCTCGTGCGCCGCACCGTAAAAAGCAATTTTCATAGAAATATCCTCCCTTGATTTGTTCTAATTACATTTTATCACATTAATATGGTTTATTCAATGGTGGATTTATGAATTTTTATGCAAAACAAAAAGCCGTGCTGAACGGCTTTTTTGTTATGTGTTGTTGTGGAAATAATAGAGTTTATTGGTTTGGGTGTCGTAGAAATATACGCTATAGTTTTCGTATTTGGCAGATTCGTCTTTTTCGTAAATGTAAAAATAATCGTTTGTGTCAATTGCAGAACGGTCGAAGGAATAGTTTGATGCAAGCTCGTCATTGGGCTCGTTTTCTTTAAACAGACTCACCCATTTTTCAAAATCATCGACGTAACCGTAAAGTGCTTCAATATCGGGCTCGGTGATCTTTTGGAAGTATTTGTTGTCGAGGTCTGCCGAAGAAAAAGTATAGATGCCAAAATCCGTATAGTCTTGAAAACTGCCGTGAGACCAAAATTGTTCGCTTTCATATTTCCCGAGAGATCTCAAAACCTTGTCGTGCTCGGTTTGAAGCGCACAATATGCGAACAAAGCTATTATAATGAGAAAGACAAGCAGTAATAAGAGGCTTTTTTTCATCATACGTTCTCCTTTGCGGTGTTTATAGAGGAGATGAGCATAACACGGATGCTTGTGCAAGCAGAATTGAGTGTTTTGTATTCTTCATCACTTATGTGATTTGTTTTATAGAGTAGTTCGAGCCAATATCCGGTTTCGTTGGCTTCTTTGAGGGCGATCTGCAATTTTGCAATAAAATCGGGTTTGCTGTGTGCATACTGCGCTTCGTGAATGTTTGCACCGATGGAAGTTCCGCTTCTGCCGATTTGGTTGGAAATGATAGATTCTCTTTTTTCTTTAAGGTGCTTTACGAGATTAATAATGGATACGGAAAAGTCCATAGATTGTGTTCTCAGCTTGCTATCTGACATAGTATTACCTCCTATACAAGTCTATAATATCATAAGAAAGTACAAGTTGCAACCTTTAGTGAAGTTTGGCTACGCCAAGTGAAGTTATGCCTACGGCATAATGAAGTTGCTCCTACGGAGCAGTGAAGTTAAGTGTGCCACTCACGGGAACCTCCAAAAGCTCGCAAGCTCACTTTCGGAGAACCCCTCACGCCCGCAGGCACTTCACGATGCGAAGCATCGCTTCACGCGCCGAAGGAGTACTTAACGTGCCGTAAGGCACACTTAGTTCGAAAAAGACCACATCTGTCTTTTGACAAATGTGGTCTTTTTCGTGGCAGCGGAATAGGGATTCGAACCCCAACAAACAGAGTCAGAGTCTGTCGTGCTAACCGTTACACAATTCCGCTATATTGTCTGCATCTTCTCGACGCAGACGTTATTCTATCACCGATTTTTATAATTGTCAAGAGTTTTTTTGCTTTTTTACTGCGGTTTTGGCTTTTTTGATTGATTTTTTGATTATATTCCCGCCAAAATCATTCTCTCCAAGCTCGTTAAGCACCATTTTACAAGCCATTTTTGCAGAAAGACGGCGAACTTGGGCACGTGTGCCCTCAAAAAGGAAGGTCTTTGCATAGCATTTTTCTGCCGTCGCAATGCCGATACAGACCGTGCCGACGGGTTTACCGGGAACTGCGCCCGTCGGTCCTGCAATACCCGTGACCGAAACGGCAATATCTGCGTTTGAAAGCTTTCTGACGCCTGATGCCATCTCTTTTGCCGTTTGCTCGGATACTGCGCCGAAATCGGCGAGCGTTTCGGGATCTACGCCGAGGAGCTTTATCTTTGCTTCGTTCGAATATGTCGTAACGGCACAGTCAAAAACCTCGCTTGCGCCCGAAATATCGGTTATCATCTTGGAAACAAGACCGCCCGTGCAGGATTCTGCCGCACTTATACGCAAGCCCTTTTCCTTTAATTTATTTATCAACGATTTCATAATTTATCCCAGCTTTACAAAATGGTCTGTCGCAAGAGCACGCTCTACAAGTCCGTCAACGTCAAGCTTTGCTTCTTCCTCAAGTATCTCTGCCATATCGGGACGAGTGTCGGGGTGCTTGGGTGTGAACACGGTACAGCAGTCCTCATAGGGAAGTATCGAGGTTTCAAAAGTACCTATCTCTCTTGCACGAACGACGATCTCCTCTTTATCAAGCCCAATGCAGGGACGAAGCACGGGTACCGTTGCAACTGCATCTGTAACCGCAAGCGATTGCATCGTCTGGCTTGCAACCTGAGCAAGGCTTTCACCCGTGACAAGACAGCCTGCGCCGTATTTTTCTGCAACACGTGATGCACATCTTACCATAAATCTGCGGAGAAGGAGGGTGAAGAGCTTTTCTTTGCAGTTTTGAACGAGCGTTTCCTGAATCTCGGTTAGGCTTATTGAATGGAGATACATCTCTCCGCAATATTCGGTAAGCTTTTCGGCAAGCGTTTGAACCTTCATTGCCGCCGCCTCGCCCGTGTAGGGGGGAGTTTCAAAATAAACCGCGTCGATAGCCGCGCCTCTGCGTGCTATCATATGTCCTGCAACGGGGCTGTCGATACCGCCCGAAAGCATAAGCATAGCTCTTCCGCTTGAACCAACAGGAACACCGCCTGCGCCCTTTTCGCCGTTACCGTGAATAAACGCCGCACGGTCACGTATCTCAATAGAGATAACTCTTTCGGGATTGATAACGTCAACCTTCATATCGGGACGTGCTTCAAGTATGATTCCGCCGCATTCCGCACATATCTGCGGTGATTTAAGCGGAAATTTCTTATCGCTTCGCTTGGCATCGCATTTAAAGGTCTTTGCGCTGCCCAAGAGGTCGTCGATATTTTCCAAAAGCTTCTTGCGGATATCTTCCATATCCTTTTCGCATTCAATGCCTCTGCAAACGGTTGCAACACCGAAAACCTTTTTTGCTTTTTCAAAAGCCTCGTCCATATCGGCATCGTCGCTTCCGTAAACGCAAAGGGTCGATTGTGCGTAATCGTATTTAAATTCGCCCTGAACGTTCTTTAATGCACGTTTAACACGGCTTTCGAGAATCGAATTGAAATATCCACGGTTAAGCCCCTTAAGGACGATCTCACCGTATTTTAAAAGCAAAACCTCTTTCATCGTCTAAGCCTTTTTGCGGATTTGCCTATCTTTTCGGCAAGAAACTCCGCTTCCTCCTTTGTATTATGTGCACCGATGCTGATTCTAACCGTACTTTCTATCTCTCCCTTCGAAAGACCGAAAGCCGTTAAAGCACCGCTCGGTCCTTTTCTTGCCGAGCAGGCACTTCCTGCCGAAACGCAGATCCCCTCTGCATTAAGTGCATTAAGCATAACCTCGCTCCGAACACCGAGAATGGATACCGAAAGTATTGTGTCAATATGGATTTTCGGGATATTAAGCTTTATATTGTCGACGTAATCGGGTAATATCGAAACGAGATGTGAATATATCTCTGAAATACGTGCAAGCTTGTCGGAATTAAATGCTTCGCAAGCCGTTCCGAATGCCGAAATACCGATAATATTTTCGGTTCCCGAACGAAATCCGTTTTCCTGACCTCCGCCCTTGATGAAGGCAGGCATTTTAAGTCCGTTTTTGACAAACAATGCGCCGACACCCTTTATTCCGCCGATCTTATGTGCGGAAAGAGAAGCACAATCGCAATTCTTTGCAATTTCCTTGCGGTCGGCAGTCTTCAAAAATCCCTGAACGGCATCACAATGGAGCAAAGCACCGCTTCCGCTTCTGTCGATAGCTTTTCTGACAGAAGCAATATCGTATTTTGCGCCCGTTTCGTTGTTTACAAGCATAATGCTTACAAAGCCTGCGCCGAGGGAAAGTTCTTTTTCCAACGTTTCAATATCAAGAACACCGTCTTTTGTGGAAATGCGGATTATTTCATAGCCTTCCCCTTCGAGAGCGTTTATCGGATTTGAAACAGAGGGGTGCTCGCTGTCGGTGGTAATAATTCTCTTTGAACGGCGTGCACGGAGCTTTGCAAGACCGATGATTGCTTGATTATTACTTTCGCTTCCGCCACCTGTGAAGATTATTTCCTCCGGCTTGCAGAAAAGTGAGTTTGCAACCTTCTTTCTTGCCTCGTCAATAACCTTTTTTGCAGTCAATCCTGCGGAATGCACCGAAGACGGGTTGCCGTAGATATCTATTGAATTTTTTGCGCTTTCAACGGCTTCCTTCAACGGTATCGCCGTCGCCGCCGAGTCAAAATATATTATGCTCATAGGGGTACCTTTTCCGAATTGATGTTATGATTATACCTTCAACCAACCCAATAGTCAATTAATTGTCAAGTATTTTGTTAAAATTTATTTATTTTGAAGATTTCCTCTTTACATAATGTGTAAAAAGATGTATAATGGACCGTGAATACCGATGCCAAGGCGTTTGCCACGGCGAAATAACGATATATTTTTTGATATTTATACAAATATTTAAATAAAAAAGAATATAAAACTTATCAGCCGGACTTATGTCCTTGCCTCGGGATAAAATAAATTTTAGGAGGCAAAAATGACACCCTTAGCCTATGGTTTGATTGCCGGTGCCGCCGTCCTATTTTTCTTGATAGGCTTTGTTTTGCGTAAGATGACCGCCGAAAGAAAGATCGGCAGCGCAGAAGCAGAAGCAAAAAGAATTATTGACGATGCTGCAAAAACCGCTGAAACTGCAAAAAAAGAAAAGCTTGTAGAAGCAAAAGAAGAAGCTCTCCGTATTAAGAACGATACGGAACGTGAATTGAAAGAGAGAAGAAACGACCTTCAACGCCAGGAACGCAGAGTTGTGCAGAAGGAAGAAAATCTCGACAAGAAATACGAAGCCCTCGAAAAGAAGGAAGAAGTATTAAACCAAAAAATTCGTGAAAACGATGAATTGAAGATCAAGAGCGAAGAGCTCATCACCAAACAGCAGGACGAACTCCAGAGAATTTCGGGTATGTCCGTCGAAGACGCCCGTGCGGTCCTTATGGAACGTGTTGAAAGCGAAGCAAGACACGAAATGGCGATGAAGCTGCTCGAGGTCGAACAGGAATGCAAGGACAAGGCAGACGAATCTGCAAAGAACATTATTGCGCTTGCTATCCAGCGTTGCGCCGCTGACAGCGTTGCCGAAGCTACCGTTTCGGTCGTAGACCTTCCCAACGATGAAATGAAGGGTAGAATTATCGGTAGAGAGGGTAGAAATATCCGTGCTATCGAAACGCTCACCGGTGTAGACCTTATTATCGACGATACGCCCGAGGCTATTGCAATTTCCACCTTCGACCCTGTTCGCAGAGAAGTTGCAAGAATGACTCTTGAAAAGCTTATTTCCGACGGAAGAATCCATCCCTCCCGTATTGAAGAAACGGTTGAAAAGAGCCGTAAGGAGGTTGAAGCCGTTATTAAGAAGGAAGGCGAACAAGCCACCTACGAAACCGGCGTTCACGGCATTAATCCCGAGCTTGTTAAATTGCTCGGCAGACTTAAATACCGTACAAGCTATGGACAGAATGTGCTTAAACATTCTATCGAAGTTGCTCATATCGCGGGCATGATAGCGTCCGAGCTCGGCGTTGACGTTGCTCAGGCGAAGCGCGCAGGTCTTTTGCACGATATCGGTAAAGCGATGACACACGAAATCGACGGCTCGCATGTACAAATCGGTGTTGACCTTGCCCGTAAGTATAAAGAAAGCCGCGAGATCGTTCATGCTATCGAAGCGCATCACGGCGATGTTGAACCGCATACTCTCGTTGCAATGATAGTACAAGCGGCGGATGCCGTTTCTGCGGCAAGACCGGGTGCAAGACGTGAAAATCTTGAAACCTATATCAAGCGTTTGCAGAAGCTCGAAGAGATTGCAACCTCCTTTACCGGCGTTG
>JAZSOO010000011.1:0-1994 GCA_045536935.1 Eubacteriales bacterium | reverse complement strand
CGTCATAAGTATTGCTCTTGAAGGAGTTTGTCAAGGTGAATTTACTTGCGCCTTTATCCTTGAAGTACCATTTATAAGTTTTTCCTTCACCCGAAGCCGTCACGGTGACTTTTGCCGTTTTTCCGCTTTGAACCGAAACGTCTTTGGGTTGTTCGGTTATCTTTGCCGCCATACCGAGCGTTACGGTTTTTGACTTGACCGAATTGCCGTATACGTCGGTCGTTATGCAATAAACTTGTCTGCCTGCTCTTTCGGCGTTCATCGTTATGTAATAGGAACTGCCCGTGAAGAACGGAGTGCACCTAAATTCCTTTGCGCCCTTATCCTTGAAATACCATTTATAAGTCGTTCTTGCCTCGGGCTGTACGGTGACCGAAACGCTCACTTGTTCTCCGCTTTGCGCCGTAACGACAGGCGGTTGGTACGTTACGGTTGCGAACATATAGAAGATGAAGGTCCTGGATTGAACGGAACTGCCGTATTTATCCGTGATAACACAATAGACCTGTCTGCCTGCACGGTCGGAATTCATCACGATCGAATAATCATTATCAAAGCAGGTTTCCGAAAGGAAAAATCCCGTGCTGTTTCGATTTTTTACGTACCATTGATAAGTTAATCCCTCGCCGACAGCGTTGACCTTTGCGGTTGCTTTCTTACCTGCATTTACAACTTTAGGACCGGCCTGTTCAACGATAGTTACGTACACAGACAGAGTTACCGTGTCTGTTGTTACGGAATTTCCGTACATATCGGTTATTACGCAATAAAGCTGCCGTCCCGAACGTTCGGGAGTCATCGTAACAGAATAATCGCTGTCAAAACAGCTTTCGGAAAGGAAAAATCCCGTGCTGTTTATATTCTTGACGTACCATTGATAAGTTAATCCATCGCCTATCGCAGAAACCTTTGCGGTCGCCTTCTTTCCGTTTTGGGCAACGACAGATTCGGGTTGTGCGGTGATTTCGACGCTTGTGGGTTTATGGTTCCAATGAACTGTTGCGTGATAGCAAGCCACGTTCCAATCAATATCCCAACCGTCGGGCTTAGATTCGGCTTCGCAATATATATCGGTTAGTTTATAGCCGTAGTAAAGCCCTTTATACCCAATATTTTCCACGCTTTTGGGAATGAACGCACTTCTTGCATTTTTGCAATATGCAAACGCATATTGTCCTACCGTTTTCACGCTGTTCCCTAACAATATTTTTTCAAGGCTTATGCAATTGTAAAACGCATAATCACCTATCGAAACCACGGAATCGGGAATTTTAATATCTTTAATGCCTATGCAATTATCAAACGCCCCATCGCCGATTTCTGTCACTGTGTTTGGAATAATTACGTTTTTAAGGGTTTTACAAAAGGAAAACGCCTCGTCCCCAATCTTTTTAACCGGCAATCCGTTATACACAGAGGGTATTGCAACGTCAATGAAATCCCCCTCATAGCCAATTATGATATAATACGTTCCGTCTTCGCTTTTTTCATAAAGTAAACCGTCGGTGCCCTTCGTTGCGAACACCGTTAATGGCAATAATGATAGTAATATTATAAATGCGAGTGAGAAAGAAAGAATACGTTTCATAATCAACTCTCCTTTTTACCTTATATTATAATTATACATCATGTTATCTACATTGTCAATTCGCAAAAAAGCAGACCCAAACAGCAAAGAGAGGCTCGTTCAGGATCCTCTCTTTTTTTATGTTCGCATAGACAAACATCATTTCTTATTCAACGTAACCGTGTCTGTTTTAACAGAATTACCGTATTTATCAGTTATCACGCAGTAGATCTGTCTGCCTGCACGTGCGTCGGTCATCGTTACGTAATAGGAACTGCCCGTGAAAGAATTTGTAAGGCTGAACTTGGTGTCGCCTTTATTTTTATAATACCATTTATAAGTCTTTCCCTCTCCGGAAGCGGAAACGGTGACTTTTGCTTGTTTTCCGTTTGCAACCTTGACAGATACGGGCTGTTCTTTTATCTTG
>JAZSOO010000008.1:0-16677 GCA_045536935.1 Eubacteriales bacterium | reverse complement strand
CGTCATAAGTATTGCTCTTGAAGGAGTTTGTCAAGGTGAATTTACTTGCGCCTTTATCCTTGAAGTACCATTTATAAGTTTTTCCTTCACCCGAAGCCGTCACGGTGACTTTTGCCGTTTTTCCGCTTTGAACCGAAACGTTTTTGGGTTGTTCGGTTATCTTTGCCGCCATACCGAGCGTTACGGTATTCGACCTTACGGATTTACCGTTTTTATCGGTGATAACGCAATACAGCTGTCTGCCCACTCTATCGGCATTCATAGGTACGGAATAATAGTTGCCCGTATATGCCGTAGAAAGACTGAATTTGCTCGCACCCTTATTCTTAACGTACCATTTGTATTTCAAGCCCTCGCCGATAGCATCGACCGTTACCTTTGCGGTCTTTCCGCTTTGAACGGCAATGTTTTGCGGTTGCTTGATTATAGTTACGCCGTCTATGAGGTTTATTGCTACTTCAAGCGTTATCGTATCGGCTTGGTCGGACGTGAATTCCAATTTTCCTTCGTAAATGCCGGTGCGGTAGCTTTGTACGGATATCCAGTTGCTGTCATAGCCGAAATCGTAAACGTAACCGTCGGTGTTATAAGGAGTATAGAACGTTACTTTTACGTTATAATCGATCGTGGTATAGTTATCATATCTTTCGCCGGTGAGATCATCGTATATCTTATAGCAAAGATACATCGTTTCGCCGGGAGAAATAAATTCTGCGGTTTCGCCCATTTGGGAATTTGAGAACCACAATTTTATTCTTGTGTCACGTTTAACGGTAGGTTCGAGATAAGACAAGGTTGCATAACCCGAGATTCCTCTGAATTCAACGTGTGCCCAAGTGCCGTCGCCTTTTGTTACAGCAACGGTATCACCGGGGAAAATCTGTCCGATCTCATTGCTGTCGGTGTTGGGAGAATTAAATATTTTAAGATAGTATCCTTCGGGAACAGTACAAACATATTCGCCGACGTATGAGTAAGAACAATCACACGCAACTTCTCCTTTCAAGAGCGAAAACGGTGCCGCTTGAACGTAGGAGAAGGTCTTTTTCAATTCGGTCTTCGTGATTGTTGAGTCCCAGCGAATAATGCAGGTGTCTCCGGCGTTGCAATCGGTATACGTGATAGTTTCGCCGTTTACGCCGATAACGTAGAACGTGTGGGTATCGTTAAGATAACGAACGATATCGCCGGGTTTGAGGTTATCAACTGCGGTAAGGGTCGTATATTTCATCCAACCGTTGCGATTTTCTCTGGGATTGTAACCCGTTGCGTCATAACCCAATTTATCGCCGTAGCCTGCGCATTGCAACGAATAATGCATAAACCAGTTACATTTATCGTGGTTATAGCAGGGGGTTGAAGTATATGAATCGGGGTCGCCGCCGTTCCAATATTTACCGTGAGGGAATTTTTGGCGCAATTCGCTCAAGGTCAATCCGCTTGCGCTGACACTCAAGACAGCGGAAGACAGAACCGCAAGAACGGTCACAAGCGCAAGGAACAGTGATAAAATCCGTTTAAATTTCATAATTTACTCCTTTCAGTTGACTTTTAAAATACCGATACAATCGTCGTTGCCGACGATATAATGCTCGATAAGAGTAATATCGTTTGCGGCAAGGTGCGCCGCAATACGTTTTGTGGTTATAAGGTCGTCACCCGACGGAACGAGCGAACCGCTCGGGTGGTTATGGGCAAGCACAACAGAATTTCCGCCTGCACGGATAACTCCCTCGGTTATGGTCCTTAACGAAAACCTTGCCGAGCTCACGTCACCTCTGAAAACAAGCTGTTTCCCGACCAATTCACCGTCGGCAGAGAAATAAAGTGCGTAGACCGTTTCGGCAGACGCACCTTTATAAAGACCAACAAGATAATTTTTAAGCTTTTCGGGCTCGAGAACGCTTTGCGATGCCGCTTTAACACCGCTTCTCTTTATAGTTTCACGAAGCAGTGAAAAAAGTGTTTCCGCACTGTCCTTCAAGCCTGATATTTTCGAAACCTCGCCGAAATCGGCGGCGATTATGCCTTCAAGCGAACCGAAAACGTCGATCAACGCCTGCGCCTGCTTTCTCGTATCGGCACGGGGAACGGCATAATACAAAAGCATTTCGACAATATCCACGTCGGTCATCGACTCACTCTCGTTCTCAAAACGTGAACGCATTCTTTGACGATGACCTTGATGCGGATATTTATTTTCTTTGAATTTCTTATCGGAAGAAGACATTTTTTACGATTCGGAAACGATCTTCATCGTATCGGACGCAATAACGAGTTCTTCGTTGGTGGGAATTACAAGAACCTTAACACGGGAATTTTCGGTGCTGATCTCAACAACACCTCTCTGCTTGTTCTTTTCTTCGTCAAGCTCGATGCCGTAGAAGGACATATTTTCAAGAGCAAGACGGCGGATATCGCTGTTGTTTTCGCCGATACCTGCGGTGAATACGATACAGTCAAGACCGTTCATCGCTGCGGTATAGGAGCCGATATATTTCTTTATCTGATATGCAAGAACGTTAAATGCAAGCGTTGCACGTTCGTTGCCTTCATTGATTGCGGCTTCGATCTCACGAAGGTCGCTCGAAACGCCCGAAACGCCCAAGAAACCGCATTTTTTGTTCATCCAATCTCCCATTTTGTCAGCGGGAATATTTTCCTTTTCCATAAGGAAGGGAATGATAGCAGGGTCAACTGCACCGCAACGGGAACCCATGATAACGCCTTCAAGGGGAGTGAAGCCCATAGAGGTATCGATACATTTACCGCCGTCAACTGCGCTGATAGAGCTGCCGTTGCCGAGGTGGCAGGTTACGATCTTTGCATTGGGGTTTCCGAGATATTCGATAGCCTTGCCGGAAACGTAACGGTGGGAAGTACCGTGGAAACCGTAACGGCGGATCTTATATTTATCTGCAAGCTCATAGGGGATAGGATAGGTGTATGCTTCGGGAGGCATAGTCTGATGGAAAGCGGTGTCCATAACGATAACCTGAGGGGTTTCGGGCATAACTTCCATACAGCCTCTGATACCGAGAAGGTGGGGTACGGTGTGGAGAGGAGCAAGGTCACGGCATTTTTCAAGGTCTGCAAGAACTTCGTCGTTAACACGAACGCTCTTTATAAGCCAAGGACCGCCGTGGACGATACGGTGGCCGACAGCGGAAATTTCGGACATGGAAGAAATACAGCCGTATTCTTTATCGGTAAGAGTATCGATCAAAACAGAAACAGCCTGGGAATGAGTGGGCATAGAAATATCCTTTTGGATCTTATCCTTGCCTGCTGCGGTATGGGTCAATTTACCGTCAATACCGATACGGTCGCAATTACCTTTTGCGGCAACCTCCTGAGTATCCATATCGAAAAGCTGATACTTCAAAGAAGAGCTGCCTGCGTTTACAACGAGAATATACATAGTTACCTCACTTGACTTTTATTTTTTTTTACATTATACTACCTTTATTCTATAATTGCAAGGGATTTTTAGGAAATGAACGCACAACCTTTCGTTTCGGTCATCTGTGAATACAACCCGTTTCATTACGGTCATGAATACCAGATCCAACAGCTTAAAAAAGAGTTTGAAAGCGTTGTTTGTATTATGAGCGGAAATATCGTGCAAAGAGGCACTTTTGCTATTGCCGACAAATATATCCGAGCGACAGCTGCGCTTAATTGCGGTGCGGACCTTGTTCTCGAGCTTCCTCTTCCTTGGTGCTGTGCTTCGGCATCGGATTTTGCAAGAGCCGGCGTATTTATTGCAGAAGCTATAGGCAGTGACTATCTTGCTTTCGGTGCAGAAGACGGTACAGAGACCTTGATGAAGATACGTGAAGTTGCATCAAAAAAAGAGTTTTCCGACACCGTTTCCCGTATTATTGAAGAAAACAAAAATATTTCATATCCGAACGCTTTTTCAACGGCAATATCCGAATTTTTAGGCAAAGAATATGCCGAAGCAGTAAAAAAGCCGAACAACATTCTTGCCAACGAATACATCTCCTCGCTTTCGGGAAGGAAAACAAAACCGTTCGTCGTTCGCAGAGAGCAAGAATTCAGCTCCTCTTCTGCGATCAGAGCAGAGAACGACGGAGGAAAAATGCTTTCGCTTATCCCCGAAAAGAGCAGAGAGGCTTTTGAAAATGTATATCTTACCGATTTTCCGAGAGATATGTCAAAGCTCGATTCCTTCTTTATCGGAACGTTAAGGAACATCGCACACGAAGGAAAGGCTCCCGAAAATATCTATTCCGCCCCGGAAGGGTTGATACAAAAAATTCTTTTGGCTTCCGTCAAGGTCTCCTCGTTTGAATCGCTCGTCACCGCTTGTACCGACAAGATCTATACTTCGGCAAGAGTCCGCCGTGCCGTTATTGCTTTGGTTTTCGGGATAACGACCGACAGAGTGAAGCAGAACCCGTGCTATACCCAGGTTCTCGCCGCAAACGGCAGAGGCAGAGAGATCTTGAAAGCCGTAAAAAATCAAAAAAGCATTGATATTATAACAAAACCCGTCCATGCACTGTCGCTCGGCAATATGACGAAAGAAGCATTCCTGTTTTCCAAAAAGATCGAGGACATAGTTTCACTTTCTTCCCCTGTCCCAACACCTGCCAACGAAGGGAAAAGCCCTGTGATCACTAAATAATCGGTGTTTTTTCATAAAAGCAAAGCTTTAAAATGCTTTGCTTTTGTTTTTTACATACCCTTCGTCAAAATGCACAATTCGGCTAAATATATTCTATAACAAGATTAAATTTCTATCATTTTTCACAATTTTTGCCTTAAAAACTGTTGACACGGGCGGAATATCGTGATATGATTATTATGCATATGTTTTGAAAATTAATTTGGAGGATATTATTATGAAGAAACTTCTTTCCGTGTTGCTCGTTGCGGCACTCCTTGCTGTTATGGCAATAGTTCCCGTTTCTGCGGCTTCAAGCTTTTCTATCAAAGTCAGCAGCGACCTTGCTTCCGTAACCGCAGGCGACAGAATCGACATCATCGTTACCGTTAACGGTGTTACCGCAGGTAAAAACCTTGCTGCTGTCGAATTTGACCTTACCTACAACAGCGACTATCTCGAACCCATCTACGATCAGGGCGAATCCACCGACTCTTCCCGTTTCATCACCACCCCTTCCGACATGAGCTGGGAACACCTCTTCTCCTTCAGCGACGGCAGTGTATACTGCTTCGTTATGCCTAAGGACACCGGTTACACCGGTTCTTCCGTTTCCAATTCTGCTATCAGCAACGGCGATACCCTTTCGTTCTCTCTCCCCTTCACCGTTTCTGCTGCAGCATCGGGAAGAAACCTCACCGTTTCTGTTGCAAACCTCGTTGCATACGATGCAACCGATATGGCTACCGCTTTGACCGGCACCGCTACCAACTACAGCGTTACCGTTAAAGCTCCCGCAAACCCTGTTTCCAACATCGGTGCGAAGATCAACATCAACACTCCTGCTCTCAGAATCGGCGCAAGATATGACTCTGCATATCTCGCAAACATTTCTAAGGACCAGATCACCGATATCGGTATCATCTACTGCGATACCGAAACCCTCGGCAACAACCAGCTTACCGCAACCACTTCCGGTGCGAAGAAGGTTACCGCAACCATCGATGCAGCTGTTGACGGTTACAACTATGCTGATTACTCCAGCTTTGTATTCTACGTAACCTTCACCAATATTCCCGCTGACGAAATGGACAAGGAAGTAAGCTACCGTGCTTATCTCTCCACCGCAAACGAAACCATTCTTGCTGACAACACCTACGTAAGAAGCTACAACTACGTTCACGACATTCTCTTCCCCTCCATCGGAAGCAGACCCGGTGACAACGTTGTATATCCCGGCACAGGCTGGTTTGAATAATTATTCGAATAATTAACAAACAAAACGGCATCGCAAAGATGCCGTTTTTTCCTTACTTCTTACTTCTTCATTATTGCTTTTTACTTCAAAAAATGCTTCCCGTTGGGAAGCATTTTTTTACGGGGTAATTTATCTTCTTGTGTATTCAAAATTCGGTTTCCCGCCGTTTTGAGCGAGATCTATGATCTCTTCAATTTTCTTTTCGCTTTCGTCGGTGAAAAGAAGGGTCATCAAGCCGATTCCCGATTTCTTTAATTCACTTTTTCGGTCAAGGCGATAGCCTGCGAGCGAATTATAGATCATATTCGTATGGTTAGGTGCGCTTATTATCGGGAAGGTTGCGCCCGTACGGTCGGTCAGAACGGCGAAGCATTTATCTTTGTGCTTGCAATCGGCGATATTCTTGATAATGCAGGTTCTTGTATACATAAGCGGAGTTCTTCCGTATCCTATATATTCAAGAGCACATTTACTTCCTTTCGGGAATCTTCCGTCGGTCTCGGGAGAGATCATCAGCGACGAGAAGGGATATCGCTCGAGGAAGGATATCGTTTCACGGTTTACGATATTAAACGCATGATCACCGTGAAGCCAAAAGCCGTCACAGAGGTCGATCTGGTTCAATGACGACACCGTTGCGTGCTTTATGCCGAATTCTTTTGCGGTTTCAAGCTGTTTGATAACTTTATCACGTTCCTTAAGGAAAACAGTTCTCGGCAGGACTGCCGATATTTTTTCTTTATAGGGCGAAAAGCGTTTATCACAGCATTTATCAAGCGGAATATCGATCCTTGCGACGCTTTCCGCATATTTCGAAAGCAATTCATCGCTCGGAAGTCTGCCTTCAAAACGAAGGACAAGTCCCTTTTGCTTTGCAGGGTGTAAGACCTTACTTTCGTCCCTTTCGGGCAGAACGAACGGTTTAGACACGGGGCGAGGCTGTTTTTCTTTTCGTTTTTCGGCTTTAGGAATATTAAAGCTTGTTTTATTGCTTTTTTGTTTATCCGATTCACTTCTCACGCCGAACATATCGGGCGTTATCTTTGAAACGAAATAACCGTCGGTAAATCCCGAGCGTGAGAAAATATTTGCAAGCAATTCAAGCTCTTTGCCCGTCGCAATTCTGTTTTCGTCGATAAGACGGCGGTAGACCGAAGTTACCGTGCCCACGTATTCGGGACTTTTCATTCTGCCCTCTATTTTAAGGCTTGTCACACCGCTTTTTGTGATTTCGGGGATATGGTTTGCAAGGCACATATCCTTAAGCGACAGCGGAAAACGGTTTTTCGTTCTGTACGGCAGACGGCAGGGCTGGGCACATTCGCCGCGGTTACCGCTTCGGTTGCCTATGACAGAGCTCATAAGACAACCTCCGCTTTCCGAAACACATATTGCGCCGTGAACGAATATCTCGGTCTCCAATCCCGTTTTCACAAATTCGGAAATATCCTCTATCGGCAATTCTCTTGCAAGCACGGCACGGGAAACGCCGAGTGATTTAAGATACTTTGCGTCCTCGGGAGAATGTATACGCATCTGCGTACTTGCGTGAACGGGAATATCGGGATAGTTTTCTCTCACGACCTTCAAAAGACCGAAGTCCTGAATTATAAGCGCATCGGGGTTTATGTCATTGGCAAGAAAATCCACGTATTCAAGGACAGATTTGAATTCTCGGTCATATATTAAAGTGTTAAGCGTTATATGCATATTGACGTTTGAATTCTTGCACAGTCTTGATGCTTTTTTCAAGCCTTCTTTATCAAAATTATCTGCGTTCATACGTGCATTGAACATACTTCCGCCGAGATATACCTCGTCTGCGCCTGCATCGATTGCGGCTTTAAGCGCAGGAAAGGTTCCTGCCGGAGAAAGAAGCAAGGGCATTTCCGTTCACCTCCCTGTTTTTGATAAAAAGATTATAACTAATTCTATCCGATATGTCAAACCCGATTTTTCGCAAATATTAGTATTTATTTAACATAACACGACGTAAATTGCTATTGAAAAGAGGCTGTAAATGTGATAAACTATGTAGGAATAAGCATTTCGGAGGCATAACATGATAGCCAACCCCACATTTATCGAAAACGAAGGCGGAAGACAGCACGGCTACGACCTTTTCTCACGTCTTCTTAAGGACAGAATAATCCTTCTTTTTAACGAGATCACGGACGACCTCGCTTGCAGTATCGTCGGTCAGCTTCTCTTTTTGGAAGCGCAGGACCCCGACAAGGATATTACTATCTATATAAACTCCCCCGGCGGAAGTGTTTCTGCAGGCTTTGCGATATACGACACCATCCGCAGTATAAAGTGTGACGTTTCAACGGTCTGCGTCGGTTCGGCTTGCAGTATGGGTGCATTCCTTCTTGCCGCAGGTACAAAGGGCAAGCGTTACGGTCTTGAAAACTGTGAAGTTATGCTTCATCAGGTCATCGGTACGGCAGGCGGTCAGGCAAGCGATATGATAATCGCAACCAACTTTGCACGCAGAACCAAGGATAGGATAAACAAGATACTCTCCGAAAATATCGGAAAGCCTATCGAAGAGATCCAGCGTGATACCGAACGTGATAACTGGATGTTCGCAGAGGATGCGCTTGAATACGGCGTTATTGACGAAATTATAAAGAGCAAGAAATAAAATGTTTACGATAACCGCATTAAAAGTCCTTTTGATGATCGCCTACGGCGTTCCGGGTTTTATATTGGTTAAGACCAAGGCTTTGGGCGAACAGCACATCAAGGCTTTTGCAAAAATGCTTCTCTACGTGTGCCAGCCTGCGCTTGCGATATATTCGTTCAACGGTGCAGACTGCACGCCAAGGCTTTTGGCGGATATGGGAATATTTTTCGGATTAACTCTTTTTGCGCAGGTTGCGATAATAATTCTCTATTCGCTGATATTCAAAAACAAAATAGAAAAGGACAAAGCACATAAAATTTGCGCCGTTGCAGGTGCTTGCGGCAACGTGGGGTTTCTCGGTATTCCGCTTTTGGAATACCTTATCCCGAACAACCCCGATGTCCTCGTCTATTCGGCATCGTTTTCGATGTCGATGAACATAATCGCTTGGACTCTCGGCTTGGTTATGATCACGGGCGACAAAAAATACGTAAGTATAAGATCGCTCGTTGCCAACCCTGCAACTATTGCATACGTTATTGCAATTCCGCTTTTTGTCTTGGAAATCAAGCTTCCAAACCTTTTTGCGGAATATATCGAAATGCTTGGAAGAATGTCGACCGTTGTCTGTATGACGGTTATAGGTATGCGCTTGGGTACAAAAAGTCTTAAACGCATTTTTTCCGATACCAGAGTTTACTATGCCGCAGTTTCAAAGCTTATAATTTTCCCATTCATCGGTCTTGCGCTTTTCTTCATAGTTCCCGTTTCGCAAACGGTTCGTTCGGCGGCGTTCATACTTTGCTCCTGCCCTGCGGCGGCGATGATACAAAGTCTTTCCGAAACGCACAACGGGGATTCCGAAGCGGCGGCAAATATCGTTCTTTCAACAAGTCTTTTATGTATCGTAACGATACCTCTTATGTGGACACTGTATAATTTGCTATTCTTATCCTAAAAAACGGAGGCTTTATTTATGAAAAAAACCGTTGCTATAATCTTTGGCGGTGAATCGTCGGAATACGAGGTCAGCTGTGTTTCGGCGGCGAACGTTGCCGAAAATCTTGATAAAAACCTTTATAACGCCATACTTGTGGGCATTACGAAGGACGGTAAATGGTGGATATTCCACGGCACGACCGACGAAATGAGAAACCACGTTTGGAATCAGCACCGTGAGCTTCTTTCTCCTGCCGTTCTCTCCCCCTGCAAGGCACATCACGGCTTGATCGAATTCAACGGCGAAGACGGAACCTTTAAGATAATACCCGTTGACGTTATCTTCCCCGTGCTTCACGGCAAAAACGGCGAAGACGGCACAATGCAGGGTCTTTTGGAGCTTTCGGGTGTTCCCTACGTTGGCTGTAACACCTGCTCTTCTGCAGTTTCTATGGATAAAGCTATAACAAAAACCGTTTGCGCTTCCGCAAATATTCCCGTTGTTCCCTTTATAACCGCAACGATAGGCTGTGACAAAGACGCTCTTATTGCGGAATCGGAAGCAAAATACGGCTATCCCGTTTTTGTAAAGCCTGCAAACGCAGGCAGCTCGGTTGGTATTACCAAGGCAAAAAACCAAGAGGAATTGCGTCTTGGCATTGACCTTGCCTTTGCAAACGATGCAAAGCTCCTTATAGAGCCGAACACAATAGGACGTGAAATTGAGGTTGCGGTTTGCGGTAACCAAAAGCCCTTTGCTTCGGTCTGCGGTGAAATTGTCCCCAACAGCGATTTTTACGATTTTGAAACAAAATATATCTCCGATGCCGCAGATTGCCTTGCTCCTGCGCCTTTGGACGAAAAAACGGCAGAGCTTATCCGTGATCTTGCGGTTAAGGTATATACTGCTCTTGGCTGCAGCGGTCTTTCGAGAGTTGATTTCTTCCTCACCGAAAACGGACCGATGCTTAACGAAATTAACACCATTCCCGGTTTTACTCCCATAAGTATGTATCCGAAGCTTATGGACTGCATCGGAATCGGGTATTCCGAGCTTATCACAAAGCTTCTCTGTCTTGCGGAGGGTATTGAATAATGAACGCTACCGATAAAAGAAAGCTCCCTATCGGCGTTTTCGATTCGGGCTTGGGCGGTCTCACCGCATTGAGCGAGCTACATAAACTTATGCCGAACGAGGATATCATCTATTTCGGTGACAGCGCAAGAATCCCCTACGGAACAAAATCTCCGTCGGTCATACGTAAATTTGCGCTTCAGGACGCAAGATTTCTTCTTTCGAAGAACGTCAAGGCAATTCTTGTTGCCTGCGGTACCGTCAGCTCTAACTGTATTGAAGACGTCAGAAAAGAAACGGGCTTGCCCGTTGTGGGCGTTATAGATTCGGCGGCAAGGGATGCGGCAACGGTTGCAAAAAAAGGCAACAAGCGTGTTACCGTTCTCGGTACGAGCGCAACCATAAAAAGCTCTGCTTTTGAAACTGCGCTTAAAAAAGAAGGCATTGACGATATAATTCCCGTCGCCTGCCCGATGTTCGTGCCTTTGGTTGAATATTGGAATCCGAGCATTGACGATGAAGCAACGAACGCTGTCGTTTCCGAATATTTATCCGAGGTTGCACGTCTAAAACCCGATTCGGCAATACTCGGCTGTACTCACTACCCCCTTCTCTTTGACGTTATCCAAAAGCATCTCCCGAGCACAAAGCTTATAAGCTCGGGCGAATCTGCCGCAAACGCATTGAAGGAAGAGCTTGTAGTTCTTGGTCTTGACAATAATTCGGGCGGAAGGGTCGAATATTTCACAAGCGACGATGCTTCCCTTTTTGCTTCGAACGCAAAAAAGTTCTTAAAGGGCGGTCTTGACGGAAATATAAGTCATATCGACATTGAAAAATATTAAAAGCAGGTTAAACTATTAATGAAGATCCCCGTAGATATACGTGTTAAAAGCGAACGTACCTTTTTTGACCTGTCAAAAAGAGGTGGCGGTGCGGAACACAAGGACTCCGACGATTTCTCTGTGAGCGGTATTCTTAAATCGACAAAAAACGGTTTTAGAATCGAATATTCCGAGGAAAACGGCATCGTCAAAACCATTATCGACACCTTTGATGACGAAACCGTTTCGATAAACCGTTTAGGTCCCATCAATTCGCACATGGTATTCACAAACGGAAAAGCTCTTTCCTGTATATGCAATACCGACCTTTTCCCCATACAAATGCTCGTTCGCACAAAACATCTTGAAAACTCCCTCTCGTTCGACGGGGGCAAGCTATTTATCGATTATTCCGTGACCGTTGCGGGCAACCTTGCGGAAAACAACAACATAACCTTCTCTATATCGCCCGACGTTAGTATTATAAAATCCTAAAAGGAGCAAAAAATGCCGATAAAAACACCTTTTGACAGCATTATCCCGTTACCGAAAGAAGTTTTGGCACGGTTGAAGAATGCCACGGCGGAAGAACTTAAAATACTTATATATTTCTTTGCATATCCCGATTCTTCTGTTGCCGATGCGGCAAAGGAAACGGGCTTGACTGTTGCTGCTGCCGAATCTGCCTTTGCCTTTTGGAGAGGTGCCGGCATTTTTGAAGAAGGAAAGGAGAAAAAGAAAGCCGTAGCAAACGACACGAGCGCATACAGAAATTACGATTCCGCAACCCTTTCCGATGCAATCGAAAAGGATACCGATTTTTCAATGGTCTGCCGTATTGCAGGCGAAAAGCTTGAAAAACAGCTTAATAAAAACGATTACAGCTCGCTTTTCTATCTTTACGATTTCGTTAGGATGCCCCCTTCGGTTATATGCGGTATAATCGAGGATTGCTGTGCAAACGAAAAGCGTTCGCTTCAATACATATACAAGCAGGCTATTGCGCTTTATGACGACGGTATTGATACCTACGAAAAGTTTGAAGCGTATCTTGCACGCAAGGAAGCTATCAACAGCAATATCGGCCGTCTTCGCAAGCTTCTCGGTATGGGCGACAGAGCACTTACATCTAAAGAAAAGAAGATGTTTGATTGCTGGTTCGGTGAATGGAATTTTCCGTTTGAAATGGTTTCTTCGGCATACGAAAAGACTGTTGATTCCACAGGCAAGCTCTCCACGACATATATGAACGGAATCCTGCGCCGTTGGCACGACAGCGGTTTTGCTTCCCTTGCCGACGTTGAAGCAAACGATGCAGGCAGGTCTGCAGGACAGGAAACAAGCTTTGCAGGCGATGAATTTATCGAAGCGGCATTAAGCCGAGGCTTTGATGACTGAAAGGAAAAGCTATGAATATTAATCAGGCTTTGAGCATAAAGAACGAAAAAAGAATAGCGCTCCTTGACGAAGCATCGAAAAAGCGTGACGAGCTTCATTCAAGGATTCCCCGTATTAAACAGATCGACAAGCAGATCGAAGCATTTGCCTTCCGCTTGCTTTCCGGTGAAAGCGCAGAGGTATTGAAGGCAGAATCGGTAAGTCTTAACGAAGAAAGAGCACGTTTGCTTTCGGCTTACGGTTATACTGCAGATTATGACGAGCCGAAGTTTGAATGTACCCTCTGCAACGACAGCGGATATGCCGACGGGCTTAAGTTATGCGATTGTGTAAAGGCTTTGGCGGCAAGCGAAAGCTATCAGGAATCGCACCTTGCGGGCGGTCTTTCGGGCAAGAGCTTTGAAAACTTTTCTCTTTCCTATTTTTCCGAGGAAAACGGTGAGAGAAAGAAGATGCAGGATATTCTCAACGGCTGTATCAAATATGCAGAGAATTTCCCGAACGACGATTCTGCAGGACTTATCTTCTTTGGCGGTACGGGATTGGGCAAGACCCATCTTTCCGCCGCTATCGGCAACAAAGTTGCATCGAAGGGTGTTTCGGTCATTTATGAATCCGCACAGCAGATTTTTGATACCGTCGATGCGGTACGCTTTAACCGTCTTGATATTTCGGAACGCAAGAAATATGAAAACTGCGGTCTTCTTATAATTGACGACCTCGGCGCAGAATGTATTACTCAATACAGCGTTTCGGCTATTACAAGTCTTATCGACCTTCGTATCGTCAACGGCAGAAAGACTGTTATAAGCACAAACCTTTCCCCTGCGATGATACGCAAGACCTACGGTGAGAGATTGCTTTCCCGTCTTCTTGGGGAATTCCGTGTTCTTCAGTTTGTGGGGAAAGATATTAGAATGCAAAAGATAAAGGGTGTCTGATAATTGAAAACCGTAAATATTTATACCGACGGCGCTTGTAAGGGCAACCCCGGTTCGGGCGGCTGGGCGGCTATACTTGAATATGACGGCAGAGAAAAAGAGCTTTGCGGCGGTGAAAATCCCACAACAAACAACCGCATGGAGCTTATTGCCGCAATCGAAGGTCTTAAGGCACTAAAGACCGAATGTAACGTCAATCTATACAGCGATTCGCAATATCTTATAAACGCCATAAACAAGGGTTGGCTTGAAAATTGGAAAAGCAAGGGTTGGAAAAAAGCCGATAAGTCAAAGGTGTTGAACGACGACCTTTGGAAAGAG
This sequence comes from Eubacteriales bacterium, assembly GCA_045536935.1. Taxonomy (GTDB): domain Bacteria; phylum Bacillota; class Clostridia; order Oscillospirales; family CAG-382; genus Coliplasma. The sequence goes on along the minus strand of JAZSOO010000008.1, from coordinate 2,659 downwards.
CTTGACGTTCTTCTCCAAAAGCACACCGTTAATTTTATATGGGTCAAGGGTCACGACGGTCATATTTATAACGAACGTTGCGATACGCTCGCAAGCAACAAAGCAGAAAGTTTTATGTAATAAAAAAAAGCAGGGTTTTGTTCGAACCCTGCTTTTTTCGTGCCATCATTCCAATTCCGACATAACCTTTTTTAATTGCTCTGTATATTCTTCCGAAAGGTTTGTTAGTGGTGCACGGAGAATGTTTTGGCAAAGCCCTTTTTCGGCAAGTGCCGCTTTTAAGGGAATGGGGTTGACCTCACTCCTTAAAATATCGCAAAGCGGTATTAATTCGGTCTGCAATTTTGCGGCACGTTTTATCTCTCCGTCGAAGAACAGCGAGCAAAGCTTTTTAACTTCCTTCGGTATCAGGTTTGACATAACCGAGATAACCCCGTTTCCGCCAAGCGAAAGGACGGGGATAATACGGTCGTCGTTGCCCGAATATATCGGCAGGTCTTCTCCGCAGAGCGAGATCACCTTTGCGGTATCGGATATGCTGTCGCCTGCATCCTTGAATCCCAACGCAAGCGGATTTTCGGATATTCTTTTTGCCGTTTCGGGTTCTATCCTCATACCCGTTCTTGAAGGAACGCTGTAAGCGATAAAAGGCAGACCCGAAGCCGACGCAATATCGTTATAATAGCTTAAAAGTCCTTTTTGAGTGCATTTATTATAATAGGGTGTGACCGCAAGGATAGCATCTGCACCAATGGTTGCGGCATATTCCGAAAGGGCGCACGCTTTTTTCGTATCGTTACCGCCCGTTCCTGCTATTACGGGGACACGTTTTCTCGTTTGCTTTACGGCAAAGTCGAGTATCTCACGTTTTTCGGAATCGGTAAGCGTTGATGCCTCGCCCGTCGTTCCGCACACGACCAGCGCATCGACACCGTTGGTTAATTGGAAATCTATCATTTTCGCAAAAGCTCTGTAGTCTATCCCGTGTGCATCAAACGGCGTTGCGAGCGCTGTTGCAACACCTCTGAAAATTAATTCTTTTTTCATACGAGGTTTTTCCTTTCACTCCTTTTTTGTAAAGCGGAGTATTGAATTCTTGTTGTTGTTATAGTATAATCTTTTTTGTTAAATATCTCCTCACAATAAGTTTATTCTCTAAATCTATCGTTCGACAACGAAGAAAAGGATTTTATATATGGATCTTTTAAAGCGTTCTTCCTATTATTATGATCTCCCCGAAGAGCTTATCGCACAGACACCGGCGGTGGTTCGTGACGAATCACGTCTTTTGTGTCTTGACAAGGAAAGCGGAAAGACAGAGCACAGGGTCTTTCACGATATAATCGACAGCCTTAATGCAGGCGACTGCCTTGTTATCAACGATACCAAGGTTATTCCCGCACGTCTTTTCGGCCGTGCAGAAGGCAGAGCAGGCGAGATTGAGACCGTGCTTCTTTCCCATCACGAGGGTGAAGGCGAGGTTTGGAAATGCCTGACCCGTCCCGGCAAAAAAACCAAGATCGGACAGAAGATCGTATATTCCGAAGAGCTTTCGGGCACGGTTATCGACGTTTTGGAAGGCGGAATTCGTGTTATTGATTTTGAATATAACGGTGTTTTCAACGAGATTCTCGACCGTGTCGGACTTATGCCCCTTCCCCCGTATATCACAAAGAAGCTTGAAGACAAATCACGTTACCAGACCGTTTATGCAAAGACCGACGGCTCTGCCGCTGCACCTACGGCCGGATTGCATTTCACGCCCGAGCTTTTGAAAAAAGCAGAGGAAAAGGGTGTTGAAATCGTCCGTGTGCTCCTTCACGTTGGGCTTGGCACCTTCCGTCCCGTTAAGGAAGACGACCTTAAAAACCACACGATGCATTCCGAATATATAAAGGTCACGCCCGAGGCGGCAGAAAGAATTAATGCCGTTCACGAGCGTGGAGGCAGAGTTATTGCCGTCGGTACGACAAGCGTTCGCACGCTTGAAACCGCAACGGGCGACGACGGAATCGTCCGTCCTTACGAGGGAGATACCTCTATATTCATTCACCCCGGTGTTAAGTTTAAATGTGTTGATGCGGTTATCACAAACTTCCACCTTCCCGAAAGCACGCTTATTATGCTTGTTTGCGCCTTTGCGGGATATGAGAATACGATGAATGCGTATAAGGAAGCTGTTGAACAGAAGTACAGATTCTTCTCCTTCGGTGACGCCATGCTGATACAATGATCCCCACAAAACACACGGTTTTGCGGGGACCCCGATGGTCGCTTCGCTCTCGAATAAAATCTTGCGATTTTATTCGTAGATTGTGGATTCCGTTCGCTCGCGCAAACTTCGTGCGCCTCGCTTTGCTCGTTGTCCGAAGTTTCGGAACCCATAGGAATTAAAAACAAGGCACATGTCCTTGTTTTTAATTGATATTCAATTGTAAAAGCCTCTGCGTAATGCAGAGGCTTTTGTACTTATCCGGGTAGTACGTCCGAGAACATAAACAGATTTGCCGTAACCTTTTCGTTTTCGGTAAGATGCTTGAAATATCCTTTTTTGTAAAGTAAATCCATTGGTATTATCATAACTTTTTTAATATTGAAAGTCATTAGCCGAAATTGCTTGACAATCCAATAAAATGATGATATAATCTCATTAAATTAA
>JAZSOO010000021.1:0-80182 GCA_045536935.1 Eubacteriales bacterium | reverse complement strand
TTTAATAAAGCTTGGGCGTGCATCAACAGAGGCTATCCAAACGATAAAGAAACAGCAAAAGGAGCATTGAAGCACGCCTATTACTTCAGCAATACATTAGGTAAAAATGCCGAATCGGATTTTTACAAGAATTACTATTTTGAAGTTTTCGGTGAAGCTTTATCAGAATGATACCTTAACAGGGGGAAGAATGCAGAATTCCTTTACTGCTTCTGCGAGATTTACGTCAGCTCCCATTACAACTGCTGCAATCATAGCAAAAACTGCGGTGCACATGAGGATTTTTGTAGATCTTTTCATTGTTTTATCTCCTATCTTTAAATATTAATCCCATGATAACGCCCTACAAACAACAAAACCATGCCGTAATCGGAAAATTTCATTTCACGATCATGCATGGTTATAATAACAAAAAGAGCCGTAAGCATTATTGATGCTCACGGCTTTATTATTTTACTTTTTATCGGAAATTCCTCTTATGAGCTTATAATACTCAAAAGCGGCACGTTCGGTCTTGTTATCGCCGAACCTATAAAACTCACCTTCCTTTATATCGGAAGGAAGATATTTTTGTGCTACGTAGTGGTTCGGATAGATATGCGGATATTTATATCCCGTATCGGCATCGGGACGGTGGGTATCACGCAAGTAAGACGGAATATCCCTTCCCCTGCCGGAATTTATTGCTTCTACAGCAGCCGCATAGGCATCGTGTGCCGAATTTGATTTTGGTGCAGTTGCAAGAAGCACAACGGCATCGGAAAGCGGAAGTGATGCTTCGGGAAGGCCGACAGACGTTGCGATATCAACGCACGCCTTTACTATCGGTATACACATCGGATAGGCAAGACCGATATCCTCGCAGGCGATCACCATTAATCTTCTGCAGGCACTTATAAGGTCCCCACCCTCCAAAATTCTCGCAAGATAGAATATTGCGGCATCGGGGTCGGAGCCACGGATTGATTTTTGAAATGCGCTTAACAGGTCGTAATGCTCGTTACCGTCACGGTCAAAGCGGATTCCCGAGCGTTGCGAAAGCTCTTTTGCCAAGTCTGCCGACAGAGTATCATCGGAAGAATAATAGACGTTCTCAAGCGCACCTATTCCCTTTCGTACGTCGCCGCCGCAACCGTATGCAATATTTTTCAGCACCTCGTCGGAGCAGGTCTTATTCAGTCCTTCCGATTCGTTACATATATCAAAAGCACGGCGCAATGCAGGAACCATATCCTCCGGCTCGACCGGCTTGAATTCGAAAACGCTTGAGCGTGAAAGAAGTGCAGGATAGAGCGAGAAAAAGGGGTTTTCTGTTGTTGAGCTTATAAGTGTAACTCTGCCGTCTTCAACGTATTCGAGAAGCGATTGCTGTTGTTTTTTATTGAAATACTGTATTTCATCGATATAAAGAATTATTCCGTCGGTTGCCGTTATTGAATGAGAAACAGAAAGAATATCTTTTATATCCGAAAGCGAGGCGACCGTTGCGTTTATACGGTAAAACTCCTTACCCGTAAGCTTTGAAACGATATCTGCGACGGTTGTCTTACCCGTACCGGGAGGACCGTAGAAAACAAGCGAAGGGAGATGTCCGCTTTCAACTATACGGCGAAACGGCGCATTCTTTGAGAGCAGATGCTTTTGACCTGCGACTTCATCAAAACTTTTTGGACGTACTTTATCCGCAAGCGGCACCGCTTACACCTCCTTATACTTATTTCTGAAAACTTATTTCTTGTCCGTCTTTTTACGGAAGCTGAATTTTGATTCTTCGTTATTAAAGATACGGCGAAGATTCGTACGGTGCATATATATGACCATACAGCCGATAAACATCGAGAAGAGAATATCAAACAAGGGTGCGGAACTGCCCGTACGTGCCATCGAAGCAACGTTGACGGTTGCAGGATAGGTTATTGCCGCAATTATCGAAGAAAGTGAAACGTATCTTGTTATAAAGAGAACGAGGGCAAAAATAAGGAAAAGCACGAGGAATATCATCGGGTCGATGAGAAGTATCATCGTTGCCGCCGTTAAAACACCCTTACCGCCCTTAAAGCGGTAGTATACGGGGAAAATGTGCCCTATCATACAAAATGCGCCTGCGAGATATGCTCCCGTCTGACCGACAAGGATAATACCGATAAGGATAGACACGATCTGTTTTCCTATATCGCCTGCAAGAGTTAACAACGCTCCGTCTTTACCGTAGACACGGTGCATATTCGTAAGACCTGCGTTACCGCTTCCAAAGGTTCGTATATCCTGATCAAACTTATATTTAGAAACGATTATTGCAGAATTGAGCGAGCCGAGGAGATAGGCGCAAAGGGCGCAGAGCGCCCAAGCAGTTATCATTATACCGTTTGAGAGAGCAACGTTATCGGAAACCGATCTTGCCCATTCGGTCATAAGTCCGAACATCGAAGGAAAGAGGTTATAAAGATATACCATAATTTAAACTCCTTTCGGATTTTCGCCTTTTTGCTTGATTACAAATCTTATGGGTGTGCCCGAAAAATCGAATGCTTCACGCAGGCAGTTTTCTATATATCTCTGATAGGAGAAGTGGAAAAGCTCTGCATCGTTACAGAAGATCACGAACGTGGGCGGGCAAACACCGGTCTGCGTCATATAATAGAGTCTTAAACGTCTTCCCTTATCCGAAGGCGGTTGGACACGTGCGGTGACTTCCGCAAGAAAATCGTTAAGCAAGCCCGTTGTGATACGGCGGTTTGCGTTTGCGTGTATCTCGTTTATCATCGGATAGAGCTTTTCAACACGCTGTCCCGTCAAAGCAGAAACGAAGGCAACGGGAGCATAGCGCATATAGGAAAGCGCAGTATATACGTTCTTTTTGAAGTTATTAACAGAAGAATTGTCCTTTTCGAGAGAATCCCATTTATTGATTACGATTATGCTTGATTTACCTGCGTTATGAGCAAGACCTGCAATACGCTCGTCCTGTGCGGTTACGCCTTCATTGGCATCGACCATAACAAGGCACACGTCTGCCTTTTCGACGGCGGAATTTGCACGGATAACAGAATATTTTTCTATTCTGTCCTCCACTTTCGAGCTTCTGCGGATACCTGCGGTATCAACGAAGATATATTTGCCGTATTTATTCTCAACAAAGCTGTCGATTGCATCACGGGTCGTACCGGGCATATCCGAAACGATGGAGCGTTCTTCGCCTGTTATGCGGTTTATTATCGAGCTTTTGCCTGCGTTCGGTTTACCGATCACGGCAACACGTATCGAGCCTTCCTGCTCGGGAGATTCTTCTTCATCGGGAAGATAGCCGGTTACGGCATCGAGAATATCGCCCGTACCGCTGCCGTGAACAGAGGAAACGGGAATAACGTCATCAAAGCCGAGCTCGTAAAATTCATAAAATTCGGCAGGAAGGTCACCTATTCTGTCAACCTTATTTACCGCAACGATGACGGGTTTACGGCTCTTTTTGAGCATAGACGCAATCTCTCTGTCAGCGGCGGTAACACCAACGCCGATCTCTGTCATAAAGATTATTACGTCGGCACTGCCTATTGCAATCATCGCTTGGTCACGCATTTGGCGGAGAAGGCTGTTTTCGGTGGTCGGTTCAATACCGCCCGTATCGATAAACAGCATTGATCTGCCGTTCCAATCAACGTCGCAATAGATTCTGTCACGGGTCACACCGGGAGTATCCTCGACGATAGAAATGCGTTCGCCTGCTATTTTGTTAAAAAAGGTGCTCTTGCCGACATTCGGTCTGCCGACAACGGCAACAGTACATTTTGACATAGTTTAATCCTTTCCTGTTATAGCCGAAAAGAAAGCATCACCGCCTCTTTCGACCGCAACAACGGGAACTTTGAGCGTTTCGGAAAGTGTTTCCAGAGAAATATTATCGAGGAACAGATCACCTTCCGAACGAAGCATATTTTCGGGGATTAGAAGCTCTTCTCCAAGGTCTTTGCCCGAAAGCTGTGCAATAATATCTCCACCCGTTACAAGACCGCTTACGGTCACGCTGCCGCCGAAGAAATTATTACGTACGGCATAGACGTTTACGGTCAAGTTCGGGAGCTTTTTCATCGCAGCGTTTGCGAGCGAGCAAATAAAGTCATACGCCGCTTCGCCCGTTGCAATACTTACTTTTCTATTATAATCCAATTTGTCGATATTTTCAAGGGATTCGAAAAATTCCTCGCTATCGCTTCTTATCATTCCGACACCGTTTTCAATCTGCGGATAGCCCTCGTAATATTCTTCATCGGGGATATCACGTTCGGAAATGAGATAGAACTCATCGGAAGGATATATCAGTCTCATACCACGGGTGGAAAGGCAATAGTCGCCGAAGTGGTTTGCGGTATCGATAACCTCGCTTGCCGATTCTTTATCAAAGGGTTCTAACGGATACAAGCCTTCTCTATGTCCCGTAAGACCGCAGGGCACGAGAGCAATACTATCAATATTTTGAAGCTTTATAAGGTCGGTAAGCGAGCGTGTAAGAGATTTTCCGTCGTTAATGCCCTTGCACAAAACAAGCTGGGCATTAACGGTTATTCCCGCATCGTCAAGCTTTTTTAGATACCTTAAGCATTCGCCTGCAAAACGGTTATTCATCATTTTCACACGAAGCTCGGGATCGGTCGTATGAACCGAGATATTCACGGGAGAGATTCGCATTTTTATTATTCGGTCGATATCGGAATCCTTAAGGTTTGTCAACGTGACATAGTTGCCGTGCAAAAAAGAAAGGCGTTCGTCGTCGTCTTTGAAATATATCGTTTCACGCATTCCTTTTGGGTTTTGGTCGATAAAGCAGAAGATGCAGTTATTTCTGCAACGCTTTTTTTCGTCCATAAGATAGGTTGCAAATTCAAGCCCTATATCCGAATATTCGGGCTTTTTTATTGCAAACTCTAAATCCGCTTCCCCTCTTTTTACGTGCAAGACGATATTTTTATCCATTATATAAAAGCGATAGTCAAGAACGTCGCAGATCTCATTTCCGTTAACAGAAACGAGCATATCCCCGACTTTTACACCGTTTTTTTCGGCAACAGAGCCTTTTTCGACCGAAGTTATCTTTACCATATTATCCCTGTATTTTTCATTCAATACTACAAAAAAGCGTGTTGCTGTTTGATCCGCAACACGCTGTTTTGGTTAGTCTTTATCCTTGATCTGAAGAACTACTTTTCCGCCGTAGCTGCCGCAGTTTTTGCAAACGCGGTGAGAAAGAATATATTCTCCGCACTTAGGGCATTTGGTCATTCCGGGAAGATCGAGCTTCCATACGGAAGAACGTCTTTTATCTCTTCTTGCTTTGGATACTTTTCTCTTAGGTACTGCCATTTTAGAATCCTCCTTGATAAGTTATATATTTTTTTATTTCGAAATTTAATCGTTGAAGTAATCCTTCAACACGTCCCAGCGGGGATCACGCTCTTTAAGATCGCAATTACATTTGCCTTCGTTGAGATCACAACCGCATTTGGAGCAAAGACCTTTACAGTCTTCGCGGCAGAGAAATCTCGACGGCATTTCTAAAATCAAGGTTGAGCGAACAAGTTCATCAATATCTAACGCAAAATCCGTCAGCAACACAAATTCGTCCTCGTCCTTGTTTGCGAGCTTATCTGTTATTTTTGCTTCAAGAGCGATCTTTTCGGAATAATTAAATTCCTTACCGCAACGGGCGCAGGAAACGACAAGTTCGGGAATGATCTCGCCTTTTAAAAGGACAAGGCCCGAATGGTTCGTTATAACGCCTGATGCTTTTGCAAAACCGGAAACAACGTCTTCTATATAATCAAGCTCTTCCGTTTGGATAGAAAACTCGACAGACGGCACACTGCCGTCAAGAAGTTTTTTCAAGTCTAACATATAATCACCCCTTCCGCAAAACAGCGTAAAAGCGCACTGTCCATTATATATTTGAAGTTGCGTTTTGTCAATAGGTTTTTTGCTTTTCTTTGTCTTTTATCCTTATTTTTGACAAAAAACATTGAAAGAATCCCTTTTATATGGTAGTATAACTTTTGAAAATATGCACCATAATATATTTCGAGGTGAAGTTATTATGATGTATATGAAAAAAATGATCGCCGCAAACAAAGCCTGTACCTATTGTGCTCTTATAACTTTTGGCGCAATTATGGGTATGGCTTCGGCAAAAATGCTTGTTTCGCACTGTTGTTGTGCACAGAAAATGAAAAAGAAAGCAAAAAAAGCTTTTAAGACCTTGGAAGATAAAATTATGGATATGTAACGTACGGTATACTCCGTACGTTACAGCCGAAAATAACATTTCAAACCGAATTGAGTTCAACTCTTTTCGGCTATACCACAGAGGTACATAATGAACGTTATAGGCAGGCGGCTTGAGACCGCTATTTCCCTTCTTAAGAAATGCAGAAACAACGAAATATTTGCCGACATCGGAAGCGATCACGCTCATTTTGCCATTGAAGCGTCAAAAAGAGGTATTGCAAGATCGGTCATTGCATCGGACATTAACAAGATGCCTTTGGAAAAGGGTCGTGAAAACGCAATATCGCAAAACGTTGATATGAAGTTTATCCTTTCCGACGGATTTGATTCCATCGAAAACGAGGGAATTACTTCTGCGGCGATTTGCGGTATGGGCGGAGAGCTTATTGCAAGCATCGTTTTGAGAAGTGAGACCGCAAAGAAATGCGATCTTATACTTCAGCCGATGTCTGCCGCAGAGGAGCTTCGAAAAGCACTTTGGGACAACGGGTTTGAGATTACAGACGAGATATTTGTTGTCGAAAACAAAAAGCCTTATACCGTTATGCGTGTTATTTACACGGGCATAAATACAGAATATACATATATAGACCTTTATCTCGGAAAAAGCCGAGAAAAAACCGAAGATTTTGCATATTACTGCGAAAAGGTTTTGAATTCTTCAAAAAAACGACGTTTGGGTATTATTGCAAAAAGCGAACCTACCGATGAGATAGATTCGCTTATTATAGAATGTCAGAAGCATACTATTAACTTTTGAGGAATATATTTTTCGAGAAAAGCTTTTGCTTCGTAAGGTTCAATTGTTAGATTACGCTTGGGGATTATTATCACCGAGCGTTTTTCTATATAGATATATATTGCTTTCGGGGCAAGATATATTGCATCGATCTCATCAAAAAAGATCTCGTCGTGCTCGTTCAATGCTTCGTCATCGAAAAGAAGCTCGAAAATGAATCCGTTCTTACCGAAGACGGTTTTTTGCTTTGCACGGACTATCTTTGCATTGCTGTTGCAAACTCTTTTTACGTTTACGTTGAGAGTATACAAGAACATAAGCGAGCAAAGGATTATAACACCGCCGATTATAAAAAGATTCTTATTTGAAGTTAAAAATCCGTTGATGAAAAGAAATGCAGTTAACAACAATATAGAGATTGTAACGATGCAGACCTTCACACGGTAATATTTACCTTTTAACATATTGAAACGGATATATGAATTATAATCACGGGGGGTTACGTATCCTAACGATTCAATAGCTTTCATTTTTTATTCTCCGATTAACAAATCCATTAATTTTTCGCCTTTATCGAGATACAATCCCGTATCCTTGGCGGTCTTTTCGCAATAGCATTCAATACCGCTGTCACGTTCATTCTCGGAATCGTATATCACAAAAGGAACGGGCGCACGGGTGTGGGTTCTTTCGCTTATAGGCGTGGGGTGGTCGGGGAGAAGAAGTATTTTGAAGGGTTCATCTTTTTCTTGGAGGTATTCGAAAAGCCCTTTAAGTATCAGGCTATCGATTTTCTCAATGGACTTAACCTTTTCCTCTGCCTTACCCTGATGTCCGCATTCGTCGGGAGCTTCAACGTGGATATAGACGAAATCCGCTCCGTTTTCAAGCTCTTTTATTGCGGCATCACGTTTGCCCTCAAAGTTGGTTTCTACCGCACCGGTTGCGCCTTCAACATAAGGCACGTTCATTCCTGCGCATGCGCCGATACCTTTTATAAGGTCAACGGCACAGACGACCGAGCCTTTAAGACCCGTCTTTTCATAAAAATCGGGAAGAGAAGGCTTTTTACCCGGACTCCAAAGCCAGAGTGAATTTGCACGTTTTAGTCCGTTTTTCTCACGTTCGATATTAAGAGGATGGTTATTTAAAAATTCGTAGGAAGCCTTCATAAGCTCGTACATAGGACGGCTTTGTTCGGATTTGGGAAGATAATCGCCGATACGTCTTCCGATTATATCGTGAGGACGGGAAAAATCGTTAAATTCGGGGCAGTTCTTCCAAATAAGGCAATGACGGTAGCTTATACCGCAATAGAACTTCATAAAATCGTTGCCGAAACGTTCCTGAACGGCATCAATAAGAATACGGGCGTGTTCTGTGGGTATCTCGTCAGAAGAATGGTCGAGCATTATGAGGTCTTCGTAATCTCCGTTACCGCCGAGAGCAACGATATTTGCTCTTATTGCGGTCTCATCAGGACGCATTTGAATACCCATACTTGCCGCTTCGAGCGGAGAACGGCCTTTTGAATAAACACGGGGGTCATATCCCATAACGGCAAGGTTTGCGGTATCGCTTTCGGGCACCATTCCTTCGGGAACGGTATCGACAGTACCGTTTATGCCGTGAGAAGCGAGATAATCCATAATCGGTTTATTTGCAGCCTCTAACGGAGTTTTTTTATTAAGGACGGCGATGGGGTTATCTGCCATACCGTCGCCGAGCATTACTATATATTTCACACTATCACTCTTTTCATCGATCATACATCACAGTATAACAAAAACCGACATCAAAATCAACCGTTTTATTATCTTTTTATTATTCAACTCGTTGACAAAAGAAGAAAATATATTTATAATTAAAGCAATCGGAATTTTGCGGAAAATATCGGTTTTTTAAGGTTTATTTTTTGTTTTCATGCAATAATATCTGTGATTTTTTGAAAGAGGAAAAAATGTATGAAAATTAAAGACGGATTTGTTCTTCGTGAAGTCGCAGACAGCTTTGTTGTTATGAACATCGGCGGCGAGCTTGCCTTTAACGGTATGATAACCCTTAACGAGGTTGGCGCTTTTATATGGAAAGCCGTTGAAAACGGCGACGACGCAGAAGAAATCGCAAAAAAGATCACCCTTGAATACGAGATCGATTATGAGACCGCACTCTCCGACACTAAAGTCTTTATTGACAAAATGAACGGAGTCGGCGTACTTGAACAAGAAGATCTGGCTTGAGGACATATTCCCTCTCATATCGGAACAATTAAATTCAGGCGGCAGCGCTTCATTTACAATACGTGGTACGAGCATGCTCCCCATGCTTAAGGACGGAATCGATTCGGTAAGGATAATTAAGCCTATTGTCCTTCCCCAAAAATACGATATTATTTTTTACCGTCGTGACGACGGGACTTTTATTCTTCACAGAATAGTGGGAATAAAAGACGGGGACTATATCTGCAGAGGCGACAACCAGACGGTAAGCGAATTTCCCGTTAAGAACGATTCTATCATCGGCATCGTTACCGAATACACCAAAAACGGCAAAGTGATCCCGTTCGATTCTTTACGTCAAACGGTTTATTCACGTTTTGTTGTTAACACCGTACCGATCAAGAAATTCTTGCGATTTTTGGTTTCCAAAGCAAGAGATCTTAAACATTCTTTTAATAAAGAAAGCAGTACTAAATGAAGGTTGCAGTTGTTGGTTCGAGAAGTATCTCGAACGCAGATATAAGCAGGTTTATACCGCCCGATGCCGAGCTTATAATCTCCGGCGGTGCCATTGGCGTTGACACCCTCGCCGAGAAATATGCCGATGCAAAGGGTATTAAAAAGATGATACTCTATCCCGATTATGAGCTTTACGGAAAAAGCGCACCGCTTATACGAGACAAGCTTATCGTGGACAACGCAGATTTTGTTGTTGCAGTTTGGGACGGGGTTTCTAAGGGTACGGAATTTACGATTTCCTACGCAAAGCGCAGGGGAGTTCCTATTGAGATCTATATTTTATAAATTACCCCGACAAAAACAGAGCTTTTGCCATTAGCAAAAGCTCTCTTTTTGTTATCTTATTATTTTGTATATGATAGGTTGAGGTTCGGGTTTGATTTCCGAGAAGGTGATATTATCAAGCCATTGTTCTGCTATTTTTTTATGGTCGGAAACGGTGCTTGATTGCAGTATTGCTATCACTTCGCCCTTTTCGACGTAATCGCCGACTTTTTTTAGAAGAATTGCGCCTGCGGAGTAATCTATAATATCTTCTTTAGAAGCTCTGCCGGCACCCAAGTGCATAGCGCAGATACCCAAGCCCGAAGCGTTTACCGAGGAGATATATCCCGATTCTTTGGCAATAACTTCGCTTACGAAATCTGCTTTACCGAAATCCGAGCCTTCATTAAACACCGAAATATCGCCCGATTGCATCTCGATCCATTTCAAAAAGCGTTTATATGCGCTTTTATCGTTTAAGACCTTTAATACAAGCTCACGGCTTTCTTCGTATGTAATTCCCTTGCCAAGACTTACAAGCTCGCTTGCCAGGGTTATGCAGACCTCTTTAAGGTCGTTATCGCTATCCTCGCCACGAAGGAGAGACGCAGCTTCCATAACTTCCAATGAATTGCCTATCATACGTCCCAACGGTCTATCCATATTCGTTATAACGGCGGAAACGTTACGTCCTGCACGTTTTGCTATTGAAACCATACGGCGAGCCAATTCCTCGGATTCCTCATTGGTCTTCATAAAAGCACCGCTGCCCGTTTTTACGTCGAGGACTATGGACTTTGCACCGCCTGCGAGCTTTTTGCTCATTATGCTTGAAACGATAAGCGGAATACTGCTTACCGTTGCGGTCACGTCACGAAGGGCATACAGTTTTTTATCGGCAGGAACAAGCTCTTTACCTGCACTGCAAACGCAAACACCGCAGTTCTTTGATATATTGATAAACTCATCGAAAGGAAGCTCTATACGGAAATTCGGGATCGATTCCAGCTTATCTATCGTACCGCCCGTATGTCCCAAGCCTCTGCCCGAAAGTTTTGCAACGGTCAAGCCGAGCTCGGCGACAATGGGAGATATGATCAAGGTCGTTTTATCACCGACACCGCCAGTGCTGTGTTTATCGACGGAAAGGTTGCCAAAGCAGGAAAGATCCAGCATATCGCCCGATTCTGCCATAAGAACCGTCAATTTCATTATCTCTGCATCGGTCATACCGTTTATACAGATCGCCATCAGCAAGGCTGACGCTTGATAATCTTTTATCGTCCCGTCAACGTAACCCGAGACGAAATATTCGATTTCTGCATCGGTAAGTTCAAGACCGTTACGTTTTTTATCTATTATATCGTAGATCCTCATAATGATCCTCCTTTATAATTTAAAGGATTTCGGCAGTAAGTCGCTCAAGAGATATTCTTCGGTTTTATCGGTTGAAGGGAGAATTATTTTAAAGGTCTTGGGGTTGCAAAACTCTGCCATGACCTGCAGGCAGACACCGCAAGGGGTACAGATATTTTCGCCCACGTCTTCCCTTCCGCCGACGATAGCTATTGCAGTAAAATCTTTTTTACCCTCGCTTATAGCCTTGAAAAAGGCGACTCTTTCGGCGCAGACCGTTGGTGTGAAAGATGAATTTTCTATATTACAGCCCGTATAAACGCTTCCGTCGGAGCAAAGCAAGGCTGCTCCTACACGAAAAGAGGAGTACGGTGAATATGACCTTTGTGCAGATATTTTTGCCAATTCGCAAAGTTCTTTATTTGTCATTCTTTAACTCCTTTGCCAATTTTACAATACGGCTTGTGCCGAGGCGTGAAGCACCGAGATCAATAAACTCTTCTGCGTCGGAAAGCGACGATATACCGCCGGCGGCTTTGATCTTGACAGGTTCGTTAATATTCTCCGCAAAAAGCTTTATATCCTCGACCGTAGCACCGCCTTTTGAAAAGCCTGTTGAGGTTTTTATATAGTCTGCTCCCGATTCTGTTACGATACGGCACATTTCCTTTTTCTCCCAATCGGTCAAAAGGCAGGTTTCGATTATAACCTTTAAAATCTTACCCTTACATTCGTTACGCACGGCAACGATCTCGTCAAGCACTAAATCGAGCCTGCCTGCACGAAGGAAGCCGATATTTATTACCATATCGATCTCGTCGGCTCCGTTGGCAACGGCTTCACGGGTCTCAAAGCATTTTGCCGACTTTGTCATATTGCCGTTTGGAAATCCGATAACCGTACAAACGGGGATCCTTCCCTGCAAATAACCGGAAGCTGTCTTTACGTAGCAGGGCGGAATACACACCGATGCAGTCTTATATTCGAGCGCATCGTCACAAAGAGATATTATATCGTCAAACGTTGCCGTTTGAGAAAGAAGAGTATGGTCGCATTTTGAAAGTATATTTTCAAGTTTCATAATTATTACCTCTTTGTATTTCTTTTTTATATTTTAACACAATCTCTTTCTGTTTTCAATATATAAACAACCCCATCTCCCAAAAACAAGAGAAATGCCCGCACCATACGGTACGGGCATTATAACACTTATCTCAAGGCTTTATATCGCCGAATGATTACGCATTTCTCTGCTTTGCAAAGCATTCGCTGCAGTAAACAGGTCTGTCATCAGAGGGCTGGAAGGGGATCTTTGCTTCGCCGCCGCATTCAGCGCAAACTGCGGTGAACATTTCTCTGGGTGCTCTGGTAGCCTGTTTTCTTGCGTCTCTGCAAGCCTTGCAGCGCTGCGGTTCGTTCTGGAAACCACGTTCTGCATAGAATTCCTGTTCGCCTGCGGTGAAAACGAATTCATTACCGCAATCTTTACAGGTGAGAGTCTTGTCTTCGTACATTGGTATTCTCCTCTTGTGGTTGAATTATATTTACCCTTTTTGGGGGATTTCGGAATTAATGGGGACAGCGCTATCAGCATTGCCTATCATTTGTTTCAATTTATTCCTGATACGAAATATCGCATTGGAAGTGCTTTTAACACTTCTTCCCGTGACAAAAGCAATACTTTCATACGACATATCCGATAAATACATATCGAACACGTTTTTTTCATAAGGTGAAAGATTTTCATACACCTTATCGTAAAGAAGCTTTGCTCTTTCTTTATCTATCAATATTTCTTCCGCCGAAGGAGAGGTCTCTCCGTCCTCGACGGTTTTGGGAACGATAACCGTTTTGGAAGTTTGCGTAGCATTCTTTCTGACACCGCTGATAATACTGCTTTTTACACACAAGGAAGCGAATGTAGCGAAGGACGCATTTTTGCTTGCATCATAGCTTCTGACAGCCTTCAGCAAGCCTACCAACCCTTCTTGGAAAAGATCGTCATGATCCGAAGGGTTTGTATCTAAATTTTTAATATGATATTCAACAACTTTTTTATAGGTTGACGCAAGAGCCTCAAAAGCAAGTTCATCACCGCTTTTTGCCGAGGCGATCAAATCTTCCTCGCACACGGCAGACAAATTTTTCTGCATTTAAGGTTCCTCCGAAGCAGTTAAAAGGCAAATCTTTGTGCAACATAATAACTGCATTAATCAATTATACACATTTCATTGTATTTGTCAAGTTTTTTTCTCTGCACACAACAAATTTCGTCTGTTTGCACAAAAGAGATTACTTGATTCTATCGCAAATGCACTTTAAACGGGTGCGAAGTCCGGGCATTTTGTTATCAATATCCTTTGCCAATGCGATCTGCGCTCTCGTTCTTATGAGGTTATGCATAGGCTTTTTGCATTTGAAATAGACGTCGCCGTTAAGATAGTCGGTCAAGAATCTTGCGGCAAGCTCGAGAGTTATTACAAGCACGGAATCGGGAAGGCTTTCGAGTTCTTCCTTGGTTGCAATATCAATAATATTGGGAACGAAGCCTTCGACGAATGCGGAATAATAATCCAAATCGAGATATATCTTCGAAACGTCGTCGTTATCTTCCCCGCCGGGATTTCCTGCAAAGCGGACAGCATCACCAAAGTCGTGCGCCATAAGTCCGGGCATTACGGTATCGAGGTCGATAACGGCGAGGTGCTCGTCGGTATCAACGTCGAACATAACGTTATTGCATTTTGTATCGTTATGAACTACACGCAAAGGAAGCTTTCCGAGGTCGCAAAGATAGCAGAGATACTCTGCCTTCGACTGCATTGCCATAAGATAGCCGTATTCTTCTTTGACCGATTCGAGTCTTCCCTCTTTATCCTCTTGAGCTGCCTTTATCAAATCGGCATAGCGCTTACGGGTATTATGGAAATCGGGAATCGTTTCGTGAAGAGTATCGGCATAGAAATCCGAAAGTTGATTTTGGAATTCGCCGAACGCTTCGCCTGCAGAACGAAGATGACGGATATCCGCCTCTGTAACGCTTACTGCGCCGTAAACGCAGGACATAACTCTCCAATAGTTGCCCTTACCGTCGATATGGTAACAGCTTCCGTCAGCTTTTCTGTAATATCGCAAAACACGGCGACGAAGATCGGGAACATTACGTTCACGAAGCTTTTGCTCGATATGATAAGTGACTTTGCTTACGTTTTCGGCAATCTTTACGGGTTCGGTAAAGACGTGGTGGTTTACACGCTGGATTATATAGTGTTTTTCACCGTTGAAATACTTGGTTATTGCGAGATAGGTATCGTTGATATTACCCGTGCCGATGGTACGGATTTCTTTCAATTCACCTTTAAGCTTAAACTCATTGATTATCGTCTCAAAAAGAGCAAAAAGTTCGTTGTTACTCACTTGATTCATTCCTATCTTAATATATTTTAGGGATAGTTGCGAATTTTTAGTTTCTCGATGATTTCAATACTATTACGCTATGAGCCGGAACGGTGATTCTTTGAGCGTGATTTTTCTTGGTCATAATATTATACGCAGGTGATCTGAGATTTGCCTTATACGCCTCGTTGGACATATTTGCAAAAATTATCAGTGCCTCGTTGCCGAGCGTTCGTATTATTTTTGCAACGCCTGCTTTTTCTTCGGCAGCTTGCATTTCTGTTGCACCGAAAAGAGGTTCAGAACGTCTAACACGGTTTACCTCTGCGAAAAAGTCGGAAGTCTTATCCTTAAAACCTTTTTCGGGGAACGGACGGCGGTTGAAGGGATCGTGATAGCCTTCAAGCGCAATTTCGTCACCATAGAAAAGGCAAGGAACACCGGGGAGCGAAGCAAGAAGCAAATATGCATTTTGCAAAAGCTTTATCGTTTGTTTTCGAACGTCCTTAGGCATTCTTCTTTCGGCAAGTACACAATTAGGCTCGCCCATATCGGGTTCTCCGCCCAATACGGTGGCGATACGGTCGGTATCGTGCGAGCCGAGATAGTTGAAGATGCACGCCAATTTATGAGGGGGATAGTTGCGGTAAAGCATATTTACCGTATCGACGAGCTTACGTGAATTGCCGTATTTGACAAAATCAATTATTGCACGTCTTATGGGATAGTCGGTTACGGAATCGAGCTGGAGTCCTCTGAAATAGCGTTTTCTTTCATCATAAGCTATTTTATTAGACGCATCTTCCCAAACCTCGCCGATGATTATTGCATCTTTCTTATAGCTTTTGACTGCTTTTACGATACGTTCAAGAAAATGGCTTTCAAGCTCGTCAACAACGTCCAAGCGCCAACCGTCGATACCCATTTTCATATACTTCGGAATAACTTCCTCGGTTATATGGCGGATATAGCTTTCGCAGCGAACGGTTCTGGGAAGGTTTCTTATTCCCCACCAGCTTTCGTATTCGTACGGATAGTTCGTGAACGTGAACCATTCACGGTAGGGAGAATCTTCTGAAGAACAAGCACCGTTGCCGTGTTTGCCGTATGCATCGAAATAGATACTGTCGTCACCGACGTGATTGAACACACCGTCGAGAACGACCTTTATACCGCATGCATGAGCTTTTTTGATAAGCTCGGCAAGCGCTTTATCGCCGCCGAAGGTCTTATCGACCTTCATGAAATTTGCCGTATCGTATTTATGGTTGGAATATGCATCGAAAATCGGGTTGAGATAAATACAGTTTACCCCCAGAGATTCGAGATAATCCAATTTTTCGGCAACGCCGTAAAGTGTACCGCCGAAGTGGGTATTATTCGGGAATGCCGCACCCGCTATTTGAGGGTATTCGGGGATTCCGTTTTCCCAATTTTCATCATAAACAGCGTCTTTACGGCGAACAACCTTTCCGCCTCTTGCAAAGCGGTCGGGGAAAATTTGATAGACGACACCCTGCATCATCCATTCGGGAATCTGATATTTTTCGTCATACACGAGGATCTGTGCTTCGTTGACGAAATTGTGCGCAAGATAGCAATTAAAAGAGCTATCGAACGCAGTATAATACCTTTTTCCGTCTTTGACGAATTCAAAATGGCAGAAATAAAGTCCGTCACCGTCGAACAATTCGTCGGTATTCAAGCGGTATTCGCATTCAAAGCCGTTTTCTATACGACGAAAAAACGCCGAATCGCCACGGAGTACTCTTTCATCGTTGCCGATATAGAACCACGCAGCGTCACAATCGCCGTTTATAACAGAAAGTTTGACAGCAATATCGCTGCCTTTTGGGAAGGCGTGGCACCCCTTAGGGGTGCCTTTCGCCGTTATTGTAAATGTTGCCTTCATTATTTGTCCATATGAACAGGTTTGATATGCCAGATATTATCAGCATAGTCCTTTATGCTGCGGTCTGCCGCAAAGAAGCCTGCGCCTGCGATATTTGCAAGTGCCATACGGTTCCATTTTTCACGGTTCTTATAGTCTGCATACATCTGCTTACGAGCTTCGGTATAGAAGTCGTAGTCTGCAAGACACATGAACGGGTCGGACACGCCGAAGCTGTAAAGGAGATAGTTTGCGATATCTGCAAAGGATCTTCCGTTGAAGCCGGTCCAGAGCTGGTCTATCGCACCCTTCAATTCGGGGTTACGGTTATAATAATAGGAAGAAGCATAGCCGTTTCTCCAGAGTTCTTCAACCTCTTCTGCGGTATGACCGAAGATGTAGATATTGTCTCTGCCGACCTTTTCGTCCATTTCAACGTTTGCACCGTCGAGAGTACCGATGGTAAGCGCACCGTTGATCATAAACTTCATATTACCCGTACCCGAAGCCTCTTTACCTGCAAGAGAGATCTGTTCGGATACTTCTGCAGCAGGCATAAGGTGTTCTGCGAGGGTTACGTTATAGTTTTCGAGGAATACTACACGCATTTTTTCACGGAGCTTGGGATCCTTTTCGATATCAGCCGCAATATAGCAGATAAGACGGATAATATCCTTTGCGGTATAGTAACCGGGAGCTGCCTTTGCAGCGAAGATGAACGTTGTGGGTGTAACGTCAGCATCGGGATTTTCCTTAAGCTTACGGTACATTGCCATAATATTGATTGCGTTAAGAAGCTGACGCTTGTATTCGTGCAAGCGTTTTGCCTGTACGTCGAATACAGTATCGGGGTCGATAGTAATGCCTTTGGTCTTCTTGATATAGTTTGCAAAATCGACCTTATTAGCCTTTTTGATCTCATCAAGGCGCTTCAAAACGGAAGAATCGTCAGCATACGCCAAGAAGTTCGAAAGAAGTGCAGGTTCGGAACGATATTTTTTACCGATGGTTTCATCAAGAAGGTCTGCAAGGCGGGGGTTGGAATAGCAGAGCCATTTACGGTGTGCGATACCGTTGGTTACGTTGGTGAAGCGTTCGGGATACATATCGTAGTAATCCTTAAAGATGGTTTCCTTAAGAATATCGGAATGCAAGCGGGAAACGCCGTTTACGGTATGAGAACCGATAACCGAAAGGTTTGCCATACGGACAGATCCCTTACTGAGGATAGACATACGGCTGATCTTATCCCAATCGCCGGTGAAAGCATCCCAAGCGTCGGCACAGAAGCGACGGTTGATCTCTCTGATAATGGAATGGATACGGGGAAGTTTAAGCGCAAAGAGATCCTCGTTCCAGCATTCAAGAGCTTCGGGGAGAACGGTATGGTTAGTGTAAGAGATAGTACCCATTACGATAGACCATGCTTTATCCCAAGTTACGTGGTGATCGTCGATGAGGATACGCATAAGTTCGGGAATACAAAGTGCAGGGTGGGTATCGTTGATATGGATAGCAACCTTTTCGGGAAGGTTATCAAGGGATTTATAGCGATAGAGATGACGCCAGATTATGTTCTGCAAGGATGCAGAAACAAGGAAATACTGCTGAGTAAGACGGAGAAGTTTGCCTTCGTGGTGGTTATCTGCAGGATAGAGAACCTTGGAGATAGTTTCAGCGATGGTGTTTTCTTCAACCGCTTTGAGATATTGTCCCTGAGAGAAAGCTTCCATATTAAAATTATTAATATCTCTTGCTTTCCAAAGTCTGAGGCTGTTTACAGCCTTGCCGACACCGCCCGAAATGAGCATATCGTAAGGAACTGCTTCTACTTCGTCGTAATCTTCATAGATCACGTTACAGCGTTCGCCCTGCCATTCCTCACGTACTTTACCGCCGAAACGAACCTTTACTGCTCTGTCGTGACGGGGTACGAGCCAGTTTTGGCCTTCGGGAAGCCAGATATCGGGAAGTTCGAGCTGTTCGCCGTCAACGAGACGCTGTTTGAACAAGCCGTATTCATAAAGAATACAGTAACCTCTTGCGGGATAGTCCTGAGATGCAAGAGCATCCATAAAGCAAGACGCAAGTCTGCCCAAGCCGCCGTTACCGAGACCGGGGTCGGTTTCGAGCTCGTATACGTCGTCAAGCTTAAAGCCGAGCTTTTTAAAGATCTTCTTGAAATCGGTTTCGATACCAAGGTTGCAGAGATTCATCTTAAGCGAACGGCCGATAAGGAATTCCATACACATATAGTATACTTCTTTTGCCTGTTTTTCGGCTGTCTTTTCCATGAATTCCTTATTCTTGGTAGCAAGAATATCACGTACGGTCAAAACGGTTGCTTGATAAAGCTGGTTGATATCCGCATCGTTTTGACTGATACCGAAATATCGGGAAAGTTTTTTGTTGAGTGCTTCCTCGAGATAGGAAGCGCTGATCTTATTTGCCATTGAGAGTTTCCTTCCGGGTAAATTAAAATTTATTGTATAGTTCTATATAAGACAATGCGCTCTTTTTCCAAGAGAAATCGACACGCATGACTTTTTTACGTAAGTCTTCGAACTTTGCACGTTCGAAACGGTAAAGTCCGCCTGCACGGTTTACCGAATTGAGCATTTCATAAGCGCTGTATGCGGCAAACGTAAAGCCGTTACCGCCGCCTTCGCAACCGAAGTCTTTAATGCTGTCGTAAAGTCCGCCCGTTTCGTGAATGACCGGAACCGCACCGTAGCGGGAAGAGATCATCTGCGCAAGACCGCAGGGTTCGCTGCGGGAAGGCATAAGGAAGATATCCGCTGCGGAATAGATCTTCTTCGAAAGATCACGGTTATAGGTTATGAGCGCTTTACATTTATCGGGATAGCGAGCAGCGAGCGATTCGAAATAGTTTTCATAGCTCTTATCGCCCTGACCGAGAACGACAAGCTGAACGTCTTCTTTAAGAATATCGTCGCCTGCGAGCATTACAAGGTCGAGCCCCTTATGGCTTACGAGGCGGGAGATAACCGCTATAAGCGGAACGTCTCTTTCGGGAAGACCAAGCATACGCTGTAAGCCGGATTTACAAATTTGTTTGCCTTCCAAATTACGGTAGGAGAAGTTTGCAAAAAGCTCTTTATCCTTTGAGGGGTTATAGAAATCACGGTCGATACCGTTCAAAATACCCGTTAATTTAAACGAGAAAAGGTTTAACACGCTGTCAAGTCCGTGAGAGAATTTCGGAGAAAGAATCTCACGGGAATACGTCGGGCTGACGGTTGTTACCTGGTCTGCACAAACAACTGCACCCTTGAGAAGATTTATCGCTCCGTCGTATTCAACGATACCGTGATCGGACGGCATAAGTCCGAAGATATCGCCGAGGAGGGAGAAATCGTATATACCCTGATATTGGATATTATGGATAGTGAAGAAGGCTTTTATGTCCTTATATCTATCGTCATAGCAGTAGCAACGTTTGAGATAGATAACGCTCAAAGCGGCATGCCAATCGTGTGCATGGAGAATATCGGGGAAGAAATCTATCTCGGGAAGGATTTCGAGCGCCGCACGGCAGAAGAACGCAAAGCGTTCGCCGTCGTCAAATTCACCGTAGAGATTGAAACGCTTGAAATAACGTTCGTTATCGAGGAAGTAATAGGTCACTCCCTTATATACATAACGGAAGATACCGCAATATTCTCTTCTCCAGGAAAGGTTTATGAACGTATACTTTATGTATTCGAACTTCTGGCGGTATTCATCCGTGATTGCCGAATAGAGGGGCATTATAACACGAACGTCGCAATCTTCGGATGCTTCGGTAAGAGCCGCAGGAAGAGAGCCTATAACGTCTCCCAATCCGCCCGAGGATGCAAAAGGCATTGATTCGCCTGCGATAAAAAGTATCTTCTTTTTCATTTTTCACATTCCTTAATTCGTATTTATAATCGGATTCAAGCGAGGTCTCCCCCGCTTGAAACTCTATTTAATGATATGCGATTGTTAAAAGCCGTGTTATCAAACGTAGGAATCCTTGTCTATGAAGAAGGGACGGGTCTCGTGTCCCGAAAGGACACGGCCGTCACGGATAACGACGTTCTTATCTGCGATAACGCAATTGAGATATACGTTTTCGCCGGTTAAGGTATCCTGCATTATGATACTGTTTTTGATATGAGTATTCTTGCCGACCTTAACACCACGGAAGAGTATCGAATTTTCAACCGTACCCTGAATTACACAGCCGTCTGCGATAAGAGAATTGCGAACGATCGCACCGTCGATATAAGACGTGGGCGAGGAATTACGAACCTTGGTGAACACGGGACGGGTATTGATTCCGAAAAGCGAACGGCGGATCTCGGGATCGAGAAGGTCCATACTGCAGCTGAAATAATCGCCGATGCTGCGGATCGTTGCGAAATAGCCGTCGAATTTATAAACACGGCAATCGAGATATTTGCAGTTGCGAACGAGAATATCCTTCGTCAAGCTTGTATAGCCGTGAGCGATAGCGTCGGTGATAAGCTCTTCAAGATATTTTCTTCCGACGACCATAATACGAATGTAAACGTCTTCAAATCCGCTTCTTGCGCCGGAGTAATCCGCAATATCGGTCACTCTCTGGTCGGAATCGGAATTTACTATAGTTACGGTGCGGTTGCTGTCCTGAGAAACGTAGCTGCTCTTAACACCGAGAGTTATATCCGCACCGGTATTAACGTGCTGTTCGATCATAGCGGAAAGATCGAGGTTGCAAACGGTATCGCAGTCGGAAAGAACAACGACGTCTTCCTTGCAGTCTGCGATGAAGTCACGAATGCTTATAAGCGCTTCAAGGCGGGTGTTATAAAGGAAGTTTGTTGTATTTGCGAAAGCGGTTATGTACGGAGGAAGTATCTTAACACCGCCCTGACGGCGAGCCAAGTCCCAATCCTTACCCGAACCGATATGGTCCATAAGGGATTGATAGTTATAGTGAGTGATAAGTCCAACGTGGGTAACGCCGGAGTTTACCATATTGGAAAGAGCAAAGTCGATAAGACGGTAACGGCAACCGAAGGGGACGGACGCCATTGTGCGTTCTTTGGTGAGTTCGTATACGCTTTTTTCGTTTATGCTCGAAAAGATAATACCTACTGCGTTCATTACATTACCCCCTTATTTGCGGAAAGTTCTTTCAACATATCGTTATCGCACAATACGCCGTCGGGAACAGATACTCCTTCGGGAACGGTCAAGCCGCCGCCGACGAGAGTTATACCTTTGGAAAGAGCGATCTCTTTACCGACGGAAGCACCCTTACCTACGACGGTATCGGCATCGATGACCGAATAGTCAACGGTGGAGTCTGCACGGAGAACTACGTTGCCCAAGATCACGCTGTCACGGACGACTGCGCCACGTTCAACGATTACACCTGCGGAAAGCACGCTGTTGATTACGGTACCGTAGATCTCACAACCCTCGGTTATGATCGAATTGTTGATAACTGCGCCCTGTCCGACGTAATGAGGAGGAAGAGCATCGTTACGGGAATGGATCCTCCATTCTCTGTCCTTAAGGTTAAGTGCGGGACGGTCGCCGAGAAGGTCCATATTGGATTCCCAGAGAGAATCGATCGTTCCGACGTCTTTCCAATAGCCTTCGAATTCAAACGCATAAAGTCTTTCACCTGCGTTGAGCATAGCAGGAATGATATTCTTACCGAAGTCCTTTGCGCTGTTTTCATCAGCTTCGTCTTCTTCGAGATATTTAAAGAGCTTGTCTTTATTGAAGATGTAAACACCCATAGATGCCTTTGTGCTCTTGGGTTCCTTCGGTTTTTCGGCAAATTCGGTTATGCGCATTTCTGCATCGGTTGCCATTATACCGAAACGGGAAGCTTCGGCAAGAGGAACGTCAAAGACAGCGATAGTGCAATCAGCTTCGTTCTTCTTGTGGGCTTCGAGCATTTCTGCATAGTCCATTTTATAGATATGGTCGCCCGAAAGGATCACAACGTAGTCGGGATCGTATTTATCGATAAAACGCATATTCTGATAGATCGCATTTGCCGTACCCTTATACCAATCGGCACGTTTTTGTGCCTGGTAAGGAGGAAGTGTGGTTACACCGCCGTAGGTACGGTCGAGGTCCCAAGGCTGACCGTTTCCGATATATTCATTCAACGCAAGAGGTTGATACTGAGTGAGAACACCGACCGTATCGATTCCTGAATTTACACAGTTTGAAAGAGGAAAATCGATGATACGGTACTTACCCCCAAACGGTACCGCAGGTTTGGCAATGCGTTCCGTAAGCAAATGCAAACGGCTTCCCTGACCGCCTGCCAGGAGCATCGCAACTGTTTCTTTTTTGGTGATCATGCCTTCTTATCTCCTTTGATGGACTTTATTTTGAAAATATTTATGCGCAAAAAAAATTTACGCTGTTTTCCGTTTTAAATCAAACAAAACCGAGAATACTATACGCAGGCTCTTATCATTCTGCATCAAAAGCATAAACCGTGCCGAATGCATCATCCTCGATGACGTTTTGCATAACACTCTCCCGGAAAGCAAAAACAAGGACAGCCGTAAGCGCAGAAAGCACCGTTACGGCAAAAATACGTTTTATATTTTTCTTATGTTGCTTCAAAAATCTAAGAGCAGACGCCATACACGCACCAACATCTTATTATACTTTTATATATTCTATCACCTTTCACCCCCAAAATCAAGGGGTTGCGTCCAAAAAGTACGCATATATTGCGATTTATCTTACAAAATATTTATATATATGCACAAAATCCGACACTCTTTCAAGAAAATAAAAAAATATTTCAAAAAACCCTTTACAAATCGACAAAAATATGGTAGATTAATCGGGAATGCGGTTTCGTATTCACGGGGTTTGCCCGGTTTACGGGTACACGGGCGCACCGTCCGGCTTCACCAACCGTTTGCAAGGTTTACCCCGAAAAATATTTTTTGAAAGGTGAAACACCATGATCACAAAGGAAAACAAGCAAAACCTCATCAAAGAGTATGCAGTACACGAAGGCGACACCGGTTCTCCCGAAGTACAGATCGCTATACTCTCCAAGAGAATCTCCGAGCTCACCGAGCATCTCAAGAAGAACCCCAAGGATAACCATTCCCGCAGAGGTATGCAGCAGATGATCGGTAAGAGAAGAAAGTTCCTCAACTACCTTCTCAAGAACGATATCGAACGTTACCGTTCCATCATCGAAAGACTCGGCATCAGAAAGTAATTCCCGAAACGAACAACACCTCGGAGCATCATTCGGTTTTCCGAGGTGTTTGTCCGTCACGGAACAGATTCAAAAGCAGAAAAAGGGTGTTAGTCGGTTTAGCAATTAACTATGTTTCGAAGCCGATTGGGAATATAGTTAAGTGTTAAACTTGCTGATATCCTTTCAATAAAACACAAGAAAAAGAAAGGAAAAAAGTTATGTTTGAAAACTTCAAAACATTCAGTTACGAGCTCGCCGGCAGACCTCTCGTTATCGAGACCGGTAAGATAGCTCAGCTCGCAGGCGGTTCTTGCTTGGTTCGCTACGGCGAAACCGCAGTTCTTGCAAACGCAACCATGTCTGCAGCACCCAGAGACGGAATCGACTTCCTTCCCCTCTCCGTCGACTATGAAGAAAGACTTTATGCAGCAGGTAAGATCCCCGGAAGCTGGAACAGACGTGAAGGCCGTCCTACCGAGCACGCAATTCTTGCGTCCCGTGTTATCGACAGACCTATCCGTCCCCTTTTCCCGAAGGACCTTCGCAACGACGTTGTTCTTTCGCTTACCGTTATGTCTGTTGACCCTGACTGTTCTCCCGAGATCAGCGCAATGATCGGCGCTTCCATCGCTATCTCCATCTCCAATATTCCTTGGAACGGCCCCATTGCAGGCGTTTTCGTCGGTTTGGTTGACGGCAAGATCGTTATCAACCCCACCGCAGAGCAGAGAGCAAAGAGCGATCTTGAGCTTACCGTTGCAGGCAGCAAGGAAAAGGTCGTTATGATCGAAGCCGGCGCAAACGAAGTTGACGACGAAACCATGTTCGAGGCTATTATGAAGGCTCACGACGAGATCAAGCCTCTCTGCGATTTCATCAGCGACATTCAGGCACAGATCGGCAAGCCCAAGTTTGAATATCCTTCCTGCGACATCGACCCCGATATGTTCGACAAGATCGAAGCTATGGTTGGCGAAGACGTTAAGAAGGCTCTCGATACCGACGATAAGAGAATCCGTGATGCGGCTCTTCAGCCCATTTACGACAGAGTTTATGCCGAGCTCGAAGAAGAATATCCCGAAGGCAAGGCTATGATGAACGAATGCCTTTACAAGCTTCAGAAGCAGATCGTTCGCAGATGGCTCCTTGATGAAAAGAAGCGTGTTGACGGCAGAAGAATGGACGAGATCCGTCCTCTCGATGCACAGGTTGCACTTCTCCCCCGTACTCACGGTTCGGGTCTCTTCACCAGAGGTCAGACTCAGGTTCTTACCATCGCAACCCTCGCTCCCGTCAGCGAAGCACAGATCCTTGACGGCATTGACGAAGAAGAAACCAAGAGATATATGCACCATTACAATATGCCCGGTTATTCCGTCGGCGAAGCTAAGGCTGCAAGAAGCCCCGGACGCCGTGAGATCGGCCACGGTGCACTTGCTGAACGTTCTCTCGTTCCCGTTCTTCCTTCCGTTGAGGAATTCCCCTATGCGATCCGTTTGGTGAGCGAAGTCGTTTCCTCCAACGGTTCTACCTCGCAGGCTTCAGTCTGCGGTTCCACCCTTGCTCTTATGGACGCAGGCGTTCCGATCAAGGCTCCCGTTGCAGGTATCTCCTGCGGTCTTATCACCGAAGGCGACAGCTGGGACACCATGATCGACATTCAGGGTCTTGAAGACTTCTTCGGCGACATGGACTTTAAGGTTGCAGGTACGAAGAAGGGTATTACTTCCATTCAGATGGACCTTAAGATCGACGGTCTTACCCCTGCTATCATCAAGCAGGCTCTTGAAACCACCCACGCAGGCAGAAACTATATTCTTGACGAAGTTATCACACGTTGCATCGCTGAACCCAGAGATGACGTTTCTAAATACGCTCCCAAGATGATCTCCACCAAGATCGATCCCGAAAAGATCCGTGAAGTTATCGGTTCCGGCGGTAAGGTTATCCAGAAGATCTGTGCCGATACCGATTGTAAGATCGACATCGAGGACGACGGTTCCGTATTTATCTCCGCTGTCAACAAGGACAATGCATACAAGGCATTGAAGATCGTCGAAGCTATTGCAAAGGATCCCGAACCCGGCGAGATCTTCTACGGCACCGTTACCAGAATTATGACCTTCGGTGCGTTCGTTGAGATCGCTCCCGGCAAGGAAGGTCTTGTTCACATTTCCCAGCTTGACAAGAAGCGTGTTGCAAAAGTTGAAGACGTTGTTTCTATCGGCGACACCATCAAGGTCATCGTTTCCGAAATCGACGAAAAGGGCAGACTTAACCTTTCCAGAAAAGACGCTCTTGACGTTGTGGAAGATATATAGTCGCTGACGCTCTCCCCAAAAATGCAAGCATTTTCGGGGACCCCGAAATCGCTTCGCTCTCGATTGAAAACAAGTTTTTGATTGTTTTTTGTGAGGTTCGTTCGCTCGCGCCACGCTCACCGCGTGCGAACCTCATAGGTATAAAAATCGACGCACATGTCGCCGATTTTTATGAGATTTTCATTGTAAAGTCAATAATTTTAGGCACTCGGGAAGAAATTTCCGAGTGCCTTTGTTTTTCTTGATTTGCTTAATAAGATCATCGTTTTGCTGTTGACAGCGCATACAACTGATTATAATGAGTTCGGGAGGGTGCAAGACCTCCCCTACAAATAAACAACAAATTCAATCCGTTCCGCAAAGGCAAAGAATTCCGCTGTCGAATTCATATTTCTAAACGCTTGACTATGGCGGAAGTATTTGGTATAATTAGTCTGTATCGCTGTAAAATTACGGAAGGAGGGCTTTTTATGTTTAAGAGAGTTTTTATCGTTGTTTTGGACAGTCTCGGTATCGGGCACGCAGTTGATGCTTCCGATTTTGGTGATTGCGGCGCACACACCTTAAAAAGTGTTATGAGCGCAAAGCCCAATCTTCCAAACCTTACAAGGCTTGGATTATTTAACATCAAGCGCGCGGAATTGACTGAATTTGCAGTTGAATCCCCTATCGGGCTTTACGGATATGCCGAAGAAGCAAGTAAGGGCAAGGACACGACTGTCGGTCATTGGGAGATCGCAGGGGTTATTTCCGAACGTCCTCTTCCGACATATCCGAACGGTTTTCCGAGCGAAATTATTGACGAGTTTTGCAGGCAAAACGGGGTTGAAATACTTTGTAATATGCCTTATTCGGGAACAGAGGTCATTAAGGATTACGGCGACGAACACGTTAAAACGGGCAAGCCGATTGTTTATACCTCTGCGGACAGTGTTTTCCAGATTGCAGCGCACGAGGATATTATACCTCTTCCCCGTCTTTATGAGCTTTGCGAAAGCGCAAGAAAGATATTAAAGGGTGAACACGCTGTCGGACGTGTTATCGCAAGACCTTTTTCCGACAAGGACGGTGAATTTTACCGCACGGGCGGAAGGCACGATTATTCTCTTGAGCCTACAGGCAAGACCTTGCTTGACGGTTTGAAAGAAAAGAATTTTGACGTTATTTCTGTCGGCAAGATAAACGATATTTTCGCCTCCCGCGGGGTTACGGAAAGCAATCCCACGAAAAACAACATCGAAGGCGAAAACAAGCTTTTGGAAATGCAGAAGCGTGATTTTAATGGTCTTTGTTTCGTTAATCTTGTTGATTTCGATATGGTATACGGACACAGAAACGATATAACGGGTTATGCAGACGCATTGGCTCGGTTCGACGTCACTTTGGGTGAATTTATCGAAGGCATGAATGATGACGACCTTCTTATTATAACGGCAGACCACGGTTGCGACCCCGGATTTAAGGGTACTGACCACACACGTGAAAACATTCCTATTTTAGCATACGCAAACAATATCCAGCCGAAGGATCTGGGCGGTTTTAAGACCTATTCGGTCATAGCAAAGACCGTTGCAAAGAATTTCGGTATTGAAAACGATTTCTCGGGCGAAAGTTTTATTTAGATCTTAGTATTCGGGAGGTTAACGGTTATGTTGAAAATGCACGACATTATCACAAAAAAGCAGGACGGGCGAGAGCTTGACGAAGAAGAAATTGCGTTTTTCGTTAAGGGTGTCGCCGACGGTTCTATTCCCGATTACCAGATCTCTGCGCTTTTGATGGCAATTTGGTTTAAGGGCATGACGGAAGAAGAGACCGTTACGCTTACCGAATGTATTGCCGACAGCGGAGAGATGAATATTCTCCCTTCCGTTAGCGGAAAGAAGGTTGACAAGCACAGCACAGGCGGTGTCGGCGACAAGGTCTCGCTTATTGTCGGTCCTATGGTTGCAGCCGCAAACAAAGGGATATACGTTCCGAAAATGGCAGGCAGAGGGCTTGGTTTTACGGGCGGTACGCTCGACAAGCTTGAATCCTGCAAGGGTGTTGATACAGAGATCTCGGCAGAAGAATTCGAAAGGATAGTCTCGGAGATCGGTTTTTGTATTGCAGGGCAAAGCAAAAGGCTTGCGCCTGCGGATTCGAAGCTTACCGCTTTGCGTGACGTTACGGGTACGGCAAACTGTATCCCTCTTATTGCGGCAAGCGTTATGAGCAAGAAGATCGCATCGGGCAATGAATGTATCGTTCTTGACGTAAAATGCGGAAGCGGTTCTTTTTGCAAGACCGTCCGTGATGCCGAAGAGCTTGCAAGGCTTATGGTGCGTATCGGAGCAAGAGAAAACCGAAAGACCGTTGCGCTTATAACCGATATGTCTGCTCCTTTGGGAACGGCTGTCGGCAACAGCGTTGAGCTTATTGAAGCTATACGGGTTCTTGAAGGCAAAGGCGACGAACAGCTTACCGAGCTTTGCATTACCGTTGCGGCAAATATGCTTTATGCGGCGAACGCAGGCGATTATCAAACCTGTGTTGCGATTGCCGAGGAAACCATTTACGACGGAAGCGCAAAGGAAAAGCTTGCCGAGCTTGTCGAACGGCTCGGCGGTGACAGAAGATATATTTACAACACGAATCTGTTTGAAGAAAGCAACGTTACGGCTATGCTGGTTTCGGACAGAAGCGGATATATCACCCGTATCGACGCCATGGGTGTCGGAAAAGCGGCGGCGGTGCTTGGTGCAGGCAGAGAGGTTATCGGTGCTTCGATAGACCACACGGCAGGTATCATACTTAACAAAAAGATCGGCGACAGGATCGAAGAAGGCGAAGCTCTTGCAACTATCATGGCAAAAGACCTTGAGCGTGCGCAATTCGGCATGGAATACCTCTTCAAAGCAGTCACCATCGGAAGTGAGCCTCCCGAAAAGAAAAAGATTATTATTAAATGCATTGGCGCAGAATGCTAACCGAAAGGCAGAAATATATAAAATGCAGGAATTTATATCAAACAGCGTTGCCGAAACAGAAAACATCGCATCGGTCATCGCAGAAAAGCTTAAAAACGGCGGTTTTCTCGCTTTATACGGCGGTATGGGTGCAGGCAAGACGGCTTTTGTACGTGGTATCGTAAAGGCGCTTTGTCCCGAATGCATCGAGCTTGTCCATTCCCCTACTTTTGCTATCGTTAACGAATACCGTGGCAACGATATAAACATTTTCCATTTTGATCTATACCGTCTTACCGACGATGACGACCTTTATTCGACGGGTTATTACGATTACATCGAGCAGGGCGGTATTACCATTACCGAATGGAGCGAGCTTTTTGAAGATGCAATACCCGAAGGTGCATTGAAATTGAAAATCGAACATATCGGAGAAAGCGGAAGGAGATTTACTTTATGTTAATAGCGGCTTTGGACAGCACGGCGGTTACGGCAAGTGCGGCTGTGGTTGAGATAAACGAAAATAAGGTTTCGACTTTCGGGCTTTTCACCGTAAAAAACAAATTAACTCACAGCGAGATACTTCTCCCCTTGCTTGAAAACGCATTGTCGCAATACGGCGCAGATATTAAGGATATCGACCTTTTTGCGGTAAGCGCAGGTCCCGGTTCTTTTACGGGTGTCCGTATCGGTGCGGCGACGGTGAAGGGTCTTGCCTTTGCCGAAAACAAGCCCTGTGTTTCGGTGTCTGCGCTTGAAGCTCTTGCTAAAAACGTTGGCAGAGGTTACGTTTGTGCAGTTATGGACGCAAGACGTGACCAGTTCTATACTGCTATCTTCAAAGACGGTGTTCGTATGACTGAAGACGAAGCCCTCTCGGCGCAGGAGATTTACGAAAAAATAAAGGATTTTGATGATGTTACTGTTTGCGGTGACGGAACCGAAAAGTTCATCTCGCTTTGCTCTAACGCAAGCAACCTTTTCCCTTCTTCTATGGCAAGCAGAGATCAAAACGCATTATCCGTTGCGGTATGCGGATATGAAAAATACATAAAAGACGAAGCAATTACGCCGAAGGAGCTCAAGCCGATATACTTGAGAATGCCCCAAGCGGAAAGAGAAAAGCTTGAAAGAGAAAAAGCAAAGAAAGAGGAAGAAAACAAATGATTGCTATTGCATGTGACCACGGCGGACTTGACATTAAAAACGCTATTATCGAAGATCTTAAGAAAAAGGGTGTTGAATACATCGACCTCGGCACCAACACTACCGATTCGGTAGATTACCCCGTATACGCAAAGAAGGTTTGCGCTGAAATTACCGAAGGCAGATGTGAAAAGGGTATTCTCTGTTGCGGAACGGGCATTGGTATGTCGATTGCCGCAAACAAGGTTAGAGGTATCCGTGCGGCGGTGCTTTCCGACGAATTTTCTGCGGAAATGACGAGAAGACACAATAATTCGAACGTACTTTGCCTCGGCGGACGTGTTATTAACGAAGAAAAGGCAGTTAAGCTTGCGGATATCTTCCTTAACACTCCCTTTGAAGGCGGAAGACACGAAAAGCGTGTTTCGATGTTGGAAGATTAATTTGAATCACCCGAGAGTTTCATGCTTTCGGGTGTTTTATATTGTCTTGACAAAAAATGGGGGGGTGTTATAATATAGTTAAGAGGGATATAAAATTTATTTTGAAGGGGTTTAGTATGAAAAGAAAATTTGTTTCCTTATTTATCGTTTTATGTTTCGTCATTTCTACGTTCCCTGTTTCGCTGACTGCAAGTGCAAATTCGTACGATATATTTTGTTATTATATCGCAGATAATGAAGTTTGCATTACACTAACCAATACCTTCCCGATAGGCGACGTTGTTATTCCCGACGAAATCGAAGGTTTTCCCGTTACGGCAATTCAATGGGAAGCTTTTTCGGGTTGCAACGAAATGACATCGATTTATATTCCCGATACGGTAACGTGGATCGGTGAAAGTGCTTTCCGGAATTGCAGTCAATTAACCTCCATAACCATTCCCGATGCAGTAACATATATCGGTTCAAACACCTTTTGGGGTTGTACCAAGCTCGAAGAAATCAATTTGCCTGCTTCATTAGAAAATATATATTCACACGCATTCTATAATTGCGCCAATCTTAAAGACATTCACATACCAAAAAGCGTTGAATATATTGCGGGCGATGCTTTTGATTACTGTGCAAACATCGAAACAATAACCGTCGAAGAAGGAAATGAATTTTATTACAGCAAAGATAACTGTCTTATTGACTGGGAAAAATCGGCTCTTCGTATAGGTAAAAACAACAGTATACCCGAAGACGGTTCGGTCACTTCTCTTTATTATACTTTTTCGGGCAGAACGGATATAACGGAAATCGTTATCCCCGATTGCATAACCGTAATTTATAATTCCACCTTTGAAGGCTGCACAGAGTTGAAAAACGTTGTTCTTCCTAAAGGATTAACCTCAATCAGCGGATTTACGTTTAATAGGTGCTCAAGTCTTGAAAGTATTGTTATTCCGAGTTCCGTTTCTTCTATCGCCGCAAAAACGTTCTATAACTGTGAAAGTTTAACCGACATATACTGCGTTGCGAAATCGCAACCTGAAGGTTGGAACGAGAATTGGCTTGGCAATACAACGGCAACGGTTCATTGGGGTTATATTCCTTACGGTGATATTAACGGTGACAGCGAGATAAATCTCACCGACTACACTATGGCGAAGAGAATAGTTATGGAAACGTACGTTGTTGCATACAGCAACAGCAATCCTGCCGACGTTAACGGCGACGGTAGTGTTACGGCGAACGACTATATCCTTATCAAGCGCCACGTTATGCAGACGTATACTTTAGTTTGATTTTTACGACAAAAAGGAGGGCAACAACGCTCTCCTTTTTATTCGCTTATATATAGAAGAAAGAATCGAAGAAAATGTAAAAAAGGTCTTGACACAGGGGGAAAAATCTGCTAAAATGGCGTTACCTCTGCTGTTCGAGGTCTTTTTGTTATGCAAATGGTTTTCGATTTCCGACTGTTTCATACGAAAAACCCGACTATTCAGAGGGAGGTAACATAAATATGGAGGTGCCGAAAAAATGGCGGGTAAAGAAAAAAGAGTCAAAGTAACTCTCGTTTGCAGCGAATGCAAGCAAAGAAACTACGACACGGCAAAGAATAAGAGCAATACCCCCGATCGTCTCGAGATGAACAAGTATTGCCGTTTCTGCCGCAAGCACACTCTTCACAAGGAAAGCAAATAAGGAGGGCGTAAGATGAAAAACATTATTAGATCGCTTTCTGTAGTTGTTGCATTACTTCTTGTGATGACGCTTTCGTTCTCGGTTCTCGCAGAAGAATCCAGCGCAGCAGTTTCCGATACTTCTATCGAAGCTTCTGAAGACGCTTCTGCCGACGTTTCTGCAAACGAATCTAAAGACGAATCCGCTGAAGCTTCCAAAGACGCTTCTAAAGACGTTTCTACCGAAGCTTCAAAAGCAGAAGATGACCACGATCACGACCACAGCAACGAACAGCAGGAAAACACTGTTGTTGATGAAACCCCTTGGGCAAGAATCATTACTCTTATCGTAATCGTTGTTCTTATTTTGGTTGCGTTTATTCTTACTAAAACCAACACAAAATTGGGTCAGAGAATCAAAAAGTTCTGCAAGGAATATTGGAGTGAGATGAAGAAGGTTGTTTGGTGTTCGCCTAAGGACACTGCAAAAGCAACCGGTATCGTTCTCGTTATCATTATCGTTGCTGCACTTGCAATTGGTTTGCTCGATCTTGGTTTTGCAAAGCTTATTAACTGGCTTGCAGAAATTTTTTAATTAAAGAAGGAACGGTTTAATTATGAGTTTACCACAGGAAAGCACGCCGCTTTGGTATGTAGTCCATACCTATTCCGGCTATGAAAACAAGGTTGCCACCAACATCGAAAAGATCGTTGAAAACCGTGGACTTGAAGACTTGATCCTTGCAGTAAACGTGCCCGTTGAAACGGTTATTGAAACCAGCGATAAGGGCGAAAAGGAAATCGAACGCAAGCTGTTCCCGAGTTACGTCTTGGTCAAGATGGTGATGAACGACGAAACCTGGCACATCATCCGCAACACCACCGGCGTTACCGGCTTTGTCGGCCCCGGATCTCGTCCTGTTCCTCTTACTGACGAGGAAGTCGAGCACATCGGTGTTGAAGTCAAGACTATTGAAATCAAGTTCGCTGTGGGCGACAGTGTCCGCATTACCGACGGTCCTCTCTCCGGATTTATCGGATTGGTTGAGGAAATTTCTCCCGATATGAAGAAGGTCAAAGTTTCGGCTTCCCTCTTCGGCAGAGAAACGAAGGTTGAACTTAACAGCAATCAGGTTGCTGCATTAGAAGACTGATTTTCGCTTTCGGCTTTCGGATTGCCAACCGAACCGAAGCAAAACCGCACAACACGCGGTCAAAAGTGGGAGGGACTCGATCCCGAAATTAAAATTACCACATGGAGGTATCTGTAAAGATGGCAAAAAAAGTTGTTGGCTATATTAAGCTTCAAATCCCCGCAGGTAAAGCTACTCCTCAGCCCCCTATCGGTCCGGCTCTCGGTCAGTACGGTGTAGCTATCCCTATGTTCACTAAAGAATTCAATGAACGTACCAAGAATGACATCGGTCTTATCATTCCCGTTGTTATTACTGTTTACGCTGACCGTTCTTTTACCTTTATCACCAAAACTCCCCCTGCAGCAGTTCTTATTAAGAAGGCTTGCGGCATCGAAAAGGGTTCCGGCGTTCCCCAGTCCAACAAGGTAGCTCAGATTACCAAGGAACAGGTTAGAAAGATCGCAGAAACCAAGATGCCCGACCTCAACGCAGCAAGCATCGAAGCAGCTATGAGCATGGTTGCAGGTACTGCACGCAGCATGGGCGTCGTAGTTGTTGACTAAGGAGGGGTTTCAAGATGAAAAGAGGAAAGAATTATAACGCAGCAGCTGCTGCAATCGACAAGGCAAAGCTTTACGACAGTGCCGAAGCTCTCGGTCTCGTTTGTGAGCTTTCCAAAGCTAAATTCGACGAAACCGTTGAAGTTCACGTTCGTTTGGGTGTTGACTCCCGTCACGCTGACCAGCAGGTTAGAGGCGCAGTAGTTCTCCCCAACGGTACCGGTAAGACCGTTCGTACCCTTGTTATCGCAAAGGGCGACAAGGCTGACGCTGCAAAGGCTGCAGGCGCAGATTACGTTGGTGCTGAAGAATATATCCAGAAGATCCAGCAGGAAAACTGGTTTGACTTTGACGTTATCATCACTTCTCCCGACATGATGGGTCTCATCGGCCGTCTCGGTAAGATCCTTGGTCCTAAGGGCTTGATGCCTAACCCCAAGGCAGGTACCGTTACTCCCGACGTTGCTAAGGCTGTTACCGAAGCTAAAGCAGGTAAGATCGAATACAGACTTGACAAGACCAACATCATTCACTGCCCTATCGGTAAGGTAAGCTTCGGCACCGAAAAGCTCGCTGAAAACTTCAACACGCTTCTCGGCGCTATCATCAAGGCTAAGCCCGCTGCTGCAAAGGGTCAGTATATCAAATCTTGCGTAATTGCTTCTACCATGGGCCCCGGCCTTAAGATCAATTCTGCAAAGATCGGCGAATAAGATATAAACTAAAAGACGGCTTCTGCCGTCTTTTGTTTTTTTCAAAGCGAAGAAAAACAGGCTTGAGCGTTAACCGTCAAGCCTGTTTTTTGATATTTTACGGAGTTACGTTATCGTAAGAAGGAATAAGTATAGAAGTGCCTTCGTTGCCCGCCATTACGTTGGGGAGTTCGCCGTTCCATTTTTCAAGGTATTTTTCCTGAAGGATCTTATCTGTCAAGGATTTGTTTACGATCGCATTTGCTTCTGCTTGCGCTTCTGCGGCGATCTTTTTGGATTCTGCCTCTGCTTTGGCTATTTCTATTTCTGCCTGAGCCGCTTTGAGCTTTGCTTCTGCTTCAGCTTCGGCACGTGCTACTTTAGTTTCGTTTTCATATTCTGCTTTAAGCTTTGATTGTTCTGCGATCATTTTTTCTTCAACAGCCTGTTCAAAGGCATCGGAAAAATCGATATTTGTAAGAACAACAGCAACAACGTTAACACAATATTCTTCACCGACAGCCGCCTTTATCGCTTCTTCAACAGCGGGAGACATTGAAGCTCGGTCGGCTATAATATCCATAGCTTTATGAGAAGAAAGAATCGATTTTGTTTTTTCTATAGATATTGACTGTATACGGTTTTGAAGTGTTGCAAGCGAGCCGTACTGACTAGCAACGTCAAGAATTCTGTCGCTCATAACCTGATACTGCAAGGTCATCTGAATATTCATGGTCTGAGCGTCGGAAGAATACGCCGCTGTGACAATATCAACGTTTTGAACCTTTGTGTCGTAATATTCATACGTATTTGTAAGCCAAAAAGAAAAATACGTGCCCGGAGTTTTAACTTCTTTTGCCTTACCAAGGTATTTTACAACTGCAATCTCGCCCGTATTGACGGTCTTGAAGCTTGGCGGTACTATCGCCAAAGCAACAAGAGATACTGCGATAATCACAATAGAAGCAACCGAAACAAGGTTTTTCTTTTGAGGTGCGATTCCGCTGCGCTTTGCTAATTTATTCGCTTCTACGTTCTTTTTGTATTGACCGTATGAAACGATTACTGTAACTGCTATTGCAGCGATAAGTACTACTGAAATGATAATTCCGATAGACATAAATTGATCTCCTTTTGATTTTATCGGGTTTTCTACCCCTTTTTTATTATTATAACGAAAGAAAATCGAAAAATCAATATGTTACTATAGTAATTTATCGTTACGCTTTGTATTTAAAGCGTATTTTTGTTGAAATTGTTTTTTTGTATGGTATAGCATAAAAGAATCGAACCCGCAATGCCTACGGCGGTTATTTTCGGCATAAATTTCGCTTTTTCTCTTGATATACGATAGTATATCTGCGCTCAAAAACAAAATTTCTTCTCGAAACTACCTCGCCGTAGGTCGTTTGAAATTGAACTTTTTGTTCGGAATGAGCAAGACGAGTGACGGAATACAGGCGTATTCCTAATGAGTATTGCGATATTATGGGCGAAAAGGACTTTTCAAACCATTGCGTGTTCGGTTCTTTTATGCTATACTATGAGTAAGAAAGAATTTCCGATGTTTAAAAAGGAGTTATCGTTATGAAAAAGTTACTTGTTTTTGTATTGGTATTATCGCTTACTTTGAGTTTGTGTTCCTGCTTTACCAAAACCGAGCAGAGCGGCGGGGTTGAAAGTCCCGACGTTTCCGACATTGTCAGCGACACGGGCAAGGGTGGTTCTAAAAGACTTCCCGACGGTGCAATTAAGATCCTTACCGATGCGGAACACTGCTTCTTTGATTCAACGGTAACATTTAGAATTACTGTTGATTCCGAAAAGGAATTTACTTACGGTAACGAATATTACGTTGAATATTTTGACAACGGAAGTTGGAAGAGATGCGAAAAGGAATTTTCCTTCACAGAAGAAGCATATATCGCAACCTTTGAAGCAAAGCTCTCCTTTACCCTTTCCGACCGTGCGGATGCGGGCAAGGAAAAATACAGGATCGTTATGAATATCCATACCGACGGTGAAACTTACACCGTTTATTCAAACGAATTTACTGCGGAATAAAAATATTTGAAAAAGCTTATAAAATCTATTAAAAAGCTATTGACAAATGGGTTTTGATGTGATATTATTACAAGGTCGAATTTCCAAAGACAGTAGGCACGAAAGTTCAATGGTTCACAGAAACCGCCTGCCGAGGAGTCGAAAAGCTGTTTTAATATAACTATGCTTTTTAACATGCTCCTTTGCAGACGATTGCGAAGGAGCATTTTTTCGTGCAAAATAAATCAGGAGGTATACAATTGGCTAACGCAAACATTCTCGAGCAAAAGAAACAGCTTGTCAACGAAATTGCCGAGAGGATGAAGAACGCTGCAGGCGGCGTACTCGTTGACTATCAGGGCATTACCGTTGTTGATGATACCAAGCTTAGAAGCGACTTGCGCAAAGCAGGTGTTGAATACACTGTTGTTAAGAACACCCTTACTTCCAAGGCTTGTGATATTATCGGCTTTGAAGGTCTTAAGGACGTGCTTACCGGCATGACTGCTCTCGCAACCTGCGAAAGCGATCCTATCGCTCCCGCAAAAATCCTCGCAAACTTCGCTAAAGATCACGAAAACTTCGTTCTTAAAGCAGGTTTTGTTGACGGCGAAATACTCGACGTAAACGGTGTGAAGGATCTCGCCGAAACTCCTTCCAAAGAAGTCCTCATCGGCAGACTTATGGGTTCGCTCCAGTCCGGTCTTTACGGTCTCGCTTACGGTTTACAAGCGATCATCGACAAGAAGGAAAGCGGCGAAGAAACTGCTCCTGCACAAGCAGTTGCAGAAGAAGCGGCTCCTGCTGAAGCAGCTGCTGAATAATCAAAAAGAAAAAATTATTATCTAATAACACGGAGGAAAATTAATAATGGAAAAGATCAATCAGATTCTCGAACTTGTAGATTCTCTTACTATTCTCGAACTCAAAGACCTCGTTAGCGCACTTGAAGAAAAATACGGTGTTTCTGCTGCTCCCGTAGCTGTTGCAGGCGTTGCTGCAGCTGCTGCTCCCGCAGAAGAAGAAAAGACCGAATTCGACGTTGAACTCACCTCTTTCGACGAAGCTGCTAAGCTTAAGGTTATCAAGGCTGTTAAAGAAATCACCGGCCTCGGTCTCGGCGAAGCTAAGGACATCGTTGTTAACGCTCCTAAGATGGTTAAGACCGGCGTTTCCAAGGAAGAAGCTGAATCCCTTAAGGCTCAGCTCGAAGAAGCAGGCGCTAAGATCACTCTTAAATAATTATACTCTCCTGTATAGACAAAAGACGGCAATTACGCCGTCTTTTTGTTTTTGTTTACAATATTCCGTTGCATTTTTCGCAGGATATGATATAATCATAATGTTATTTTTTAGCAACAAAGGAGAAGTTTATGAGAGATACGGTTTGGCTTGACGAAGAAAAAGACCTTTTGATGTATATTGACCAGACTAAGCTTCCCCAAAATATTGAAATTTGTTCCTGCGACAGCATTTTTGACCTTCATGACGTTATAAAACGTCTTGCAATACGAGGTGCGCCCGCTATCGGAGTCGGTGCGGCTATCGGACTTTATGCGGCGGCAGTACGTCTTGAAGACGAAAGTGTTGAAGGATTTTTATATTCGCTTGATAAATTTGCAGAGCATCTTATAAGCTCCCGTCCGACGGCTGTCAATCTATCGTGGGCGGTCAAGCGTATGGTAGCGAAAGCAAAAAGCGTAAACGGCGGAGTTGAACATATTAAAGCAACGTTAAAACAAGAGGCTTTGGCAATTTATAACGAAGATATCGAAACCTGCAGAAATATTGGGTTGCACGGCGAAAAGCTTATTCCCGACGGTGCGAATATACTCACGCATTGCAACGCAGGCTCGCTTGCGGCGGTCAGATACGGCACGGCGCTTGCTCCCGTATATATTGCAGCCGAAAAAGGCAAAAAGGTTGCGGTCTATTCCGACGAAACACGTCCTCTTTTGCAGGGCGCAAGATTGACCGTTTTTGAGCTTGCGGAAAGCGGCATTGACGTTACGCTTCAATGCGACAATATGGCGGCATCGCTTATGTCGCAAGGTAAGATCGACATTGTCTTTGTCGGTGCGGACAGAGTTGCCGAAAACGGTGATGCGGCAAACAAGATCGGTACGCTTGGTGTTGCTATTATTGCCAAGCATTACGGTATACCCTTCTACGTATGCGCTCCCTTTTCGACGATAGATTTCGATTGCAGATCGGGACGTGATATCGTTATCGAACAGCGTTCACCCGAAGAAGTTACGGCTATGCATTATGAAAAGATGATGACGCACCCTAATGCAAAGGTCTATAATCCCGCATTTGACGTTACTCCTGCAGAGCTTATTACCGGAATTATTACGGAAAGGGGTGTTTTTAAGCCTGATGAGCTTAGAAATCAAAAATAAACTTTTACTTGTTCTCAACCCCGTTGCCGGTAAAGGTTACGGCAAGAACAAGCTTTTTGAGATAGTTGATATTTTTTCAAAATACGGATATATCGTTTCGGTCATGCTTACTGCTCCCGACGGAGAAACGGAGAAAGCCGTTGCAAGAGAAGCAAAAGGCTATGATATTATCGTCGCTGTCGGCGGTGACGGAACCTTGAACGAGGTCGTTAACGGTATTCTTTCAAGCAACGCCGACGTTCCTTTGGGATATATCCCTCTCGGCTCGACGAACGATTTCGGTACTTCTTTGAAGCTTCCGAAAAAAATCGAGGAAGCCTGCAAGAAAATCGCCGAAGGAGAGCCGAAGTGGTTGGACTTGGGACGGTTCGGTGACAAAAACTTTACATATATCGCTTGTTCCGGACTTTTTTCTTCCGTATCGTATATGACTTCACAACAGCTGAAGAACGTGCTTGGTCACGGCGCATACGTTTTGAAGGGGTTGTCCGAGATCGCACAGACGAAAAGCACCTTTTACTCTATCGAGCTTGAAGACGAAACGATAGAGGGTAATTTTTGGTTTGTCGGTGTTTCAAACACATTGCGTGCAGGCGGATTGACTTTTTACAAAAAAGGCGAAGTTGATTTTGACGACGGATATTTTGAATTGAGCATTCTCAAAGCACCGAAGAATATTCTTAACGGAACTTTGATCTTGACCGACCTTTTTGCTTTTAAATCGCAAAACGAAAACGTTATCAAAAGGAAGGTCAAAAAAGCCGTTATCCGAACCGAAACACCGCAAAATTGGTCGCTTGACGGTGAAAACGGAGGCGAAAAAAGCGAGGTTGCCGTTGAGGTCTGCCAAAAGGCTATTAAATTCTTCTATTAGTCGTTTTTATTAGTCTTTTTGACGAAATAATGCTTGACTTATTTACCTTATATATGTATAATTGATATGTTAGAAAATTTTACTTTTTCGGAGGTATTCAGCAGATGAACTACTTACGTTCTGCAAGTATTTCTCGCTTTATATTATTGCTGATGTCAATCCTGCTCGTTTGCTCGGTTGTCGTCTGCGGTGTTTATTTCAGCGACGAAGATCAATTTAACGGAATATTTGAAGACGGAACGATCCGTCTCGGTCTTGACCTTGCCGGCGGCTCGGTCGTTACCTTCCAGGCACAGACCGATGATACTGGCGACACGCTTGACCTCGGTATGGACTCGATCTATGAGATCATGAGAAGACGTCTCGACGGACAAGGTCTTACCGAAGCACTTTGTTACAGAGTCGGCGACGATATGATCACCATTGAGATTCCCGACGTTGACGATCCTAATGAAGTTATTCACAACTTTATGCAGACTTCGAAGCTTGAATTCAAGGATTCTAAGGGCAACGTGGTTCTCGTTGGTGATGACGTCGAAAGCGCTTATGCAGGTTCTTACCAGACCGAACAGGGTATTTACGAAATCGCCGTTTCTCTTAATCTTAAAGACTCCGGCAGACAGAAGTTTGCGAAAGCAACTACCGAAGCTGCAAAGACCAAGGATTATATCGCTATCTACGTTGACGGTACTGCAATCAGCCAGCCCACCGTTAACGACGCTATTACCGACGGTAAGGCTATCATCTCCGGCAGTTTCACTCAGGAAGAAGCAGAAGCTCTTGCAAACAACATCAATGCAGGTGCTTTTAAATATGAGCTTCAGCCCGTTGAACAGAGAACCGTTGGTGCGACCCTCGGTGAAAACTCGCTTTCCACCTCGCTTTTCGCAGGCGCTATCGGTGTTTTGCTTGTAATCATCTTTATGTGCATCATGTATAAGGTTCCCGGTGTTATGGCTTCTATCGCACTTGTTGCATACATCGGAATCTTCGGTTTGGTTCTTATCTTAACTCAGGCTAACCTCACACTTGCAGGTATTGCAGGTATCTTCCTTTCCATCGGTATGGCGGTTGACGCAAACGTCGTTATCTTTGAAAGAATGAAAGAAGAAATCGACCTTGGTAAGAGCGTTAAGGCTGCTATCAAGGGTGGTTATAAGAGAGCGTTCACCGCTATTCTCGACTCGAACATCACCACGATAATCGCTTGTGCGGTTCTCTACTTCCTTGGTTCGGGTACTATTAAAGGTTTTGCTACCACGTTGTTCATCGGTATCGTTATTTCCCTTTTCACCGCACTTCTTGTCACAAGAGCGTTGCTTTATCTATCGGTCGGAATGGGATTCAACAAGCCCGCATCGTACAGAGCTTTGGGAAAGGGGGCTAAATAATGAGCAAGTTTCATTTTATTAAAAATCAAAAAGTTACTCTTTGCATTTTAGCACTCGTTCTCGTTGTCGGTCTCCTCTCCTTCGTTATCAGAGGATTTAACATCGACATTGACTTCTCCGGCGGTACTGAGATCAGAATCGACCTCGGTACAGAAGTTACCAAAGAAGTTTGCGATAACATCAACGATATTATCCGTAATAATGAGCGTCTTGGTAACGATTACGTTTCTTCTACCACAAAGGCTACGGATAACGACAATATGGCTATTATCCGTACCGGTACGAAGGCTCTCGACAACGATCAGACACTTGCACTTCAGGACGCGATCCTTGAAGCATATCCCAACGCAAACGCAAACAAGATCCAGATCACAACCATCATGCCCAC
This sequence comes from Eubacteriales bacterium, assembly GCA_045536935.1. GTDB lineage: Bacteria > Bacillota > Clostridia > Oscillospirales > CAG-382 > Coliplasma. Next base: position 38,289 of record JAZSOO010000021.1, on the reverse strand, counting down.
CATCGGCGACAGCCTTACCAAAAAGGCTATTATCGCAGTTGCTGTTGCAGTTGCTTTGATGCTTATCTATATTTGGGTTCGTTTTGAATTAGCTTCCGGTGTTGCATCGGTCCTCTGTCTTGTACACGACCTGTTCGTTATGTTTGCAGTATATTCCCTCTTCCAGATTCCTATCAACTCCAACATTATTGCAGCACTTCTTACGATTCTCGGTTATTCTATCAATGCAACCATTATCGTGTTCGACCGTGTTCGTGAAAACAAGGTTAAAGCTGCTGCAGGTACCGAATTCTCCGAAGTCGTTAACGTTGCAACGCACGAAACTCTCGGCAGAAGTATCAACACCACTCTTACCACACTCTTTACCATCGGTATGATCTACATTCTCGGTGTTGACACTATTAAGGACTTTGCGCTTCCCCTTATCATAGGCGTTGTTGCAGGTCTCTTCTCCTCGGTATTCTTGTCCGGTATGATCTGGAATGCAATCAGCAAGATCGGTTCCAAGAAGGACAAAAAAGAAATCGCTGAATAATCAATAACAATCACCCCACTAAAAAATGCTCGTTTCGATAGAAGCGAGCATTTCTTGAATAAAGGAATTTATATAATGAGCGACATTCAAAAAATCAGAAACTTTTCGATAATCGCACACATCGACCACGGCAAGAGTACGCTTGCCGACAGATTGCTTGAATATACGGGTGCCGTGGCAAAACGTGAGCTTGAAGAGCAGATGCTTGACAGCATGGAGCTTGAAAGAGAACGTGGCATTACCATTAAGGCACGTGCGGTTAGATTTAATTATAAAGCAGACGACGGTATCGATTATACTCTTAACCTTATCGACACCCCCGGTCACGTTGACTTTGGTTACGAGGTCTCACGTTCGCTTGCCGCCTGTGAGGGTGCGGTGCTTATCGTCGACTCTACGCAGGGTATTCAGGCGCAGACACTTGCCAATGCCTATCTTGCCGTTGATCACGACCTTGAGATCCTTCCCGTTATTAATAAAATCGACCTTCCCAGTGCAGACCCCGATATGGCAAAGCGTGAGATCGAAGATATTATCGGTATCCCTGCCGACGATGCTCCCTGCATAAGTGCAAAAATGGGTATTGGCATCAAGGACGTGCTTGAGAAGATAGTTAAAGAAGTTCCCTGCCCCAAGGGTGACAGCGAAGCCCCTCTCGAGGCTTTGATATTCGACAGCTATTACGATGCTTACAAGGGTGTCGTTGTTTATATTCGTGTTATGAACGGCAGAATGAAGCTTGGCGACAAGGTTAGAATGATGCACACGGGTGCGGAATTTGAGATCGTTGAGCTTGGTACGCTATCGACCTTCTCGCTCGACAAGAAGGAAACTCTCGAAGCAGGTGAGGTTGGATATTTCACGGCGAGCATCAAGAATATTGCAGACACCGACGTCGGCGACACCGTAACTCTTGTTGAAAACCCCTGCGAGAAGCCTTTGCCCGGCTTTAAGAAGGCACAGCCTATGGTCTATGCCGGTATTTATCCTGCTGACGGTTCTAAATACGGTGACCTTAAGGAAGCTCTCGACAAGCTTAGATTGAACGATTCCTCATTTACCTACGAGCTTGAAACGTCGGCTGCGCTCGGTTTTGGCTTCAGATGCGGATTCCTTGGTCTTTTGCACATGGAGATCATCGAGGAACGTCTTGAACGTGAATTCATGCTCGACCTTATCACTACTGCACCGAGCGTTATTTACGAGATACACAAAACCAACGGCGAGACAGTCTATATCGACAACCCGTCCAACTATCCCGACCCTGCTACTATTGAAACGGCCTGCGAGCCGTTCGTTAAGGCAACCATAATCACGCCTACCGAATACGTTGGCACGATCATGCAGCTTTGCACAGACCGCAGAGGTGAATATATTGATATGAAGTATATCGACACGAACCGTGCAGAGCTTCATTATCTCCTTCCCCTTAACGAGATCGTTTATGACTTCTTCGATTCGCTTAAATCGAAGAGCAAGGGCTATGCCTCGCTTGACTATGAATTTAAGGATTACCGTCCTTCCAAGCTTTCAAAGCTTGATATTCTCCTTAACGGCGACATCGTTGATGCTTTGTCGTTTATAATCCATTCCGACAGGGCATATCCGAGAGCAAGACGCATTTGCGAAAAGCTTAAGGACAACATTCCGAGACAGCTTTTTGAGATTCCCGTTCAGGCGGCTATCGGCGGTAAGGTTATTGCAAGAGAAACCGTTAAAGCTATGAGAAAAGACGTTCTTGCAAAGTGCTACGGCGGTGACATTACCCGTAAGAAGAAGCTTCTTGAAAAGCAGAAGGAAGGCAAAAAGCGTATGAGAACGCTTGGTACTGTTGAGGTTCCGCAGGAAGCGTTTATGGCGGTTTTGAAATACGATGACGAATAATCTGTCGTTATATTTTCATATCCCCTTTTGCATTAAAAAATGCGATTACTGCGCCTTCTATTCGCTTGCAAACCAAAGTGAAGAGGTTAAGCAAGAATACTTTGAGGCTTTATTAAGGCAGATTGAGTTTTTTGAAACAGAAAAACAAATCCGTACTGTTTATTTCGGCGGCGGAACGCCCCCTATATTGGGTATTGAGCGTTTATGCGCTCTTATCAAAGCGGTTAAAGAAAAATTTGTTCTTACCGATGATTGTGAGATTACCGTTGAAATCAATCCAAAGACGATTGACCTTGGCGCTCTTAGGGCTTTAAAAGCCGCAGGAGCAAACCGTTTGTCTGTGGGCATACAATCGTCGTGTGACCGAATTCTTTCGCTTATAGGGCGTATACACACCTTCGAGGACGCAAAGAAATGCATTGCCGATGCACGGTTGTGCGGTTTTAAGAATATCAGTGCAGATATTATTTTTGCTCTGCCCGAGCAGGACGAGGAAGAATTCAAAAAAAGCGTTACCGACATTATCGCAACGGGCGTTGACCATATTTCCGCTTATTCGTTACAGATTGAAGAAGGAACGCCTTTATATTTAAAGAGGAGCGTTCTTCACTTCCCCGACGAAGACAACGAAGAAGCACAATATAGTTTTCTGTGCGATATTTTGAAGGAAAACGGTTTTTCGCATTATGAGATCTCTTCTTTTGCCAAAGACGGATTTGAATCGAGGCACAATCTTAATTATTGGGCTTGCGGCGAATATTTCGGGTTTGGTGCAGGAGCACATTCGTTTTATAACGGAAAGCGGTTTTCTGCAGTAGCGAACGTAAATGAGTTTATAGAAAAAAGCTATATATCGCTTTTTGCGCCGACAGATTACCAGCAAGCCGAGATTCTTTCACAAAAAGAGCTTGACGAAGAACGAATCATGCTTGGGTTAAGAACGTCTAAAGGTGCTTTGATTCCCAAAGAAGCCGAAGAAACGGCAAAGAGAATTGTCAAGCTTGGTTACGGTGATTTTGAAGACGGAATTCTTATGCTTAACAGCAAGGGTTTTCGGGTTTCTAACAGTATCATTGCAGAAATATTGATATAATCTTACAAGGACCACTGTGTTTTTTTACACAGCGGTCTTTTTTTGTCGGGGTCCCCGAGAAGTCGTTAGACTTCTTGGGGTGATTTGTTTTTGGGATTTTTATGAGAATGCATTGAGATTCCAATGCGAATAAAACGAGATGAAAAAACAGCTTCACAGCGTTAGAATTATAGCGTCAAATGCGACGGAAGGAGGTTTTTAAAGCGGAAAAGCAGAAAAGACAGAACAATCCGTTCTCTTCTCAAAGCGAATGCGAAAGACGTGTTAACGAATACTTTGAAAAGCATCTTGTCGAAAGCGGTGAGGTTGCCGACATTGAATCGCTGGCGGATTATCTCGGTACGACGAGGGACGATATGATCAGAATGATGAACGGAAAAAGGTTTGGAAAAACCTTGAGAATGGCAAGAAACCGTATTGCCAAAATTAAAAAACAGCTTGCATTCGGCGGGAAGATCCCTGCGGCTGTTCTTTCCTTTGATTTGAAAAATAATCACGGTTACCGTGACAAGCCCGAAGAAAACAGCGAGGCGCACAATGAAACTGTCATTTTTAAAGGAAAGGCTTCCGATTGGGCGCAATGAGAGAGGTTTTGATCGAGCCAAACGAAAAGCAAAAAGCGTTTTTTGAGTCAACAGCAAAATACACCGCCTACGGTGGAGCACGTGGCGGAGGAAAAAGCTGGGCGATGAGAATGAAGCTTATTTTGCTTGCTTTGAATTACGACGGAATACAGATTCTTCTTCTGCGGCGAACGCTTGCAGAGCTTCGGGAGAACCATCTTCTGCCGATGATGGCACTCCTTAAGGGTACGGCAAAGTATTCTGCAGGCGAGAAGGAGTTTCGGTTTAGGAACGGTTCGAGAATACGGCTTGGTTATTGCGACAGCGAGAACGACGTGCTTCAGTTTCAGGGACAGGCTTATGAGGTTATCGGTTTGGAGGAGGCGACTCATTTTACGGAGTTTCAGTTCCTCGCTCTATCCGAGAGCAACAGAGCATCGGGAAATATGAAAACACGTTTTGCCCCGAGAATGTATTTTACCTGCAACCCCGGCGGTGTCGGGCACGAGTGGGTCAAAAGAAGGTTTATCGACAGAGAATTCCGTGGGAACGAGAATCCGGATGACTATCTTTTTATTAAAAGCTTGGTGTTCGACAACAAATTTATTATGGAAAACAATCCCGAATACTTGGATACCCTGATGAATCTGCCCGAGGTTCGCAGGAAGGCGATGCTTTACGGCGATTGGGATGCTTTCGAGGGAGCCTTTTTCCCCGAATTTGACCCGAGAAGGCATATTATCGACGGTGAAGCTGACATTCCCGACAGTGCGATTCGTTTCAGAGCCTTGGATTACGGATTGGATATGACGGCGTGTCTTTGGTGTGCAGTCGATGCGAACGGCAGGGTTATCGTTTACCGTGAGCTTTACGAAAGCAATCTTCTTTTATCGGAGGCGGCAGACAAAATTATTGCCGCAACCGAAAAGGGAGAAAAGATAAGATACACCGTCGCCTCGCCCGACCTTTGGAACAGAAGGCAGGAAAGCGGAAAAAGCGGTTTTGACATTATGCGTTCAAGAGGACTTGACAAAATGATAAAAGCGGACAACAGCCGTATTGCAGGATGGCGTATCGTTCGTGAATATCTTAAGGCAGGCTCCTCTTACGGCGGTGAGCCGAAAATTCTTATTTCAAGGAAATGCACGAATCTTTTGAGGTGTATCCCCTTACTTCGGTTCGACGAGCGTATCCGTGAGGATGCAGCAAGCACTCCGCACGAGATCACGCACGCACCTGAAGCATTACGCTATGCATTGATGTCAAGGCAGCCGAAAACACCGCCGAAGCAGAACAAAAGGTTTACGGGAAATATTTATGCATTTGACAATATCAAACGAGATACCCCGACGGGTGATTTCGCTGAATTTCTTTCCTATTAACGAAAGGAGAAAGATGAAAAAACGAAAAGTTTTGCCTTTTACGGAGGAATGGGACCTTTACGAAAAGGGCAAAGAATACAACTATTCTATTAATCTTTATGAAAACGTGAACACCAACGAAAGATTCTTCAGAGGCGATCAATGGGATAATCTTAACTCGGGCGGTTTACCCACCCCGGTGTTCAATATCTTTAAGCGCATTATCGGATATTTTACAAGCAGTATTATGCAAACACCCATAAAGATGCGCTTCTCTTTCAACTCACCCTACGGCGTCAACGGTTTTGGCGAGGAGGAGGCGAGAATCGCCTCTGAAAAGCTTAATCGCATATCGGATATGCGATGGGAGAAAAACAAAATGGACAATCTTCTTGCCTCGGCGCTGACCGATGCCGCCGTTTCGGGTGATGCGGTATGCTACACCTATTGGGACCCCAACGTTAAAACGGGTCAGCCGTTTACGGGGGATTTCAAGACTGTACTTATCGACAACACGAACGTGTTTTTCGGTGATCCGAACTCTAAAAACGTTCAATCGCAGCCCTATATCCTTATTGCGCAGCGTGAAACGGTTGACAGCCTTATTGCGCAGGCGAAGGCAAACGGTATTCCTGACGAAGAAATCAAAAAGATCGTCCCTGACGACGATACGGTCTCGCAATCGGGAGATCTGGCGAAGATCGAGCTTCAGGGTACGAAATGTATTTCGCTTATCAAGCTTTGGAAGGACGAAAACGGCAGGGTCCTCTATCGAAAATCGGTAAAAAACACCGTTATTAAGGACACTACCGAAACCATGCTTTCACTCTACCCTATTGCTTTCTTCAACTGGATGGAAGTGAAAAACAGTTGGCACGGACAAGCCGTCGGTACAGGACTTATCGACAACCAGATCTTTATAAACAAGGGCTTTGCTATGGTCATGAAGCACATGATGGACACGGCTTTTTCGAAGGTCGTTTACGATTCCACCGTGCTTGACGGTTGGTCGGACAGAGTTGGCGAAGCTATTGCCGTGAACGGTCCCGTTGAGAACGTTGCGAAGGTCATTTCGCCCGGTCAGATGCAATCGGGAATGTTGGAAATGCTTTCTATGGCTATTACCCACACGAAAGAGTTTCTCGGCGCAAACGATGCGGCTTTGGGTGACGTTGCCCCCAACAACACGAGCGCAATCCTTGCGTTGCAGAACACCTCTGCAATTCCCTTGGAAAACATCAAGAGATGTCTTTATCAGTTTGTTGAGGACATCGGGCTTATATGGCTTGACTTTATGTTTTCCTATTACGACGACAAGCGTCTTGTTGAATTGAACGGCGACGAAAAACGCTCTTACGAAGCCTTTTCGCTTTCAAAATTCAAAAACGCCTTGTTCGCCTGCAAGGTCGACGTTGGCGCAAGCAGTTATTGGAGCGAGATATCATCGCTCAACACGCTTGATTCTCTGCTTAAGCTAAACAGAATCTCGACCGTGCAATATCTCTCACGTCTGCCTGACGGGCTTATTCCCGACAGGGACAGGCTTATTGAAGAAATACGCTTGGCGGAGGAACAAGCCAAGCAGGAAGGACAGGAACAAGAACAGAATTGAAAACCATCAATAACGAACAGATTCTCGACACCATTTACGACCTTGCGGACATGGCAGGTTTGAGAATCGATGAATTTCTTTTAAAGGTCGAGGAAGAATTCGGCGAACAGCCGACAAGTCTCGAAGGTTTGCCCGAAAGCATCGTCGCCGAGCTTACGAACGCACGTGAGCTTAAGAAAGAAGCCCGCAGACAAGACAGGATAAAGCAATCGGAAGACGAGACCGCAAACCAGGTTAAGCTCTTCAGAGAATTCTTCCCCGAAGCATCGCCCGAAGACATTCCCGAAAGCGTATGGGAAGAGGTTGCTGCCGGTGTTCCCCTTGCACACGCTTATGCTCTCTATATTATCACTCAGGACAGTATGGACAGATATGCGCAAGACGTGAACAAAAGAAACTTTCAGAAAAGCGCTCCCGCAGAATCCGACGGTTCGACCGAGCCTATATTTACCAAGGAAGAAGTCGAAAAGATGAGCGGACGTGACATTAAAAACAACTACAAAAACATTCTCAAAGCCATGAAGGGCTGGAGATTCAATTAAAAGATTTGGAGGATAAACAGTTTGGCTAACTACAACAGTATTGAAAAAATCATCAGTGCGGAGATTCTCCGCACCAACGAAGACAACCTTCTTGCAAACACCGTTTGCAACACTCAGTTTGCAGGCGACATTAAGAACTGCGGTGACAGCGTTGTCTTTATAGGTCTTAACGACCCCACCGTTTACGATTATGAAGGCAGTATCACCTATGAGGACATCGACGATGCTTCTCTTCAGCTTCTTATCGACCAGGACAAGGCTTTTTCCTTTAAGATAAAGGATATTGAAGCACTCCGTTCTTCCATCGGTCTTGAAGACAGCCAGACCAAGAGAGCAAGCTATTTGCTTAAGAACGAAGTTGATACCTACGTATTCTCGCTTTACAACGAAGCAGGTTCCGTTATGGATGAAGCAGAGGTTACTCCTTCTAACGTATTGCAGCTTATTGCAGAAATGAAACAGAAGCTTGAAGAAGCAAACGTGCCCGACGGCAGAACCTGGATCGTCGTTCCCCCGTTTATCAAGACCAAGCTTATGCTTGCAGGTATTAAGTTCCAGATAAACAACGGTGTGAACGGAACGGGTGCGGTTGCATTCACTAACGAGCTTGGCTGTGATATTTTCGTTTCCAACCAGCTTGCAAAGGATGAAAACGGAAACACCATGATGCTTGCAGGCTCTTATTCCGCTATTGCTTATGCGGAGCAGGTGCTTGAAACTCAGGTTCTTGACAGACTTGAAAATTCGTTTGACAAGGCTGTACGAGGCAGACTTGTTTTCGGTGCGAAGGTTATTAAACCCGCAGAGCTTGTTTGCTGTCCCGTTACCGACGGCGGTAATATTATTGAATAAGAAAAGGAGAATACAGAATATGGCACAGAATATTATTTCTTACACAACCAACGGCTTTTTTAAGGCCAATGCGACTGCTCTTACTTCCCTTACCGAAGCGGAATTCACAACCGACCTTTCCGACGGCAAGGAAATTACCGTTATTATCGATACGGCATCGAGTTCCGAAAGTGACATCGTCCTTTGCTGTATGCCCGCTGGCAACGGTTTCGGTGAAATTAAGGTTCCCCTTATTCCCCAGACTCTTAACGTTATCAATCTTACCACTATGGGTATCAAGAAAAACGACGGTGTTGCTGAATTTAAATTGACGGATTCGGCAGATTCTACCGTTTCTCCTTCCGGTGTTAAGCTTTGCTTCGTTAAGCACGTTACCGTAATTAATCATTAATTTTCGGGCTGCCACAATATATTTGCGGCAGCCCTTAATTACAAAATTACAAGGAGAACAATATGACAGGAAAAGAACTTTTTGATATTGCGCTTGACCTTTGCGGTTTGAGAAAAACCGACGGAACGATTCCGAAAGACGCAGAAGACCTGCAGCAGCGTGCTTTATCTTTGATAAATATACTTCTTGCGGAAAATGCGGAGACCGATTGCAGAATACGCCGTATTGAACACAAAACAAGCAATATTCTCTCGCTTGACGACAGACTTGACTGCTCTGACATTATTGCTTCCTCGGTTCTTCCCTATGGGTTGGCAAGACTTTTGCTTCTCGGCGAAGACGATGCCCTTGCATCAAATTTCCACAATCTTTATACCGATGCACGCAACAGAGCAATACGTTTCGGAAAGGCGAGAACGGAAGCAATAACGGAGGTGTATAAATGATTCTCGGTTCGGGCAAGGGTTTTGCCGGTATTGATGAAAGGATTGAGTTTCAAAACGGCGTTAATATTGCCAAATATATGCGTAATTTCCGTGTTACCGACAGCGGTTCTATCGTAAAGAGAAACGCTGTTAAGGAGATTCTCGGGTTTGGAGAGGTTGGTCCCGACGGGGACAGAGAGCTTCCGATATACGGGCTTTGGACAGGGTATTTGGGTAACCGTGAGCTTGTCGTTATTTCGATTGACGGAATGCTGTGCAGTTTTGACGTAAGTCTTCCGAATCCAACCCCGAGCTCTATCGGCAAGATTCCTGCGGAAGAATGTATTATGTTTGAATTCAACGGCTTTTTATACATCAAGGCGGGTGATTACTACGGTAAATTCGACGGTACGAATCTTTATGCGGTGGAAGGCTATATTCCCTGCGTTGCAATAGGTTGTGCACCGTCGGGCAGCGGTGAGATCTTGGAACAGATAAACCTGATTTGCGACAAGAGAAGGATCTTGTTTTCTCCCGACGGAAAATCTACCGTATTTAATCTACCCGAAAGCGAGATCGATTCTATCGTTTCGGTTAAGCTTGACGGGGTTGAATACGAAAACGAATATTCCCTTTCCGAAGGCTCTGCCGTACAGTTTAACGAAGCAATACCCGAAGGAATCAACAGCCTTGAGATCACCTATTCCAAAAGGAACTCCGACAGCGACAGAAGGCGTATTTTCGGTTGCACGAAGGTCATGCTTTTCGGAGGTAATTCCGACGGACGAGCATTTCTTTGGGGCAATCCCGAATTCCCCAACTACCGTTTCCATTCCGACCTCGCAGACGGTATTCCGAGCGTTGAATATTTCCCCGTGAACGCTTTTACGGTTATCGGCAACAGCAAGATCAACTGTATCGTTCAGCAATATGACAGACAGCTTATATTTACGAAAAACGAAGCATATTATTCTTATAGCGAGCTTCAGAAAGACGTTTTGGGCAATATTTATTCTTCCTTCCCCGTATTCAGCCTTAACGGAAGCAAGGGTTGTCTTTTTGAAACAGACGGTTGCATCATAAACAACCGTCCCGTTACGCTTTGCGACGACGGACTTAATATGTGGGAATCGACCTCGGTGCAAAACGAGAAAAATGCAATTTGTTTCTCTGCCCCTATCGGAAGATCAATATCAAGACTGCTTAACCAAAACGTCGAAAATTTCAAGATGTTTGATTTTCAAGCAAACCGAGAGCTTTATTTCATTCACGAAGGAACCGCATATATTTACAACTACGGCAACGGAAATTTTTATATCTACGACGGTTTTGAAGGCAGTGAATATTCGGTTTTCGGGTCAAAGCTTTATTTTATCAAGGGAAACACCCTTTACGTTTTCGGTAACGATATTGAAAACGATAACGAGGTTAACGCTGTTTGGGAAAGTGCGCAAATTGCCACTTCCAAAAAAACGGGAAGATGCGACGTTGTCGGGTTTGACACCGATATTCACGTCAGAGGCCCTGTTGATCTTAAATTCGGGTTTGAAAAGGGGCTATCGGGAAATAAGACCGAAAGAGATTTTGTTTTCACCGACAGCGACGACGGGTTTATGAGAATATCCTTCAGACCCACGATAAAACGTGCAATGCCCTTTTCTTTGAAGGTTACGGCCAACGGGAAAGGAAAATTTATCGCACACGGTTTTGCAATAAAAACAAGAGAAAAAGAAAGGAGTTTTAGAATTGGCTTACAATGAAACCATCGAAAACCTTAAATTGGCATTAAGCGGTTATTCAAAAGACGAGGAAGCTCTCAACGAGCTTTACAAAAACGCACTTGAAAATATCAACAAGCAGCATACTGCCGCAACGGAAAGAATTGAAAACCAATACCGTACCGACAGAAACCAAGCATACACCGACACCGCACGTGAAGAAAGAAACACTCTTAACGCACTTGCGTCGAGAGGGCTTGGCTTTTCGGGTGAAACAGCACAGGCAAAGCTTAATTCCGACATAATTCTCGCCAACAGGTTCGGAAAGCTTGCAAGCGACAAAAATGCAAGTGTGACCGACCTTGAGCTTCAGTTTGCAGACAAGAAGAACGCTCTTGCCTTTGACCAGGCGGAAAAGATCAGTGCTTACCACGACAGGCGAAACAAGCTTAATGCAGAGATCGCAGGTATGGAATTAAGCAAAGAGCAAAGCGAGGCACAGATCAAAGCCGATATGGATAAACTTCAAGCAGAGCTTGAACAGAAGGCAAAAGAGCTTGAATGGCAAAAGGAAAACGCTGAAGCAGACCGAAGTGCCGAAAGAGAAAAATATTTGGCGCAGATCAAAGCCGATATGGATAAGCTTCAGGCAGAGCTTGAACAAAAGGCAAAAGAGCTTGAATGGCAAAAGGAAAACGCCGAAGCAAACAGAAGTGCCGAAAGAGAAAAATATTTGCTTCAGATAAAAGCAGATATGGCAAAGCTTCAGGCAGAGCTTGACCAAAAAGCAGAAGAGCTTGCTTGGGAAAAGGAAAATGCAGAAGCAAACAGAAGTGCCGAAAGAGAAAAATATTTGCTTCAGATCAAAGCAGATATGGCAAAACTTCAGGCAGAGCTCGACCAAAAGGCAGAAGAGCTTGCTTGGGAAAAAGAAAACGCAGAAGCAAACAGAAATGCGGAAAAAGAACAATATGAGGCAGAAATACGAGCTAAAAAAGAGCTTGAAATTTTGGCTATGGAAACCGAAAGGCAGTTGCTTGAAGCAGAGCTGAAAGCAAAATACAATTCCAACAATTCTTCAAGCTCTTCCTCAAGCTCTTCCTCGAATTCTTCCTCGAATTCTTCAAACAAAACCGACAGCGACAAAAACGGATATTCACCGAGTACGTCGGCAAAAGACCTTGCAAAGCAGTTGGTTTCCTGCGCTACGGGCGGCAATTCTACCGTAAAGACCGAAAAGCAGAAGTATTATATCAACAAATATTTGCTTGATATGAAGGAAAACTACAACATAAACAGCGACTATTACAATGAGCTTGTACTTATGCTTAAGGCTTACGGTTATACCGCATCGAGCGAAAGTGATATGCGTATTCAGGTTATCACTTACGATTCCGACGATACCTACGACACCGTTTATAAACAGACCTACAATAAAAACATTCTTCAGGGTATGAGTGAATCGAACGCAAAGAAGGATGCTACTGCAAAGGCTACTCAAAGCCGTATGGACTATATTTATTCCCGTGCAAAGAACGATACGGAATTTAAGAATTGTTGCAAGGCGATCGGTATTGATACCACGACCGTAAACGATTATCTTAAGTCTGTCTCTTCGCAAACCAGCTCCAGCGGCAGACCGTCGAACAACACTACTAACCTATTGAAATAGGAGGCATTTATGGATATTAACAACTATATCGAGCCGGAGCTTTTTATTATCGTTCCCGTACTTTACGTTCTTGGGATCATGATAAAAAAGAGTAATTTTCAGGATAGATTTATCCCGTTGATTCTCGGTTTTATGGGTATATTGCTTGTTACGGCATACAAGCTTACGGCATATCTGCCCACAGATCTATCGGGTATTATAGGGGTCATCTATTCGGGTATTACCCAAGGTCTGCTTTGTGCGGCAGCGAGTGTCTATACAAACAACATTATCAAGCAGTTGAAGAAAAAGGATGATACGAAAGGAAATTCCGAAGATGAAAGCATTGATGAAAATGATGATGAAGGTCATAACGATATACGCTGACTGTATTTATGACCTTATCTACGATGCATAATGGGTTTCGAAATACTCGCCGAAGTATTACCGATAGTTTTTTCGTCCGTCGGGCTTACGGGAAGCTTGTTTGCCGTTATCATCACGGTTGCCGTTAAAAAAGCAAAGAAGGATGCCGAGCAAAAACGTGCAGAAAGGCTTCGGCTTGAGATACTTCGGCTTGAAGGCGAAGAAAAAATGAGTGCTTTGTTGTTTGCAATGCTAAGACATTCACGAGGGAGTGAAAATGAACGTGAGCTTGAAGATGCCGAAGAGGCATATATCGAGCATCTCGAAAACAGTTCTCGGCTTAAAAATGAAATAATTGGGTTGTATACCTCTAATTGAACGGAATGGCTGTCTTTCAAATTGATTGACAGCCATTTTTATTTGTGGTATTATATAGAAAATCATTTAAGAGGTTTTATATGAACAACGAAATAGATATTTTTGATATGACAGAGGAAAACAAGCCTCAAAAACCGCCTATGAGCAAAAAGGCAAAGAAAAGGCTTATATACGTTTTTTGCGTTGTTTTGGGCATTGTTCTTGCGGCTTTATTGGTATTTATCGGTTCTGCGATATTCTCGGGTGCTTCAACGCCCGAAGAAGCTGTTGCAGAATACCAAAAGGCATCGCTCCTTTACGATATTGACGGTATGATAGAATATTCGTCGCAATACAACAAAACCGTCCTATACGGTAACAGAGAGACGACGGACAAGCTTTTAAAGCCGTATCTTGAAAAGGGCTACGAGGGTTTTGAAGCAAAATATACCGAGGACGACATCAAGTTTGGGCTTGTTTCGGTTTTGAGATACGAGAAGGGCAACAAAAAGTTTGAGACCGCAATGGAAAAATACAACCAGAAGGTTGAAAACGGCAGTGACGATATTTCCGAGATCGCAATCGTCAGAATGACTGTCGACACGGGAAAAAGCAAGACTACACGTGATTACGTTGCTGTAAAATCGGGCGGTCGTTGGTATTTTGCATTTGCAGAGGTTTGAATTTTAGAATAGAACAAACAAAAGCACTGCTGTTGCAGTGCTTTTTGATGTTTTTAACTCAATAAAATGCGCTTTAAATCCAAGCTTTAATTTTCTGTTTCAACAACAATTAAACTGTTCCTTCCATAGACTACTTTTCCGTTGAAACTTCCTTCATCACTTGATATCCGTTCAAAAAAATCATTCATATACATTAAAGCATAGTCATCGTTTTCAAAAGTAACGTTTAACCATCTATCATATAATGAATGTCTTGTATACGAACCATAGACATAATATTCACCTGTATAAGTAATATAGGCGTTTTCTTCTATATCTTTATTTATGTTCGATATGATATCGGCTGTATCAACAAAAACCAATACTCCCAAACAGACACACATAACAGTCAATATGATTGATGCACCGAGGCTTTGTCTCCGGATTTTTACTTGCTTTTTAGAATTGTATTTTTTATGGGACTTATTTTTTAGTCTTTTTAAGTATATATAATTAAATGCCCAAACGATTACGATTATCAAGAACAAAATCGCCAGCATAATAATCGACGTGTTAAATTCTTTTTTTGCTACTTTTTCAAGAACTTCTTTATATTTTTCCATACGCGGTCACCGAATAGGATTAGTTTTGTTTCAATTTACTTTTGGCGGTTTTGATAGAAGCAATCAACAAAATACGAATTGTTGAGCATGTTTTGTTGATGGATTTATACGTGTCATCATCAATATATTCGGTCTTCGATAACATTTCAAGCCATTTACCTGTTTCATTTGCTTCTTTTAGTGCAATTTCAAGTTTTGCTATAAAGTCTGCACGGCTATGACCATATTTACTTTCTGCTATATTTGCGCAAACGCTTGTAGCACTTCTGCCTATTTGATTCGAAATTACAGTTTCGTGTTTCGCCTTTAATTCTTTTGTTAATTTTAGAACATCAACGGACAATTTCATTGATAAATCGGAAAGTTTATCTTCTTTCATTGCCAACACCTCACTAACAAAGAAATTATATCACACATTTGCACGAAGTGCAACATCTCACGCAAGTGCGTGTATTTGCGTCGAAGACGCAACATCATTTTTGCCAAAGGCAAAACATCGTTGATGCGGAGCATCACATCGTTGGCGAAGCCACATCGTTTACACCGCAAGGTGTAACATCGTTTGTGCGAAGCACAACACTGTTTGCCGAAGGCAACCTCGTTTTGTGTCCGCCAAAGCGGAACGATGTTGACCGCAAGCGGTCAAACGATGTTTGCGGTTTCACCGCAAAACGATATTGTATCCTGCGGACACAAACACAAAAACAAAAGCACTGCAATAGCAGTGCTTTGTTTTTGGTGCCTCCGATCGGAATCGAACCAATGACACGGAGATTTTCAGTCTCCTGCTCTACCAACTGAGCTACAGAGGCATATCGCTTTCCCTATTGGGAAAGCAATGGCGATTCGGATGGGACTCGAACCCACGACCTCCGCCGTGACAGGGCGGCATTCTAACCAACTGAACTACCGAACCGTTTGTGGAGCGGATTACGGGGCTCGAACCCGCTACCTCCACCTTGGCAAGGTGGCGCTCTACCAAATGAGCTAAATCCGCTGGAGCTGATGATGAGACTCGAACTCATGACCTCATCCTTACCAAGGATGTGCGCTACCACCTGTGCCACATCAGCATTTAAACGTCTATATTATTAAGTTTTTTACTTTTTGGAGGCGCCACCCAGAATCGAACTGGGGATAAAGGTGTTGCAGACCTCTGCCTTACCGCTTGGCTATGGCGCCGTAATCAACCCTTACGGATTGAATCTGGAGCGGATTACGGGGCTCGAACCCGCTACCTCCACCTTGGCAAGGTGGCGCTCTACCAAATGAGCTAAATCCGCACGTCTTGCGGAGCAGCTTTAAACGGAAAGGTTTAAGAAAAAAGTTGGCGATTCGGATGGGACTCGAACCCACGACCTCCGCCGTGACAGGGCGGCATTCTAACCAACTGAACTACCGAACCATATTGGCTGCGTCAACGCGCTTGACTATAATATCATATCTAAAAGGATTTTGCAATAGTTTTTTGAAAAAAAGTTGAAATTTTTTTCGATTTATTTTATTGTTGTTTTTCTTCCATGATCTTCTCGATTATTTCTGCTGCATCGCCGACAAATTTACAGCAAGGACGGGTCGCATAATACTCCTGTGTGCGCTTTGCGGGGTTCTCGCCGTCGGTATTCTTTATGCCCGCAAGAAGCTCTTTGCAGATATAAGTCTTGTTCTTTTCTTTGAATTCCTCTGCTATACGGCGTATTAACGCATAGTGTTCGGACTTCTTATTATGGTCGTCATTTTCGGAATAGCCCCACAAAAGACCTGCAACCGCAAAAGCACCGCTGCAAGCACCGCAGACCTCACGAAGCTTACCCATTCCCCCGCCGAAAGAGGAAGACAGTTTCATTGCGGTCTCAAAATCCAAGCCTATCTCGCCGCAAAATGCGCCTACGACCGCTTGGGCACAGTTATATCCGTTATTGAACAATTCTTCTGCCTTTTTTACGTGATCCATAATTAACACCTCGCACCCAAATATTCTACATCAAGTTTAATTTTTCGTCAATAGCGTTTTTGTATAATTATGGAATCGGCGGTGATAATATCAAAGAGGTGTGATTATGACTATTACCGTTATTCGTGCATTCATTTTTTATATTATGCTTACGGCTATGATGAAGTTAATGGGCAAGCGTCAGATCGGTGAGATGCAGGTCTCCGAGCTTGTTACTACCGTCTTGCTTTCCGAGCTTGCCGTACTTCCCGTAACAGACACTGATATTCCGCTTTTGCACGGCATTATGCCTCTTTTACTGATATCGTCTATAGAGGTCGTCGTTTCGTTGATCAGCCAAAAAAGCAGAAATTTCCGTGTCTTTCTTAACGGCGAGCCTATAGTTTTGTTTGAAGACGGAAAATTCGACGAGAAGAATCTTTTGGTTGCGAGAATATCTACCGAAGACGTTGAAGCACAGGTTAGGATAAACGGTTTTAAGGACCTTGGCGAAGTGAAGAGAGTTATGCTTGAACGCACGGGAAAGATGAGTATTTTACCCATTGATAATGATATAATGCCGAATCAATCGGGAGAATAGGTTATGAATAATTTTATAGTTGCTGTCATTATTCTTATTTTGATAGTTGGTTTTACCGTATTCAACTCTATATACATTTGCTCTATATGTGACGATATTATTGCATTTATCGACGAAGGAAGATTGAAGGAGGCTTTTTTGCTTTGGGAAGAAAAGAAGAATTATATATCCTATTTCGTGCGTGATGCGGAGATGGACGTCGTTTGTGCAGAATCCCAATCGCTCGGAAGCGATACCCCCATTGAAGACGGTGAGGCGGTAGGTATGCGCTTCCGAGAGGCTATCGGCGAGATCAAAGACGCAGAAGAGTTTTTACTCGCAAATATTTTTTGAGGATAGTTTTCTCTCTTTATTGACAGAAAACGACAAAAGGTTTATTATATAAGGTATACAAAACGTGCAGATATTTTAGTTCCTTTGTTTTCAACTTCGGGCACGTTCGTTTATACCGAATATTCATTATTAGGATATGATTATAACTGTCGAAAGGGCATTAATTTATGAAAAGAATTAAACTTTCTCCCTCTGCGCTCTCCTGCAATTTTGCAAACGCCGGAATCCAGATAGAGCTTGCAAAGCAAGGCGGTGCGGAATATATTCATCTTGACGTTATGGACGGTATTTTTGTTCCGAATATATCTTTCGGTCAGCCCGTCGTTAAATCGTTATCTAAATGCACAGACCTTGTTTCCGACGTGCATCTTATGATCACCGACCCTATCCGTTACATAGAAGATTTTGCCGCTTCCGGTGCTGATATTATCACTATCCACGCCGAAGCAACCGACGATATTGAAGCTTGCCTGAACAAGATCCGTGCCTGCGGTAAGAAGGCAGGTCTTTCGATAAAGCCGAAGACCCCCGTTTCTGCAATAATACCCTATCTTCCCCTTTGCGACCTTGTTCTCGTTATGACGGTCGAACCGGGTTTCGGCGGACAGAAGTTTATGGCGGATATGCTCCCCAAATGCACCGAGCTTCGTGATTACAGAGAAGCACACGACCTTGATTTTGAGATCAGCGTTGACGGCGGTGTTTCGGCTGATAACGCAAAAATGTGTGTACTTTCGGGTGCAAACGTTCTTGTTGCAGGAAGCAGCGTTCTCGGAAAAGAAGATATTAAGGGTGCGGCAGAAGAGCTCCTTAAAGCCGCAAATATAGGTTAAAATGGCTACAAAAAGAACAGCTAACTACAAACGTAAATCTATTTTAAAACGCAGAAAAAAGCACAACAACGGTAATAATCTGCTTTATATTGCGCTTTCTCTTATTATTGCAGCTATTGCCGTTGGGGTTATTATTGTTTGTATCCTTGCGGAAGACGGCGGTTGGTTTGACAGTTCCGATGACGTTTCGGACAATTCTGCGGAAGTAAGTAACGAATACAGCGAAGATCACCTTAAAGATTCGCTTATTACCGATTTTTCGTATATTTCCGAAGACCCCGATGAGAGCATTGAGGATATTTCGGACGAGCCTGATGTTTCGGATATTTCGGACGTTTCAGATATTTCGGACATAAGCGACGTTAGTGACGTTAGTGACGAAACTTCGGACAAAGAGCCCGAGCAAAACGACAAAACGAAGGCATACGAAGATTATATCGGTATTGATTATGCCATTGATATGACGAAATACGAGCAATACGTTGCTCCGAGCAATGAAAAGGATTTTCTCTTCCTTGTAAATCCCGATAATCCCTTACCGAAGGATTTTGTTCCTGCCGATCTTGTAAAATGCACCAATATCCGTGCAGGCCGTCCTGCCGAATGGAGCAAGATGGACAGAACGGCAAATTATGCGCTTGAAGCATTCCTTCTTGAAGCAAAGCATTACGGCTTTGACGATATAACCGTTACGAACGCATACCGTTCTTATGCATCGCAGAACAGCTTATTTACAAATTACGTTAATTCCGACCTTAAGAGCGATTATTATTGTGACAAATGCAATGAATATATCGACGTAAGCTATGAAAAGAGCAAGGTTAAGAACGGTAAATGTGCTGTTTGCGGTGAAAAATTGAGAAGACCGACAGAAGCCGAGACCACAGCGCACGTTTTGACCTATTCGACACGTGCAGGTACGAGCGAGCATCAATCCGGACTTTGCTGTGATATGCACAACCTCCCTGCGACGACGAGTGCTTTTGACAACACTCCCGAAGCAAAATGGCTTGCGAAAAATGCACACAGATTTGGTTTTATACTCCGTTACCCCGAGGGCAAACAGCATATTACCGGCATCAAGCACGAATCCTGGCATTTCCGATTTGTTGGCAGAACCGCCGCAACGGAAATGTATGAGCGTGGTTTAACGCTTGACGAATATTTGGGTTGAAACTATTGACAAGCAAGAAAAATAGTGATAAAATCATATAAAATTTATAAATCCTATGATCGGGAGTAGTAAGTAAAAGGGCTACCGACAGCGAGCCGATGACAGTGGAAGTTCGGCGGGCAAGTTTTTACCGAATGGACCCGAGAGGAGCAAGGCGGAAAGTTTTTTACAAGTATGCCGAGCCGTGTTTGTCCCCACGTTAACGGGAAGGGTATTTGAGTACCTACTGAGTATAATTTTGAGTGGCACCGCGAGATATATCGCCTCAAAGGTTTGGTATATCTTGCGGTTTTTTCTTGAAAATGATAAAGGAGATTTTTAAAATGGCTTCTATTCCTTACAAGATATTTCTTTCGGAAAACGAGATACCGAAGCAATGGCTCAACCTTCGTGCAGCAATGAAGAACAAGCCTGCTCCCATGCTCGACCCCGAAACAAAACAGCCCGTTACCTTTGAACAGCTTCAAAAGGTTTTCTGTGACGAGCTTGCAAGACAGGAATTAAACGAGACCGATCTTTACATCGACATTCCCGAAGGTATTATCGACTTTTATAAAATGTTCCGTCCCTCGCCCACGATCCGTGCTTACAATCTCGAACGAGAGCTTGGCACGCCTGCGCATATTTATTATAAATATGAAGGCGCAAACACTTCCGGCTCGCACAAGCTTAATTCTGCGGTTGCGCAGGTCTACTACGCAAAGGAACAGGGTATAACCTCCCTTACGACCGAAACGGGCGCAGGTCAATGGGGTACGGCGCTTTCGATGGCTTCCGCTTTTTACGGTGTTGATCTTACCGTATATATGGTTAAGGGTTCTGCAATGCAGAAGCCTCACAGAAAAGAGGTTATCCGCACGTTCGGCGCAGAGGTCATTCCCTCTCCCTCGATGACGACCGAAGTCGGCAGACGTATTAACGAAAAGTTCCCGAACACCTCGGGTTCGCTCGGTTGCGCTATCTCCGAAGCGGTTGAAAAGGCTACAACCACCGACAATTGCCGTTACGTTCTCGGCAGTGTTATGAACCACGTTTTGCTTCATCAATCGATAATTGGTCTTGAAGCAAAGGCAGCATTGGAGAAATACGGTGTATATCCCGATATCGTTATCGGTTGTGCGGGCGGCGGTTCCAACCTCGGCGGTCTTATTGCTCCTTTTGCCGTTGACAAAATTAACGGAACGCACAACCCCGAATTTTTGGCAGTTGAGCCTTCCTCCTGTCCCTCGCTTACAAGAGGCTCGTTCGTTTACGACTACGGCGATACGGGTCACATGACTCCCTTAATTAAGATGTATACGCTCGGTTCGGAATATATCCCTGCATCGAGCCATGCAGGCGGTTTGCGTTATCACGGTATGAACTCCGTTGTTTCCCAGCTTTACGATGACGGCTTGATGAAGGCTACGTCATACAAGCAGACCGAAGTTTTTGATGCCGCAAAGACCTTTGCAAAGGTTGAAGGTATCCTCCCTGCTCCCGAATCCTCCCACGCAATACGTGCCGCTATGGACGAGGCATTGCGTTGCAAGGAAACCGGCGAGGAAAAGGTTATTCTCTTTGGTCTTACGGGTACGGGTTATTTTGATATGCCCGCTTACGAGCAGGTCAACAACGGTACTATGACCGATTACGTTCCCACCGATGACGAGATCAAAAAGAGTATCGAAAGTCTTCCTAAATTCTAAAATCAACACGACGATGAAAAAACGCAGGTTTATAAACCTGCGTTTTTGTTTGTAGGGGTCCCTAAGAAGTCGTTAGACTTCTTGGAGTGATTTTATAGTTTTACTTTTTTCAAGAGTAATGAATTCGTTACAACGGAAACAGAGGACAGAGCCATTGCCGTTCCTGCGATAACGGGAGAGAGCAGACCGAATGCGGCAAGGGGGATTCCTATTGTGTTATAGAAGAACGCCCAGAAAAGGTTTTGCTTAATCTTGCGCATAGTTGCCTTTGAAAGCGAAACGGCATCGGAAACCGATGAAATACCTCCGCCGACAAGAACAATATCGCCCGATTCCATTGCTATATCCGTACCGTTACCGACGGCAAATCCAACGTCGGCAAGAGTTAACGCAGGAGCATCGTTTATGCCGTCGCCGACCATTCCGACTGTTCCGTATTCATCACGAAGCTTCTTTAACACGTTCACCTTATCCTCGGGCAATGCGTTTGCGACGAACGAGCTTATATTCACAGCATCTGCAACCGATCTTGCGGTATATTCATTATCGCCCGTGACGAGCACGGTTTTGATATTCATACCGTTAAGACGTTTTATGGAATCATACGAATCTTCTCTTATCGGGTCGGAAACCGCTATCGCAAGAGAGGGAGTCCCGTCGATTGCGGTGACGATAAGCGTTTTTCCGTTTACCGCAAGCGATCTTATACCGTCATCAAGCTTGCAATTGCAAATGGATTCGATCCACGAAGGCTTGCCGACGGCAACCTTTTTACCTTCAACCGTTGCAACAACACCGCAACCTGTTATCGATTCAAAATCGGCACATTCGGGTATTTCACCGTCATATTCGGAGACAACAACGTGTGCGAGAGGGTGCTCCGAACGGGATTCTGCAGAGGCAGAAAGTCTTAAAGACGCTTCAACGTCGCCGTTTATGGCGATTTTCTCGGTTATACGGGGTGTTCCTTCGGTTAAGGTTCCCGTTTTATCGAGAACAATCGCTTTTATCTTGCAGACCTGCTCCAATGCATCGGCGTTTTTGATAAGTATGCCCATTGATGCACCTCTGCCGATACCGACCATCAACGCTGTCGGCGTTGCAAGTCCGAGCGAGCAAGGGCAAGCAATTACGAGCACGGCAACGGCTCTGTCGATCGCTTCTTGAAGAGAAAGGCTTGCGAAAAGTGAAATTGTAAGAGTAATTATTGCTATTACTGCAACCGTTGGCACGAATACCGCAGAAACCTTATCGGCGATATTTTGGATATGAGCCTTTGAGGATTGAGCTTCTTCAACAAGACGGATTATTCCCGAAAGCATTGTATCGCTTCCGACGTTTTCTGCACGGAATTTTATCGCACCTCTGCCGTTTACAGTTCCGCCGAATACTTTGTCGCCGATATTCTTGCTTACAGGCATACTTTCGCCGGTGAGCATCGATTCGTCAATAGAGGTCGTTCCCTCGATGACAGTACCGTCGGCGGAAATAGATTCCCCGGGGCGGACGAGAACGATATCGCCGATGATTATCTGTGAAGCAGGAATTTCGGTTTCAATTCCGTCACGGACAACGATCGCACGTTTGGGCGCAAGGTCCATTAATTTTTCTATCGATTCCGAAGTCTTTGCCTTTGCCTTTGCTTCCAGCATTTTGCCAAGCAAAACGAGGGTTATTATCATCGCAGAGCTTTCAAAATAGAAAACATTGACGTTTGCAAAGAGGCTGTATACGCTGTATACATAGGAAGCAGTCGTTCCAAGTGCAACGAGAACGTCCATACTCGGGCTTTTATTCTTTAATGAATAATATGCGCCACGGTAGAACCTAAAGCCCGCAACAAACTGAACGGGGGTTGCAAGCGCAAACTGCAGATATCCGTTATGCAGAATATGCATCAATTCCGACTTCGGCGCAAACATCATCAATGCCATCATCACAAAGAAAGGCAGAGAGAATATTGCAGAAAAGACGAACGTCAATAAGGTTTGCTTAAATTCACGTTTGCGAGCTGTTCTTACGTCAGGCAAGACCGAATATCCTGCCTTTTTTATCGCTTTTTCAAGAGTTTTTATATCGGTTATATCTTCGTCATAGGTGACCTCTGCCCTGCCGTTTGTATAGGAAACGGCGGCATTTGCAACACCGTTTTGAGATTTGAGAGCATTCTCAACCGCAGCAGAGCAACGGACACAAGACATTCCGCCGACCTTTATTACCGTATCTTTTTTCATTTTACTTTTGCAGAAAAGCCAACCGCAATAACTGCTTCGCACAGTGCATCTTTATCGATTTTGGAAGCAACGTAGGAAACCTTAACATCGCCCGAAGCAAGGTCTGCTTCTGCGGACTTGACTCCCTTTAAAGCCTTAAGCGCATTTTCCACCTTTGCTTTGCAATGGTTGCAATGCATTCCTTCAACGGAAAGGATCATTTCTTCTTTTTTATCAAATAACATAATTATATCTCCTTTTTGTTTTTTATTATTTTACAGCAAAAGAGCTGTTTTTTCAAGCATAACGGCTTTTTTGACTATTTTACGTTACCGTTACACTTGTCACGCAAGGCACAGCCCTGACAGCCGCAACCGCAGCCCAAGGCGGATCTGCCCGATCTTTTATCCTTTATCATCTTGCGGATTATCAAAACAACCGCAAAAACAATCAAAGCAGAAACCAAAATTGTTGAAAGATTATTCGTTATCCACAACATAACAAGACCTCCTATTTTTTAGGTTTGTAGGGTTTTCTTGCAAGCATATATGCAAGATACATTGCCACGACAGTTGCAAAAATGAATCCGACAACATTTATATTGCCCGTTACGGCAGAGCCGAACTGATATATCATAAGCGATACGGCATAGGCGAAAACGCATTGATAGGTTATGGTTATCACGGTCCATTTTGCAGAATTCATTTCACGTCTTATTGCACCGATAGCCGCAAAGCAGGGTGCGCAGAGAAGGTTGAATGCAAGGAAGGAATATGCCGCCAAAGCACCCATACCTTCAAAGTCGAGCACGCCGAAAACGGCAACTATCTCTTCTTTTGCGACCAAGCCCATTATTGTTGCAACAGCAGCTTTTATCGTACCGAAGCCTATAGGTGCAAATACCCATTTAATTGCGCTTCCGAGATAGCCCAAAAGGCTGTTTCCAAGCTCCATTTCAAGCGAGAAGGCAAACGTACTGTTGACAAAGCCAAAATGCGAGCCTGCCCAGATCAATATCGAAGAAAGCAAGATCACCGTACCTGCTTTTTTAACGAAGGAACTGCTTCGTTCCCAAGTTGCACGGTAGATCGAATTAAACGTCGGGAGATGGTATGCAGGCAATTCCATAACGAAGGGGGCGGGGTCGCCATAGAAAAGCTTTGTTTTCTTAAGCATTATGCCCGATACGATTATTGCCGCCACACCAAGGAAATATGCGCTCGGAGCAACCCACCAAGCACTGTTAAATAGTGCAGATGCGATCAAGCCGATAACGGGAAGCTTTGCTCCGCAGGGTATGAACGTCGTGGTCATTATGGTCATACGGCGATCACGTTCGTTTTCAATAGTACGTGATGCCATAATACCTGGTACACCGCAACCGGAACCGACAAGCATAGGTATGAAGGATTTACCCGAAAGACCGAGCTTGCGGAAGAGTTTATCCATCATAAAGGCAATACGGGACATATATCCGCAGGATTCAAGGAAGGAAAGGAACAAGAACAATACGATCATCTGCGGTACAAAGCCGAGAACTGCGCCGACACCGCCGATTATACCGTCGATTATAAGGCTTCTTAACCAATCGGCATTAACGTTTATTGCATCAAGTCCTCTTTCCGCCAAAACGGGAACACCGTCTATCCAACGTCCGAAAAGATTGAATCCTTCGCCGAAAAGACCGTCGTTTGCCCAATCTGTTGCCCAAGTTCCGACAGTTGAAACAGATATGTAATATACAAGGAACATTATAACGGCAAAGATAGGCAATGCAAGAAAACGGTTTGTTACAATTCTATCTATCTTGTCGGAGACCGAAAGCTTGCCGACGTTTTTCTTCTTGACACATTTTTCGACGATACGCTGAATATAAAGATATCTTTCGTTTGCGATAATGCTCTCGGCATCGTCTTCGAATTCATCTTCAACGTGAACGATATCCTCTTCGATATGTGCGATGGTTTTTTCGGGAATCGAAAGCGCTTCGTAAACACGCTTATCACGTTCAAAAAGCTTTATTGCATACCAACGCTGTTGGTCCTTCGGAAGCTCGTGCACAACGGCTTCTTCGATATGTGCAAGAGAATGCTCGACCTCACCCGAGAAGATATGCATCGGTTCGGATTTTTGGTCGATCGCCGCCTGTATTGCAAGTTCTATCGCTTCGGTTATACCTTCTTCTTTAAGCGCAGATATTTCGACAATGGGACAGCGAAGTGCCTTCGAAAGACCTTCTATATTAATTTCATCGCCGTTTTTGCGGACTATATCCGCCATATTAAGCGCAATTACCGTGGGTATACCAAGCTCGGCAAGCTGGGTCGTGAGATATAAATTTCTCTCGAGGTTGGTTCCGTCAACGATATTCAATATCGCATCGGGACGTTCGTTAACGAGATATTTACGTGCTACGACTTCCTCGGGAGTATAGGGAGAAAGAGAATAGATACCGGGAAGGTCGGTTACGATAACGCCTTCACGTTTTTTAAGCTTTCCCTCTTTCTTCTCGACAGTAACGCCGGGCCAGTTACCTACAAACTGGTTTGAGCCGGTCAACGCATTGAACAGCGTTGTTTTGCCGCTGTTGGGGTTGCCTGCAAGGGCAATCTTTATTTCCATTTGATTTTCCTTTCGTTCAAACGGTTAGCGTAGGCTAACCGATGGGTATAAAAATTTGAAAACCGAGAGGTTTCCCGAAAAATTATTCAATTTCAATCTTTTCGATGTCTTCTTTTCTTAAAGAAAGCTCGTACCCTCTCAAATTAACCTCGACAGGATCGCCGAGAGGGGCAACCTTACGGATATATATTTCAACGCCTTTTGTGACGCCCATATCCATAATACGGCGTCTTAATGCACCTTCGCCGTGAACACGCACGACCTTTACGGTGTCTCCGATCTTTGCATCAAGCATTGTTTTCATTATAATACCTCTGAACATTCGCTTGTCATTAGTTAGCGTATGCTAACTCCTTGATTTATAATACTTATTTTCGCCTTATTTGTCAACATTTTTTCGACATTTTTTTCGTTTTTGGCGTTTAAATGCAGAGCGGGTTAGCACACGCTAACTTCATTTGTGCATTTTGACAAGGTCTTTTGTTTTCTTGACAAATACGGTATGAAGGGGTATACTAAATTCAATAACGAAAGGACAATTCATTATGAAAAGACTTTGGAAAATTAGTTTCGTAATATTTACATGTATTTTAATATTAACAACTGCGGTTTTCCCCGTTTTTGCGGAAAACAGTGTGGTTGTTGCCGAGGAATCGGGTTCGGGCGACAGTTTCGAGAATCCGCCGATGAAGGAATATACTTGGGTATATATCCTTATTGCAGTTGTAACGTTTATCGGCATTATCGCTTCGGCAGTTTATATTACAAAAAAAGTTAGATAACATAAAAGGTTCGCATTAAAGCGAACCTTTTTTTATTCTGGGGTGATTATGGTGATTTTGTCTTATCAAACGTCTACGCCGAGGAATTCTTTTGCGAGGATACCTACAACGAAGGAGATCACGGCAACGCTGATGCTTATTATCGACATTTCGGCAAAGCGTGAAAGGAAGGGTTGGTCCTTTGCAACCGAGGTATAGTAGGTAAAGCCTGCGATGATAAGTACGATTATCAAAAGCATACACACAAGCGCCGCAATATAGTATCTTGGGTCGAAAAGGATATAGGGCAGGATAAGAAGTATTACCGTTATAAGATATGCAATGCCCGTATATGAACAGGATTTTAGTGCATCGGTTCTTCCCTCGCTCTTTGCGGAAAGGAATTCGCTTGATGCCATTGAGAAGGTTGCGGAAATACCGACTATAAGTCCCGAGAGGGCGACAAGGCGGGTATCTTGAAGAGCAAAGGTGAAGCCTGCAAGACTGCCTGCAAGCTCGACAAGCGCATCGTTAAGGCCGAGAACCATACTTCCGACGTACTGAAGGCGTTCTTCGTCAAGCATTGCAAGCAACGAGCTTTCGTGTTCTTCTTCCTGAGCACGAATATCAATGCTTTCCGGAACTTCGTCAGCAAGCTTTTGATATTCGCCCTGTGCCGCTTCCTCGCCGCGTTCCATAAGCTTTACGGCAAAGGTAAATCCGAAAACACGGGCAAAAAAGGTATACTTCAAAACCTTAAGTTTTTCGGGCTTCATTTCGATGCCCGTATAGCCCTTCCATATTTCGTAATGGTTTGCTTCTTCCTGCGACAGGCGTTTTAACGTTTGTTTGTTTTCTTCGCCTTTTGCGAATTTAGCTATTTTTTCGTAAATTACGCTTTCGGTCAGCTCGTTTTGCTGCATTTTTTTGATAAGCTCAAGCGACTGAGCAGATATTGTTTTTTCCATATTTTCCTCCGTTAAAGGTTGAAATATCTATCGTATTCCGCAGGGTGAGGTATTGCGGAAAGCTGACGTATCTCTTCCCTTTTTGCTTTTATGAAGTTATTGATAAGCTCTTTCGGGAATACGTTTTCTGCGGTAAGATAATCGTTATCCTTTTCCAAAGCGTTAAGAGCTTCCTCGAGAGAAGCGGGCAGGCTTTGAAGCTTTGCCTTTTCTTCTTCGGGAAGGTGATAGAGGTTTACATCATAAGGACCCCAGCCGTTTTCGTGAGGATCTATCTTATTCTTAATGCCGTCAAGACCTGCCATAAGTATTGCCGCATAGCAGAAATAGGGGTTGCAGGTCGCATCGGGATTACGAAGCTCGAAACGGCGTTTTTCGGGTGCTTTTGCGTATGCGGGAATACGTATTACCGCACTTCTGTTTGAGGTTGCATAACCGACGGTTACGGGTGCTTCAAAGCCGGGAACAAGGCGTTTGAAAGAGTTTGTGCTTGGGTTGGTTATTGCACAGAGAGAGCTTATATGCTTGAGCAGACCGCCCATAAACCAGTGTGCTTCTTTACTTAGCTTTGCATAGCCGTTATCGTCGGCGAAGACGGGCTTGCCGTCCTTAAGGAGAAGCATGTGCACGTGCATACCACTTCCCGCCTCGCCCCAGATGGGTTTCGGCATAAACGTTGCGGTCTTGCCGTATTTGAGCGCAGTATTATGGATTATATATTTTATCATCATCGTCTTATCCGCCATATCGGACATTTTGCCGAGCTGAGGTTCAATCTCGAACTGACCCGATGCCGCAACCTCGGGGTGATGATAATTTATCTCGATGCCTGCATCGTTCATGTGCATACACATCTCACTTCTGCATTCGTAAGCAACGTCGAAGGGTTTTGCGATATGATACGCCTTCTGCTTGGGTACGACAACGCCCAAGCCCTCGCTATCGCTGTTCCAATAGGACTGTTGAGCATCAACGGTTGCGGAGATTCTATTGGGTTGAACCTCCCAGCCGACGTTATCGAAGAGATAAAACTCAAATTCGGGCAATATCATCATTGTATCTGCAATACCAAGCTCTTGCATATATTTTTCTGCCGCAAGAACGATATTACGGGGATATTGAGCGAGCGGGCGGTTTTCGGGGGAATCGATTATCATTGCGTTGCCCGTCATAGAGAGCGTGGGGATTGAACAGAACGGGTCGATGACCGCAGTATCGGGATCGGGGATAAACACCATATCGCTTTTTTCGACAACGGCATAGCCGTAGTTTGAAGCATCAAAGCCGATACCGCTTTTTAGAGTATCCTCGGAGAAATTCTTGGCAGGGATAGTTACGTGGCGGTATTGACCGTTGATATCGACCATTTTGAAGTCGATCATCTGAATACCGTTTTCATTTATAAGGTTGAAAATATCCTGTACGGTTTTGCTCATAAGCTTTACTCCTTGTATTTTTATACGTTTTATTAATTGTACCATAAATTTACAGAATCTGCAATAATAAAAGCCCTGTTTACAGAGGTTTAGTCTGTAAACAAGGCTGTTTTTTCTTAAAGAAGATCGGGAAGAAGGTCGTGACGCATAATATCGTTACCGTCGGTATCCAAGACCTTTACGGATTCAACGGCGATACGGTGTTTGCGGTTAAATTCTTCCAAGGTATCTGCCTGAACGGTGATACCTGCGATACGGTCGCTGCTGCTGGCAACACCACGCACATTCATACCCTGCGGACGAAGTGCATAATAATCGGTGATGATTCCCTGTTCGAGCATTTCGTCAAAGCCTTCCAATCTATCGAAGGTGCCGGGAGTGCAATAGATGAAGTCGTTTACGATATATTTATTCTGGGGTTCTTTCAATTCAACAACCGGCTTTTCACCGACAGTCAGATCGATAACTGCCTTTACAACGTCAAAACCGCAGGAACGTTTGATGAGCAAATATTTCATATTACCGCCGGTTCTTGCGCAGAATTCGAGAACAGAAACACGTTTGCCGTTGTTTATCATCTGGATGAGCATCGGAGAATCGACAAGTCCGAATGCATCGGCAATCTTCTGTGCAACTTCTTCGATCTGTGCAACGATTTCGGGTGTTGTTGCCGCAGGATATCTTCCACGGAAGATTATGAATCTGTCGTTATCCTTGATCTTTTCGCTGTTGGAGATGCAAAGGAGCTTTGCTTTTCCGCCTTCAACGTATACGTCAACGCTTATCTCCTCGCCCGAGCAGAATTCTTCAACGATAACGTCGCCGCAACGGCTTATTTCGGACGCTTCCTTGAAATAAACCTCCAATTCTTCGGGTGTGAACGCTTTACGGACACCACGGGAGCTGTATGCATCAACAGGCTTTACAACGAGAGGATATTCAAGGTGTTTGATCCTATCCCAATCAAGCGTGCTCATTTCAACGTGGCGTGACGTGGGAATATCGTTTTCGGCAAAAATACGCTTCATATATTTTTTATCGGAAACGTTTACTGCCGTTTGATAGTCGATATAGCAAGGCAAGCCGAGCATTTCGGAAACCTGCGCAACGATAAGAAGGACCTGGTCCGCACAAACGGTTATAAGAAAATCAACGTTTTCTTTTACCGCAACGTTCTTTACTTCTTCAACGTCGAAGATAGGAATTTGATAGAAGATATCTGCATACGGTCTTGCCAACGCATTTGCATTACCGTCGGCAAGGACGGTTGTGATATTTCTTGCTTTAAGCTGTTTTATTAATTCGATCTGAGGCAGACCGCCTGCAAGAACAAGTGCTTTCATCGTTTTAAATTCCTTTCTTTTAGCCGAAGATGGTATGGATCAATTCGTTCGTATCGTCGCCCGTTTGGGGAGTAAAGCGTTTTATAAAAGAATTTTCGGGAGTATCGCCCTTTACGAAGGGGTTATAGTTTGTATAGTGTATCGAATAGCCGAAATAGCGATATGCGCTTTTGGTGTTGCCGACAAAGAGGAACTTATATCCCAGATCGTCACGCAATATCGGTACGGACGGGAGAGAGACCGCATAGTACGGATAGGAGAAGAATTGGGGTGCATAACCGCATTGCTTCTCTATCTTTTCGTTAAGCGGCAACATATCCTTCGTCAAGATATCTCTGTATTTTGAAATATCCTCGTTTTCACGCATCATCGCACTCCAGCTTTCGTCGAAGTTCGTATGAAGGTCGTAGGTTCTCGAGCCGAATTCGATAACGCCCGATTTTGACATTTGCGATATTTCCGTCCAAGTGCAATATTGGTCAACCCAAAAATCGTTTGCGCTTGCAAAATCGACAGCGTTGCCGTAGATAGACACGTTTGCAGGCATTCCGTATTCCTGCAAGAGCGGATAGGCATACTTATAGAAGCTTCTTGTGCAATTATCAATGGTGATAAGCATACATCTTTCGGGAAGATCGATCTTACCGTCGATGAACTGTTGAAGCTCGTTTATCGTTATTGCTTTGATATTATTATTCTTGAGATGAATCAAGAATTCCTCGAATTCGTCTATATGAACCGAAGATTCGTCAATTTCCAAGCCGTTTGCGATATCTTCGTCGGTATGGAATTTGGTATAGCATACTGCGCCGACACGAATCGTTTGTTTGTTAAGCGAAAACAGTACAGAAACACCGATCAAAGAAACCAAAACGGCGATAACACCAAGGCAGACATAGAACGATCTCAGATCTAATTTATTCAGTTTTTTTATAAAAAACTTCATATTTTAACCTTCTTCGGTATTATTTCGACTTTTTTCTCTTTTTAAGGAATCCTAAGATCAGATCTCGTTTAATATAAGCGCCGACCAAGGTTGCAATACCTGCAACAGCGATAATACCCCAACGGACGATAGTATTCTGATACAAAAGACCGCTTGCCAACGCAACACCCAGAACGAGCGCAACGCAAGCCACAAAGCCCTTAAGGTTGACTACCGACGCAGATTCACCCGTTCTCTTAACAAGGAAATATCCGCAAACGAAGAGAACTGCAAACGCAAGAGCATTTATCCAAGCAAGGCTGTTAACACCGTATACTGGCAAGAGATATACCTTCGCCGCAATACTGACGATCGCAACGACAGCGGTACACCAAGCGGTTGCAATTACACGTTTTTCGTACGTGAGGATTATTGTGAAAACGGTGGTTATCGCCTGGATCATAGCCGCAAGGATAAGACCGGGCATTAATTCGGTTGCCGCAGCATATTTACTTCCGCCCAAAACCAAGATGATCTCGGGAGAAACGAATATCAATGCAAGCGACAATGCAGAGATTCCCGCTACGTAGAAGAACAAGCCTTTACGTGCGGTTTTATATTTTTTCTGTTCAAGGCAGTCCATAAGCCAGGTTGTGACTGCACCCGAAATTGATTGCAAAAGCAACGTTAATACGGTGGTTGCGCTGGTCGTTATACTTACCAATGCCGCCGTGTCTGCACCCAAAACGTTCTTAGTTACGATAACGTTGGTGGACGTGAGCATATATGCGGTAAGATAGTGCACCAACAACGGCAAGGAAAGCTTGAACGCATAGGTACAGTGTTTTACTTTAAAGCCCCTGCCTCTATACAAAAGCACCGCACCGCAAAGGATACCGACCGCTGTGGAAGGGCCGTAAAAACCGTAGATACGGGCAGGAAGACGCATTGTCTGTTCCGCCATTATAACCATTATAACAGAGATCAACGTGGGAACCAATGCGTTAAACACCGAGATGGCGGCAACGGATTTATAGCGGTAAAGAGTTCTTTCACGGGCAAGATAGATCTGCTTACACGATTGGAACGTGAGCGTGAAGAACATCATATGAACGAATTCACGGGGGATCGAAACGATATTGTATATCCAATCTCCGCCGAACAGGAACACAAGATAAACAAGTGCCGTAAAGCCGATTGCGGCGATAGAAACGGAAGAAACGTATTTATCAAAATCTTCCTTATGGTCGTAGTATGCTCGGTTTACGGTATTATATAATTCCGCACCCGTCAGGACAAGCAACGTGGTCTGCCAGCTTGCATAGTTTGAAAACTCGCCGTACGAGGTCTTGTCCATAAGACGGGAAAAAATGGGAGTCGTTATAAAAGACAAGCTCTTGACCAAAAACGTACTGATAACGTACCAAGCACCCGCTTTAAGCGCAAGTTTGGTACTGCCTCTGGCTTCTTTTTCAGCCATTCTCAACTTCCCCTCTTTTCTTTGACCGTTTTAAACTTATTCTTTATCTTTTCTCTGATACCTGCGGTTTCCTCCGCAAGCCAGCTTGTTTCCGAAACACGGTGGCCTTCCATAAGCAAAATTACGTAGTAGAGCATAAAGAAGGTTCCGTGAGTGTGTGCGCTGAAGAAGGAAACGACGATTATGATCGCAGAGACCATCATATAGCCAACGTTAAGCTTCAGGAAGCTTTTAACGTAAAATTCATAAGAGAACACTATACCGATAACACCGTATTTATATGCCATCGCCATAAATCCGGGAACGTTGAAGGAAAGTGCCTTCGTATTATCCGCAACGCCGAATATCCATTCAAGCGACGTCATTTTCTTTAATTCTCTCGTTGCCAAAGCAGTTCTGCCTGCGATCGCTGTTGAGCCTTCGGAGCTGCTGAATATACGTATAACGCTGTTTCTGACGAAAGGCACGAAGATTATCGCCAACAAAACCACGAACCCTATTATGCCGACCATAATAAGATTGCGCTTACGGAAAATATTCTTGAAGGAATATGTACCGTTTTCTTCATTGCTTAACAAGAAGAATGCGCCCCACGCAACAGCTGTTACGGCAATACCCATACCAGAAGTGGAAAGAACTATTGCAAAGGTTATTAAGAACGTGGTTATCCAATCCATACGCTTTTTGTTTTTGCCGAAGAGCGACAAAACAAGCGCAGGGAAAGAATACATAAACAGATGGGAAGGTTCCAAGAAGAACGCAGAAGGTCTGTAAAAACTGCTTTTAACGCCGTTTATGCCGTATCTTCCCGTTCTTACGCCCAAGATCCACTGTTTACATTCGGGCAAAAGTGCTTTATCGGGGACTAACTGCAAATGGAATCCGAAGAGATAGTAACAAGCATACTGCACCAACAGGAATGCACCTGCCGCTGCGGCGATGAACGTTAATGCCTTTTTGACAGATTCGGTATCTATGCCGTCCTGCGCCATAGACAAAAATAAGAACAGCATAAGAATTACTTGGGCAAGCTCTGTGAAGTTTGTGCCGTGGTCAAACAGCTTATACACAAAAAACACGCTGAGCACAAAGAGAAGGCTTATATTTTTGTAATTCACCGTACCTGAGCACAATACTCTTATAAAAAGATACGGAGATACCAACAGCAATAAGGTCGTCGAGGCATTGTCGATGATGCCGACATAATGCTGCAATATCGGCATTAATGCCAATACGCAAGCCACAACAACGTCTATTCGCTTTTTATAAGCATCTAACCAAGAATTTATGCTATTCTTAAAAGACATTAATTTTTTCATGAATCCGATTCCTTTTGTCGATGTTCAGACAAACACAACTGTCGAGAAACGTTTCGGGATTTAGAAAACTTAATTTGTTTCGTTTTCCTTATTTTCTTCTGCTTGAGCTACCTCAGCTTGAGCGACTTCCGCTTGGGTCGTTTCAGCTGCGGCTTCGGCTGCGGCTGCTGCCTCTGCCTCTGCTCTGATATCGCTTTTGGTTCTTGTATCAAGAAGGTTTTCGCCGTTAAAGCCGACACGGTTTGAATTCGTGCGTATCTCGCTCTTTGAGAAAACGACCTGAACGGTCTTGAACACCATTTTTACGTCCAACCAGAAGCTTACGTTTTCAACGTAATAGATATCGCTTTCGAATTGAGCGTTCCAAGTCCAGGATTTTGCGGTAATTTCCTTTTCGCCGTTGAGGTTCCAGCAAGCAAGTCCGGGACGAACGCTGTGACGGTATTTATGACGTTGGTTATACAAAGGAAGATAGTTTATCATCAAGGGACGGGGACCGATGATCGACATCGTTCCGTTGAACACGTTGAAAAGACCTGCCAATTCGTCAAGAGAGGTTCTTCTTAAGATTCGACCGAATTTTGTAATACGCTGTGTGGGAGGAAGAAGGTTGCCCTCCTCATCGGTCTTGTTGTTCATCGAACGGAACTTATACATATCGAAGATCTTTTCGTCTTTACCGGGACGCTTTGCTATGTAGAAGATAGGTCTGCCGTGATAGATAAGCTCGAGAAGGCAAAGTACAAGCAAAACGGGGCTTAAAATCAATATTGCAGTACCGCTTAACACGATATCCAAAATACGTTTTACGTAACGGGTATATATTGAATCACGAGGGGTTGGAATATCGGTTCTGATTTCCGTCATATCGTTTTTATTCTCGTTCATAGCAATTTTTCCTTTCGGTATATGCCGATTTTTTAAAAGTCTTTATTCGAAGCAGGAACGTATCATCGCAATAATGATATCCTGCTGTTCGGGAGTCAATTTATTATCGCTCGGCAAGCAAAGACCACGTTCGAAGATATCCATACCGACGTCAACGCTCTCGCCTGCGATATATGCATTCGTCATAGCACGTCCGTCGCCGTCACGGGTCACAAATCCGTTCATACGGAAGATAGGCTGTGCATGCATAGGCTTCCAGATGGGACGGCTTTCTACGTTATACGATGCCAATTTTTCCATAATTTCCGTCGGGCAGGTCTTGCCTTTTTCTTTGACGAACAATGCAACGCTGTCACTTCTGACCTGCTTGCACATAGCGTCTTCGTCAATAAGAATACAGCTTAGCCAGAAGTTCGGCTCGGAATTAACTTCGTCATAAGGGTTCATAACCAAGGGAAGGTCCTTAAGTCCTTCCTTATAGCGCATATAGATCGCTTTTTTCTGTGCAATGTGTTCTTCAAGGTGAGGAAGCTGACCTCTTACGACACCTGCGATGATGTTGCTCATACGGTAGTTATAACCGATCTCTTCATGCTGATACCAAGGAGCGTTTTCACGGCTTTGTGTCGACCATTTTCTCACCTTGTTTGCCTGTTCAAGGTCGTTAGTCAAAAGCATACCGCCTGCAGAGCCGGTGATTATCTTATTACCGTTAAAGGAGATAACACCGATATCGCCGAATGTACCTGTCTGACGGCCCTTATAGGTCGCACCCATAGATTCGGCAGCGTCTTCAATAAGGATTGCACCGTGCTTATCGCATATTGCACGGATCTCGTCCATTTTACCGGGGATACCGTAAAGGTTTGCCATTACAACGTGTTTAACGTCGGGATAAAGCTCAAACGCTTTTTCCAAAGCAACGGGGTCCATATTCCAGGTATCGTATTCGGTATCAATGAATATCGGAACACCGCCTTCGTAAACAACGGGGTTTACGGTAGCCGCAAAGGTTACGTCAGAGCAAAATACCTTATCGCCCTTTTTGATTCCTGCCAGCTTCATGGCAAGATGGAGAGAAGCTGTACCCGTCGACAGACCGACGGCATACTTACAGCCCATTTTTTCCGCAACGATACGTTCTACTTCATCGATATTCTTTCCGATGGTAGAAACCCAGTTTGTATTATAAGCTTCCTGAACGTATTCAATCTCTTCCCCGTGCATTGTGGGAGAAGACAACCAAATCTTATTTTCGAAGCGTTCAAAATTCATAATGTACCCTCTTTCCGTCAATCAGGTTTGCTTTTTTTCATTGACGTATATGATGTTATATACCGATACGACCGATTATTTCAATAATCGACATCGGCAACAGTGTTTACATATTAAATATTAATCTACAGAATTAATCAAGATATTATACCTCTTTTTGACATGAAAATCAAGAGGTATTCAACTTTATTTACGGCGTTTTTGGGATAAATCATTTTTTTGTTGAGAATTGATTAAAAAAGTCTGTTAAACGAGAAATTTTTATAAAATATTTTTACCCTTCAAATCCCTGCCCGTCACGTTTGATTTATATTCAGAAGCAGGACAGTTTATGACGGTTGTGGTACAAAAAAACAGCACCCGTTTGGGTGCTGTTTTTACAATGCAAATCATTCAAACGAAACGGTTTTTGCCCATTCTATAATATTCGGACGGTATTCTTCCATGTCTTCGGCAAGCGTGGCAAACTGTATCATCCAAAACGCATTGTCGGATTTATAAATGAAGGCAATATATTTACACAGCTGTTTGGTATCGGGGTTTGTGAATTCGAATTCAAAATAGGTCAATCCGTCGACAGTCTTCAACGTAGAATCGGAAACGTCGTTGGCGCTGAAGACCAGATCGCCGTATTCTTCCAAAGTATAGTCCTCAAAACCTTCAAAAAGTGTGAATTCTTCCTTTAGGGCGAACACTGCAACGTGTTTGGAATCGTAGCAGGTCGTGAAGTTTTCATACTCGGTCTTTTTGAATTCATCGGTGAGCGTTATGCTCATTCCGTTGTCCGAAAAGGTCTTTGGTTCGGGGTCGGAAAAAAGTATATTCGAAGTGCCGATAAACCCGATAACTGCGCCTACGAGAGCCGCAATACACATAACCAAAAGTCCTTTTTTGAAGCCTTTTTTGCGGTTTTGCTGTGCTTCTTCGTTATCGTTATTATCAAATCTGAAAGCGTGTCCGTTGGCGAGGTTATATTTGTTTCTACCCGAAAGAAATATATCTTCCTGACCTGCGGGGAGCGGATAAAACTCGTTGCAGAAGCTCTTGCTTAATTTGTCGGCAATCACAAACACTTTTGCCTGCTCTTCCCCGATTTCGAACGTCTTTTCTTCGTTATTCTTCAATGTGCCGAGCTTTCTGCAGGGAACGTCATTTATCGTTATCTCGTTTGAATACGGGTCTTCGATATAGACCTTCATTTTTCCCAAACAAGCAACAAAGCTTTTTATTCTTTTAATGGTTAATTTTCTCATTGTTCTTCTCCTGATGGGTATATTTTAAATGATCAATGCTCGATCAAGCCTTAAAATAGGCTTCAAGAACGTGGCTGACTATTTCTTCTGCATCAAGCTGTGCGATGAGGTCACGGGCATTATTGTGGGGTGTTACGTAGGTAGGATCTCCCGTGAAAATATAGCCCAATATCTGCGAAATTGGGTTATAGCCTTTTTCGGCTAATGCATTATAAACGATTTTAAGAGTTTCGTCAACGTTCAGGTTATTGTCTTCTGCTGTTTTTGAAATGGACATAAGTACTCCTTTATATTATATCTGAGTGTTTTTCTCAGTATAGCATAGTATTAGATTTTTTTCAACAAAAAATAAGACGTTTGTTGCGCTATATAAAACACACGATGACTATCATAACTGAGAGTGTGAGTACAAAACCTAATCCACAAAAACAAAACGAAAACAGCACCCGTCTGGGTGCTGTTTTCATTTTGGCAAGTTGCACCGATTTAGATGTCGACACAAAACAATTCGATAAATTGTAGTTTATAATACCGTGTAACTCGCATCGGATAATTTATTCATTGCTCTCTTATAGTGTTATTTCTCTTTATACGATTCCCATTGCCATT
>JAZSOO010000018.1:0-15947 GCA_045536935.1 Eubacteriales bacterium | reverse complement strand
GTTTCACGATATCGAACAGCGCCCCGCTCTTGCCCATTTTACCTATCGAATACTTAAACTCGTCCAAAGGTTTATCGGGGAATTTAAGAAGCCATTCCTCGAAGTTGGAATTGAGCAAGGTCATAAGATATTCTCTTACCGCTTCAACGGGATAGCCTTGAGAATGGTAATAGGTCAATGCCGCTTCGGGGTCTTTACGCTTGGAAATTTTACGCTTATTGCCGTTATCAAGCTTTAACACCTGTGCGGTATGGCAATATTTGGGCATCTTAAAGCCGAGAGCCTTGAAAAGCTGGATATGGAACGGAAGTGTGGAAAGCCAGCTTTCGTCACGGATAACGTGGGTCGTGCCCATAAGGTGATCGTCAACGGCGTGAGCGAAGTGGTACGTCGGGATACCGTCGCTTTTGAGGATTACGTGGTCAACGTCGTTTTCTGTAACGTCGATATCACCCTTTATCTGGTCGTTGAACTTAAGCTTGTTATTAATATTGCCCTCCGAACGGAAGCGGAGAACGAAGGAAGCGTTTTCGTTGAGCTTTTCCTGGATCTGTTCAAGGCTTGCATCACGCCAAACGGCAAATTCACCGTAATAACCGGGGGTGAGCTTTTCTGCTTCCTGTTTATTGCGGATCGCTTCCAATTCCGCTTCGGTACAGAAGCAGGGATATGCCTTACCCTCACGGATAAGCTGTTTTGCGAAGGTTTGATATATTTCGGCTCTTTCGCTTTGACGGTAGGGTCCGTAGGAACCGTTATCACCGTCGATAACCGCACCTTCATCGAAATTAACGCCGAACTTTTTGAGTGTTTCGATAATTATAGAAATACCGTTGGGAACGGTACGTTTTGCATCGGTATCCTCAATACGGAGATAGAAAACACCGCCCGACGTATGCGCCAAGCGTTCATCGGTGAATGCGCCGTAAAGGTTGCCTATATGAAGAAATCCTGTGGGGCTGGGTGCAAAACGGGTTACCTTTGCCCCTTCGGGAAGTTCTCTTTTGGGATAGCGTGCTTCGATATCCGCAGGAAGAGTTTTAACATTGGGATACAGAAGCTCTGCAAGAAGGTTATTGTCCATAAAATATCCTCCGAATAAGTATTAAACATAATCACAATATTATATTATAATCGTACAATTTTGTCAATAGATTGGGTATAACGCAAATTAATTTACAAAATGATTATTGACACTTTTTTGGGTTTATGATAATATAAAGGCAATAAAAGGGAGTAGCAGTACGTTTTAGGGTATCTATTGTTCCCTGCGTACCCGTCGTTTCGACATCTCGGCATTCTTGCCCGGAACGGCGTTTTATTGCAAGACTTTTGTGGCTTTGGTCATAATTGCGCTTGCTTATTTTTTTATACTGCTTCCCAAAAGAAAAGAGGTTTGTAATGAAACACTATTTAGAAAGCATCGGGCAGGTTTATGAAGCCCTTCGTTCGTCAAGCAAGGGTCTTACCTCTGCCGAAGCGCAGGAACGCTTTGAGCGTGACGGTGCGAACAAATTGGCAGAACCGCCCCATATTCCGCTTTGGAAGAAGTTTTTGCTTCAGTTTACCGATCCGATGACCATTGTTCTCCTTGCGGCGGCACTTATCAGCTTTATAACCGCACTTGTCGAGAATGAATCGCTTGCAGACGTATTTATTATCCTTTTTGTCGTTATTCTTAACGCCGTTTTGGGTGTTGTTCAGGAAAACAAAGCAGAAAAGGCTATTGATGCGCTGAAAGAGATGACGAAGGCGAAATGCAAGGTTTTGCGTGACGGCGAGCTTCATATTCTTACCAGCGAAGAGCTTGTTGTCGGCGACGTTATCCTTCTTGAAGCAGGCGACGCAGTTCCTGCAGACGCAAGACTTATTGAGGCTGTTTCTTTAAAGGCAGAAGAATCTGCTCTTACGGGTGAATCCGTACCGAGCGACAAGACGTTTATCACGCTTGAATCGAAAGACGGAGATATCCCTCTCGGTGACAGAAGCAATATGGTCTATACAGGTACGACCATCGTTTACGGCAGAGGCAAGGCTATCGTCGTTGCGACGGGTATGGATACCGAAATGGGCAAGATCGCAGAAGCTATTACCGATGCGTCGGAAGAAAAAACTCCCCTTCAGGTTAAGCTTGCACAGCTTAGCAAGATCCTCACATTTGCGGTTCTCGGTATTTGTATTGTTATATTCGGTATAAATCTTATCTCCGCAGGCAGAATCAACGGAACGGTGCTTCTCGATACCTTTATGGTTGCCGTATCGCTTGCAGTTGCGGCAATACCCGAAGGCTTGAGCGCAGTCGTTACCATTGTGCTTTCTATGGGTGTTTCGAAGATGGCGACGCAAAACGCTATCATCAGAAAGCTTACCGCCGTTGAAACACTTGGCTGTACTCAGGTCATCTGCAGTGACAAAACAGGTACGCTGACACAGAACAAGATGACTGTTGTTGAGCATTACAGCGGTAATTTCGAGCTTCTTTGTTATTGTAATGCACTTTGTAACGATGCCGAAGTCGACAGCGAAGGCAACGTTACGGGCGAACCGACAGAAGCGGCTTTGCAACAATTTGCCTTGAACAACGGTTTTGACAGAAACAAGCTTAATCTTCAGCAGCCCCGTGTTTCGGAAGCTCCTTTTGATTCATCAAGAAAAATGATGTCTACCCTTCATCTTGTAAACGAAAAGGTTTTCCAATACACGAAGGGTGCGCCCGACGTTATACTTTCGAGATGTACGAAATATATCTCCCCCGAGGACGGAAAGGTTTATGACCTTGACGACAATGCACGTGCAACGATCATGGCGCAGAACAAGGCATTTGCAGACAAGGCATTGCGTGTTCTTGCGGCGGCATTCACGGTTCACACCTCCCTTCCCGAATTTAAGAACCCCGAGGATATCGAAAAAGAGCTTATCTTTATCGGTCTTTCGGGTATGATCGACCCCGTTCGTCCCGAAGTTGTCGACGCAGTTGAAAGATGTAAAAACGCAGGTATACGTCCCGTTATGATCACGGGTGACCATATCGACACAGCGGTTGCCATTGGCAAACAGCTTGGTATTATTGAAGACGAAAGTCAAGCTATTACAGGTTCCCAGCTTGATAACATTTCCGACGAAGAGCTTGAAGAACGCATTAAAGAATTTTCGGTTTATGCGAGAGTTCAGCCCGAACACAAGGTTAGAATTGTTTCTGCTTGGAAAAAGTTAGGATTTATCACCGCAATGACGGGTGACGGTGTTAACGATGCTCCTTCTATTAAGACGGCGGACATCGGTGTCGGTATGGGTATTACCGGCACGGACGTTACCAAGGGTGTTGCCGATATGATCCTCGGCGACGACAACTTTGCAACCATCGTAAACGCCGTTGAAGAAGGCAGAAGGATCTATTCCAACGTCAGAAAGACTATCCAGTTCCTTCTTTCTTCAAACCTCAGCGAGGTTTTAAGCGTATTCATCGCTTCCCTCTTTGGATTGACAGTATTTAAGCCTATTCACATTCTTTGGATCAATCTTATCACCGACAGCTTGCCTGCGCTTGGTCTTGGTACAGAAAAGGCGGAAGGCGACGTTATGGTACTTCCTCCCCGTGACAGCAAGGAAGGTATTTTTGCAAACGGGCTTGGTATTGACGTTATCTGGCAGGGCGCTTGTATTTCCGCTCTCACGCTTGCTTCCTTCTTTATCGGTAACGCTATTGACAGAGGTTTCGGCACAACTATGGCTTTCGTAACGATGTCTATGGCAGAAATTATCCATTCGTTCAACCTTCGTTCCCGTGAAAAGAGTGTATTTAAACTTCACTCCCACAACAAGATTCTTTGGCTTACCATGGCGGCTTCCTTCATTCTTACCGCTTTGGTTATATTCGTGCCGTTCCTAAGCGAGATGTTCTCCTTTAAGGAAATTGAGGTTTGGGAATATATTCTTGCACTTGCCATTGGTGCTTTGATATTACCCGTTTCCGAAGGTGTTAAATATATTAAGAGCAAAAAACAATAGAAACAACAAATTACCCCAAGAAGTCTAACGGCTTCTCGGGGACCCCGACAACAAAAAATCCCTCGGTTGAGGGATTTTTTTATTATGATATTTAGCAAAGCTCTTCCATTTCTTCGATAAGCTCGCCGAAGAGTTTGAGTGCCGCATTGACGGGTTCGGGAGAGGACATATCAACGCCTGCGATCTTGAGAAGGGATATCGGATCGGTCGAAGAACCGCCGGAGAGGAACTTCTTATAATCTGCGACAGCACTTTCGCCTTCTTCGAGGATACGGGATGCTATCGCAACTGCGGCGGAGAAGCCTGTTGCATATTGGAAGACGTAGTAATTATAGAAGAAGTGAGGGATACGAGCCCATTCGAGCGCAATTCCGTCATCGGAGACCATATCGGGACCGAAATAGAGCTTGTTAAGTTCGTGATATTTTGCAGAGAGTGCGTCTGCCGTTAAGGTCTGTCCGCTTTCGCACATTTTGCCCATTGCAAGCTCGAATTCGGCAAACATTGTCTGACGGTATACGGTTCCCTTGAATTGGTCGAGGAAATGGTTGATGAGATATGCTCTTTCCTTCTTATCGGTAGTCTTGGAAAGAAGGTGGCGCATCAGTAATATCTCGTTACAGGTTGAAGCAACTTCTGCAACGAAGATGACGTAATTGCTTGTGGAAAAAGGCTGATATTTTGCGCTGTGATAGCTGTGAAGCGCATGGCCCATTTCGTGAGCGAGGGTGAACATACTGTCAAGGTTATCTTTATGATTGAGAAGAACGTAGGGGTGAGGCAGGCTGTTGCCCGAGGAATATGCACCGCCACGTTTACCTTCGTTTTCATAAACGTCTATCCAGCGGTTATTAAAGCCTTCCTTGAGAAGTTCAACGTAATCATCGCCAAGTACAGCAAGTGCTTCGAGGATAGTTTCCTTTGCTTCTTCATAGGTTATTTCGGAAGCGGCATCGGCAACGATGGGAGTATAAACGTCGTACATATGAAGTTCGTCAACGCCCAACAGCTTTTTGCGGAGTGCGACGTAACGGTACATTTTATCAAAATTGTTATGAACGGCATCGATAAGATTATGATATACTTCAACGGGAACTTCGGTACGGTCGAGCGATGCTTCTATCGTGCTGTTATACTTACGGGCCTTTGCAAAGAAAAGAAGCTGTTTGAACTGTGCATCGAGCGTTGAAGCAACGGTATTTTTGAATTCGCCGAGACGGTTATAGTAGGTTTCAAAGACCTGCTTGCGAAAATCAACGTCTTCGCTTTCCAACATAGGAACAAACGAGCCGTTTGTCAAGGGGAGTTCATTTCCCTCTTTATCCTTTACGGGAGGGAACTTCAGATCTGCGTTACGAAGAATCGAGCAGATATTATCGGGACCGTCTGCCATTTCGCCTGCAGATGCAAGGAGAAGCTCGCATTCGGGAGAAAGAACGTGAGCTGCACGGCGGCGGATCTGATACAGACTTCTTCTGTATTCTTCCAAAGCAGGCTCTTCTTTACAGAACGATTCAAGAGTTTCATCAGGTATTGCCATAATTTCGGGTGTTGCAAAGGAGGCTGCGCCCGAAACGGCAACGTAGGTGCTCATTGCTTTACCACGGAAGTCCTGATAGAAGCTGTTTGCGGTATCTTCATCGCCCTTACAGCTTGCGTATCCATAAAATTTGGAAAGACGTACCGAAACCTCGTCATCAAGACGAAGGAAAGCAAGAAGAGTTTTTGCACTTTCGCCGAGCTTGCCTTTATATTCTATGATCTTTTCGGGGAAGGATCTTAATGCTTCGTATTCTTTAAGCCAAGCATCGTCGCTTGCGAACATATCGGCAAGGTTCCAGGTATTCTCAACGGGAACTTCGCTTCTTTTTAAAATTTTCTGTGCCATATTTTTCCTCCGTGAATATTTTTCTTTATTTTAGCACTTTTTTATTCGTTTGTAAAGTATATAAAAGATTGATAATTTCTTTTATTGGTGATATAATCTAATAAAACTATTATCAAAGGAAACAATTATGATACACATAGTTCTTTACGAGCCCGAAATACCGCAAAACACGGGAAACATCTCACGTACCTGCGCTGTGACGGGCTGTCATCTTCATCTTATAGAACCGCTTGGGTTTGAGCTTTCCGACCGTACGATACGCCGTGCGGGGCTTGATTATTGGCAATATCTTACCGTTTCGAGATACCC
Organism: Eubacteriales bacterium; assembly: GCA_045536935.1. Classification (GTDB taxonomy): domain Bacteria; phylum Bacillota; class Clostridia; order Oscillospirales; family CAG-382; genus Coliplasma. The sequence goes on along the minus strand of JAZSOO010000018.1, from coordinate 9,742 downwards.
GAATTGGGACGACTTTATCTCTAAAAACGAGGGTGAATTTTACTTTTGCTCGACCAAGGGGCAAAAGTGCCATTCCGATGTTGAATATCCGAAGGATAAGGATATTTATTTGGTTTTCGGCAAGGAAAGCCACGGTCTGCCCGAACCGTTGCTTGAAGCAAATTACGAAAAATGTATTCGCATTCCTATGAGAGGTTTTGTTCGTTCGCTTAATCTTTCAAATGCTGTTGCTATCGCTGCATACGAAGCGTTGCGCCAGCTTGGTTATCCCGACCTTACGGACGAGGGTCATTTGACGGGCAGACCCGACTGACGATATTTTCTTATATTCGTTCAACTCATTTCCCTAATACCGCATATATTGGTAGTGGGAGGTGAAAAATATGTTAAGCTGTAATTGCAGATGTAATTGCACTCTTTTTGCAGTTATCGGAAGTCTTATTGTCGGTATCGTCGCAGCATTTCTTCAGATTACCGGTGCTATCACCGTTACTCCCGCTTTTCTTTGGGTAGTGCTTGGTATTGCCGTTGGTTATCTTGCCGTTTTGGCAGTTTCGGTTGCTTTGAACCGTCGTGACGGCGGATGTGATTGTTTGTGCGGTTTATTGAGCACGGCGATAATCGGCGTTCTCGGTTCTGCGCTGTTTTCGGTCGTTCTTTTGGGTGTCGGCGTGCCTGCAGGCGCTGTTGGTGTTATCCTTGTAGGTTTGCTTGTATTCTCGCTTGCACTTCTTATCAGCGGAACCGCTTGTTTTGTTAAATGTCTTGCTGATTGCGATGATTGAATATAAAAAAACGGCTACCAAACGGTAGCTGTTTTTTATTTGTTTTTGGGGAATTGTTTTTTGTCGACGTTTCTGTACGGAATGACGGTATGCTCGGGGAGGGATATTGCCGTTTCGGTTATTGAATCCATAAGGTAATTGCAAATACGGTTGCGTTCTTCGGTTATATCGTTTTCGGGACAATAGGTTATGGGCTTTGAAAAGCATATCTTTCTCAATTCGGGAGACAAATAAAACGGTACAAAGCTTATCGTTTTGCCGTATTTATTGTAATACATTTTCGCCACGTCAACAAACTTTTGCCGGAAGTCGCAGACGATATGGTTATGCTTTTCTTTATGCTCGGGGAATATCAGAATACTCTTCCCTTCTTGAAGATTTGAAAGCGTTAGTTTGAAGGTTTTAAGTATTCGGGTGTCGTGATAGACGGGTATTGTTTTCGTATTATTGAAAAGTATGGCGGAGAGCGGTGCTATCAAATATGAGGCGACCTTATAAAGACACCTTGTTTTCTTAGGTTTTTCCGACCAGAAATCGTTGTAGGTATAGGCAGGGACTTCTTTCAGATTCATCATTTCGCCTGCGCACCAAGTTCTTATATCAAACGGAAAATACAGTTCTGTGGCAAGCGGGCCGTGTATTTGCGAATGGTTTCCGACGAATATAACGGGTTCTTCGGGTATATTTTCAAGACCTGCGAATTCATATTTTCGATATACGATTTTAAGAATACATACTACTAATTTATAGAAGCATCTTGAGATTTTTTTCATTATGACTCTTTTCGTGATGTTTTTTTAACTAACGGGTACTTTAGCACAAAACAAATTTTTAGTCAACCCGAAAAGATAAATACGAGAATAATTAACTTTTAATTCATAAAAAAGCAGAGGTTTTGACACCTCTGCTTAAACTTTAGTTATTATCTTCGTTATCTTCTTCGTTATTCTTATTAAGCTCACCCGTTCCGCCTTCGACGACACCGTCGGATTTAAGAACTATCATTATGGTGCCGAAGAAGCAGGTTACGTCCATTCTGAAAGCTTTCCAACCGCCTTCATTAAGCTTTTTGACATATTCGCCGTCGTATTTCGCTTTGACGGGAATTTCAAGCTCGTCACGTCCGCTTATCTGAGCAAGGCCCGTGAGACCCGGTCGAACGTCGTTTGCACCGTATTTATCACGTTCTTCAACAAGGTCATCTTGGTTCCAAAGAGCAGGACGGGGACCGATTATAGACATTTTGCCGATCAAAATATCGTATATCTGGGGAAGCTCGTCAAGGCTTAACTTACGGATGATTTTGCCGACTCTCGTTATGTATTGGTCGGGATCGGTGAGCAAATGTGTGGGGATATCGGGAGTTTTGAGCTTCATACTTCTGAACTTATGAAGCACGAATATTTCCTTGTTTTTGCCGATTCTGTTTTGTTTGAACAACACGGGACCCGGATCGTCGATATATATTGCGACCGCAACTATCAAAAAAACAGGGAGCAATACCATTCCGCCGATAAAGGAAAGAACTATATCTATTGCTCTTTTTATATAATCCTTATACATAAGCATTTACTCCTATCTTTTGAGGTGTTCGACAATCTTTTGTATTATCTTTTAGATTATATCAAATATTGCCCAAATTGTCAACACAAAAAGAAGGATTTTTGTCGTTATTTACAGTTTTTTTAAAACCTTTGGTTTACAAGAAAAAGCTCCTTATGAAGCAAGGAGCTTTTTCTGTATTTATTATTCCATATAAGCTTTTGCAGCATCGCCGTAACGCATCATTGCTTTTACAAGCTCGACGAGTACGTAATCGGAGCTATCGAGTTTTGCTTCCGCATAAGATTCGATACTGTAGCGAAGAGTGTTACTTACAGCAACACCGTTCTTATATGCGGTAACGTAAACCTCATCGCTCATCTGTGCGACGCTCAAGCCTTCGAAGAAGACGTAGTTGCCGTACACGTTGGTTTCGAAGCTTTCGGAACCGAGAGTCCATTCATTACTTCCGCTTGTTATCTTAACGGTAAGGCCTTCAAGCGAATCTGCTTCAAAGCGGAAACGCATACCTACGGATTCCTTAAGGTTGAGGCCTGCGCTCTTCCATATTACAGAAGGATTTGCGACGGTCGCATAATTAACGTCAAGAACGGTTGAAAGCTCTCTATCCGAAGCCGTTCCCCAAGCCTTTTGGGCGGAAGTAAGGTCGGCATTGACATAGGTGGCTGTCTTGTAGTTCATATATTCCTGCGATTTTGCACCGTAGTTAAGAAGGTCTACGATAAGAGTTCTCAACTTTTCATTATCGCTATAATTCTTCAAAGTGTTATAGCAATATTCTTTGATGCTGTAATCAATGGTTTCGCCGAGGCATACCTCTTCGTCCTTTGTTGCATAAAGAGTTGCGGTTATTGTATCGTTCATCTGATGAGGAGCGATGTTAGGAAGTTCGAATACATGCTTTCCGCCGACTTCTTCATACTCGGTTACGGTAGTTTTTTCGCCGTTCATTTCAAATACGACGTAAGGGTCGGTATATGCGCCGTCATTTAAAAGTTGGCTTTCAACCTTATAATTCAGCGCAATATCGTCAGTTAGAGTAAGGTTTGCGTTCGAGAATTTAAGCACGTCGGAATGGTCGTTAACAGGATCTTTGATAGTAACCTTGCTGTAGGTTGCAGTGCAAACGTAAGAAGCATTGTACCAATTCGTGCCCGAAGTGGTTGTGGGTACGGCGAAGGTTGCGAGGTCAAGTCCGTCAAATACGAACATATCGCCTATTTCCCAATTAACTGCGTCTGCAATCATATTGTCGCAATTATCGGAATAATAAGGGCTGTTACCTCTGTTCAACGAATATACAAAGCCCCCCTTAGGAACTGCGGGAAGAACGCCCGAGCCTTGATTTGTATATCCACGGGAAATTGTAACAAGCTTATATGCATCGGTACCCAAAACAGGTTCGAAAGCATACATATCGTTCCAAGCACCGCCGCTTAATCCGGTAGTTGAAATGACCGTGCCTGCGCCTTCGTAAGCGAGAGTGTTGTAATGAGTGAGCCAGAAGGGGGAGGTTTCTTCAACGACAAGTTCAAGATCCGTAAGGATATCGTCGACAAGACTGAATTTATCTTTGATAACCGTTGTTCCTGCAGAATCTTCAAACCACATTCCGCAGCCTGTGCACTGATAGAAGCTTTGGTTATAGCCTTCCTGTGCGATAGCGTCACGTTCTTCAACGAGTGTAAGGTTGTGAACGTGTTTGGCTTCGTAGGTTATACCTGTACCTTTTGCATAAAGAATATTATCAGTATAGGTACTTCCGTTATAAGAAGGAATATCGAGAGGAAGTTTACCCTGTGCGCCGAATACGCCGAGCATTACTTCCATACCTGCGATGATATTGGGGCCGTATGCGGCCTCGGAAGAAGTTACGCTTCCTGTTAATGCTTCAGTCGGGTCAACAGAAGAACCCTTACAGCCATAAACAGCCAAAACTGCATCGGCGTTTGTATAGCACTGAACGTCATAAGGTTTATCAGAAGACATAACGACCGTTGTTTTACCTGCATTTTTAGCAGTAGAAACGAGCGCCATAGGAACAGATGATTGCCAGCTTGCTCCGTTCATATAGCTTGCTGAAGATACTTCAGCGTTAATGATAACTATATTTGCGCTGCTGATAGCACTCGTGTCGGTAGCAGATATCGTCGTTTCGTATTCTATAACTTCAAGGCTTGCGCCGGCGGGAACGACACCCGCATTCTTCGCACGGTTCCAAGCCATTGCAATCTGGGCCTTTTCGTCTTCATAAGGAACATAAACAACGACTTTGGTAGAAGAAGTTACGTTCAAGGGAAGAACGTTGTTGTTATTCTGAACGACGGTTACTGCAGCTGCTGCAATCTCACGTTCTGCCTGACGGTTAAGATCCGAGCCTACCATATAGGAAGCAAAAGCAGAAGAATAGTCCTCTTCGTTCCAATCGAGAATACCTCGATTTTCTTTTACGGTAAGGATTCTTGTTACAGCGTCATTTATACGGGACATGGAAATCGTGCCGTTGTTTACGGCAGTTTCAAGACCCGAGATTATGCTTTCGAGTGTGGTCAAATCTGCTTTGGTACGCATCGAAACGGGCATACAGAGCATATCAACGCCTGCCTGAATAGCAAGCACACATGCCTGAACGGAATCCCAAAATCCTGTAATACCCGTCATATTCATAGCGTCGGTGATTATGATGCCTTCAAATCCCATATCGCCTTTGAGAAGGTCTGTGAGAATATTGTCGGACATTGTTGCAGGGAGAGATTCATACGAACCGGTTTTATTGGAATATACAGTATCGGATTCAAGCTGAGGATAAAGGATATGAGCAGTCATTATCATATCTATTCCCTGCTCGATCGCAATTTCGTAAGGCTTAAGTTCACAATCCTTCAAAACGTTTAAAGATTTATTAACGGAAGGAAGTCCGTAGTGGGAGTCTGTTGCGGTATCGCCGTGACCGGGGAAATGCTTTGCACAGCCGATAACGTTGCTCTCGCCGAGACCTGCGATCGTTGCGGAAGCAAGTTCGCCTACAAGGGTAGCGTCGTCACTGTAGGAACGAAGACCGATAACAGGGTTATTCGGGTTGTTGTTAACGTCAACAACGGGAGCAAGGTTTGTGTTGATGCCGAGGGCAGCAAGTTCTCTGCCGATTATCTCGCCTGCCATTTTTGCATAGGCTGTGTCACCTGCGGCGCCGAGAGCCATATTACCGGGCAACGCAGTACCCGTGCCGAGACGGTAAACCATACCGCCTTCCTGGTCGGCGGCGATCAACATAGGTATACCGCCGTCTTTTGTAGCGGCTTTCTGCATTTCCATTGTAAGATAATAGGATTGCTCTGTTCCCGTAAGGTTCTGAGCAAAATAGATAACTGCACCGAAATCGTAATCTTCAATTATTTTCCGCACGTCATCTGTCATTTCGGTAAACATTTCGGTACTCGAACTTGCAGTACCGTCACCGTTGATATCCCAATAACGAAAATCGGGCATAAGCATTTGGGTTATTTTTTGACGCAACGTCATCGAAGCAAGAATTTGTGATACCCTTGACGAAGCCGTTACGGCGTTGGCATTAACAGGTATTACGACAAGCGAAATTATCATTGCCAACGAAAGAATGAGAGAAAAAATTCTTTTCATTTTTACCTCCTAAAAAATATGACTATACATATTTAATTATAGCACTTTAATTTTACAAATTCAAGGAAGTGCAAAAGATTATATGTTGTTAATTTGACGAAAAAAGCAATGACGTTTTGTTAATAAACGCCATTGTTTTCGATATTTTTAAGGTTATTTAATTTTAAAATCGGCAGGTTACGTATTTCGAACTTTCACATAAATCACAGCGTAGCCGTGTATATCATCAAGACAAAGTCTTGCATATCATCAATTCCGTAGGAATTGTATATCATCATTGCAAAAGGATATACAGCCTACGGCTGATGACATACACGCTTTGCGTGATGATATACGCCTAACGGCGATGATATACCATTGCTTTCGCAATGGATAAAAAATAAGACGGTCTTTTGACCGTCTTATTTTTGGTGGGGGAAGGTGGATTCGAACCACCGAAGTCAGTGACAACAGATTTACAGTCTGCCCCCTTTGGCCGCTCGGGAATTCCCCCATATATTAGATATTGTTTTTTGTATTTTGGAGCTGGTGAAGGGAGTCGAACCCCCAACCTACTGATTACAAATCAGTTGCTCTGCCATTGAGCTACACCAGCATCTCGCTCACGCCAGCGAGGTGTAGTATATCACATATAAACACTATTGTCAATCCCCTTTTTTCAATTTTTTTATTTTTTTCGTCATTATAAATATATGCGATTTTATTTTGCATTTTTGCACGCTTTGGCATAATACGACAAAGCTATTTGATAGAATATGAAAAAAGCATTTTTTATGAAAGGACAAGACAACAATGGAAATAAGAGGCGAAAAGCACGGAGAAGAAACCACCGCTTTTATTTTTGGTGAGATAGACCATCACAACGCCAAGGAAGCAAGAGAAAAGCTTGACCGAATTATCGACGAAACACAGCCTGTCAGTTTTTCGCTTGACCTTTCGGGAGTTACTTTTTGCGATTCCTCGGGGTTGGGTTTAGTTATGGGTCGTATGAGGAAATGTCTTTCCGTCGGCAGTATTCTTATTATTAAAAATCCGTCGGAAGCGGCTTATCGGATATTACAGATCGCAGGTATGGACAAAATATTAAAGATCGAAAGAGGTTAAAAATGGCAGATAAGATCATTAACACAATGAAAACAGAGTTTTGCGCAAGGAGCGCAAACGAATCTTTTGCAAGGACTGCGGTTGCATCATTTGCGGCGCAGAGCGACCCGAATATTGCAATCATTGCAGACATAAAGACCGTTGTCAGCGAAGCGGTCACGAACGCAATAGTTCACGGTTATGCAGGGGCTGAAGACAAATCTCTTTGCCCTATCTACATACAATGCAAGCTTACCGAAAGCGGAAAGCTTATTATCAAGATCAAAGACAAAGGAAAAGGCATTGACGACGTTGAAACGGCTATGCAACCGCTTTACACCACCGATTCCGACGGCGAGCGAAGCGGTATGGGCTTTACCATTATGCAAAGTTTCACGGACAAGATAAAGGTCAGGTCTGCTCCCGGTAAAGGTACGGTCGTTATACTTGAAAAGAGGTTAAGCTCCAAGTGAAAGAAGGTACAGCCGTTCTTATTGCAAAAGCAAAAGAAGGTGACAAGAGTGCTCTTGACATTCTCGTTGGCGAGAACACGGGGTTAGTTCGTTCTATCGCCTTGCGTTTTACGGGGAGAGGCGTTGATTACGAGGACCTATGCCAGATCGGGCATATAGGTATGATAAAAGCCATTCGGAATTTTGATTTTTCACGGCAGACTGCGTTTTCGACCTATGCCGTTCCTTTGATCATCGGTGAGATAAAGCGATTCTTACGTGATGACGGCGAAATTAAGGTTGGGCGTGAGCTTAAGCGCAAGGGTGCTCTTATTTATGCCGCAAGGGAGAAATATATTACCGAAAACGGAAGTGAGCCGAGTGTTTCACAGCTTTCGGCTATGTGCGGTTTCAGCGAGGAAGAAACCGTTGAAGCGATTTCGGCAACGGCTTCTACCGTTTCCCTCTCCGAACAGATCGGCGAGGACACGACTATTCTTGACCTTATCGGCAAGGATTTCACTCCCGAAATAAACGAAAAGATCGCCCTTATGCAGGCGATCGACAGGCTTTCTCACGAAGAGCGAGAGATTATTCGGTTGAGATATTTTAAAAATCTTACGCAATCCGAAACGGGGCGTGTTCTCGGCATGACGCAGGTGACCGTATCACGGCGGGAAACAAAGGCTCTTGAAAAATTACGGTATGAATTGGTATAACTATTTACCTAATTCGGTTTCTTTTATAAATTCTTCAAAAGCGGGCGATATTCCGAAATCGTCCGTTTTTTCTTTTGAGGTTATACAAACTCTGCCAAAGCCTTCTATTGTGATATGAGTGAAGGTTATATGAAAGCTTAATTCCCTATCGAATACGTATATATCAATAGGAAGGGAGCGTTTTTCATTCGGTTTTACAGAGCTATCTTCAGCAAGAAGCCTTGAAAGTTCTATACCGTTGAATTTCAAGACGGGAGTTTTGGGGTTATTCCCGTCAAAGCAAAAGCGGCGGTCGTCCCATATCACGAAAAGTTCTTCGTATTCCTTCAAAGTCTCCAATGCTTTTTCGAAGGAAATTACATTATAGGGGCGGATAACCTCCCAAAGACAGCCTTTATGGGTGTTTGCTCCGTAAAAATCGCCGTGATGCATAACGTAACGGTATTGAGGTAGTGTCTTGTCGGCAAACTTATTTATAAAATCTTTTCTTAAAGCTCTTTTATATTTGATCGATTCAGTCTGAAGGTTCATCTCTATAAACTGTTCCTTTAAGTTGATTTTTCATAGCGCCTATGCTATAATATTTTGATATTATACGCAAAGGTGGGTTTTTATGGCAGTTTTTCAGTTAGGTCCGATAATCAAAAGCAGACGTGAAGAATTGAATCTTACTCAAGAAGAACTATCCGACGGAATCTGTTCAGTACCAACTTTGTCACGTATTGAAAACGGCGAACGGCTTCCGACAAAAAATCATTTCGAGATGCTTTTGCAAAGATTGGGTTATTCTGAAATGTTTTGCGATTGTTATATCGACAAACGTGAATTTCGTATTCATGAATTGAAATTCAAGATACGGCAAGCATACGTGATAAATGATTTTATACTTGCGTCATCTTTCTTGAAGGAATTTGAAGAACTTCTTGAAGATAAAACACAGATCGACAAACAGTTTTTAATACTTTACAAAATCTTGCTTAACGAGCCCGACTATTCCGAAAATGAAAAGTTAGGTTTGTTTGAAGAAGCGTTGCAATTAACCTGTCCGAATTATAAAAGCAATAAAATACCGCACGTATTGTCATACGAAGAAATAATCTTACTGAACAACATTGCTATTTGCTATGACAACATAGGCAATAGAAGTCAAGCAATATCCATACTTTACGCAGTTAACGATTATTATAACAAGCACATTATAAGTGCAGAAGAAGCACTAAGAACCAGACTGATGATCCTTTACAATCTGTCCAAATATCTCGGTCAGGACGGACGTTTTGACGAATGTATTGAAATTTGTGATATTGCTCTTGATTTATCACGCAATACGGGAAGGTGTCAGTATTTTGATATTACGCTCTTTAATAAAGCTTGGGCGTGCATCAACAGAGGCTATCCAAACGATAAAGAAACAGCAAAAGGAGCATTGAAGCACGCCTATTACTTCAGCAATACATTAGGTAAAAATGCCGAATCGGATTTTTACAAGAATTACTATTTT